>JAZSMH010000024.1:0-13927 GCA_045535785.1 Clostridia bacterium
GCCGTTTTCGCCGTAGGTACAAATGTATGGCAAGGCAGAACGGAAAAACCTTCGAGAATGGAATTATGGGAACATATATAGCCGGGTTCGGAGGTTATTCTTACGGTAAGCTTTTCACCGTAGCGACAAAGAAGAGGCAAGCTCGCCTAGCATGGGAAGAGATGAGTAAGTTTATCAATATCGACCCAGACCTAGGCGAGTACTTCTCTGTAAAAGATTATAAATCTACGATAGAGGCACTTAATTCTCGATGCACTATCGAGGCGCTTTCTAAAGAAGCTGGTCTAGACGATGGATTTCGCTCGATATTTAGTTCGATAGATGAGCTTCACCAGCATAAGGACAACAAGATTTATAAGGCACTATATAACGGTACTAGGGCACTAGACGAGACATTAGTATCCATGATTACAACGAGGGGCGATAAGCTTAACTCTTTTTGTAAGGAGATGGACGATTACTGTATAAAAATCCTTCGCGGAGCATCATCCGCAGAGGATTTTTTTGTCGACATTTACTGTCTAGATCCCGGGGATGATATCTGGGACCCGGACAATTGGATTAAAGCTAATCCTTTCTTGTGCCTAGACAAAGAAAGATACGAGATATTAAAGGCGGATGCTCAGACCGCTAGAGATATGGGAGGCGCAGACCTTCGAGACTTCTTAACGAAGTCGCTAAACATGTGGGTAGAGAACACCGACGACCAATTTATTAACTCTGAGAAATGGCAAAAATGCGGTTCAGATAGAACCCTAGAAGATTTTCGAGGGCGCGAATGCTATGTAGGCTTAGACTTATCCAGCGGAGGCGACCTAACGACAATCGCTCTAGAGTTCCCTGAAGAGAACGACAAATACTATTTTTATTCTCACTCATTTATGCCAAGAGGACGGCTCGAAGAGCATATCGAGACCGACCTAGCACCCTACGATTTATGGGAGTCTATGGAACTAATAACCGTGACCGGCGGAACCGGAGATTATAAGAATGATTACAAATTCATAGTCTCCCATTTATCGAGGTTAAAAGAAGAATACGACCTGAAATTCTTAGGAATTGGAATCGACCCTCACAATGCGGACGGAATCTTGTCCGACCTAGAAGCTCTTGGATGCCCGGTAATAATTGTCGTTCAGTCTTGTAAGAGCCTAAACGATGCTACGGTCGATATACAGTTACTAGTTAAGTCGGAGAATCTAGAATATAACAAAAATAATGAGCTCCTATCATGGAGCTTTATTAATGCTTCGATAGTTCGAAATTCTTTTGATGAGATTAAGGTCGACAAGAAGCCGGGACAAAGATTCAAACGAATAGATCCGGTCGATGCTTGCATAGATGCACACGCGGTAATGCTCAAAAACCGAATCGAGTTTAAGGTCGATGTAGAAAGCGAGCTAGATAAATACCTAGAAGCTATGGGTTGGAAAAAATAAAACGAAGGAGGGGAGAATTTGAACCTATATAAACGATTAAAGACGGCTATAAACGTCCTATTTAACAAGTCTGATAGAACAACTATAGAAATGAATAACCTTCTAGACTTTCTTGGGCTATCAGATACTAAGGTCGATAATTTATCCGAGGCTACTTACTTCGCCTGCCTTAAGGTTTTAAGCGAAGCTATTGGTAAATTGCCTCTTAAATTGTTGCAATATAACGATAGAAACGGCGTTACTAATGCGAGAAATCATCCTTTATATTCTGTATTACACGATAGACCGAACCCGTACATGACTAGCACGGTATTCTGGTCGACTATGGAATATAACAGGAACCATTATGGTAAGGCGTTCGCTTGGATACAAGGAGCTGGAAAGAAAACAAATCTATGGATATTACCGAGCAACGAAGTAGAAGTCTGGTATGACGACGCTTGCATCTTAAGCGAAGTACCAGACATTTTTTATCTATATTCGAAGGGCGGAAAGCTCTATAAATTTGGTTCTGAGGAAATCTTGCATCTCAACGCCTCAAATACCCTAGACGGCTTAGTTGGAATCTCTGTACAAGAACAACTAGCAAGCACGATAGGCGGAAATTTTAAGGCGCAAAACATGGTTAACAAGATGTATGAGTCTGGCTTTACAGCGAAGGCGGTCCTTAACTATACGGGCTCTTTATCCGACGCAAACGTAGAGACACTAATTAAGAATATTGAGTCCTATGCAAGAGGCGACCTTAAAGATAAAGGAGTCGAGAATATTATTCCGATTCCTCTAGGCTTTAAGCTAGATCCATTGAATGTAAAGCTAGCCGATAACCAGTTTATAGAAGTAAAACAATATACCGCCTTACAAATTGCTAGCGCCTTCGGAATTAAACCATATCAGATTGGCGACTATACGAAGTCGAGTTATGCAAGTGCTGAAGCGCAGCAACTAAGCTTTTATATCGATACTTTGCTTTACATCATAAAGCAATACGAAGAAGAGCTTACCTACAAGCTTCTAACGGCGGAGGAAATAGAATCTGGACTACATTTTAAGTTCAATATCGACGTAATCTTAAGAGCCGACTTCGCATCGAAGATTAACTCACTAGCTACGGCGGTTAACTCCTTCCTGTATACACCTAACGAAGCTAGAGCGAAGTTAGACCTAGAAGCTAAGGAAGGCGGAGATAGCTTACTTGGAAACGGAGCAAGTATTCCAGTCCAATACACGGGAAGCCAGTACACTAACTTAGATAACGAGGAAGAGACTTCGGAGATAGAAGAAGAAAACGTAGAAACAGACCCGGCGGAGATTATAAACATAATCGAGTCTATCCGCTCTGGAAAAATTACCTACGACCAAGCTCTCGCGCTTATTACCGTTACGATTGGATACGATGAGGCTACCGCGAGAAGCCTTCTAGGAAACGAAGAAGATTACGAGATTTCCGAAGAGCCAATAGAGGATGAAGCTTCTCCAGAAGAAGCGCCTTCTGAAGAAGAGTCCGAGGACGAAGAAACTCCTCAAGAAGACGAGGAAGAACAAAGTGAGGAAACCGCCTAGCGGATCTCAATAAAAACATATGAAAGGAGGGTTAATATGCCTAACGATTTATCAAATGTAGACAAGCTAGACCATGAAGGATTGATAGTTAAATCGGCAAATGTTTCTGTACAAGACGTAACCGACGAAGAGCTAAAGAAGATTAATAAGTTTACTCTAGTTCCGCTAAAGTCCGACGAAGTATTCAGCTTCAAAATGACGATGTGCGACAACGAACTAGACGATAGAAACTATGAACCTTTTAATCTTCGCGCTCTAAAGGATATGGAGAAACTATATGCCGGTAAAACCGTCATAAAGGACCATTTTAGAAGAGCTGATAATCAGGTCGCTAGAGTCTACGATACGGAGCTTAAATACTTAGATGGCAAGACTACGGGCGCTGGAGAACCATTCGCGAGCCTAGTT
This sequence comes from Clostridia bacterium, assembly GCA_045535785.1. GTDB lineage: Bacteria > Bacillota > Clostridia > Christensenellales > DTU072 > CAG-1782. The sequence goes on from JAZSMH010000024.1 coordinate 3,411, forward strand.
GCAAAGTGCTACATGGTAAAGACAGCTAGTAACGCGGACCTAATCGCAGACATTAAAGCCGGAATCAAGAAGGAAGTTTCTACGGGATGCCGAGCAAAAAGGGCTGTTTGTTCCATTTGTGGAGTGGACAATGTAAAAAACTATTGTAACCATTTCTGGGGCAAAGAGTACGAGAAAAAGGACGGTACGCGAGCAACTTGTTACTTCACTTTAGATGGAGTTAAAGAAGCCTACGAAGTATCGTTTGTCGCGGTGGGAGCACAACCCCGAGCCGGGACAACAAAACATTACGGGGGTATTCCTCTTGAGAAAGAAGAGAAAACTCCAGAAATAGAAAATCACGAAAACAAAGACTTAGAGACAAATCTTCGGATTAAAACTCTTGAGTCTTTTATTTTTGCACAAAAAAACAAGGAGGAAGAATAACATGAACAAGAAAATGAGAGAAATCATGTCAAAGATTCAGGAAAAGACAAGCGAAGCAAAGTCTTACATGGAGGGCGAGAATAAGGATGTAAACAAGGCTAACGAGATCCTAGACGAAATCGAGTCTTATAAGGCTGAGTATGAGGCTGAGAAGCGCCTTTTCGAGATGGAGAAGTCTATTAATACTCCAAGCAAGGAAGAGTTCGAAGAAACTAGCAAGCTAGAAAAGAATCTAGATGAAGCAGCTAACTTTGCTAAGGCGGTACGTACATTTATTAAGAAGGGACTTGTCGAAGGAGTAGACGAAGACGGCGGTTATACTGTACCGGAGGACGTTTCTACTAGAATCGAGCACTACAAGGACGTAGATTATGCTCTAGAAACTGATATCGATGTAGTTCCTGTTACAACAAACAAGGGTTCTCGTACTTTCCAGAAGAAGACCGAGGTCGATACATTCGTAGATATTGACGAGAACGGAGAAATTACTAACGAGATTGAGGCTCCAAAGTTCGAGCGTCTTCCTTACACTATTCAGGATAGAGCCGGATTTATGCCTGTATCTAACGACCTAGTTAACGACTCAGACGCTAACATTCTTAATATTGTTACTGAATGGCTTGGAAAGGCTAACGTAGCTACTACTAACAAGAAGGTACTAGCGAAGATTGCTGAGAAAACTCAGGTCGACTTAAAGGATCTAGACGGTATTAAGAAGGCTCTTAATGTTACGCTTGGACAGGCTTATAAGAACGGGGCGAAGATTTATACTAACGACGATGGTCTTAACTACCTCGATACTTTGAAGGACGAGAACGGTCGTTATCTTCTTAATCCGGACCCAACTAACCCGGCGCAGCTCCAGCTACGATGCGGAACTAACGTACTTCCTATTAAGGTTCTACCTAATAAGGTTTTTGCTACTACCGAGAACAAGATTCCGTTCATCGTAGGAAACCTTTACGACTATGTAAGAAAGTACGACCGCCAGCATATGAGCATTAAGGCTTCTGATGTCGCTTCTATCGGCGGATTTAACGCATTTGCTCAGAATATGACAGTGCTTCGCGCTATCGTAAGGGACGACTATCGAGTTAAGGATGCTGATTCTATCGTAAACGGCTATATCACTATTACCGAAGTAGCTGGATAAGCTAGTAAGGAGGTGAAATATCATGCCTACGATTGAGGAAGTTCTAGCTTATCTTGGCTATGATGTCGCCGATAACATGGTAAGAAAAAATGTCGAGCGGTCGATACAGACCGCCGACTATTACCTTAGAGGTTCCATCGGAGAAAATTACCCAGAAGACGACCCTCGAATTAAGGAACTTGCGCTTATTTTTATAAGCGACATCTACGAGAATCGAGGCATGATAGAAAAGACTTCTGGAAATGTCCGAAGACTAGTCGACGATATGAGTTTACAGCTTCGCCTAGAATTAAGTCGTGCTTCTGAGGAGGTGTAGTCTATGGTATTTGATAAGCCTATTACTATCCAGAAAATAAACGAAGAAACAGAACAATGGGAAGACCTATATTCCCTTCACGCTAGGATTAATAAAACTAGCGGTTCTGAATATCTTAACGCCGGAGCTAATCAATCTAAGTCTAATAGAGTATTCGAAATAAGATACTTTAAGGAGCTAGAAGATATCGATTCTAGGCGCGGTTTATATCGGATAGTATATCGAGACAGGACCTACAATATTACAGACTACGACGACTACTTCGAGCAGCATAAAACGATAAAACTTCTAGGTGCGTCTTATGGCTAATATATCAATAGATGCGCTAGGAAATGCGATTAGCAAAGAACTAACGATGTATTCTACTTCTGTTACTGAGGCGATAAAGAACGAGGCTTTGCTTCATGCGAAGGAACTTGTAAAAGAAACGAAGCGAACGGCACCGGTCGGAAAAAGAAAGAAGCACTATCGAGATAGTATTACCGCGACAAAATCAAGCGAGACTTATCGAAGTGTTACATATAGCTGGTACGTTAAGGGCGCGGATTATCGCCTAACCCATTTGCTCGAAGATGGGCACGCGACCAGAGACGGAGGATATGTCGAAGGAACTCATTTTGTTTCTAAGGCTAGCGAACCGATATTAGCGGACTTCGAAGAGAAAATCGAGGAGATATTAAAAAATGGTAACTGATATTTTGAAAGCTACGGGGCTTCCATTTAGGGAGTCCCGTTTCCTATCCCCTCCTAATTCGACCTACGCGATATATTCCGATTCGCTAGACCGAAGAGGGGCAGACACAATTAATTTACTTACACAACATGATATTACTATCGAAGTTTACGAATACTCTCCAGACAAAAAAGCGGAGAAATCTATCGAGGATGAACTAGATAGAAGAAGCATCGAATATACAAAGATGCCTCGATTCTTCATACAAGAAGAGCAACTTTATCAAGTTGTATATGACTTTACTTATTTTAGCAAAGGAGGACAAGAATATGTCTAAAAGAATCACTTTAGGATCTGGACATCTGTATCTAATTCCATATACAGATACTGTTCCGGAAACTAGTACTATTTGCACTGAGGAAAACCGCCTAGGATACATTAAGGGCGGAGCGACACTAGAATATACACCAACTTTTTATGAAGCAAAGGACGATTTGGGCTTCGTCGTTAAGACAATTATTACCGATGAGACGGCGCTTCTTAAGAGTGGAATTCTAACATTCGATAGTAATACGCTCCAGAAGTTATGCGATACAGGGCGCGTTACTGAAGATGCGACGAAGAAGCTTCGTACTATCAAGATTGGAGGTATCTCAAATGCTACTGGTGCAAAATATGTAATCTGCTTCCATCATGAAGACCCTATCGACGGAGATATCTGGGTAGTAATTGTCGGAAAGAACGAAGCTGGATTCTCGCTAGCATTCGCTAAGGATGCTGAGACCGTAATCGATGCGGAATTCAAGTGCCTAGCACAAGATAGCGAAGGAACTCTTATCAAGTATATCGAGGAAGATAACACTATCGTAGCAGGCTGATAGTTTAACGCGGAGGATTCTTATATAAGGTCCTCCGCTTCTTCACTATAGGAGGATAAAACATGTCTAAGACATTGGATTTTACGAAGGTAAAGAAAGAATACCTAACAATTAAACTTAATGATACAAAGAATACTACTCTTCTAGTTGGTACTCCGACGAAGGCTATTCTTAACGAATTTATCGCGATTAACGAGAAGGTCTCCGAAGACGACGGAGCCGATAACGAAGCTATTAACGACTTATACCGCGTATGCGCGAGAGTAATGAGCTTTAATAAAACTGGAATTAAGATTACCGCCGAATACTTAGAAACTTTCTTCGATATAGAAGATATTCTTATTTTCTTCAATGCATACGGGGAATTTTTAACTTCGATTACTAACTCAAAAAACTAGCGCTCCCCTACTATCCTACTTCAGATAGTGAGGGGACCACTTACGAAATAGAAACATTCTACGAGAACCTAGTCTCTAGATATACCGGGCTAAACATGCTCGAAGTCGAAAATCTTGACTATCTTCTCTATTTACGCTATAGGCGCGACGGCTTCATATATGAACTAAATCAGACCGAGAAAGGTCGAGAATATTTAGCTAATGCTTACCGTATGGAGCAGACGAAGCCAGACCGTAAAACACTAAGAGAAAACTTCGGAGAGGAGGGTAAAAATGGCTAATAAAAAGATTAAAGGAATCGTCGTAGAAATTGGCGGAGATACTACTAAGCTTGGGAAAGCTCTAGAAAATACTGAGAAGAAAAGTAGAGCCTTACAAAGTGAGCTTTACGAGATTCAAAGAGGACTAAAATTCGACCCAACAAATATCGATTTACTTTCTCAGAAGCAAGAAGTCTTAACTCAGAACATCGCCGAGACGACAAATAAGCTCGATATACTCCGAGAAGCAGAAAGACAAGTTATCGCACAATTTGAACGCGGAGAAGTCGCAGAAGAGCAAGTTCGCGCCTTACAACGCGAAATTATCAAGACCGAAGGCGTTCTAGATAACATGAAAACAGACGTTGAAGCTACGAACAAGTCTATTAAGAACCTAGCAGACGGAACCGATAGCGCGGAAAAGCATACGAAGGAATATAAAGAAAGTCTAGAAAAAGCTAACGAAGAGCTAGAAGAGTTCAAAGGTAAAGCATCCGAGGCGTTCGAAGCACTTGGTAAAGGCGCTGGAGTCTTAGCTGGAGCTGCGGCTGCCGTTGGAACCTACGCGACAAACTTGTCGATAGAATTCGACCAAGCATTTAATAGTTTACAAGCTCAGACAGGCGCTACTACCGAAGAGATGGAGAGCCTAGAAGATAGCGTTATTAATCTATATAACGCGAACCTTGGCGAGAGTATGGACGATGTAGCTTCTTCAATGGCTACGGTTAGACAACAAACGAATTTAACCGGACAAGAATTAGAAGACGTTACCGCGAATGCTCTTCTTATGAGAGATACGTTCGGATTTGAAGTAAACGAATCTATCCGCGCGGTAAATTCACTCATGGATCAATTCGGAATAACCGCAGACGAAGCATATACGCTGATAGCTCAAGGAGCGCAGAACGGCTTAAACCAGAACGGCGACTTGATGGATGTAGTAAACGAATATGCGGTTCAATTCCAAGATGCCGGATATTCTGCCGAGGACATGTTTAACATGTTAGTAAACGGAGCTGAGTCTGGTACATGGTCCGTAGATAAATTAGGCGATGCTATCAAGGAATATAACATTCGTATGACGGATGGAACCGCCTACGATGCTTTAACCGCTCTAGGGCTTAATGCGGATGAAGTATCCGCGAAGTTTGCTGAGGGCGGTACTTCTGCTCAGGAAGCAACTAGTCTAATAGTTCAAGCCTTACAAGGAGTAGAAGATGAGCAGGAGCGCTATACTCTAGGACAACAAATCATGGGAACCATGTGGGAAGACCTTGGAGAAGAAGCTGTCTATGCTCTTCTAGATACCGAAGGCGCGATATCCTCAACTTCAGACGCGCTAGAAGACATTAACGCGATTAAATACGACGACTTAGGCTCATCTATCCAAGGACTTAAAAGAGAGCTAGAAACGGGGCTTATAGACCCTATAGGCGAAGAGTTAAAGCCAGTAGTCGAAGAAGCTATCGGATACGTAAGAGATAACGGTCCACAAATTAGAGAGACGCTTACTAATATCGTTAGCGCGGTTAGTAGCTTCGTATCTCTAATCGTAAATAACGGAGACTTTATTCTAGCAACAATTACGGGAATAGCAGCAGGGTTTATCGCTTGGAATGTAGTTACTACAATTCAGGGCGTCGTAAGCGCGATTAAGGCGTTTACGCTAGCTAATCAAGGCGCTACCATAGCTCAGACGGCGTTAAATATGGTAATGAACGCAAACCCTATAGGAATTCTTATAACGGCTATAACCGCTCTCGTAGCGGTTTTTATTTACCTTTGGAATAATTGCGACGCATTCCGAGAATTCTGGATAAATCTTTGGGAAATAATTAAGGGCGCTTTTTTGAGTTTCTTAGAGTGGATATCGCCAGCGATTGAGTCCTTGAAAGGCTTTTTTATTAGTCTATGGGAGAAGATTCAAGAAATTTGGAATTTAATCGTCGAGATAACGCGACCAATGATAGACAGTGTTATAGGTGCCTTCCAAGAAGGATGGGAGCTAATTAAGGTAATCTGGGACTTAGTATCCCCGTACTTTATGGCTATTTTTGACAGCATTAGTCTAACCTTCTCTATTGTGAAGGACGTTCTAGGCGCTTACTTTTCCTCAGCTTGGGAGTTTATTAAGCTTGTCTGGTCCGTAGCGGTATCCTACTTTGGAACTATTTGGAATAACATTAAGCAAATTTTCTCAGTTGTAAAAACTTTCTTTTCTGGAATGTTTAGTTCTGCATGGGCAGCTATTAAGCTAGTCTGGAATGCTGCAACCGGCTATTTCCGCGCGATTTGGGATACCATACGGGGTATTTTTTCAGTTGTAAAAAATGTCCTTACTGGAAACTGGCGAGATGCTTGGAACTCTATTAAGGGAATTGTAAATACTTGGAAAAGTTACTTCTCTAATGTCTGGTCCGGAATAAAGAATGTCTTTAGTTCTGTTAGATCATGGTTCTCTAATACCTTCTCCTCAGCATGGAACGCGATTAAGAACGTCTTCTCGAATTGGGGCTCGTTCTTTAGTGGACTATGGAATCGAATCAAGACTACCTTCTCCAATATCGGAACGAATATAGCAAATGCGATTAGTAGTTCCGTTCGTTCAGGAATTAACGGAGTCATTAGCTCGATTGAAAACACCATAAACTCAGGTATCGGAATCATTAACGGCGCGATTGGTTTAATTAACGAACTACCCGGTGTAAGCGTAGGAAGAGTAAGCACGTTAAGTCTTCCTCGACTTTATCGAGGCGGAATTTTGAAGAAGGGACAAGTTGGTCTCCTAGAAGGTTCCGGAGCTGAGGCGGTACTTCCACTAGAAAAAGAAACTGGATGGATTAATAAGATTGCATCCAAGATGAGCGAGTTCCAAGATGCTAACCAATCTGGTAACAATCAGAATCTAGCATCCAAAATGGACGAGATGATAGATACCATGAAAGCTCTTAAGTCGACTATCGTCTTAGATACTGGCGTTCTAGTTGGCGAGACAATTAATCAGATAGACGAGCAACTTGGAAATAACTATAGCTTACGCGAGAGGAGGATTTGATATGCGAGGCGTTAAATTTGGAGACTACCATACTTACGAAGATTGGAAACTAATATTAAATGCCAAGAATATTAGTCCTCCTTCTCCTAAGATAGTTAAGGTTCAAGTAGATGGACGAGACGGAGACATAAATTTATCAAGGACGTTAACCGGCGAGATGAAATACGAGAATCGCGAAGCGTCTTTTACTTTCCTTGTTACTGAAGGTAGCCAAGAAGAGCGAGAAGAGTTAATTAATAGCATAGTTAATCTTCTTCATGGAAACGAGCTTAAAATTATCGAACCAGACGACCTAGACCATTATCTAATAGGCGAGATTGTAGTTACAAAAACGACTAACGACAAGGCTTATGGAACGATAGAAATATCCGCCGACTTAGAGCCTTATCGCTACTCTATTAGCGAAGTAAATAGAACGATTACCGCTTCTGAAACGAAGGTCGATGTAGTTCTTAATAACACGGGTAGAAAGACTGTTACTCCTACATTAACCGTAGATGGAGTAGTAAATCTAGAATTTGGTTCATCTAGCGCAAGCCTTGAGACAGGAACGTATAAGCTATCGAATCTTAACCTTCGAAGCGGAGCAACCGTAGTAACAATTAGCGGAACTGGCTCCGTCGTTTTTACATATAGAGAGGCGGTGATCTAGTGTATAAAGTTTTTTGCGACGAGACTTTAATATACGATAGCACCCTTAGCGACTATGTAATTACGAAGGGCATCGTAACGAAGGAATTAAATAAGTCTGGCTCATTTACTTTCACGATATATAGTACTCATCCGTACTACGATAAAATCGCGAAGCTAAAAAGCATTATCACGGTCTACAAAAGAGACGTTCTTATCTTCAGAGGTCGCGTAATAAACGAGGTTATTGGCTTTTACAAAGACAAGACTTTCACTTGCGAAGGAGAACTAAGCTTTTTACTTGATTCTATCCAGCGTCCGTTTAATTTCACCGGAACGCCTGAAGAGTTCTTAAGGCTTCTAATTACTAACCATAACGCGCAAGTAGACGACTATAAGAAGTTTGTCGTAGGAACTGTTACTGTCACTGATCCGAACGACTACATAAATAGGTCTAGCGAAGAATACGAGACTACTTCGGACAATCTATTCGATAGACTAATAGAACCGCTCGGCGGATATTTGTTCATCTATGAGAACACAAGCGGAGAGCGTGTAATCGATTGGTATAAGGATAGTCCCTATATGAGTAGCCAGCCTATAGAGTTCGGAGAAAACTTACTAGACTTTACTAGGACTAATAAACTGGACGATATAGCTACGGCGATAATCCCTTTAGGAGCCGAGATAGAAAACGAAGCTTCTGGGGAGAAAACTAGACTAACTATATCCGAAGTAAACGACGGAATAGATTATGTCTATAGTCAAGAAGCCGTAGACCTCTACGGATGGATTTATCAAGTAGAAACTTGGGACGATGTTACTCTTGCTTCTAATCTTAAGTCTAGAGGAATTGCTTATCTAGCCGACAAGATAAAGCAGAGCATAACGATAGAACTATCCGCGATAGATTTATCCCTTATGGATAAATCGATAGATAGTTTTACCCTTGGAGATAGAATCCAGATTATAAGCGCTCCTCATAACCTAGACGACTTCTACCTTCTCGAAAAGCAAACGATAGACCTCTTAAAGCCAGATAACGACAAGATAACACTAGGCTATTCTTTCACGGCTTTTACCGATGCTTCGGTTTCTAAAGACAATAAGAATAATACTATCGTTAAGACAATCGAGAAGATAGAAAGTAACTACGTTACTAATACAACCGTAACTAGTGAGGTCGAGGAGCTTCGTTCACTAATCGAGCAGACCGGAACAAGTATTAGTTCTGAGGTCCTAGCCGATTACGTTATTAACGATGAACTAACCGAAGCTATTGGAACTGTCTATACGCAGCTTAACGACTTATTCGAATTTAAGTTCTCAGATCTAGAGAGTGTCGTAAACGAAAACGACATCGAGAACAAAAGAGCCTATCGAGAAATAACGAGCTACATCCGTTTTGAGGATGGAAATATTATTCTCGGCGAATCTGGAAACGAGCTAACCGTAAGAATAGAAAATGACAGGATAGCATTCTTAGAAGGAGATGTCGAAGTCGCATATTTTAGTAACCAGAAGTTATACATAACCGACGTAGAGATTCTAGCATCGCTACGTCTAGGCAATTTCGCTTATTTTCCTAGAAGTAATGGAAACCTAAGCTTTAAGAAGATTGGAGGCTAATTATGGCAACAAGCGGAGCATTATCTACCAATAACGATAACATCAAGTATAAGATAACGATTACGCAAAATAGCCGTAACGTAGCTGGAAATACTTCTAGCGTAACAGTAAGCGTAAGAGTCTATCGAACGAATACAGGATATACGACCTACGGCACGGGAACGATTTATTGCAAGATTAACGGGACCACTTACTCAGATAGCATAACATCAAGCGATAAGATTACTTCTAGCGGAATAGTGCTATTTAGTAAGACTCTAAACATCGCGCATAATTCGGATGGATCTAAGACTTTAACTACAAGCGCTTGGATTAACCATAGCCAGTTTAGCTCCTCGGAGCAAAGTTATAGCCAAGCATTAACGAGCATTCCGAGAGCTACGACCCCTACTGTAAATGATAACGACATTAACCTTGGAACAAGCGTTACCGTATCGATGCCGAGGGCTAGTAGTTCCTTCACGCATACATTACGATATGCGTTCGGAAACACTTCAGGAACGATAGCTTCTGGGCTTGGTACTTCAAGAGCTTGGACGGTTCCGCTATCTCTAGCTAGCCAGATTCCAAGTGCTACGAGTGGTAAGCTAACTATCTATTGTGATACCTATAATGGCTCTTCGAAGATTGGAACAAAGAGCGTAACGATTACGGTCCGAGTTCCATCTACCGTAGTTCCGACCATAAGTAGTGTAACCATAACGGATAACAACTCGGAGCAATATACCAAGATGGGAGGCTTCGTTAAGAGTAAAAGTAGCCTAGCTGTCAAGATATCTGCCTCGGGCGCATATTCAAGTAAAATATCTAGCTATTCGACGACCGGAGGGGGTAAAACCTACTCCGGTTCTTCATTTACAGTTAATAGCCTAACTAGCGCTGGAACCGTTTCTTTCAAGGTTACTATTAAGGATAGCCGAGGCAGAACGGCGACTACTACGAAGTCGATTACCGTACTAGATTACGAGAACCCGGTAATTAGTAAATTCAACGTAGTAAGAGCTAATAACGATGGTACACAAAACGACGAAGGAAGTAGCTTACTTATCTCGTATGCCTTCGATATCTCGCCAATAAATAACAAGAACGATAAGAC
>JAZSMH010000008.1:0-67844 GCA_045535785.1 Clostridia bacterium
CGCAACGGGACACGTAAACCACGTTTCTAGCGGAGAATACGGCTATGACGAAAATAGCCACTGGTTCAAATGTACCGGTTGCGACACCTATAAGATAGACCAAACCGCGCATCAATTCGACAACGCTTGCGACGTTGATTGCGTATGCGGATACGTAAGAGCAGTAACACATCAATACACCGTTCTTAATAAAGACGCTACCCACCACTGGTACGAATGTAGTGTTTGTAATGAAGTTGAACAAGGTAGCAAGGTCGCTCATAGCGGTGGCTCGGCGACTTGTGAAGATAAAGCAGTTTGCTCGATTTGTAGCACCGAATACGGTAATTTGGGTAGCCATAACTACGATAGAAGTGAATGGGGCTATATTGCCGAAGACGGACACGGATACGTTTGCGTATGGTGTGAAGAAGTAGAAGAAGTTATCACGCATACACCCAATATCCCGTCTGCAACCGAAGAAGAAGCAAAGGTTTGTACCGAATGCGGATACGTTATCGAAGACCGTCTTGCTCACGTACATAACCCTGCTAGCGAATGGACTTACGACACCACGCACCACTGGAAAGAATGTATCGGTTGCGACGGACAAGAATTTAATAAAGCAACGCACGCATTTGATAACTGCGAAGATACCACTTGCGAATGCGGATACGTAAGAGAAGCGCTGACTCACGTATACGATAACTGCGAAGACACGACTTGCGCTAACTGTACTGTAACAAGAGAAGCACTGACTCACGTATACGATGATTGTGAAGACACTACTTGCGCTAACTGTACTGTAACGAGAGAACCCGTAGACCATAACTACGTAGACGGAGTTTGTACGGAATGCGGTGATGAAGAAGAAGATCTAACCATTAAAGCATCTATTTCGTTTGATGACGTAGCCAACAGAACGGAAATCACCACCGAAATACAAGTTTGGGTACAAAATGGAATTACCGTAACCAACGCAAGAGAAAGTAGCACTAGCCCCGTTGCCGACTACTCCAACCCCGTGCGTTTCTATAAGAGTACGTCTATTAAGGTAGAACACCCTGCAATTACGAAGATAGTCTTTAACTGCAATACCGATGCTTATGCTACCGCGCTTGATAATTCTATCGAAGACGACGAGAATTACATAGTCACCGTTGAAGGCAAGGTAGTAACCGTTGAGTTTACCAATGCGGTTAATGCTTTCAAGGTAGCAAGACTAAGCGGTCAAGTTCGTATGGACGCTATCGACGTAGTTGCTTTACCCGTCGTTCACGAACACGACTTTACGGGCGCATGGCAATATGATGCCGACGGACACTGGCACGTATGTACCGACGCAACTTGTGATGCAACGGATACCAAAGCAAATCATACTTACGACAATGCTTGCGACACCACTTGCGAATGCGGATACGTAAGAACGGTAGATAACCACGTTTACGACAACGCTTGCGATACTACTTGTAACGAGTGTAACGCAGTAAGAGAAGTAGCAGGCCACGTTTACGACAACTGCGAAGATACCGCTTGTAACGAATGTAACGCGGTAAGAGAAGCGCTAACTCACGTTTATGATAACTGCGAAGACACTACTTGCGCTAACTGTACTGTAACCAGGGAACCCGTAGACCATAACTACGTAGACGGAGTTTGTACTGAATGTGGAGCACAACAACCTAGCGATCCCGACCAACCCGGTGAGCCCGAAGATCCCACTGAGCCCGACCAACCCGGTGAACCTGAAGATCCCACGGAGCCCGACCAACCCGGTGAGCCCGAAGATCCCACGGAGCCTGACGTTCCTAATCAACCTACCGATCCTAGCGAGCCCACTCCGCAACCTCCCGTTGACGGTACCGAAATTTCCGACGGCAACGACGGACTTAGCACGGGTGCTATCGTAGGTATTGCAGTCGCAGCCGCGGTTGTAGTTGCCGGTGGATTTGTAATCTTCTGGCTTGTTATCAGAAAAAAAAGAAAATAAAACACAATAAAAGAGCCTGCAATTTAGCACAGACCCTTTGAACAACAAAGAATAGCGGTGGGCTTCGGCTCACCGCTCGTTTGACCTTACGTAGAAGGCACTTATTTTCCACAAAACGTCGGGTCTATTGTATTAAAACTTTTACAATAATTGATAGAATTTGTTTTGGAATATAGCGGGCACCAAAGCGCAGTAAGTATATGATTTATCCATTCATTGTAACTACGTGCCTAGCGAGAATTAATTTTTAGAATAAAAAAATGACTGCATAAGTTGCATATTGGTAGTAAAAATACTACAAAATCACATAAAAACGCCATCAAAAAAATGGCGTTTTTTTACTAAAATTCAATTTATCGACTATACAAAAAGTCAAATACAACGTGATTTAATTGGGTAAAATTGGAGGGAAATTGGCAAAATTATATCGGCTATTGGGCGATTAAGTTTGCATACTTTATTAAATAATATGTTTTACTTATTAATCTATTGCATTTTTTGTCGAGAATTGTTATAATTTTTAAAAAGAGTTTTGTGCAAAAAAATAGCGTTTAAGTTCGCAAAAAAAATACATACGCCGTAAGGAATATTCATGAGATTAAAGAATATCGCGCAGTATAAGACGGTCAACGAATACGTTGAGTACAAATTTAGAGAGTTAAGAAGTGGAGAACAATCGTTTTTTGCGCTATTTGAGTTGTTGTTTTCCGAACGCGAGAACACTTTTTGGGAATATAACGACGGTTACAGAATTATAAAGAAAACCTACGGTGAAGCGAAGGAAGAAATTTGTAAAAAAGCATATACTTTACAAAAAAAGCTAGGTGATGTACAAAAAGGCTCGGTTGTTGGCTTGTATATGCAGAACAATTTAGATTGGATAGAGTGTTTTTGGGCTATCCTAAAATGTGGCCATTGTCCCTTGTTATTGAATAATAGGTTAGATAAAAATACGCTAGAGGACGCTATGGCGAGCGTGAGAGCAATAGCAGTTGTATCCGACGGCGAGATTTTTGATACGACGACTTATTTAGCAAGCGATATCGTAAGCGACGGCAATAAGAATGAGAATACCGTTTTTGGCGAAGAAATTTTATTAATGACGTCGGGTACGTCTAGCACTGTCAAAATTTGCGCTTTTGACGCACCTGCTATGATTAACCAAATTCTCAACACGGAGAAGATTGTAAGAACGAGCCCTTCGATAAAGAAGCACTACGATGGCGAGCTAAAACTTCTAACTTTTTTACCTTTTTATCATATTTTCGGGCTTACCGCGCTATACATGTGGTTCTCTTTTTATTCAAGAACGTTCGTATACCTCAAAGATATGTCCTCTCAATGTATTTTGAACACGATAAGAAGGCACAAAGTTACACATATTTTTGCCGTACCGCTATTTTGGAATACCGTTTTTGAACAGGCGATGAAGACTGTCAAAGAGAGGGGAGAAAAAACCTATGCCAAATTGCAAAAGGGTTTGAAGATATCGGAGGCACTAGGCGGTTGTCCACAGCTTGCTAGAATTTTTAGGAAGAAAGCCTTCAAAGAGGTTAGAGATAAGTTATTCGGCGAAAGCGTATTCTTCATGATAACGGGCGGTGGGTGCATAAGTAAAGACGTCCTTCGATTTTTCAACGGTATAGGGTATCACCTATCTAACGGCTACGGCATGACGGAGATAGGTATTTCTTCGGTTGAGCTATCAGAAGACAGTAGAGTTTTGAATTCGGGTAGTATAGGCGAACCGTTCAATTCTATCGAGTACAAAATTAACGAAGAGGGGGAATTGCTCGTTAGAGGTAATTCGCTCTGCAAGTATTACGTAGAGAATGGCAAAAGAATTTATCCTAACGGAGAATGGTTCTATACGCACGACCTTGCACTAGAACAGGACGGAAAGTTTTTCTTGACGGGTAGAATGGACGATTTGATTGTTTCTACCTCGGGAGAAAACATCAATCCTAACTTGTACGAGCTTGATTTTAATCAAAAGCACGTAAAAAAAGTTTGTTTATTAGACGTGAAGAAGAACGGACAGCCTTATCCCATTTTGCTAGTTTCCGTTAACAAATATCTATCGGGTGACGCTAGAGAGAAACTAACTGCGGAGTTGAAGGAAAAATTACGCGCATTTAATTTGTCGTCCGAGATAAAAGAAATCGTATTAACTAGCGAAGATTTGATCAAGGGTAACGAATTCAAAATCAATAGAAAAAGATTGGTAGATGAATATAACGCAGGCACGCTTAATATCCTAGTGAACAACGGTAAGAAGAACGAGAATGACGAGTATGACGAAATAGAAAGACAGGTTGCCGTATGCTTTAACAAGGTTCTTGGTCGAGAAATTGGCAAAACGGAAGATTTTTTCATTGATGCAGGCGGAACTAGCTTGGAATATTTTACGTTGATAACCTATATTCAAGAAGAATTCGACGTGGTGATATCTTTAAGTGGCGACAAGCAATTAGTCACGATAGAAGATTTTAGCGCGTACGTAAAGGAAAGCGTATGATAGGGTTCTTTAATTGGTTCACAAAAATTACCGGTTGGCTAGCGCAAAAGCTGTGCTTCAGAACTAAAATATACTATGAAGCAAAGAAGGTACAGGGCCGTCACGTCAGAGGTTCGGCGATAGTAATATCCAATCACACTTCCGTCTACGACTACGCGGTTTTCTTATTCGTGCTGTTCAGTAGGACGGTAAGATATCAGATGGCGGAGGTTTTGTTCAAAAAAGCATGGTTAAGGAATTTTCTAAAAGCCATGGGAGGGATATTCGTCGATAGGAATTCGAACGATTTTAGCTTCATTGATAAATCGCAAGACGTGTTGGCAAAAGGTGGAGTAGTGGGTGTATTTCCCGAAGGTAGACTGCCAAAAGAGGGAGAAGCAAGACCGCTAGAATTCAAACCGGGCGTAACGCAGTTAGCGCTAACGGCTAACGTCCCTATCATTCCGCTATATACCAACGGAAAATATTTTCAAAAGGAGCGCGCTAGGGTGATAATAGGCAAGCCCATTTACGTATCAGAGCTATACGACGGCACGCAAGATTACAAGACGAATTTGGAAGAAATTACCAAGAAGTTACGAGAAAGAATCGTTGAACTTGGTAACGAGCTAGAAGGGAAGATAAAGAATGAAAAAAAAGAACAAAAAAGATAACTACCTATTTTACGACTTCGTGAAGCTAACGGCAGTCGTACCCGGGTTGTTGTGGTTTAGACCGAAGAACGTATACGCGACGGAGGGTGCGAAAGCAAGAATAAAGGGCGGTGCACTGCTCATATCAAATCATTCGGGAGATATTGATCCAATAATTGCAATGATGGCGATATGGTATAGACGGCACCACTTCATTGCCACTACCGATTTGTTCAATACAAAAATAAAGAGATTTTTGTTCGAGGGTTTTCATTGTATAGAGATAGACAAAGAGAACGTGAGCATGAATACTTTGAGGACGGCAATAGAGTGTCTAAAGAACGAAAAGTTAGTATCCATATTTCCCGAAGGATATTTGACGAAGAATGAAGAATTGCAAAAATTCAAATCGGGCGTGGTGTTAATGGCGGTAACGGCGAAGAAGCCCATTGTGCCCATTTATATCAAAAAGCGAAAGAACTGCTTGCACCGTCAACGCGTGGTGATAGGGGAACCCATTAATCCGATAGAAATATGCGGTGGGAAAATGCCTTCGCTAGCACAAATGGAAGAGATAGCCGCATTTTTACGAGAAAAAGAGAGCGAATTGAAAAAAATAGCGGATAATTTATAAAATACGATAAGGAGAAAGCAAAAAATGATATTCGAGACGAGAGAATTATTTAGTAAATACACCGACGAAGCAACGTTTGCAAAGATTAAAGAAATGGACACGCTAGTAGAAATGCTAGAAGAGTGTAACAAGAATTACGCAGATCAATTTGCTATCACCGATGCAAGCGGTTCTTACACCTACGGTCAATTATACGAGGACGTAGCGGAATTTAGAGGCGTGTTAAAGGATAAAGGAATAAAGGCTGGTTCTACCGTGGGCGTAATAGGTGCGAATTCGTACGCTCTTATCAAGGCGTTTTTTGCGATTACGACGTACGGCTGTACCGCGCTTGTTCTTCCTATGCAATTAGACGATAAGACCATTTTCGGTTGCTCTATGAAGTTCAATTTGAGCGCGTTAGTATATCACAACTTCCTAGAAGATAAGATTGCTTTCGCTATGAATACTAACAAAAAACTAGTTTGCATTGATTGGAATACGAGATCGGAGCAAAAGGTAGATGCTACGGAGGTTAGCGCAACTACACCCTGTGCTATTATGTTCACGGGTGGTACGACGGGTAAGAGCAAGGGTGCTTTGCTCAATCATCGCGCTATCATGCAGGGTACCGTTAACGGTTGTTATGGTTACAAAGACGTATTCAATCAAAAATACATGTTGGCGCTACCGCTTTCGCACATTTTTGGACTTGTGCGTAACACGTTGACGCCCCTTTATACAGGTAGTCACGTATTCATCTGCAAGACGCCGAAAGATTTGTTCAGCGATATTGCTACTTTCAAGCCCACCATACTCGTATTGGTGCCTGCACTAGTAGAGATGGCGTTGAATTTATCAAAAAAATTCAAGAGAAACATGCTCGGCGAAGATATGAAATACATTATCTGTGGCGCAGCTGCCGTTGCACCGTATTTGATAAAAGAATACGAGAAGCTAGGAATAATAGTATTCCCCGGTTACGGTCTTACCGAATCGGCAAATTTGGTATCGGGTAATCCCGAGCAGAGCAAAAAACCCGAATCGGTAGGTATCCCATATCCGCATCAAGAGTTCAAGATCGTCGACGGCGAATTGTGGTTAAAGGGCCTCAATATGATGGAAGGCTACGTAGGTGAAGAAGAGGAGAACGAGAGCGCATATTGCGACGGTTGGTTCAAGACGGGCGATTTGGTACGACTAGACGACGAAGGCTTCTTGTATATTACGGGAAGAAGTAAGGATATCATCGTTCTTGACAGCGGTGAGAACGTTTCGCCTGCAGAGGTTGAGAATTACTTCAACGCAATAGAAGTAGTACAAGATTCTCAAGTGTTCGAGGACGTATTAGACAACGGCAAGCATATCCTAGCAGTGGAGGTCGTTCCTAGAATAACCGAGCTAGCTAAATTAGGTGTTGCCAACGTAAATGAATATGTGATAGAATGTTTAAAAGAGGTTAATGCAAAACTACCTTCTCATATGAAGGTAAGTAAATTCGTCGTAAGAGATAGCGACTTCGCAAGAACGCCTAGTATGAAAATAGTGAGATACAAAAAATGCAATTAAGTAGAAGAGAAATATTAGAAAAATTACAAGAAATAATGATCTCTATTGACGATAGAGAAAAGGATATGATAGAAAGGACTACGGAAGAGTCAAGGCTTATCGAGGACGTTGGCTTGAATTCCGTTGGTATGCTATACCTTGTAATAGTGCTAGAAGAGAGTTTTCAAATTAAATTCGAGGACGTAGGCACTGCTACCTTCGGCACTATCGGCGACGTAATCGACTATATCGAGGCAAGAATCTAATGAATTGGTGGCAGTCGGAATGCAAATTCGGTGATATGATTCGCATTTCTTTCGGGAATTTTTATCATTACGGAATTTTCATATCCGAAGAAGAGGTAATACAATTCGGTTTGCCCCCTTTTGAAGGACTGCTTAATAGAAAATTCGAGGATATAGAAGTTTGCGTTACCGACGTCGACACCTTTTCAGGCGGTAGAGTAATAGAAGTTGCATCGATAGAAAAATCGGACAAAAAGAAAAGAATTCCGCCCAAAAAGACGGTTCAAAGGGCAAGAGAAAGCATAGGTAAACGCGGTTACGACATATTGCACAACAATTGCGAGCACTTCGCTAGATACTGTTATTTGGGTGAAAAAAGATGTGAGGTGACGGAAAGTGTCGTTAGTTCATGGAAGAAAAAAACGATACGCGACGTATATTTTTCCGTCATTCCTAGCGAAATAGAATACGATGACGTACAACCGCAAGAAAGGAATTCCGAAATACTATCCGTCACTAACGAAAAGGTAAAACGCTCAAAATATTGGGTGTGGAAGACGTTAGAGTACGCACTATTTAGAAGCTTTGGCTACAAGATAGGCGATTTGGATATCGAGAAGACGAGGAATGGCAAGTGGGTTTGTAAAAAATGCTTTTTTAGCCTTTCGCATACCGGCAATTTGGTCGCAGTGGTCGTTTCTAATCAAGAGACGGGCGTAGACGTAGAGGATATTGCGACGTTTTGCGACGGAATGGACGACAAAAAGATAACTACGTTTATCGAAAAGATAATAGAAAATAAGGAAGAAATTCCTAAAAATAAAATGGAACTTTTGAGCCTTTGGACGAAAAAAGAATGCTTGTTCAAGGCGGGCAAAAAAGCGACGTTCGTACCGAATAAAATATGCACGGTTGGTCAAGACGTATCCACCCTTCAACTAGAATGCGACGGTGGAGGTTACGTAATGAGCGTTATCGGTAGAGATAATTCTACGTTTAGATTTTATAATTACGACGGAGCGAGTGCCACCAAGGTTAAGGACGTAAAATGGATGTAGAAGTAATAATATACGTGTTATTAGCAGCAGGAATATTCTTTGCTTTGCCTTCTACTATCTATACTACCATGTTTTTGGGTATTTTTTATCGACGCAGATCGATATTACTCGAAGAAGTGGGTGAAAAATATGCGCCGTATCAGCCTTTTGCGGAAAAATTAAAAAAAGATATCCTTTTTGCTAAATCTATACCTTGCGAAGAGGTACGCATTAAGGCAAAGGACGGAGTGCAATTATTCGGAAGATATTATAAGCGCAATTCTAACAGAGCGATAATTTGTATTCACGGTTATCAATCTAGTGCGTTTAATAATTTTTCTACCGCGATGATTGATTTTTTGAACGATAATTATAGCGTGTTATTGGTAGACCAACGCGCACACGGCAATAGCGGTGGTACCTTTACTTGTCTAGGCTGTAAAGAAAAAGACGATCTACTACAATGGATAGATTACGTTGATGGTAAGAGCGAAATTGAAGATATTATCGTCTACGGTATATCAATGGGCGCAACGACGGTTGGATACGCTACCGAAAGCATAAAATCGCATAAGGTAAAAGGCTTAATAATGGAGGCAGGGTTTACGTGCTTTTATGAAGAGCTCGTCAATAACGTTAGCAATATATTTATGAAAAAAGCCGCGTTGAATTATATATACTTAACGTCTAGAGCGGTTTTGAAGGTGGATATAAAGCAAAGTATAGAGCCGTCCTTGAATAAAAACAAGATACCTACTTTGTTTTTGCACGGAGATGACGACAAAGAGGTGGTTATGGACTTTACGACAAGGAATTATTCCGCTTGTGCAAGCAAAAAAGAGATGGTTGTCGTAGAGGGCGCAGGACATACGCTTTGTTACGTCGCTGGTGGCGAAGAAATAAAGAAGAGGGTAAATAATTTTATAAATAACAGCATAGAAGAAAACAATAACTAAGGAGCAAAATAAGTAATATGGAAAAGTTCGTTATATTGCCTGACGTGACGTGTGAATTAAACGGCGAAATTAGAGCAAAGTACGATATCGAAGTAATTCACGGACACGTTCACTATCCTAACGGAGTGGAAGAAAGTTCAGTTTTAGATTGGAACGACTGTTCTTTCCTAAAGGAGCATACTAGAGAAGAATTTTATACCGAATTAGGTAAGAATCCGAGCGGTTTTACCACTTCACCTCCCAATATTCAAGAGTATTACAACGCTTTTGAGAAGTACGTTACGAGCGGTTACGGCGTATTAGCGATGACCATTTCTTCGGGAATTAGCGGTACGTATAACTTCGCGTCGAACGCAAGACAAATGATATTAGAAAAATACCCCGACGCAAAAGTTGAGTGCGTTGATTCCTTGCGTTTTGGCCCGGGATACGGTTTGATGGCAATCCACGCGTCTATATTAAGGAGCGAGGGTAAGACTTTATCCGAAGTAAAGGAATATTTAGAAGAGAACAAAAATAGATTTCACCAAATGGGATGGCTAGACGATTTATCCTTCGTTGCTAAGCAAGGTAGACTTTCTCACGGCAAAGCATTCATGGGAAAATTGATAGGAATCAAGCCTATCGGTGAATTTGATTACAACGGTTTAACTACCGTTATAGGCAAAGCAAAAGGCGAAAAGACCGCTTATCAAACCATGCTTACCTACATTGAAAAGACGATAGAGAATCCGGAAGAGCAAGTTATCATTATTGCATATACCAATAGACGTGCGCAAGCAGAGGTATTTATGCAAATGGTTAAGGAAAAATTTAATCCTAAAGCAATATATCTTAACGACGTATATCCTTCATGCGGTATCAATATAGGACCGGGATTAATGGCTGCGTATTACGTAGGCAAACCGATATCAAAGGGTTTAGAGGAAGAAAAGAAATTAATCGCCTCTATTCTAGGGACAAAATAAATAAATTAAGGTATAGTACTAATGCAAAAAATTAGAGGAAAAAAGAAATTACTTTTGTACGGTATGGCAGGATTGGGCGTCAATATGCTTAATTTGATAATAGGCTCATATCTATGTGACGCGTTAATGGTGGAGGGCTTCCAAGAAGACGTCGGCAACTGGACGTATTTGAACAAAACGTTAATTGTCGCAAGCGTTTGGTCCATAATGATTGCTATATCTAAGGTACTAGACGGCGTAATAGATATACCGTTTGCTGGATGGACGGACAAGTTAAAGTCTAGATGGGGCAAGAGAAGACCTGCAATTTTGATAGGTATGATACCCATGATGATAGCGTACGGCCTATTCTTAGTACCGTTACAGAACAAAGAACACAGTATTTTGAATACCATTTGGTTCGGAGTAATGCTGTGCGTATTCTACGCCTTTTATACGTTGACTATGGTTACGTATTACGCAACCTTTTCAGAAATCGTAGATAACGAGCAGGATAGAGTAATGCTGTCCAATTTTAAGACTATTTTTGACGTTGTTTATTTCGTCCTTGGATACGCCTTGATTCCTGCATTCATAGGTAGCGCCAACATTCGTATTATCGCGCTAGCGTTCTTACCGCTATCGTTGACGATGCTTATTCCTTTGTTCATGATTAAAGAAAGGTCTACGCTAGATAAGGACGTAGAAGAGTATCAAAAGAACGGTGGAGTGGACGAGCCTATAGAAAAAGAAGAGCACGTTGGCATTATCGAGTCGTTCAAGTACGCTATCAAGAATAAGAGCTTCATGATATGGATGGTCGTATACTTTGCTCTAGAATTTTCGGTGCAAATGTTCTTGACCGGGCAGAACGTTCTCTATTCAGGCTATATGGGCTTTGAGGGTTTCAAAATAACCATCGTTATGGCTTGCGCTTTTGCGCCCGTGCCCTTTACTTTGCTTTTGTATAATAAGATAGTAAAAAAATACGGTATAAAAATGGGTTATATCTTCTCGTTATCGGCATATTTACTAGCTATGGTTGTGACCGTACTATGCTCGCAGAAGATTATTCCTAACGAAAATTTACGTCTTGCCGTTGCAGCTATCGGCGGTGTGCTATCCGCTTTTGGTACGGGTTGCTTCTTCTCTATCAACTATACGATACCGTCTACCATTGCCGACAACGAAAAGAAAGCGACGGGCATATCACACCCTGCTATGTATTTTGCAATACAAGGTCTATTCGGCGGTGTAGCGACGGCAATTTCTACCGGCTTAGTTTGGGTAAATATAAAGAATATCGAGGGTGGACAATTCGTTTGGCTTATGCCGATTATCGTTATCGTAGGCGGACTCGTATCTATGATAATGACTAAATTCATGAGCAAGGACGTTAGTGAAATAGGTAAAGTAAAATAAGGATTAATCAATGAAAATTAAAAGAATAAACGGTCAAACTTTTGAAAAAATGATAAAGAACGGCTTCGCTAACCTAAAACAGTACGAGGAGAAGGTTAACGCGATGAACGTTTTTCCCGTTACCGACGGTGACACGGGTACCAATATGTGTTTGACGTTAGAGAATGGAATCAAGCACGCTCAGTCCAATAACGATTTAGGCGTGTATCTAAAAGGCTTGAGCGAGGGTATGTTGTTAGGTGCTCGCGGTAATTCGGGAGTAATTCTTTCGCAAATTTTTAGAGGCTTTTATTTGGAGCTAGCTAGGGATAGTATAGCGGACGTTTCGGAACTTCGCGATGCCTTCATTAGAGGATACAAGACTGCGTACAAGACGGTAGCGCGCCCCGTAGAAGGCACTATTCTTACCGTTGCAAGAGAGGGAATAGAGAATATAAAGAGTCAAATAGGCAGGGGCGTATACGTACCCAATTTATTCTCGATGTATTTGGCAGAAATGAAAAAAACTCTTGCCCAAACACCGGAGATGTTGTCCGTTCTAAAAGACGCAGGCGTCGTCGACAGCGGTGGCATGGGTTACGTGCTTATCGTTGAAGGTATGGAAAAATGCCTTTATGGAGAAGAGATAACCGTTACTAATTTAGATTTTTCTACGCAAACCACCACCACAAGCAACGAGAATGCCTTCAATAGCTCGTCAAGCTTCGACGTAGGATATTGTATGGAATTCTTACTACAGCTGTTGGAATATAGACAGCCTTTTAAGATTGACAACTATATATCGGCTTTACAAAATATGGGTGACTCGCTCGTTTGCGTACAAAACGACGAAATAATTAAGGTGCATATTCACACCAAGAGTCCCGCGCGAATAATAGAAGAGAGCCAAAGATACGGTGAATTCCGCACGTTCAAGTTAGAGAATATGCAAATTCAATGTAATGAGGTATTGAACTCGGTGGCGGTCAACAAAGAAGTCGTACACAAAGACGTTGCGATTATAGCAATCTCTAACGGTGACGGCATAAAAGAATTGTTCGATTCCTTCGGCTGTGACGTAGTTATCGATGGTGGCAAAACCATGAATACCTCGGCAGAAGAGATTCTTAACGCACTTAAGAGCGTATCTGCGGACAAAATAGTCCTATTCCCCAATCACGTCAATATCGTAAAAGCGGCAGAACAAGCGGTGAGATTATCCAATCTCGACAACGTAGTAATCATGCCTAGTAAGAACGTGATGGAGTGCTACTATGCGTTCGCTATGGATTATAGCGAGGACGTTGAAGAAAGAATACAGTCGATGCAAGAAAGTTGTCAAGCGGTGAGGACGTTTGAGATAACGCAGTGCGTGAAGGACTGCGTTTGTAACGGAATAGTATGTGCAAAAGGTGACTACGTAATCATAGAAAAGGGCGATCCCATCGCTTGTGTAAAAGATTATTACGAAATTATCGACTGTTTGAAAAATAAACAAGTTTTTGAAACGGTAGAGAACTGTATGATTTTTACAGGAAGCACGCTAAAAGAGCTTGATTTAGCTCAATACGAGCAAGCGTTGAGAGAAAAATTCCCCAGTTTGGAGGTTTTCTTCGTAGACGGTCAACAAAGAATTTACGATTTGATAATTGGAGTAGTATAGAATGGAACCTTGGCAAATAATACTCATATCTTTTGCTGCGTCGTGCGTGCTATTTTGGATACTTTCGTATTTTATCGTCGCATTCGTTCTTTATAGAACATTGCTAGTAAGGACGGATCCAGAAAAATGGTCGAGAAAATGCAGTATGCAGGACGACGAAGAGCAAATATCCATGTACGACCAAGCGGAGGAGTGGATATCCTTGTACGAAGACAAGAAGACGGACGTCGATATCGTTAACGAGGGCTTTCACCTATTCGGCGAATATCTTGATTTTGGCTCGGACAAGGCGGTTATTATAATCGCAGGAAGAACGGAGGGCTGTAGATATTCTTACTATTTTGCAGAGCCCTACCGCAGAGCAGGCTACAACGTCCTAGTAATAGATAATCGCTCGCATGGACTATCCGACGGCAAATACAACTCACTAGGCTTAAAAGAATATTCGGATATTATCGCTTGGGGCAAGTTTTTGCACGACGTTAAGAATAACGATAAAGTCGTTTTACACGGCATTTGTATCGGTTCAGCGACGGCGCTATACGCGTTGATTGCCGACAGATGCCCCGATTATATGGTAGGAATGGTTGCCGACGGAATGTACACCGACTTCAAAGAGTCAACCAAGAACCATATGATAGAACGCAAAAAACCCACTTTCCCTTGCTTGGATATTCTCATGTGGTTCTTTAAGCTGTTCACCAAAGAAGACGCCGACAAGAACAGCCCGATTAAAGTTATCGAAAGGTTAAAAAAACCTATACTATTTATATATAGTAAGGAAGATATATATTCGGTTCCCGAAAAAGGACAGCTTTTGTACGACACCTGCCGTAGCCCAAAACAGCTAGAATGGTTCGAAAAAGGCGGTCATTCGCGCGTAAGAATTAACAATCAACAAAAGTACGACGATACGGTAGTTGCATTCTTACAAAAAACCTTTAATTAATAGGAGATAAATTTTGGCGAAAGAACAAAAACCGGGTAGATCAAAAAAGATAAAGCGGATAATCGCGCTGATTGCTATTATGAGCGGTCTAAGCACCGGTACTATAATCGCGGCGAAAGAGATATACGATTCTTGTTTTGATAGATACGAAAAAAAAGCATTGCACAATATCTACGGTGAATTCGATTATAGTAGAGTAGAGCATAGGCTAGAAAGAAAGCTCTTTAACTTCTATTCGGGTAAGACGAAGCTTCAAGGGTATTTTTATCCCGCAAGCGACGCAAAGGGCGTAGTAGTAGTCAGCCACGGTATGCACTCGGGTGCCGACGATTATTTGCCTATTATTAGCTATTTAGTGAAGAATAACTATTCGGTTCTTGCGTATGATTGTAAAGGCACGTACAATTCAGAGGGTGATTCTACGGTAGGCATGATTACACCACTAGTCGACTTAGATCACGTGTTGACTTATGTAGAGAACGATTTTTATTTGTCCAAGCAACCCTTGTTCTTACTAGGTCACTCGTGGGGCGGTTATGCCGTCACGTCGGTACTGTCCCTTCATTCCAACGTAAAAGCGTGCGCCGCAATAGCACCTTTTAACAGCGGATATACGTTGATATACGAAAAAGGCGAGCAGTACGCAGGCTCACTAGCAGGTGGACTACCCAAGGTATTTTTGGACGTTTATCAAAAGATATTGTTCGGTGATTACACCAAGTGTAGCGCAGTGAAGGGTATCAACAGCACTGCTATCCCCGTGCTTATTGCACATGGGACCAAAGATAGCGTCATTAGCTTCGACGGACAGTCCGTTATATCGCATAATCGCGAAATAAGAGAAGACAACGTTTTTTACTACGTAGGCAAGGACGAAAATTCGGGGCATAACACGATATTACATTCCAAAGACGCCGTAAGGTATCAAGAGGAGATAGAAGGGAAATTAAAGGATCTAAAAGAGCAAAAGGGTAAAAAATTGAGCGAAAGCGAGCTGATAGAATTCTGCGACACCGTCAACCATTCGCTTTATAGCGAGGTCAACGAGGAATTGATGTGTCGAATAATAGATATGTTTGATAGTACGATTTAAAAAAAGGAGAAAGATTATGTATTGTAAAGGATGTGGCAAGTTTATTGGTAACGATTCAGATTTGTGCGACGAATGTCTTGCCAAAAAAGACGATTTTAGCGAGCTATTTAGAGCGAACAACCAGCTAAATAGCAATTTTGTGGCTAACGTAAACAACGAAATAAGTTTAAAAGACGCTATTATTGCAATAGTTTTGTCCAACGTTGGCTTTGAATTAATCTTCGTAGCAATTATGCTTATGGGACAAATGCTATTTACCCCCACTATTATAGTTGCGGCAATCGGCATCGTACCGAGCGTTTTTGGCTTGATATGGGGTATCAAAACAATTCGCTATTTTAAGTCGACGGCAAATATAAAGAGCAAAAAAAGAATACCTCTACTTATTCTCGGCATAGCGTCCGTAGCATTGTCAGGACTAGGACTATTCCTCGCGCTCATTACGGTAATTATTTCTGCAACGGCGTAAAATCGCATTAAGAACGTGTTAGTGGGTATTACCGCGTTTTGCGATAAAAGATAACGGCGAAAAAATATTTTTCGCCGTTTTTTGTGAGATTTTGTAAGAAATAGTGGATAATTGAGCAAAATAAAATTTTTGGTTTTATCGCGTTGCGCGGTAGAGAAAGGCGATTGTACTTAATAACAAAATATTGACAGCACGTTATTAATCTTTCGTTATTTTAATGCGCATGTTTTGTGAAGAACCGATATTGACAATTATACTGCGCTATAATAAAATAAAATTAAGGGTGGTATGATGTACGAATTACAAAGTAGGTGGAAATTAGAAAATAAAATTTTGCGGTATTATGGATTAAGAAACTTTCCTAATACCTTAAAAAACGTAAAAAAACTTTCGTGTAAACAACGTGAAATAATCAAAAAACTTCCTTGTGATCTTACGAAAGAAGAAATATTCGTGCTTGGTGATCTTATTGATAGACAAGTTGTAAGAGAAGAAGAAAAAAGAGTGGTTCCTAAATCTTTGAAAGAAGCAAGGTTTTGCAAAACATGTGTTGCTAACGATTTCATGATTCCGGGGATTGAATTTGACGCGGATGGGAAGTGCCCGATTTGTCAAAGTAAAGAAAAAACGCGTAATTTTAAGAGTATCGTCCCAATTAAAAATAAATTTTTACAAGCAAAAAAGTCAAGATTTGATATAGCCGTATTTTACACTGGCGGAAAAGATTCTACGTATCTTCTTTATTATTTGTCAAAGGTGCTTAATTTGCGTGTTCTTGCGCTTACTTGGGAAATTCCTTATGCGTCCGATTGTGCGAAAAAGAGTATAGAGAATGCAAAGAAGAATTTTGGTTCGGTAGAATTTATAATGCGAAAGGTGTCTGATGATGATTTAAGAAAAATATACAAAAAGTTATATTCGCTTAGCGGTAATACGTGTGCGTGCCCGTCCCTAGCGTACGTTTTGTTTTATCCTGAATTGGTGAATAATAAGGTTCCTTATTTTGTAGTCGGCAACGAACCTGCGCAAATGCTCGGGCTTTATTTTAACCATATGGCGCCACCTATTGCTTATACGCTTTCACAACGTAATCTGCTTAACTTTTTCTTAAATGTAGGAAGACTTCTGACATTGCACCCGCCTCTAAAAAGGGGACAATTTCATACGCTTGAGACAATGAAGCAACTAGCTTACGGAGATAACGTAATTAAGAACTTAGCTGGCTATAAGAATCAACTTGTTTATAACGTGTGTCAGTCGATTAGAGAGGTGCCTAATTTGTTGAAACCCTTAAAGAAAGCGATAAGAATATCGTCTTGGACGGGGAATATACCTGCTTTTGTGCATATAGATTTTGATGAAATAAGCGGTGGGGTTTATGATTGGAAAAAAATAAAAGACACTATCGTAAATGAATGCGGTTGGGTTGCACCTGAAGAAAATGACAAAGGCTTACATACGAGTTGCAAAATAGAAAAATGCAAAGAGCATTCGCAATTCGTGAGATTTTATAATATGGAAAACACAATGATACCATTCAGTGCGTTAGAAATAGCTATTGCTAGCAGTAACGGTAGCATATCGAGAGAAGACGCTATGCAAGAGCTCAATCTTTCGCTCGGCTTTTCGCTAGAACCTATACCCGAATGTGCTATAATGAAGGGGTATCTAGAACAATGAACGCGGTGATTTTTTATTCTAATACAGGGCAAAGCAAATCGGTTGCAGAATATTTTGCTAACAACCTTAAGTTTCCTTTGATAGATATAGAAAGCAACAAAGAAAAAATCTACGATAGTGTCGTACTTGTATTTCCCGTACATTGTCAAAATATTCCTTATCTTGTGAGAGAATTCCTAAAAGGAACGAAAATAAAATACTTAACTGCAATTGCTACGTATGGAAAATCGTGTTGCGGTAACGCCTTATACGAAATTAATAAAGATTACAAAAACGTTATTGCAGGTGCATACGTACCAACTAAGCACTCGTATATTGACGGTGATACAGAGTTTCGTGATTTTGACAAATTAACGCAAATCGTGGAAAAAATAAAAAATCCCTATTTTATAAATTTACCCAAAATTTACAAAAATCCACTAGCTAATTGTTTTCCACAATTAAGAAGTAGACTGGGGATAAGAATTTACAAAAACTCTAATTGTAGCGATTGTGGAAGATGTACCGCATTATGTCCATTCTCAGGAATAAAATCGGGTAAAACCAACAATGGGTGTATTAGGTGTCTAAAATGCGTACAAATGTGCCCCAATCACGCGTTAAGCGTCAAAGTTCGTTTACCATTAAGACTTTACTTGCGTAAAAGAAAAAAAGACCTTATTATTTACGTATAGGCTATTGGAATTAAGAACCGATATTGACTTTATTTGCTACAAAGGAAGTAACGTCATCATAATTAGCAGAGTTTAATGAAGGAGAATTTATACTGTTTGAACACGTAAATCGGAGGATTATGTTTTAATTAGTAAACTACAAGTTAAATTGAGCCGTTTTATCGCGATTTGTGGTAGAAGATGGCGGTGAAAAATTATTTTTTGTAGAATTTTTGGGAAATTAGTGAGAAAAGGTGTGGTTTTTAGCAAGTGGAGATAGGTGAGTTTTTTCGTAAGTTGCGGTAAAAGATAGTTTTTTGTGTAGTAATTACTATTGACATATTGTTAATTTTTGGTATAATGTTAAACGGTAGTATTAAATATTTAATACTAGGTAATATATATCCTGTAAAGGGGAGTAGCTTAATGTTATATCCGTCAACCCGGATGCAAATCTCGGATATGACAATCTTTTTTAGATGTGCAAGACCTTTATACTCTTAATGGAGTGTAAGGGTTTATTTTTTTTAATAGTAAGGAGGTAGTAGATGCAAAAAGAGTTAAAAGAAGTGGAAACAACTCTTGATACTAATTTGCAAACGGACAACAAGGTGCAAAAAAAGTTAGACGAATTAGAAAAAGATTTTGACACCAATTTACAATGTGGTTTGTCCGCGTCTAAAGTGGAGCAAAATCGTGAGAAGTACGGTAAGAATGCTTTGCAAGAAAAGAAGAAGACGCCGATGATCCTCAAATTCTTGGCAGAGTTTAAGGATCCGCTAATTCTTATATTGATAGCGGCGGCTATTATTTCCGTAATCGTTGATCCGCACGAATGGATAGAGTCGGTGATCATTATGGTCGTTGT
Organism: Clostridia bacterium; assembly: GCA_045535785.1. Taxonomy (GTDB): domain Bacteria; phylum Bacillota; class Clostridia; order Christensenellales; family DTU072; genus CAG-1782. Next base: position 19,242 of record JAZSMH010000008.1, read on the forward strand.
ACTCATTAACGCTATTCTAGGACTTTATCAAGAGAATAAGGCGGAGAAGAGTCTAGAAGCGTTGAAGAAGATGAGCGCGTCGACGTGTAAAGTCATTCGTGATAATACGATACAGACGATTGTCACCGAAGAACTTGTTGTAGGCGATATTATCTTAGTAGAAGCAGGCGATTCTGTACCTGCCGACGCAAGAATTATAGAGTGTAGCAACCTTAAAGTTGAAGAAGCTGCGCTTACCGGTGAATCTGTGCCCGTAGATAAGAACAGTGAATATATAGAAGCTACAGGTATACCGCTCGGCGATATGAAGAACTCGCTATTCTCGTCAACCTACGTAACTAACGGTAAGGCAAAAGCTATCGTTACTAGCGTTGGTATGCAAACGGAAATCGGCAAAATTGCTAGCATGCTCAGTGAGCAAAAGGAAGAACTTACGCCTTTACAAAACAAGCTAAACAAGGTAGGCAAGATAATAGGTATACTTGCACTGTCGGTTTGCGTAATAGTATTCTTGCTAGAAATGATTGCACTTAAGTGGGATTGGAGTCAATTTAGCGAAGCGTTCATTACCGCAGTAGCACTTGCAGTTGCAGCAATTCCCGAAGGTCTTGCAACCGTCGTTACTATCGTGCTATCGATAGGCGTTACCAAAATGAGTAAGCGTAACGCAATAGTGAAGAAACTTCCTGCTGTAGAAACGCTAGGTTCTTGTAACGTAATTTGTTCAGATAAAACGGGTACCCTTACTCAAAACAAAATGACGGTTACCAAGCTTTATCTCAACGAAGTAAAAGAGATAAAAGATTTAACCGCCGAAGAAAAGAAAATGGTTACGTACTTTGCTATCTGTTGCGACGCCGCAATTGAAGAAAAGGACGGACAATTAATTCGTATAGGCGATCCTACCGAACTTGCACTACTTGATATAAACCTTGTTCACGGTGAAGATATTAGACAATACAATAGAGTGCTTGATTTACCTTTCGATAGCGATAGAAAACTTATGACTACCGTTATAAAGGTAGACGATAAGTACGTTGCTATTACAAAAGGCGCACCCGATAGAGTTATCGGTCTTACCGTTAACAGTCAAGAAGAAAAAGAGCGCGCGCTCAATGCTAATGCACAAATGGCTAACGACGCGCTTCGCGTACTTGCACTAGGAATACAAACTTTCGACTATCTACCTACCGCAGAAGAGTTAGAAAAAGATCTTACTCTAGTTGGATTAGTTGGTATGATAGATCCTGCTAGACCGGAAGTATTCGAAAGTATCAAAGTTGCTACTAAGGCAGGAATTAAGACCGTTATGATTACGGGTGACCATATCGTTACCGCTTGCGCTATTGCAAGAGAATTGGGCATTCTTAAAGAAGGCGACAGAGCGATTACTTCGCAAGAATTGGACGAACTTAGCGACGAATATCTAGCAGAACATATTCACGAATTCTCGGTATTTGCGCGTGTTGCACCCAAGGATAAAGTAAGAATAGTAGAAGCTTGGCAAAAGCGCGACGCTATATGCGCTATGACGGGTGACGGCGTTAACGATGCACCTGCACTTAAGAAGGCGGAGATTGGTTGCGCTATGGGTATCACCGGTACCGACGTATCTAAGGAAGCAGCGGACATGATCCTTACCGACGATAACTTCTCTACCATCGTATCGGCAGTTAAAGAAGGTCGTGGAATTTACGATAATATCAGAAAGTGCGTAAAATATCTACTTTCTTCCAACATCGGTGAAGTGCTTACCATATTCGTAGCATCCCTTCTTACCGCGTTCGGAATTATCAACCTAGGCACGCCACTAGCTGCTATGCACTTACTATGGATTAACCTAATCACCGACTCGCTACCTGCATTCGGTATCGGCATGGAAGAAGCGGAAGACACCGTTATGGATAGCAAACCGCGTTCGAAGAACGAAGGCTTCTTCGCTAACGGCTACGCTTGGAAAATCTGCCTAGAAGGTATCATTATCGGCGCAGTAACCTTAATTGCTTATATTATAGGCGAGCAAGTTGATCACTCCGTAGGTCAAACTATGGCGTTCTTAACGCTATCGTCCACGCAATTATTCCACGCGTACAACGTAAAATCTAACCACTCTGTATTCAGCAAGAAGAGCTACAAGAACAAGTTCATGAACTTCGCATTCCTAGTAGGCTTTGGCTTACAAATATTCGTAATCTACTGCCCCGGTATCCAAGACTTGTTCGAATTCGCACCCCTTCATATCGAATACTTCGCTATCAGTATCGCACTATCACTAGTAATGGTAGCAATAATGGAAGTTTACAAATTAGTTACTAAATTAAAGGCCAAAAAGGCGCAAAATAAGTAATTAACTAACGTGACAAAACTTAATTGCGCCCAACTAAAGGCGCAAAATAAGTAATTAACCAATGCGAGAAAACTTAATTGCGCCCAACTAAAGGCGCAAGGTAAGTAATTAAACTAACGTGATAAAACTTAATTGCGCCCAACTAAAGGCGCAAAGTAAGTAATTAACTAATGCGACAAAACTTAATTGCGCCCAACTAAAAGCGCAAAGTAAGTAATTAAACTAACGCGATAAATAATGGAAAGGCAAGGGTAACGCTCTTGCCTTTTTTGTAAGGACACGTTATTATTGCAAACGCAAAGCATATATGGTACTATATTATTAAGGGATATTAGGAGATAATTATGAAAAAATTGTTTTTGACAATATTTATCGTGCTTTTGAGCGTGCTTCTCGTTGTTGGTTGTCAAAACGAAGAAGATATAAACGATGATAGCGTAGGACAAACCGTAGAGTTTGAAAAAGAAAAACAGGCTTTTGATACGTTTACGTCGGCAAAAAATATACAATTTTCCATTTACGGACGATTTGGGGATAATGGCGAAACTATCCTTGAAAAAGCGGTTGAACTTGCAATTGCCGGAGAAAAAATACAAATAACGTTTGATGGAATGGATGCGAATCTTATTTACGTGGGGACGAATAAAAATATCTATTACGAGCGTACGATAGGGATAACTGAGTATAAATTTATCAGTAATTTGGGCGAATTAACAGAAGAAAGTGAAGATAAAAACAACGTGTTGAATTTATCGGACTGTATCACTAACGTAGTCTATAAAGATTCTTTAATTGAGTTTGATTTTGACGTTGCAAGCATTTATACGGCGATAATGGGTGAAAGTGACGACGGTACGGAGATACCGCCTATGAAAGCAATGGTAACTATAGAAAACGATGCAGTGAAAGAGATTATTCTAGACGTCGGTACAATGATAAAAGATATGCTGGGAATAACGTCGGACGTAGAAGAATTCTCTATCGTTATCAACGATATCAAATACGGCAACGTAAAAATAAACCCACCGCTTGTAGCAGTTAGCGGTTACAAACGTCTATCAGTGGAAGACTTTATAAAGTTAATAATGGAAGAATTGGGTTTTGTTACGGAGATTCCTAACTACGAGATGCAACTTAACGTTAGCGATTATTGTATTACCGAAGGGAAAGACCTTATACTAGATGGAATCATAAAATTAGACGGCAAGACTGTTGCAAAATTAGCCGATTGCACCGTTATGTTCGAGCCCCAACTTGACTTAACGAAAATTGGCAAAACAGAATACTTAATAGGTGTCAATACAGGCTATAGCGTTTTGACGGCAACGATAACGGTGACCGTTTTGCAAAAAGAAGAGTCAACTGGCAGTATAGAATTAGACGTGGACGGTATTTATAGAATCTTTGATGCTGATGGGAATAAACTTATCGCAAGCAAGAATAAGCTATATAAGTATGATATAAAGAACAATCAAAAATTAGGTGAAGTAGATTTAATTTACACCGCGAATTCTATTTATACAAAAGACGGATTCTTGTACGTAGCCGCTAACGATCTTGATAGCGAGCGTTATCTTGAAGATGACGAGTATAGGGGTACTGTTAGCAAAATAAAACTAGAAGATTTTAGTTTGGTTAACCAAGTAACGGTGAATTGCTACCCATATTCTATATTTGTAGACAAACGCGACAACGTTATTATAGGTAAAGGATTAGACCAATGGATAGAATACTCGATAGTGGATATGACTACGGGGAATTTGAGTAGCGTTACCTACGGATACAATATGGACTATCTTATCTATAACGAGCAAAAAGACGCATTCTTATCTGTTACTCAATCTATAAGTAGCGGTAACGATTGGTACTATTACAAAAATAACGGCTATCAACAAGGGGAAGAATCGGAAAACAAAATCAACGACGTAATTAAAATTTATTATAATGGTGGAATTGTATTGGATACCGTTTTTGCCAATGAATTTACTATTGCTATTTACGACTCGAACAAAAAAGATTACGTAACCAAAAAATATACGTACGGCGTTTTATCAGGGTACGATAGTTTTTCTTACTCACAATTCATAGAACTAGACGGTGGCAAGGTGTATCGTGTTACGGGACCTAGTGGTTTTTGGGGTACGGCTTGTGTTGTTATTTATGATACGGTAACTAACGAGGTAGAATACAGACTTGTTAAGATAGATAGCGCAGATATAACTAATATGGCAGTTGTTGACGGTGTGGTTTACGTCAATTACGATAACGATAACAAATTGTACGCTTACGAAATTAATTAATGGGTAAAAAGCAAAAAAGAGCAATAAATTCTTAGACGCGCTAATAGAAATAGTAGTAGAAATAGGCGCAGGACTACTTTTTATGGGTATAGGTGCGTTAGTTGCGTACCTTTGCGGAGTGGATCTAGGTAGCGAAAACACCGATTGGGAATTGGTTACTCTAATAGGTGCGATAATCTTTATTGTAGGACTATTTTTGGTGGCGTTTATCGTTAATTTTTTCAAAAAGAAAAAAGAGAAAAAGAATAGTGAGTTGCTAAAAAAAGTTGATTTTGAAAGTCAAGACGATAGCGCGGATTTATAAGAAATCCGCGTATTTTTTTGTTTTCACAACGCAGTACGTTTATTTATTAGACCAATTTAGACTAATTTAGACAAAAGTATTGACATATACTATCCAAATATGTATAATGGGGGTATAGGAGTTAAAAATGACGACAAAATTATTAGAAAGACTGGTTACGAAATTTTCAATCAAGGGTGCCGACCTAATTAAATATTTAGGGATATCGAAAGCTACCATATATAATTATAGGATTATGGAGAATTTTTCCGACATTCCACTAGATAAGCAGTATAAGATATTCCATCTTTTTGGCGTAGATAACGAAGAAGAGCTTGCGTTAATTTTGGACGTTTCCGATCCTAGTATACTCGCGCAGTATTTGAATCGCATTTCTCGCACCTTTAAGGCGAGCCAAGAAAACGTGGAATTTGGGAATTATATTGCTAACACTGCTGAAATATATAAGTTCAATCAAGAGTGTGTTAATATTGAGAAGTCCTACGGTGTAAACGGACTTGACGAGTTTAGCAAGGCGGTTTTACTGGATAAAATAAACAATATTGTCAACGGCGCGAGCAATGCCGAAGTCAAAGAATTCATAGACTACTTAGATATTTTTGAAAAATACCGCCGAGTGGAAAAAGGGGACGTAAAATGAGAAAGAAGTCTTATGATATAGAGCCGTACGTAGAAGATAATCTAAAAATTTGCCACGCGAGTTGTTGTGACATTTACGAAATAGGCGAGTGGTGCTCTTACCTTGACGAAGAAGACTACACGTATTCATTCGACAGGAATCAACAGCTTACGTACTCGCACGACTATTATCTTGCATTGGTAGATAGGGATATTTGCGGATATTTTATTGGGTATGACGCTAATATTCTAGAAGATAACGCCTACGGAAAAAAATACGATAGAGAATTCGTTATTCTCGACACTTCTTCCGACTGTGGGAATGGTAGTGAGTATCTTCAAACGAAGATATTCGAATATGCAAAAAAAGTGGCGATAGATAAAGAATGTAACTTCGTTACGTTGCAAAGAAGTGAAGATACTTTTGGCAATATTTATCGACTTTGTAAAGATTTAGGCTTTGTAGAAATCGACGGAAAATTCGTACTTTCTACCGGTTTTACACAAGACTACGATAACGGATTTTTCCCGAAATTCGGCGAAATATTGACGCGCGAACAACTATTCGAATTGGAAGAAATGGGCTTTGTTAGTAAGCCTTACGAACTCGTTTGTCCTTTACGAAACGGCGGCGTAATGACCGTTGATAAAGAGACGGGTAGGGTGTATCTGGAAGGTGACTTCGTTACATACGGAAGTTTGAACGCAAGTAATGCTAAGCATAGATCTATACTTAACTTCTTGGCGACTATGGCTTATTCGGAAGTAAAACACACCTTCATTATCAACAAGCCTATGCTTACTCGCGACCTTAGGACGGTAACTTGCGACGTAATTTTCGGTGATACCGCGTGCATTTGCATGGGGAATAACGAAGAAGGTGTTAATATATCCGTTAAGGGAATAGGCGCAAAATATAGCGACGAAGTATTCTGTCTAGCAAGAGAAGATGGGATAAACAAGATACTTGTTTTTTGTACCCAGTACAGTTTTAGAGAGAGTAATATATCTTCAGTCAGCACTTGCTATTCACCGAAGCAACTGCCGAATTTGATAACTAAAGCAACTTTAAGAATAGAACCGCAATTAGCGGAAATGAGTGATTTGAAAAAAAATAATTATGATAAGTATTTATCTTCACTTATATCTTTCAGAATGGATATGGGCACTACTTACGGTGGAATAAGAAAGTTGCTCGTGACTTTTGATAATGGATTAGTGAATATAAAAACTAATACTTCGGGTAACCGTGACTCCGATAAAGGTTCCCCGATAATGAAAAAGGAGAGTTTTTGCTACGCGCTCTCCACTGTCGACTTCGATAGTCTTAGTGCTTCAAACAACGATCAAGAGGAGAGCTGGTCACTCTTACTCAGGTTGGAGAATGAAGAAATAAGTGCTAGTGGCGTGGGCTTAAGCGATAGCGCAAAAAATCTAGTTGCGCTAATAGAAAATTGTGCGCCCAATTATTTTAAAAAGGAGTAATTGATTATGAAAGAGAACAACAAAGTAGCAGTATTTATCGATGGAGAGAATATCTCCGCTAAGTATGCATCAAGAATCGTGGAAGAAGCGTCTAACTATGGTGACGTTATTATTAAGAGAGTTTTTGCAGACTGGACGAATCAAGCGGTATCACCCTGGAAAGAAGCGGTATCGAAGAATTCACTTAAAGCAGAACAACAATTCAACGCGGTCAAGGGTAAGAATTCTAGCGACATTAGACTTATCATTGATGCGATGACGATATTGTTTGAGAAGAATATCGACGTCTTCTGTCTAGCGTCTAGCGATAGCGACTTTACAAGTCTTGTGCAAGAGCTTAGAGAAAGGGGCAAGGTTGTAGTTGGCTTTGGTATGCAACAGACCGTTCAAGAGTTCGTCAACGCGTTTAGCGAGTTTATTTACCTTGACGAAAAAATAGCCGTAGAAGCAAAAATGCCTGTAGAAAAATCTGAGCAAAAAGTGCAAGAACAACCGCTACTTGCTCGTAAGAAAATGAAGGCACTTCGTGAAATTATTGATAGGCTTATCGAAGAAAACGGCAAGGCACTTTATTCGCAAATCGGGCTAGAAATGCGCAACAAGTATTCGGACTTCGTTCCGCGTAACTACGGCTACAAGACGATGAAACCCTTTATGGCGGCACTTATGAAAGATAAGTATCAAATTAAGACCGAAGCGGACGGCACGTCTTTATATCTCGTACCTTTGGCTAAGAAAAAATAAAATGGACTTACAAAAAAGCATTTGGACGGAAAGGGATATAGAAGAATTTAATACCTATCTATATTCTCTCCGTAGAGTAAAAAAAATAGAGTGGACGAAAAGTATCGTCAACACTAATATGGAAGTCCTTGCGCTAGAGACAAAGACTTTGGACGATATTGCGCGCAAGATAAAGAAAGGTAATTATTTATCCTTCCTTGCGTACAATAGCTATCCTTATTACGAAAATACCATTATTGCTTCTCGCCTTATTTCTTCTATAAAGGACTTCGATCAATTCAAAGCCCACCTTAATACCTATCTAAAATATTGCGATAACTGGTCGTCTATCGACACTCTAAAATTCCGCGTAAATAGCGATAACGAAGAAAAACTTTTTAATTTAGCAAAAAAATACATAAAGAGCAAAAAGCCCTTCGTTAGACGCACGGGAATAAGGATATTCTTTCAATATATAGAGAGCGAAAGGCTACCAGAAGTCTTTAACTTAATTGATACGATGAAAGAAGAAAAGCATTATTACGTCAATATGTGTATTGCCTGGTTTGTTTGCGAATGCTTTATAAAAAACACCGCGTTAACTAAGGAATATCTCGATAGACGTAGCCTTAATACTTTTTGTATAAACAAAGCGATATCGAAATGTAACGACAGTTATCGAATATCGAAAGAAGATAAGAAATATTTACAAAAACATAAAGTTACGGCAACCAAAAAGAATGCAGTAAGTACCCAAACGCGAAATATTGCACTTCAGCCCGAAACCAACGAAGAGTGGCGAGAAAAACTAACTAAGCGTATTGGTAAAAACATTACTATCAAGCCGCTTACCTTAAAAACGCAATTCAAAAGAGGTTGGTGCGGAGTGGTGGATAGAGTTGGTGAAGGCGGATTTCGTATACGCGGATTCGGCGGAGTTAGTAGTTATTGGAGGTCGTTCTCGTATGACGATATTCTTAGCGGAAAGATAAAAGTAAGTTTTCATTAATTATATACCTTACAAGCTTAATTTACGAGCAAACCAAAAACGGAAAGCGCAATGGCTTTCCGTTTTTGAATAAAAAAGGGGATTTAATATGCAAATAAAGAACTTATTTTTTTAGTGATTCTAATATCTTCTTGTATCCGCCCGGGCCGTAGGTATAACTACGATTCACGCGTGATATGGTCGCGGTAGACGCGCCCGTAAGGTCGGCTATCTCTTGGTAAGATTTTTTCTCCGACAACATCTTCGCTACTTCCATTCTTTGAGACATAGTCTCAAGTTCTTGAAAAGAAAGAAGATCGCTCAAAAAATCTTTCGCGTCCGCTTCGTTATCGATAGAGATAAGCGCGCTTATCAATAGGTCTGTTCCTTTTTCGTTATATTTAGTCATAATCTTCGTTCTCCTTCTAATTTAGTATATTAGCACACTAAAGCGACAAAGTCAATACTTTTTAGAAAAAAATTTAAAATTTTTCCTTGTCTATCAGTGCAAAAAGTCTTTTTTGCTATTGACTAAATAATAATAGTTGATGTATACTAATATATATTATTATCAAATATCTTTGGCAAGGAGAACAAGATTGACTTATGGATGCAAAGAAACTAATCAAGCAATGTGGCCGTAATCGCTTTTTACAGACACTTGCTTACCTTGCAAGCTTTCCTTTGCTGATAATATGCGTGTTCGTTGGCTCCGTCTCTTTTATGGGAGAAGGTGCTTTTGGTAACACTCAATATTACGGCGTGATAGTTTGCGCACTTGCTTGGCTCGTAGTTACCCTTTTCCAAATCATCGTTGCGATCATCACCAAGAATCATGCAGCAAGAGCGGTTATCGTAGTAATCGTTACTCTTATCATCATGGCAGGCGGTGCGTTCGTATTCGATATGTGGGCAGAAGGTAAAGTTGACGATGCCAGAATCGCTTACGTTAGGGACGTTAACGGACTTGACGACGAAGTAGAAGTAACGGTAGATGCAAAAGGTTATTCTTACGTAGTTGGCGAAGGTGAAGAGGCGGAGACCATTACCGGTACCCTTTCTATCAAGAACTACGCTAATCAAATTAACTCTTACGTACCGTGGACGAAGAAAACAGGCCTTGTTGACGACTACAACAAGTTGGTTGACGAGTTCTGCAGAGTCTATAACGTAGGCTTCACTTCTTCGGTAAAAGGTAGCGTTAATACCGACGGAACGAAATTCGGCAACGCTTTGGTTAGAGTTAACGACGAAGGCGAAGACGTAACCGAATATTGGTTCGGCGAAGAAGGCGCCGTTTATAAGCAAAACGGACTTTACGCAGACGGCTATATCTTCAGTATGCCCGTAGCTATGGAAATACTTGCTACCTATTACGAAACTCAAGAACTTTATGCTGCCGACGGTAAGAATGCCGACGTAGAATTAGAAAAAGCTCTTGACGAAGTAGCTAAGAGTACTAAGTGGAAGAACTACATGAAGACCGAAGAGTACCAAAAGGCTTACGGCGCAGGCGGTACGGCTGACAGTTATATGATTACCCTATCTCGTCTTGATAAGATCGTAAGAGTATTAGGTAACGGACTTTATGAACAAGGTATATATAGTCTAGTATTCGAAGGCGTTATTGGTAACTTAGTAAAAGGTTTGCTCGGTGACGTAGAAATCAACGAAAACATAATTAAGAACCTTACCCTAGAACAAGTTATTACCCTTGTACAAGGTTTTGGTCTTGAATTCACCGAAGAAGACATCATGGGACTTCTTGCAGACTTCTCTTCTTATCAAGTAAGTGACGTACTACCTAAGATGTACTTCATTGAAGACGAAACTCTTCGTGCTTACGCTTATGCAAAATACTATGGCGAAACTCACGGTGCTAACATTGGTAGCGTGCTTATTCCTTCGGTTACTACCGACGAAAGCGGTAGCGTAAGCTATGGCAACATTGGTCTTATCACTATGAATGATAGCGGAGTATCTTACGAAGAAAACGCGTTTAGCTTGGACGAAATCTATTTGCTACGCGCACAAAACAGTTACGTTCCTACCCTTTATCCTTTGTTCGCAGCAAGAAGATATGCTTACATTTTTGCAGGTATTATCGCACTTATGATGGTTCTCTTCTACTATGCGCAAATGAAGGTTTACGTAAGAGGTAAGAGATTGCAAAAAACTAGCATCTTGCAAGGAGGTACGAAATAATGAGAAAATTCTTTACGGCAATTTTACACATTTTGGGTTACCCCGTTCTTATTGCAGTAGTAGTATTACTTAACTTCAATATTATCGCAACGCAATTTAAGAACTACAATATCTTTACTCTCGTAGGACTTATCGTTACCGTATTAATGACGGCTATCTATTATATTTGCTACGCTTGTATCACCAAGAAGCCTAGACAAAATAAGAAAAAGAAGTCTACTAAGAAGAGAAAGAGTATCTTTAACCAAACCGTACGTATTTGTATGGTAGTAGTTATCACCCTTACCGGACTTTGGGTTGTATGCGATATAGCACTTCCTGATTTCCTTGCAGACGCTACTTCTTCTACCATTTATTACGAAGACCTAGCAGACGGTTGGGACGATAGAGCAGACGTCAATGAAGAACTCCTTAACACTTTCATAGAACTTAGCGTAAAAGCTGGTACCCTTCCTTACGATAGCGAAGCTATGAGCGAAGAAGAAGCAATAGAATATTATATTGACGCAGGTATCAACAAGGCTGTTCCCGAACTAGGCGACAATGAATACTATGGCGACGTAGCAGGACTATTTGCTATTCAATATCAAAGTATCAACGCTAACGGCTACGCTACCTTCACCCATCCTTGGATTGACTTTGCTACTAGCAACAGACTTACCATTCCTTGCTTGATTCACTTACTACTTGACGAAAGAGAAATTGCACAAGGCGCAATCACCCTTGACGAATACACCAACGTTGTAGAAAACGAAGACGGCACCACCGAAGTAGACACCGTATTCTTTGCAGTTTGTGAAAAGAAAGAAGACGGCACTTCCGAAATTAAACTTGAAGGCGTTAACTGGACGGTACTAGATATGCTTGGCACCGACAACGTAATCGACCTTGGTAGCCTTAAGAATTCTCTACCTCCGGTGGTTAACGATATGTTACCTTTGATTAAGAACGCTAAGATAATAGAAAAGCTTCTTGATAAGTTAATTCCTATCGTAGCGGAAGAAGAACTTCTTGGAAGCGGACTTAACGTGCTAATCGACCTTGATACTTTCGTAATTACGTTAAGACCTACCAATGCAGAACGTGGCGTACTTGGTTATCAAGAAATGGCTTGGCTTGACAGCAACGGACTTATCTACGCTCTAGTTACTCTATTTAGCTTACGTAGAGTATTCTTAATCGCTGCTGCATACCTAGTAGTAATCAACTTACTAATCGGTTGCGCTCGTGGAATGCTAAAAGAAGAAAAAGCTAGAAGAAAGAGAGCGGAAGCACCCCTTCCCGTAAAAGAACCCGTTGAAAACAACGACGTCTTTGGCGGAATAATAAAATAAAAGTCAATTTTGATTAATAAAAAATTATTAAGCGGTACGGATTTCCGTACCGCTTAAAATTAACTAAATGTAAATAAATACCAATTTTTTATTCCCATACCGTAGGTTACAATATTAAAAAAGGAGATATTTTATGAAAAAACTTTTAATAATAAGCCTTTTGCTTATTGTGGTAACGACCTTTTGTTCGTGTTCTTTTATTATGGACAACTTGGGTATTAGCAAACAACCTACAAGTAAAGACAAGAATAATGAACAGGCTCTTCCCAACGAAGAGCCTGGCGATGGTGCGCCTGACGGCGGAATAGAAGAGGACAACGAGCCTACCGTCCCCGAAGATAAAGAATGTGTACATATTTATGATAACGCTTGTGACGTAAATTGTAACGAATGTGGCGATATAAGAGAAGTAGAAGATCACCTTTACGACAACGCGTGTGATATATACTGTAACGAATGCGGTAAGGTAAGGAATGTACCTAATCACGTCTTTGATAACGCGTGCGACGTAGACTGCAATGAATGTGGTGAGATAAGGAATACTACTCACCATTACGAAAACGCTTGCGATACCGAGTGTAACGAGTGCGGTGATATAAGGGACGTAGAAGACCACGTTTATGACAATGCTTGCGACTCAAATTGCAACGAATGCGGCGAGATAAGAGAATTAGAAAGTAATCACTACTATGACAACGCTTGCGACTCAAATTGCAACGAATGCGGTGAGATAAGAGAACTAGAAAGTAATCACTACTATGACAATGCTTGCGATGCAAATTGCAACGAATGCGGTAGCGTAAGAAAAATAGACGGTCACGTCGTTGACGGCGCTTGTGACGTTGAATGTAACGTATGTGGGATAAAGGTAGAAGCAACGGCTAATCATACCTACGATAACGAATGTGCGGACGTAGACTGCAACGTATGCGGTGAAATTAGAGTGCCTACGGGAAGTCATAGCTACGACAATGCTTGCGATACCGAGTGTAGCGAATGCGGTCACGTAAGAATAGTAGAAGGGCACGAATATAATAATGAATGTGACACCGACTGCAATATATGTGGAGCAGGTAGAGAGGTAGGCGAGCACCAATATAAAGACGGTGTCTGCACCGAATGTGGCGAAGTGAATCCTAACGCTACAGCGACCTACATAAGGGCTACGGCAGACGTCAACGTGCGCGCAGGTAACAGTACCGATTACCCCGTAATAGGCGTTTTACAAAAAGGCGATATGGTTAGATACGACGGCGAAGACGACGGCTGGTACGTCACCGTATATAAAGACCAAGTTGCGTACGTTTCTATGAAATATTCGGAAAAAGTAGAAATGCAAAAAGCGAGCGACGTCATAGAAAAAGTAATCGACTATGGTTGCGAAAAATTGGGCATGGTGTACGTTTACGGTGCTATAAGATTGCACGATGGAGACGGCATAATTAATAGTAATTTTGACGATACCGAGTTCGACTGTTCTTCCCTTATGCAGTACATATATTTTTATGGTGCGGACGTAATTTTGGACGTAACGACGCGTACTCAATCGGTGCAAGGAGTGGCGGTAGATAGAGAGGACGTACAACGCGGAGACCTTATGTTCTTCACTAACGCAGATAGAGTGGATAACACCGGAATAGAGAGAATCGGGCACGTTGCTATGTATCTAGGCGACGGATACATATTACATACGGCATCCGATCACGCCGTTATTGAGAAGATAAGCGAAGTGAGAGAAAGCTACTTCATTTGTGCGAGAAGAGTAGTAGAATAAATATTAGTTAAGGTAACCGAAAACAAAAATATAGGAACATAAAATATGAAAAAATACGAAAATATAACTCAATATCTAGAACTTCTCAAAGGCGACGAATACGGCGCGTGGGTATACGACGATATCACCCCTAACGCAAGTAAAGAACCCTTCGTTATGTACACGGACACGGTAAAAGGATTGATTGAAGAAGTTAAGAAAACTAATATCGACTATATGCTTTTTTACGAAACGCTATCCAAGGATAAGAACGGTGTTCAAAGCCCCGAGAACGTCTTAGCAGCTATCAGCGCGATCATAAAAAGTGAAGAACAAGTTAAGGGCGGTGGAGTTATCCTAAAGCGTCTGCAAGACGGAACGATTTTTACGCTTTTGCGCTTACTTAAGACGTTTGACAAATAGTTAAAAAATAATCAAAAAACATATTTTTTTGAAATCTACCGAATATAGCAAAATTGGATAAAGATATCCAAAATGATATGCGGTAGATTTATTTTTTTATTCAAAAATTGCTAATTTTCACCAAAAACACGTACAAAAATAACGAACAGAAAGTTATTTTTTGCAAAAATTAAAGCGGAAAAGAGTTTGACAAAGTAATTATTATAATATATAATACTCGTGCGCGTTATACGTTTCGCGACGTTTTCGCGTGAACAAAATTACGAAAATACCCAAAAGTGAGGATAGAAAAATGAAAAGAACTTATCAACCCAAGAAAAGACAAAGAAGTAAAGAACACGGTTTCCGTAAGAGAATGGCTACTAGCGACGGACGTAACGTACTAAAAAGAAGACGCGCAAAAGGTAGAAAGAAGTTAACCGCGTAGTTTTATGCAAAAAATATACCGACTTACTCAACGAGGCAGTTTTGCCTATGCTTATAGAAAAGGTGACAGTGTTGCCACTACAAGGCTAGTGGTTTACAAAGTCCCCGCTCGTAGGCTTAAGGTGGGTTTTTCGGTCGGCAAGAAAGTAGGTAACAGCGTAGTACGGAGTAGAGTTAAGAGAAGAATTAGCGAGAGATTCCGCAGACTGATACCGCAGATAAAACCCGAATACAACTTCGTAGTTATTGCTAGGAGCGCCTGTGCCGATGCTAGTAGTGATCAAATCAACAAAGATCTACTCTATGCACTTAAGAAGCACGGCGTTTTGATAGAAGTAGAATGTTAAAAAAACTTTGCAGAGCATTGATATTTTTTTACAAAGACGTTATTTCGCCCATACTTAATACGGGGTGCAAATACGTTCCTACCTGTTCGGTTTACGCACTTAACGCTATTGAAGAACACGGCGTGCTAAAAGGTATCGCCATGGGGGCTTTGCGTATCTTACGTTGTAACCCTTTTTCAAAAGGCGGGTACGATCCCGTAAAACCTAATTTGAAAGGAAGCATAAAATGGACTTTATAAGTTTGATTGGTGCTAACGCGCTCAATGAAGCGATAGGCAACTTTATTTACACCTACCTATACGGCTGGGTGCAAACGTGGAGTGACGATTGGTCGCTCGTAGGTGCATTCAGTATTACGGTTATTATGTTCACCATTTTCCTAAAGGTGATAGTTTTCCCCTTGGATTTGTGGCAAAAAATCGTAATGCGTAAGAACGCAAAGAAGATGGAAGCAATGCGCCCCGCTCTTGAAAAAATTCAAAAGCAATGCGGATCTAACCAACAACTATTGATGCAAAAGCAAAGAGAACTTTATAAGCAACATAAGTACTCTATGTTCGGTTCTTGCTTGCCTATGATAGTTACTATGGCGGTATTCTTCATCGTATTCGGCGGATTCAACGCGTCGGTATCTATTCACAATCAAAAGACGTACGAAGCGCTAGAAGAGATCTTCGATACAACCTACAAAGAAGCAATTCTTGAATGTGAAGCACAAGGAATGACGGAAGAAGAAAACGGTGCCGAAATGTACGCATACGGTATTGATAAAGCAGGCAAAGCAGTAGTAGCTGAATACGATGCTAATTACAAAGAATCGTTCTTCTGGGTAAAGAGCATTTTTGCAGGCGACACATGGGCGGATACCATTCCTTCTGCAAGCGAAGCTAGTAAGAACATACCCGACCTTAACGCAAGCAAGTACGACATCGTTATGAAACCCCTTATGGATAGATATAACGACGGTTGGAACGGATATTTAATCTTACCTATCTTGGTACTAGGCGTTAATATCCTATCTATGTTCCTTAACAAGCAACAAATGCAACAACCGTCCGTACCCGGACAAACGGAAGAACAAGCCAAGGCGCAAAAGTCGCAAGCAAAGATTATGCAATTCATTATGCCTGCGATGATGTTCGTATTCGCATTGTTCTATTCGGGCGCATTCACACTCTACATGTTCGTGAATATGGTATTCACCACCATAATCAACTTAGTGTTCAATATAGTAACCAAGAGAAAGGACGCTTTAGAAAAAGATCGTATTCTTTCTACAACCTACAAAAAGTAATAAGGAGTATCAATGGAAAAGGAATACATCTTCAAGGCTTCTACCGTAGATATGGCTATCAAGAACGGCTTGTCCGATCTTGGTCTAAGTGAAGAAGACGTAGAAATAGAAGTTATTTCCGAAGGCGGAATTTTTTCTAAGGCTACCGTAAAAATCACTATCAAAGAACAAGAAGAAGTTGCAGTAGTGGAAGAAATCGTAGAAGAAGTTGAAGAGACGGCACAAGTAAGTAGTGACGATAGAGAACAAAAGTTCCGCATCAATAAGGAACTAAGAGAGAAAGGCAAAGAGTTCCTCAAAGAAATGGCTCGTCTTATGGGCGTAAGCATCACCGTAGAAGGTAAGGTAAGAGAAGACGAAATCAATCTTTTTATCGGCGGTGAAGACGCGCGCGCGTTCATTGGATATAAGGGCGAAACTCTTGATGCAGTACAAACTATCGTAAGTCAATATCTTAATAAAGAGACGGAAGATCACGTAAGAGTGGTTGTTGATTCCGATTTTTATAGAGAGAGAAGAAAGAAGACTCTCACGAATTTAGCAAAGAAACTCGCAAAGCAAGCGTATACTCAACGTAGAGAAATCGCACTAGAGCCGATGAATAGTTACGAAAGAAGAATTATTCACTCCGCTTTACAAAACAGTGACGAAGCTTCTACTAGAAGTGACGGCGAAGGCAAAGATAGACATATCGTTATCGTACCTAAGATTGCCGTAATGAGTTATGGTAATAGCAGTGATTTTAAGAGAAAAGGTCCTGCAAAAACCAAGAGTTTTGGCTACAATAAGAGAAGATTTTAGTAATGGATACCATAGTAGCGATAGCAACGTCCCTAGCAAGTAGCGCGGGGGTTAATATCATTCGCGTCAGCGGAAACGATGCTTTGCGTATCGCTAAAGAAATATTTGAGAGCAAAAAAGTTGTTGACGGTGCTATGGTACCTAACTTTATGTATCTCGGAAGAATTAACGGTAAGAACTTTACCGAGAAGGCGTTTTGTGTATATTACAAATCGCCTTTTTCTTATACCGGTGAAGACGTCATAGAAGTGCACTGTCACGGCGGAATTAACGTTACGCGCTCGATAGTTAGCCTTATTAGAGAGAAGGGAGCACGTCCTGCGGAAGCAGGTGAATTCACGCGACGCGCGTTCCTTAATAATAAGCTCACGTTAGCGGAAGCGGAAGGCGTTATTGATATGATTAACGCAACGAGCGAAAGCCAAATGCTCAACGCATACCGCCTTATGGACGGATACTTAACCAAAGGCATAGTAGAGAGCGAAAGGTTACTTATAGAGACGTCTGCGCTTTTAGAAGCAAAGCTCGACTATCCCGAAGAATTAGAAGAAGAAACGCGCCCCGTTGCGTACGAGAATTTGAAATTCGCCCTTAACGAGATAGAAAAACTCTTGAAGAATACAAACAACGTAAAGACCGTAACGGGCGGTGTAGACGTTGCTATCGTAGGCGTACCTAACGCGGGCAAGAGTTCTCTTCTTAACGCAATTTTGCAGACGGATAGAGCGATAGTATCCGACATAGCGGGCACTACGCGCGACGTACTGAAAGAGAGCGTAGAAATCGACGGAATAAAGCTTAATTTCCTTGACACCGCAGGAATTCGCGAAGGCGGTGACAAAATAGAAAATATGGGCATAGAACGTTCCAAAAACGCCATCAAAGGCGCGGACGTTGTTTTGTTCGTAAAAGATACCACGGTAACAACGAACGAGCAAGAGAAAGCAATATCCGAGCTCCTTGACGGCAAGAAGGTCATAGAAGTAGATAATAAGTGTGACGTAGGCACCGTTGATAAAGGCGGTATCAAGGTCTGTGCAAAATTAGGTACGGGCGTAGAGAACGTGATAGAAAGGATTATGAAATTAGTCAACCGCGAAGCGATATATAGCGAAGGCGTAATCACCAACGAAAGGCATATTTTTGCACTCAACGCGTGCAAGGAGCATTTAGTTAATGCTATCGCTAACTATGACTTTTCGCCTTCCGAATGCACGCTTATGGATATCCGAAGTGCGCTTGACTGTCTTGGTAAGATAACGGGTAACAACGCAAGCGAAGACGTAATAGACGAAGTATTTTCTAGGTTTTGCGTTGGTAAATAAAGGGGTGAATTTATGCGTTGCGTAGTGCAAAGAATGAGAGAAGGTAAGGTTTTCGTTGACGGCGAAACCGTAGGAGAAATAGGGCACGGCTTACTAGTGCTATGCTCTTTTTTAGAAACGGACACCAAAGAAACTATCGATTGGGTGGCAAATAGAATTAGTAAACTTCGCATCTTCCCCGATGATAACGGCAAGCTAAATCTCTCGGTTAAGGATATTGGCGGAGAAGTGCTCTGCGTAAGTAATTTTACCTTGTACGCAAACTGCGCGCACGGCACGCGTCCCGATTTTAGCAAGGCGGCAAAAGGGGAAATAAGCGAGCCTATGTATAACTACTTCGTAGAGAAATTATCCGAATTCGTCCCCACCTCAACGGGAAGATTTGGCAAACACATGGAGCTCGACCTATACAGTGACGGCCCGATAACGGTGATTGTGGAGAAGTAAAAAAAGGGAACGCGAGAATGCGTTCCTTTTTTAATGATGTAGTTGCTTTGCAACAATGATGTATGCCTTGCGGCAAATGATGTATTTTGACTAATCGTCAAAAAATGATGTATTTGCTACCGCAAAAATTATGGATATTATTGTATAATTATCCGCAACTTTGTTCGTGGAACAAAACTTCACTATCGAAGATAACTTCACTTGCTCTATGGGACAAACTTCACTTAATATATATTTTTATCCACAATTTCGTCCAATGGACGATACATCATTTTGCGACAGCAAATACATCATTACGAGCGGTTGCTACCGCGAAGTTACATCATAAGCGGAGCGACATCATTTCGACCTATGGTCGATACATCATTGTTGACTGTTAGTCAACTACATCACTTCACCCCTTGGATGATACATATTTACGCTTTAGCGTAACATTGTTGATAACTCAAGAAATTAAATTATTGACAAATGTTATATATAATGATATACTATATTATGTTTATATATTTATATATATAATATATATTAATTTAGTAGAATAATAACGATCAAAGCAAATTAGCAAAATCTAGAAGGAGAGATTTTATGGAGAAAATTCAAAATAACTACAATCAAGACGCCATACAGGTGCTCGAAGGGTTAGAGCCCGTTAGAGTAAGACCCGGTATGTATATCGGAAGTACGGACGTTCACGGTTTGCACCATTTGGTGACCGAAGTTGTAGACAACTCTATCGATGAAGCACTCGCAGGATATTGTACTCATATTGAAGTTATTATCCAAGCGGACGGTAGTGTTGCCGTACAGGATAACGGACGTGGTATTCCTACGGGTATTATAGAAAAAGAAGGAAAGTCCGCGGTAGAAGTAGTTCTTACCAAACTTCACGCAGGCGGTAAATTCGGCGGTGGCGGATACAAGATAAGCGGTGGTTTGCACGGCGTAGGCGTATCCGTTGTTAACGCACTTTCTACCTCTCTTATCGCTACTATTAAGCAAAACGGAAATATATATCAACAACGTTTCTCGCAAGGTAAACCCCTTGATACCCTTACCGTAGTTGGTAGCACGGAAGAGACGGGTACGAGAATTGAATTCTATCCCGACGCAGAGATTTTCGAAACGGTAATTTTTGATTACGACGTAATGAAGAAGAGACTTAGAGAGCTTGCTTATCTAAACAAAGGTCTTAAAATCTCTATCAGCGACGAAAGAGAAGGCAAAGAACAAAGCGAAACCCTTCTTTACGAAGGCGGTATAGTTGACTTCGTAGTACAACTCAACAACAGTAAAGAAACCGTTCTTCCTAAGACCGTTTATATCGACGAAAAGCAAAACGATTGCGAAATAGAAATCGCTATTCAATACAACACGACTTACACCGATTTAGTTTACGCATACGCTAACAACATTAACACCGAAGAAGGCGGTACACACCTAGAAGGCTTCAAGTCGAGCATGGCTAAGGTAATTAACGAATACGGTCAAAAATTAAAGGTGCTTAAAGAAAGCGAAAGACTAAAAGTTGACGACGTATTAGAAGGTATCACCGCTATCGTTAGCGTAAAACTTCCCGATCCGCAATTCGAAGGACAAACTAAGACGAAACTCGGTAATAGCTACATGAAAGGTTTGGTTGCTAAGGTTGTTAATGAGAAATTCGGCGAATTCTTGGAAGAAAATCCGAAGATAGCAAAAGACCTAATCACCAAGTCAATCAACGCTCAAAGAGCGCGTGAAGCAGCGAGACTCGCTAGAGAGAACTTCCGTCGTAAAGGCGTGTTCGAATCTCTTTCTCTTCCCGGTAAACTTGCAGACTGCAGTGATACGAACCCCGAACATTGCGAAATTTACCTAGTAGAGGGTGATAGTGCAGGCGGTACTGCAAAAGACGGAAGAGATAGACATTTCCAAGCTATTTTGCCCTTAAAAGGTAAGATCCTTAACGTAGAAAAGGCAAGACTTCATAAGATCTTAGATAACGACGAAATAAAAGCCATGATCAAGGCTTTCGGTTGTGGATATAAGGATGAATTCGACATTAGCAAACTTCGCTATGACAGAATTATCTGCATGACCGACGCGGACGTCGACGGTAGCCATATTAGAATTCTTCTACTTACCTTCTTCTTCCGTTTTATGCGTCCCCTTATCGAACAAGGTCACGTATACGTAGCACTTCCCCCGCTTTATAAACTCACCAAGGGTAAGCAAATCAGATATTGCTACGACGATGAAGAACTTAAGAAAGCTCAAGAAGAAATGGGTAGATGCGAATTGCAACGTTACAAAGGTCTTGGTGAAATGAGCGCGCAACAACTTTACGAAACCACTATGGATCCGGAAACGAGAACGCTACTTAGAGTTAATCTTGACGACGCGGTAGCAGCGGACGAAATCTTCACCATACTTATGGGTGAGAACCCCGAATTAAGACGTCAGTTCATTGAACAAAACGCAACGCTCGTCAACGAACTTGACCTAGACATTTAACGAGGTGGAATATGATCAATAAGAAATCAAAAGGTAACGAATTAGATAACATAAAAGAGATTTTGGCGAAAACCAAAATAATCCCCGTTAACGTAACCGACCAAATGAGCAAGTGCTTCATTAGCTATGCTATGGCGGTTAACGTAAGTCGTGCTATACCCGACGTAAGAGACGGACTTAAGCCCGTACATAGAAGAATACTCTATGCTATGCAAGACTTAGGCAACACTCACGATAAGCCCACCAAGAAGTGCGCGCGTATCGTAGGTGAAGTTATGGGTAAGTACCATCCCCACGGTGACAGCTCGGTTTACGATGCACTAGTAAGACTAGCACAATGGTTCAGTATTAACGTACCGCTAGTAGAAGGACAAGGTAACTTCGGTACGGTAGACGGTGATCCTGCGGCAGCACAACGTTATACCGAAGCAAGACTATCGAAGATTTCGCAAGAAATGCTTCGCGATATCGACAAAGACACCGTTGATTTTTATCCCAACTTCGACGATACTTTGATGCAACCCACCGTTCTTCCCGCACGTTTCCCTAACCTTTTAGTTAACGGTAGCGAAGGTATAGCAGTTGGTATGGCTACGAGCATTCCGCCCCACAACATGACGGAAGTAATCAATGGTACGGTAGCACTTCTCGACAATCCCGATATCACTATTGAAGAACTTATGACTTATATCCCCGCCCCCGACTATCCTACGGGAGCACTAGTTATGGGTAGATCCGCTATTCAACAAGCATACCGCACCGGTCACGGCGGCGTTGTTATGAGAGCGAAGACGGAGATTGAAGAACATAACGGCAAAGAAAGAATTATAGTAACCCAACTTCCTTATCAAGTTAACAAGGCTAACCTTATCAAGAATATCGCAGACCAAGTTAAGGACAAGAAGATTGAAGGTATATCCGATATAAGAGACGAAAGCGACCGTTTTGGTATGCGTATCGTTATAGAAATAAAGCGTGACGCAAGCGCATTCGTAGTGCTTAACACCCTTTACAAACAAACCAATCTACAAGTTAGCACGGGTATTAACTTCCTTGCACTAGTAAGAGGTAGACCTGTTGTTCTTAACCTAAAAAAAATGCTTTCGGAATACCTACTACACCAAGTAGAAGTTATCGAAAGAAGAACGCGTTACAACCTTAACAAGGCTATCGAAAGAGAGCATATCGTAAAGGGCTTGATTATCGCTATCGCTAACATTGACGAAGTAGTAGAGATCATTAAGAAGAGCGCGGACAAAGCAACCGCTATGCAAAAACTAATGGAAGCGTTCATACTAAGCGAAAAGCAAGCTAACGCTATCCTAGATATGAGACTTTCTAGTTTAACCAACTTGCAAGTTGAGAAATTAAAGGCGGAAGAAGAAGAATTGCAAGCAACGATTGCAGACCTAACCGACATTCTAGAAAAACCCGAAAGAGTAAGAGCTATCATAAAGGAAGAACTCGTCAACGTAAGAGATACTTACGGAGAAGAACGTAAGAGTGAAATAAGCTACGAAGATAGCGACATCGATATGGAAGACCTTATCGCACGCGAAGAAGTGGTTATTTCTATGACCTACCAAGGTTATATCAAGAGAATGGCAGTTAGCGAATACAAGGCGCAAAATCGCGGTGGAATGGGCGTTACCGCACATAAGACCAAGGACGAAGATTTCGTTAAGAAGATGTTCGTATGTAATTCTCACGACGACGTATTGTTCTTCTCTAACTTGGGTAGAACGTACCGCATGAGAGCGTACAAGATACCCGAAGCGGCAAGTAAGACGTCAAAGGGTAGAGCAATGATCAACGTTCTTCCTTTATCCGAAGGCGAGAAGATAACCGCGTTCTTACCTATCAACCAATACGAAGAAGGCTTTATCGTAATGGCAACGCGTGACGGTCTAATCCGTAAGAGCGAAGTTGCAGAATTCGAATCGGTAAGAGTTAACGGTAAGGTTGCTATCACGTTACTTGGCGACGACGAACTTATAGAAGCACAACTAACCACGGGTAAAGACGATATTATCGTAGCTAGCCACAATGGTAAGTGTATAAGATTCAGTGAAGACGACGTAAGAAGAACGGGTAGAGGTAGCCAAGGTGTACGCGCTATCAAACTTGACGAAGGCGACTATCTAGTAGATATGGCGGTAATTAAGGACGATTGTAAGATCGTTACCATTTCAGAAAAAGGCTTCGGCAAGCGTTCCGACCTAGACGATTATCGTTGTCAATCGAGAGCAGGTAAGGGTATCAAAGCAGGTAACTTCAACGATAAGACGGGCTTGCTAGTTAATATGAAACTAGTTGGCGAAGACGACGATATTATCTTGATTGCCGACAATGGTACCATGATAAGAATACTTGCTAGCCAAATCAGTAACATTGGTAGAAACACTAAGGGCGTAACCATAATGAAACTACGCGGTAATGCAAAAGTAGTTGCTATGGCAATAACCCCCCATGACGAAGAAGCGGAATTCGATGAAGTAGAAGTAGACGAAGAAGCACTCAAAGAAGCGCAAGCGGAAGCAAAAGCGGCAGCACAAACGGAAGGAACGGAAGAAACGGCAAACTCGGAGAGTAACGAATAATAGAGAGGTAAATTTATGTACGATATCATTATTAACCCTTTAGCGGGTAACGGCAAGGCAAAGAAAACTCTTGAAGAATGCAAGAAGATACTTGATAACGCAGGCAAAGAATATACGGTACATACAACCGAACGCGCTTTGCACGCGGTAGAACTAATGAAAGAAATAAATAAGAAAGAAACGTCCGAAGTCATCGTAATCGGTGGCGACGGAACGTTCAACGAAGTGCTTAACGGTATTGAGAATTTCGAAACCACCACGATAGGTTTTGTTCCTAGCGGAACGGGTAACGATTACGTAAAAGCTACCGATATACCTACCGAAGTAGACAAGGCTATGGCAAGAATACTTAACGGCAAATTAGGCCACACCGATTTTATCAACATGGGTGACAAGCGTTGTCTTAACGTAGCAGGTGGCGGAATGGATACCGACGTACTCGTTAAATATGCCGAAATGAAGCATTTTAGCGGTAAGATTAAGTACTACGTAAGTCTAATTAGCGTCCTTCTTCACCTTACTTTCCACAAAGTAAAGGTAAGTATCGACGGTGGTGAAGAGCAAGAAAAGAGTGTATTCCTAATCAGTATTGCTAACGGCAGATACATTGGTGGCGGTATGCCTATCAGCCCCAATTCGGACACTAACGACGGATATCTAGACGTAGTAGTCGTTCACGAAATTAAGCCGTCCAAGGTATTAGGATTGTTGCTAAAATTCTTAAAAGGTAAGCATATCGAAGAAGAATGCACCACCGTATATCATTGCAAACAAGCGAAGATAGAAATGCTTGACGAAGGCAAAACGCAAGCGGACGGTGAAGTTATGGAAAGAAAAGTGCTCGACTGCAAGATTGAGCACGGCAAGTTAAGAACTTATATTGCATAAAAAAACTAAAAAATGGCTCTGCTTTGACGCAATCATGGCGGAGCCAAAAAAATAATAGGAGATATTAGGTATGACCGCGCTTAATTCACATTTGATCGTTAAGACTATGCCCCTTGCTAACGAGAATAACGTTATCAAAGGCAAAGGTTTTCGTATTACCGTGCTAACGCCCTGTCTTATCAGAGTAGAAGTGCAAAAAGACAACCTTTTTACCGATGAAGCCACCCAATATATATGGCATAGAGATTTTCCCAAAGTAAAATACAAGGTTGAGACGCAAGGTAAGGTTTTACTTATCACTACCGAAAAAGTTATCTTTAACTTCGACGGAAAGAAGGTAAACTACGTTTATCTTGACGAAAAGTGGGTTGCGTGCAACAATAGGAAGAATTTAGGCGGTACTTGCCGTACTCTCGATATGCGCGCGGGTAAAGTGGGACTTGAAGACGGTGTTTTGTCAAAGAACGGCGTAAGCGTACTCGTTGACGACGGTCTTATTCTCGTAGACGGTGCGTTGAAAGCGCGTAAAGCAAAAGAAAAGGACGAATACGTGTTTGCTTACGGCAACAATTATCGCCAAGCACTCAACGATTATTTCATTCTTACGCAAGAAAACCCCTTCTTACCTAGATACGTACTAGGTAACTGGTGGAGTAGATATCACGCGTACACTCAACAAGAATATATCGACTTAATGTCGCGTTTTGAAAAGGAAGATTTACCTTTTACCATCGCTACCGTCGATATGGACTGGCACTGGGTTAAAGTAAACGAAAAATTCGGTAAAAAATACCCCGCGGGTAATCCTTTGCAAGGCGCAGGCTGGACGGGATACAGCTGGAATACCGATTTATTCCCCGATTACAAGGCGTTCTTAAAATGGCTTCACGATCATAACTATCATACTACGCTCAATCTTCACCCGGCGCAAGGCGTGAGAGAATTTGAAGATATGTATGAAGAAATGGCAAAAGCGGTGGGTATCGATCCTAAAAGTGGCGAAACGGTTAAGTTCGATTTAGCGGACAACAACTTCATTAACGCATACTTTGATATCCTTCACCACCCGTACGAAGAAGACGGAGTAGATTTTTGGTGGATAGATTGGCAACAAGGTAAAAAATCTACGTTAAAAGATTTAGATCCCCTTTGGGCGCTCAATCACTACCACTATTTAGATAATTGTAGGGGCGGTAAGCGCGGACTTATCTTGTCTAGATATTGCGGAATCGGTTCGCATAGATATCCGCTAGGCTTTAGTGGCGACTATAGGGTAAGATGGAAGAGCCTTAACTATCAACCCGAATTCACCAACACCGCGTCCAATATAGGATACGACTGGTGGAGTCACGACATAGGCGGTCACAATTTTGGTTACTACGATGACGAAATGTATCTAAGATGGTGTCAATACGGAGTATTCAGCCCCATCAACAGACTACATAGTACGAATTTTGATTTGCAAGGTAAAGAGCCGTGGAAACATAGCGAAACGGTAAGAAGAATTACGGGCGACTACTTAAGACTACGCCACGCGTTAATTCCCTATATCTACACCGCTTGCTACCGTACACACACCGAGAATAGAGCGCTTTGCGAACCTATGTACTACCACTATCCCAACGTAAAGGAAGCGTATAAAGTTCCTAATCAATACTATTTTGGTAGCGAACTTATCGTTTGCCCTGTAACAAAGAAGGTAAATAAGAAGGTAAACCTAGCTCAAGTTAAGGTATGGCTACCCAAGGGTAGATACACCGATATTTTTACCAATTACGTATATGAAGGCGGACGTATGGTAACTATGTCGCGCGACCTTGAACACATTCCCGTACTTGCAAAAGAAGGCGCGATAATACCTTTATCAAGTGACAAGGGCAACAAGTGCGACAATCCTACCAATATGAAAGTGCTTGTATATAGGGGTAACAACAGCTATACTCTCTACGAAGACGACGGCTTAACTAACGGCTACAAGTACGGTAAATTCGCGACTACAACCATGACGGTTAGCGAAAAAGATAACGTTGTTAAATTCGTAATCAACCCCGTTGAAGGTGACGAAAGCGTAGTACCCACTTGCCGTAAATATACTATTTGCCTAAAAGATATCGTAGGTGGCAAACTCTACGTAAACGGTGAAGAAAAGGAATTCAGTGAAGAAATAACCGTTCACGTTAACGCTATGGACGGACTAGAAATCATGGTTACCGACGTAAAAGTAAGAGATAACGGCGATGCTATTGAGAACGTAAAAGTTATATTCAGTCGCGCACAAGGCGGTAACTTCTCAAAAATGATAAGATTCTTGCCCTTGCAAAAAATCACCGACAAAGACCAATTACGCAAAAAAATCAAGACCGCATTTTTTGCTAAATGCGTAAAAGTTGCGGCACTAGAGAAACTATTATAAACCACGCATTTTTTGCTAAATGCGTAAAAACTGCGGCATTAGAGAAATTATTATAAACCACGCATTTTTTGCTAAATGCGTAAAAACCGCGGAAAGAAATAAACTATTTAATTAATGATTTATGCAAAGAACGGATAAATTCATTTGCCCTAAGTGTGGAGAAAAATTAACCTTAGAAGGCAAAAGTTATTATTGTGAAAATAGGCACTGCTACGACGTATCTAAATATGGATACGTCAACTTGTTGTTGCCTAATCAGAAGAATTCACTTTTGCCGGGGGATAACAAAGAAATGGCTCTTGCAAGAGTAAGAGTTATGAAAAAAGGATACTACAAGGCGTTAAGCGATGCGCTTATCTATACTCTTAAGAATATTGAGCACTCTCTTATCTTAGACGCAGGTTGCGGTATAGGATATATTGCGGATAGACTAAAAACCGAACTTGCGGATACCGAAGTAATCGGTACGGATATCTCAAAGGTGGTAATAGAGCAAGCTTGCAAAAAATTCGGCGAAGCAGTATACGCGGTATGCAGTAGTATAAGATTACCGCTAGCAAGCAATAGCGTATCGGGTATAGTGTGCGCTTTTGCGCCCGTATATAAGGATGAATTCTTGCGTGTCCTTAAAGACGACGGCTTACTTCTTAGGGTAGTACCTGCAAGGAATCACTTGTATAGACTTAAGAGTTACTTATACGAAAATCCTAGAGAGAACGAAATGGATCCACTTAGTATCGAAGGATTCGAATATTTAGATACGATTTTGGTAAAAGACGAGTTCTTAGCAACGGGCGAAGAATTGTATTCTTTGATACAAATGACACCGTATTATTATCATACGAAAACGGAAGATTTACAAAAATTATTGGACGTTGAATCAATGTCGGTTAATACCGAATTTGAACTTAGAATATACAAAAAAAATTAATCAATAAGGAGAGCAAAATTATGTCGTTAATGGGAAAAATCTGTACTTTTGTTGTAAGTCAAAAACTTAACTTTAATCCGGAAAAGAATGAAGAAAAGAATATTGACGTTGTTCTTGCCACCAAAGAAATGGGAAGTTTTATGAAATGTGATAAGTTAAAGGGTAACTACAACGACGAGATAATAGACGTCGACGGTTGTCCGCTAGAAATTTTTTCTAAGAAGGGAAGCGATAGCGAGAAGATCATTTACTTCTTACACGGTGGTGCGTACATCGGCGGTATGTCGGGTATGTATAGAAAGTGGGCGAAGTTCTTAATTAACGCAACGGGCGCGAAGATTTTTATGCCCGACTATAGAGTTGCTCCCGAATACGTTTTCCCCGCGCAACTTGAAGATGCGGAAAAATGTTGGAATTATCTACTAAGCCAAGGCTACAAAGAAGAGAATATCGTTATTGCAGGCGATAGCGCAGGCGGTAACCTTTCGCTTGCTCTTATGTTAAAACTTCGTGACGAAGGTAGGAAGCTTCCTTGTGGCGCCGCTCTCTTCTCACCTTGGGGTGATATGACTTGTTCGGGCGAAAGCTACGTAAGAAATTATCCTAACGACGTTATGTTTGGATATAAAGGTAGAGAATTCGAAGAAAGTAAGCGTGCAGAATTACTTAAGTCCGCTATATTTAGCTTCGTAGGAAGCGCGGATAGAAAGAATCCGTTGGTAAGCCCCGTTTACGGCGAATATCACGATTTCCCCGAATGTTTCTTAATTGCAGCGAAGAACGAAATGCTACTAAGCGACACTCTTACCATTGCGGAAAAAATCAACCAAGCAGGTGGCAAAGCGGAAGTGTTCGCAGAACACAATATGTTCCACGTATATCCCATTTTGGTCGATATGTGTAGCGAAGCAAAGATTGCTAACAAACTAGCGGCGGAATTTATCAACAAAAAATTTGCTAATAAATAACGAAAGCGACTTTTACAATAAGGAATAACTATGGCGGAATTTTTGGAAGCGGAGAGAAGTCTGATTACTACTTATAGGAAGAAGATCTATAGTAGATTCATTAAGGCTATCAAAGAATTCGATTTGATAAAAGCGGGTGACAAAATCGCCGTTTGCATAAGCGGTGGTAAGGATAGCATTATCCTTGCTAAGTGTATGCAAGAGTTGAAAAAACACGGCACCGATAATTTCGACGTCGAGTATATCGTAATGAATCCCGGCTACAATCAAGTTAACCTTGATAAGATAAAACAAAATTTAAAGCTTCTTGATATTCCTGCCACCATTTACGAAAGCGATATTTTCGAGGCATCTACCAACGCGTCGGGTGACGGCAACCCTTGTTATCTTTGTGCGCGTATGCGTAGGGGTTGGTTGTATGCAAAGGCAAAAGAACTCGGTTGTAACAAAATTGCTCTCGGTCACCACTACGACGACGTTATAGAAACCACCCTTATGAGTATGCTCTACAACGGTCAAGTGCAGTCAATGTTGCCAAAACTAAAGAGTGACAATTTTGAAAATATGGAACTCATTAGACCGTTATATTACGTTAGAGAAAGGGATATCGTTGCGTGGAAAAAACATAATGAACTAACTTTCATTCAATGCGCTTGCCGTCTTACCGAGCGACTTAACGACGAGGGCGGTACGGGCGAAAGCAAAAGGCAAGAGACCAAAAATCTTATTGCCATGCTAGAAAAACAAGATAGATACGTTCCGCGTAATATCTTTAAGTCCGTCTACAACGTGCAACTAGGCGCGGTGATAGAGTATAAAGATAAACAAGGCACTCGACATAATTTCTTAGACGATTACGACGAAGAATAACAACTTTTTGCATACAAAAACATATTCAAAAAAGCGCGCCATACAAGGTGCGCTTTTTTATTAGAGAGTATTGATAAGAGATAGTTTTCTATTCTCGTAGCTTATTAATTCCGATAGAGTGCTATAAGACACGTTAATGCCGTCTAGGATAACGAATATACTTATTTGGATATCCAAAAGGCGATTTTTTGCATTGTTTATATCGGCTCGATAATTCCTAAACGTCGGCACGTAAGAAGATTTACCTGCAAGATTCGATACAATATAGAGCGTGCGAAAACATAGAGATTTTAGATAAGATATTCTTCTTGAATAAGCGTTGTTATTGCGGCAGTTAAGAGAAGAAAGGATATCGATTTGATTTTCGGTAAGAGTTATTATTCTTTCGTAATCGTCTACCGAATAATTGTTGCTCGCATTTTTTAAAGTGGCCTGATATTCGCGCGCCATATTTTCTATATTGTTATTCATAGCACTCCTTTTTACCAAAATATGAGCGTTTCTCTATTTTTGTGCAAAAAACGTATAAAGAAGTGTATTTTAATCCATTGCAATTTCTTTAAGTATATAGTAAAATACTTTTATTACTAATAATAAAAGTCCGAGAGGTAAAATTATGTTAGATTTGAGATTTGTATGTGACAATATTGACTACGTTAGCAAAAAACTTGCTTTACGTAACAGCAACCTTGACCTTACCGAGCTAAGTGAACTCGCTAGTGAAAGAAGAAGACTTATTACCACCGTTGAGACGCTAAAGGCTGAGAAGAATCAAGCAAGCGCGCTCGTCGCTCAAAAGAAACGCAACAAAGAAAACTGTGACGATATAATCCTTGCTATGAAGCAAAAGGGCGAAGAGATAAAAGAACTTGACGCGCGTCTAGCTGAAGTAGAAGCAAGACTTACCGAGATAATGTACGTTATTCCTAACATCGTTGACGACAGTCTTCCCGTAGGTAAAGACGACAGCGACAATTTGGAGATAAGAAGATTTTCTACCCCTAGAGAATTCGATTTTACACCCCTATCGCATTGGGAAATCGGCGAAAGCAAGAAGATATTTAGACCTGACCAAGCGGGCAAAATCACCGGTACTAGATTCACCGTATATCACGGCATTGGCGCAAGATTAGAGAGAGCAGTTATTAACTACATGCTCGACACCCATAACGCTAACGGCTACGAAGAAGTTCTTCCTCCCTTCATGGTTAACAAAGATTCCATGCTAGGCACCGGACAACTTCCTAAGTTCGAAGAAGATATGTATGCTATCAAGAACACCGATTTTTATCTAGTTCCTACGGCAGAAGTTCCCGTAACGAATTTACACCGCAACGAAATTCTTAACGCAAGCGACCTACCCATTAAGTACTGTGCGTATACCGCTTGTTTCCGTGGCGAAGCAGGTTCCGCAGGTAGAGATACCCGTGGTCTTATCCGTCAACACCAATTCAACAAGGTAGAACTTGTTAAGTTCTCTCACCCCGACACGAGCTTCGACGAATTAGAAGAACTTACTAACGAAGCGGAAAAAATTCTTATCGGTCTTAACCTTCCTTATAGAGTGGTTTGCCTATGTACGGGTGACGTTGGTTTTGGTTCTACCAAGACGTACGATCTAGAAGTTTGGATGCCTTCTTACGGTAGATACGTTGAGATTTCTTCTTGCAGTAACTACATCGACTTCCAAGCGCGTAGAGCTAACATTAAGTTCCGTGACGAGAAGGGTAAGACTAGACTAGTGCACACCCTTAACGGTAGCGGTCTTGCAGTAGGTAGAACGGTAGCTGCAATTTTAGAGAACTATCAAAACGCAGACGGCACCATCACCGTACCCGAAGTATTGCGTAAATATCTCGGTACGGACGTAATTGAATAAAACGGCGCCGCAAGAAAGTAAAATTAAATACAATACCGTTTAACGAAAATAAATGAAAAGAAAGAATAACACGTTTGGCGATATTTTTAGATCAATCGGAGAAGGCTTTTGGGAATTAACGAAAGGTCTTCTTCGTTTGCTATTAAAAATTTTCTTTTCGTTTGGTTTGTGGCTAGTGTGTTGCTACGTCCTTCTTGGTGTAGTATTGCGCTTTGCGTGTAACTTCAACCCCTTTGATTTTTCGGTATACGGCGTAATCTACCTATCGGGCGGAGTTGCGTGCGTGGTGTGTTGTATTATTCTTATTATTAAGAACGTTTTCGTCCTACCATTCCGCAGTATTCGCGAGCGCAAGGATAGGAGGAAAAACGGAGAGTGGCTCGAAACCGACGCTTTAACTGAGGGAGCGCAAGAAGAGCGTAAAGCGGTGTTAGAGGAGGAGCGCCTCGCACCCCCGATTAGCGAAAGTTTCGACGTGGATAGCGACGACGTGGAGGAGGAAGTAGAGTATCTTATTGATAACGACGATAAAAAGCCCTTCGTTGACGAAAGGGAAGAAGCAAGCGCTTTGCTTTTTGATTGGGTGCCCGAAAGAGAAAGCAAAACGTCCACAGTGCGCACCGTGCGAAAAGTGGCGAAAGAAATCCCCGATATTTACTTTTCTACCCTCAACCCCGGAGTTTTGGTGCACGAATATAAGGATAGATTCGAGCTATTTAAGGTAGTTGGGGACAAATCAGTATCTATCGGTGTGGAGTATAAGTAATGAAAAAATTCTCACTTTCACCGAAAAAGAATAGAATTTGGGAATTAGATTTTTTGCGTGGTTTTGCCATTATTATGGTGTTCTTTGATCACGCTTTTTATGATTATGCAAGGATATTTTCGTCCTGGAAAGATAGCGGAGTGCAATTTTTGGAATGGCTTAACGGCTTAGCTAATTCTTATCTTACAGGTAGTGTTAGAGCAGAGTGGCGCCCTGGCTTTTTGTTCGTATTTTTTTGCGTGTCGGGACTGTGTACAGCATTTTCGAAGAACAATCTTTTGCGTGGACTTAGACTATTCTGTGCAGCTATGCTACTTAGCGCAGTTACCTATTTAGGGGAAGAATTGCTTGGCGTTAATTGTTTTATTTTGTTCGGTGTAATTCACTGCCTAGGCGCGATTATTCTTATATATGCGGTATATTCTATCGTTATAAGATTGATAACCAACGGTATTCAAAAACTTGTCAAAAAGCAAGTAAATACCAACCTTACCGAGTGGGTATTATGCGTTGCTTGCTTACTTGCTAGCGTTGCTTGCTTCGTTGTTAATCACTACTTCAATCCACCTTATATCGACGTTAATTTGAAGGGGACTTTAGGGGAAGATACTACCATTATGACGGGGATGTTCTTCTATGCGCGTAATTGGGTGAGTGCTGATTACTTCCCGATTTTCCCTTATATTGCCTTTTTCTTCTTGGGTGCAGGACTTACGAAAATCATTTATCCGAAGAAAAAGACGTTGCTTCCTAAACTCGACACCGAATGGCATAACGTATTCTCTTTTGCCGGTAGACACTCGCTTTTCGTATACTTTAGTGGGCAAGTCGTTGCTTTGCTTCTAGGTGTAATTCTTAGCCTAATTTGTCTAGGTAGAGTATTTTAAGAAGATAGATTTTTTGTGTTAGTTATTGAATTTTCTATAGATTTTTTTGCATAGTGTTTTTCGAACAAATCGTACAAAAACGCGGTAAGCGGTACGCCGAGAATCATACCCGTTACGCCCATAATTCCGCCCCATATTATTATAGATACCGTTATCCAAAAGCTGTTCAAACCTACGTACCTACCTACTATTATAGGGTAGGTAGTGAAGTTCTCTATTTGTTGTAGTATTACTACTGCTATTAAGAATACTATTGCCTTAGTAGGATCTACCGAGAAGATAATCACCGTACATATCGCACCACCCACGTATGCGCCCAATATGGGTATTAGGTTAGCAAAACCGATAATAAGGGATACCAAAGCGGAATAAGGAACTT
Organism: Clostridia bacterium; assembly: GCA_045535785.1. Taxonomy (GTDB): domain Bacteria; phylum Bacillota; class Clostridia; order Christensenellales; family DTU072; genus CAG-1782. The sequence goes on from JAZSMH010000008.1 coordinate 53,436, forward strand.
TTAAGAGCGACATTACGATATAGCAGGCAAAACCTAGTATGAAGGCTTCTATTACTTGTCCGCCGAGATATTTTGAGAATTTTTCTACCGCACCGTTAACGAAATTAAGGACTTTATTAGAATTACCTTTTGTAATAAGCGATATTATTTTTTTGAAAAGGTCAATGACAGAATTTTTGTTAACAAGGAGCATTATTGCAATAATTAATCCGAACAAAAGATTGTATATTCCGCTAAAAACACTCTCTAGTATTCCTATTATTTTTGGAAGATATTGGGTGAATTTAGAAAGAAAATCGTTAAGCAAATTTTTTATTTGATCGGCAAAGGGTGTGAGTATTTTTACGTTAGTTATCGTCTCTAACGCGTTACCGCTAGTTATTATTGATAGAAGATCTTTTATACCGCTTATTGCTTGCGGGATTATCAAAAAGCCCATCAAAGTAAGCACACCACCGAACAAAACTAAGGTGCTAACTAATGAAAGCACGCGCCTTATTTTTTGTTTAGGGACTTTACGATAGATCTTGTTATTAAAGAGTGAATACGGCACGTTCATTGCTAAAAAAAGTATCACGCCTATAATTACGGGGGATAGCAAATTAAGGGTTTTTGTAAGTAAACTTTGAAGTAAAGGGAAGTTGAAGACGAAGAATGCGCATAGAGATATTAGGAGCAATTTTATAACGAAATCAACCGAAACTTTTTTCATAGTTATAGTATATAAATTAACGCGCGGAATATTACCTTCGGCATTAAATTTTATAATTCGACAAAATCTTCCGTATATTGAGTGCATGGGCGGTGCACAATCTTTAGCGGGAGATAATATGCGAAAATCAACACAAATACTTATAGGAAATGGGTTGGACGAATTTGCCGACCTTGTAAAAAAATATCACGGTGCCGGCAAGATAGTCGTAATCAGTGACGAGCAAGAATTAGCTCTTAATTTTGCCAAAAAAATGGGCGTATGCTATAGCATATCTATATATCGCGCCACGCAAGAATTCACTCTAGACGAGAGCGTTAGGTTCGTTGTGGGGATAGGTGACGTTACCGTTATAAATGCAGTAAAATCGAAAATTTTACCTACGTCAAAATTCGCCTTCTTTGCGCAAAATTACGATTATAGATTTTTGTACGATTTTGACGGAAAATTGCGTTTTCCTGAATTCGTTTATTTTGACGAAAATTTAGTGAAAAAAGATAACGTCAAATTCTTAGCACACACCTACGTATCTACCTTTGAATTATATACCGAGTGCGCTATGTATTTGATGCACGTGAGTTTTTTTCCATATACCGATAACAAGTTAAAGGGTGTAGTCGATGCCGTCAAGAAGTTACTGCTTGGATATACCGAAAAAGAAGAATATTATAAGGAAGTTTTTCGCCTTAATATTAAGATGATAGACGCACTCAACGAGCGCAACGTTAAGTCGCTCGTAACCGACAAATGCGCTAATATCTACGGGCGTACTGTGGGTGAAAGATTTTTGATTACCTATTTTATCAATATCTTTATAACCAACTTTACAAAAAGGCGTTTTCGTGATATCCTAATACCATCGAGAGCACCCGTAAGTAACCAACCATGCGCGCAAAACGTATACGTTGATAAGTCGGCGCTTATGACGGAAGAAGAAGTAAGGTGTGTTTGTAACAAGATAAAATTCTTGGTAAGTCTACCTTCGCTCGACGTTGACTTTGCTCTAGGTGCGCTAATAAACGCGGTGGACGGTGACTGCCCCTTGCTCGCGATAATTAAGAACAAAGGAATTATGGAAGAACTCGCTTATGAAAGACTTAAACAAGGTTGACGTATTTTTATTCGATATGGACGGCACTCTCAATATGGGTGAAGAGCCTATAGAAGGCGCGATGGAGACGCTCGATATTCTTACCGCGCGCGGTAAGACGGTGTGCTTTGTTACTAACAACAGCAGTAAGTCAAAATACGATTATCTTAACAAAGTAAGAAGAATGGGATACGATGCAAAAATCGAACAAATAGTAACGAGCGGTATGGCTACTGCCGCGTATCTCAATAAACATTATAAGGGGCTCAAAATTTATTGTTTGGGAACCGAAACGCTTCGTCAAGAGTTTGAAGAATATGGCGTTAAGACGGTCAAAGAAGGAGAAGACGCGGATATAGTAGTACTAGCTTTTGATACCGAATTAACGTATAAGAAGTTATGGAATGCGACCAATCTTATAGCGGACGGTAAGGTATATATTGCTACTCACCCCGATTTCGTTTGCCCGTCCAACAACGGCAATATGCCCGATGCAGGTTCTTACATAGCGTTGGTAGAAAAAACTACCAACCGCCTACCCGATATCGTAGTAGGCAAGCCTTACGCACCTATGGCGGAGTACGTTTTTGACTTCTGTAACGTTACCCCCGATAGAGTGGCGTTCGTAGGCGATAGGCTTTATACCGATATAAAATTCGCTATCAACAATGGTATGACGAGCGTGCTTGTATTAAGTGGCGAAACGGACGAAAAGATGCTTAAAGAAAGCGGACTTGACGTTGATTACGTATTCGACACCGTTAACGAGCTAAGGAAGCACGCTTGACGAAAAAATACAATACGAGTATAATAAATAAAGACGCAAACAGCTAGTTAGATTTATTTTTGGACATTTCTAAGCCGGAGGTCGGTGGTTCGAGTCCACCCTTGTTCCTAGAACACGTAGCTCAGATGGAAGAGCACCGGCCAGCGCTTTAATCTAACGATATCGTTTGCGTTATTTTTTTGCAGCGAGTGTTCTCGCGCGAAGCTACGTCATTTCCCCCAAAGGGTGATACGTCATTGCGTTCATTGGTACAAGTGTGCGTAGAGTAGTTGACGAAAGTTAATAGTGCGTGTATAATTAATAATGCAGACAGCTAGTCAAATTTATTTTTAGACCATGATAAAACCCGGGGGTCGGTGGTTCGAGTCCACCCTTGTTCTTCGGAACAGGTAGCGCAGAAGGAAGCGCACCGGGAGGACATTAATGTGACGATATCGTCTGCACTCCTTTATTAGCAAAAGTACGATTTTTATTCTTAAAATCGTACTTTTTTATTAAAAGTACTCTTTACTTATTGTCAAGTAATAATATTTCTTATATAATTATAATAGCGGACTTTTGCGATAAGACAATGGAGAGAAAGTGAGAAGATACTACTATTCATATTTAGACGTAGAAGAAAAGAGGGTGTACGATGCTATCGCGCGCGCTATTGACGGCGGTTACGATCAAGCAATCGTTGACGCGCCCATTTCTATCGACAGAATGATAGTGGTGTTTACTTACGCGTTCAACGATAATCCGCAGTGGCTTAGCACCGATCCTAGATTGAGTTTTTCTACTCGCGGTAGTCAGTTTACCTTCAATTTAGGCAAAGTCTACACCGACGACGAGTGCAAAAAAGCGGTTGAATATTTTGACGGAATTATAAAAAGCGTCCGCGAAAAGTGTAAAGGGCTAGAGGACTACAAGAAGGCGCTTTACATTGCAAAAACATTTATTGAGAAATGCACCTATGGTTTTCCCGAAGGGGATAACGGCAGTTCTAAGTCGCAACTTGCTACTTCCGTCGCTTTATCTAACAAGACCGTTTGCGCAGGGCTTTCACGCGCGTTCAAGTACGTGTGCGACGGGCTCGGTATCGACTGCATAGTAGTTAACGGCGACACGATACGCAATATCGTACCGCGTAGCGAAAAAGACAAAGAAGAGCCTACGCAAGAAGGCACGGTAGACGTATATAAGGCGTTACGAGCAACCTACACTTCGCTTAACGATAGAGTGTCTAGCGACAACAAAGTAAACTACATAGCGCACGCATGGAATATGGCGAAAATCGACGGCAAATGGCTAGTTATTGACCTCAATGCAACGCAAAATGCCAACAAAGACGGGGTATTCAAGAGATTGTATAACTTCTGCGTGCCCGAGAATATTTTGACGGGATACATATGGAACAAGAACGTAACGCCAAAGTAAGTTTGGGCTTTTTGTACGCACCCGTCACCACCCTTGGATACGGCAAGCGCGTAGGAATATGGGTAGCAGGGTGTAACAAAAATTGCGCTAACTGTATGACGCCTACCTTGCGGAAGTTTGATTATAATTATAATCAAAACGAAGTAATTAGTTACGTAGGTAAGAAACTAAGTAGCGGGCTTGACGGAATAACGATATCGGGGGGAGAACCTTTCGAACAACCGAAGTTCTTATTGGAACTTGTAAAAGAAGCAAGCAAGTACACCGACGATATTCTCGTATACACGGGCTACACCTACGAAGAACTTGTTGCTAAGGACAACGAAGACGTCAATAGCGCGCTTAGGTATATTGGTATCCTCGTAGACGGCGAGTACGTAGACAGCCTTAACGATGGTTTAGCTTTGCGCGGTTCTTCCAACCAAAGAACGATATTTTTGAAGGAAAACCTAAAGAATAAGTACGAAAACGTACTAAAAGATAAGAGAAAAACGCAAATGGTAACCGTTTGCGACCAAATATTTTTTATTGGAATAAAATAGGACGGAATAAGGAGAAAACGAATGAAATACCCACTTAATTGGCAGAACAATCTTGACGTAACGCTATCGAGCTCGAAGTGTATCGTAGTTAGCGGTAATATCCACGATACTAGCTTTTTTGATAACAGCTTGATGACGGCGCCTATCAATATGCGTAATTCGGTTAAGTTGTTCGCAACGCCTATGATTAGCGTTATCGAAAAAATTGTCAAAGAAGGTAAGACTAGACTTAAGAATTCTTTCGACGTATTCTACGTATATAGTCCCGTTTTGAAGAAGTTCACGAAGACGACTTTTTTTAAGACGGCGGACAAAGAAGAGAACAAAACGTACGATCTTAAGAGTATTTCTAACACCGCCCTTAACTATGACGAGCTTACCGAAATGATGACTCAAAGCAAGTACGCTATTTGTCTAGTTCTAGAACTTTATAACATGAACGACCTTAACGAGAAGAACGAAATTTATAACTATCTTCTTTCGCTTTTTAAGACGCATAACGTCAACGATAATTTTGGACTTATTATCTTAGATAATACCGCGCCCGAAGTTTGCGGTGGCGAAGACATTGCTTCTAGTTTTTGTTCTAACGCGCCTTTTGCAAAGCTTATCCGTATACCTAAGCCCAATGAGGACGTAGTGAGAAGATTCTTAAAAGGTACGGTTTGCACCGACGGTACGAAATTCAGCGACGACGGCGTAGTAAGTGCTATCATCGGTCTTACCGACGGCTACTATGGTCAAAAATACATGGATTTAGCAAGTTTCTTCAATAAATATAAAGAAGACTACGTAGAAAACGGTGGCAAGGTAGACATCAACGATAGATTGTTCTTCGAGACTGCCGTAGACATGTTCCAAAACGGCAACAGAGATAACCGTTGGGATAGAAGCATGGTAGAGCTTCGCGGTATCATGGAAGAATATTTTATAGGCAAAGACGCTGCGGTCGTAGGTCAAGACAAAGTTAAGAAGAAAGTAGTTGACAGCTTACGTAAAGCAACGCAAGGTTTTGGTCACGGCGCGGACGGCAACAACATAAGAGGAGTTTTGGTTTTTGCAGGCCCCACTGGTACTGGTAAAACTTTTACCGCAAGAATGATGGCTAAGGGTATGTTCAATAGCGAAAGTTATCTTATCCGTATTGATATGGCTAACTTTAACGACGAAATTAGCGTTAACTCGCTACTAGGCGTTGCCGCAGGTTACGTTGGACACGATTCGCCCATACAATTCATACAGGATATCAAGACGAAAGGCTATGCGATTTTACTATTCGACGAATTTGAAAAAGCGCACCCGAAGATGCTCGATATTTTCTTGCAAATGCTCGATTCAGGTCACATCACCGACCACGCGTCGGGTACGAAAACTTCATTAAAGGACGTCTTTATCGTAATGACGACCAACCTCGGCGCCGATGCGGAAACGGAAGAAGGTGTAATTGACGCTATCGAAAAGTGGTTTGCTAGCCCGTACGTAAATAGAAGAGAAATTTTCGGTCGTATCGGTAGAAATAACGTCGCCGTATTCAAGCGTCACGATAAAGAATCGTACAAGAAGATGTTTGGCAAAGAGTTTATGAAAATTCAAGGCTTACTACGTAACCGCTATCCGGGAGTTATTTTAGAAAGACCTTCGGAAGCAACTTCACAAACTTTCGTTGATACTTACTACGAAGACGACGGAAGAGAAAAGGGTAAAGAAGGACTAGACCTAGGCGGACGTGGACTAAAAGATAAGATGTCGCAAATAATCAACAATCTTATCAGTGAAGAACTATATAACTACGAATTAACGAAGGGTGCGAGATTTAATCGCAACGCAACCATTAACGTAAGTATCGGTTACGAGCACGGCGTACTCAAAGCATACGTAAGATAAGGAGATAATTATGAGTATAGAATTTTATATCGGTGATATGTTGAGATCAATAGGCGGTTTGGTGGCGGACGTAATGGACGCAGCGTATCAAGGAGCAAAAGCGGTAGGTAGACTTTCCGTATCCGTAGTAGTAGGCGCAGGAAAATCGGTTGCTAATTTGGTAAACAAAATTAAAGACGAATACAACCGCGCAAAGGAAGAGAGAGAACTCTATCATCAAGACCTAGAGAGATTATTTTCCGATATCGATTTATCGGTAGCAAAAGCGGACAAGTGGATTGAAAAAAATCAAAAAAGCACCTATGTTTATGACGACTATTTGTTCGAAATTGAAAAATGTTGTGTAGAAGAAGCTAGAGAAAGTCAATATTTAAGCGAAGAATTAAGACTTGAAGTGGAAGAACTTTATAGCGAATTCCAAAATAGTTACGAACTTAACGTAAAACAAAGGGAAAAACTATGCGAGCGCGCTTACAAATTCCGCACCAAGCTTGACGACGAACTTCGCCGTAACCTTGCAGTAATCAAGACGCTTATAGGTGAAGACTTCAAGGAAGAAGAGATGGTGGACGTACAAAAGAGCATTATAGAAGCGACCAAGCACCCCGACTTCTATGAAAGCATCAAGAAGTTACTAAAATACGTTCAAGAAGCGGACGAAAAGGACAGCAAGTGTAAGCATAGACACCACTCTGCTAGCGATGTTATTGCATATATCCTCAACGAGCAACCTGCCGAAGTAAGCTACGAGCAAGTGGACGATATGTACGCAGAGAACGTAGAGGTAGGTACTGTAAATCAACAAATCGATAAGAAAAACCAAAATAACAAATTCAAAAGAGGATAAAAATGGCAAAGATATGCTTGTTTTGCGAGCAAGAGATAATACAAGGCTTTTCTAGCTGTGCGCACAACTGGGCGTGGAGAGAAATCGACGACGACAAATTCGACGAGGTAAGCAGTGCACTTGCAAAAAGGAAAAAGGGCTCTCTCAAAAAAGACGAGGTCATCTTTTTTAAGGGTAAAGCACTAAATTTTGAGAGCGCACAAAAGGAAGTAATTAGCGGTATTACCGTTTACGAATTTGAAGAAAACGGTATTACCGTCTATGAGAACGACAAGAAGAACAAGATTATCGTTTTTTGTAACGATAACGCTTTTTTAGTTGATAATTGCCAAACCAACGTAATTGATATTCTTTACGAAACGGACGAGGACGGTAATATCAAGATAGGTAAAAAAGTGGATATTGTACCCGACGTAAAGGAGGACGTCCGTGCGGATACCAACGTCGACGTTGCACCTAGCCCCACGCGCACCACCACGCCGTATAGGCCGAGAAGGGTTTTCATCGAAGAAGAACCGACGACTTTTAAGTACGGGGATATGGAAATCGGTAAGAGCAATCTCGTCAGTGCAGTCAATATGCATAGCAATGAGATATTTGCAAGCACCCAATCTGCAACCGAATTTTTGGAACTGCTCAGGAAGAACGAAAAGCTCTTTTTGCCCACCACCGACAGTAGATATATGGCGAAATTCCATACGATAGAAAGAGAGCTTTATCCCTGTCCGTCGCTAGGAATATTCCTCTTTTGCTTACATTCCGACGAGGCTACACGCAAGGGCGACAGATACGCGTTAAGCCCTATCTACGACGAATATTACGGTAAGATTATTCTCAAAGAAAAGAATTTGCGCGAAATTCGCGATGCGTATAAGTATCGTAAGTATTGGAGCACGGAGCAAGAAAAAGAGTGCTACGATTTGATTTCTTTTCCTGCCGTCAAGACGTTATTTACTGATTTTTATTTGCCGAAGGTTCTTACCTATACGGCGATAAGCGGAGAAGATAGGTATATTCTTAACGATCCTAAGTCGGGCAAATCACCCAAAGAAAACTTCATTAAGTATATGGAATTTTAGGAGAAATACTATGGCAAAAGCCCCAATGTTTAATTTGAACATTTTGATGATAGGTACCCGTGCAACGGGTAAGACAACTTACCTTACTTGCACCTACGGGCGCAGTAGTGACGGTGCGCTTTTTGACGACGGCAAGTGTAAAGTCACCCTTGATCTAGCTGACGAAGGGAGCAACGTTTCGCAAAGAAGCGTTGAAAAAATCAACAAACACTGGCGTGATCTAAAGAATAACCATTCTAGCATTATGGGTACGCAAATGGATAGGTTTCAGTACCCATTCATAATGAAGTACCAGAATAAATCTTTCTTTACGGGAGATACTCATCCACTGCCTTTACTTAAGCTCAACTGGACGGACGCGCGCGGAGGCTCGTACGATGCTCTCACATTAGATGATGCTAACGGTAAGCGTTATCTAATCGACGCGCTCAAAAGTGATATCCGCGACAAGAAGTATAATGCGATAATGGTATTTTGTAAATGGGAGGACGTGCTTTTTGACCGTACCCAAACGGACAAGAAGAACGAAATTGATAGGTTAGAATTCGTCAATATTCTAAAATCTATCATCGAGTTAAAATCTTCTTACGCTAACCTCCCCGTAGTGCTTATCGTAACGCACGGCGCCGAAGAGATAGCTAACGAGAAGAATTTATCAATTAAGAGTCAGTCGGTAAAAGATCAAACCGAACTACTATTGGATAGAAAGGAGCGCGTAAGGAACGTGCTTACAAGAATAGCTAACGATTACGGCAGGGCTAGCCTTAACTTCCCTGTATTTTTCGTAGATAGCGTGCTATCAGCAAGATTCTCACCCGAGTTTATCGAGAGGGTAGGGCTAGACGGCGTGCGCAAGCCTATGATATCTATTTTAGGTCAATGCGCCGACATTATTACCGACGTAATAATTAGCGTTGAGAGTCGTCCGAGGTCACAAAGTATAAGAAGACAAGAGAAGATAAAGAGCTTCTTCGTCCGTCCCGAAACGGATAGACTGATAGAAGCTTTCCGCAAAGCAAGAGCAATAATGGGGATGGTATAAAGAATGAAAGCACAAGTAAGTTTTAGAACGGCAACGCTCAATAACGATTACTACGAGGTAGTAAAAAGTGAGAAGCGCTTCGGCGGTGATAATTTTGAGTTAGCGAGAGATAAAGCATACGAAGAGCTTGACGGTAGCCAGCTTTCCGTTTTTGCAACTATGGATGAAGAGAGCGTCTACGTAGGCTGTTGGTTCAACGTAGCGTACCTAGCTCGTCAGAGCGCGACTTTTGGTAATTACGAGCGCACCAATAGAGTGGGCGCGAACGAAACGAAGAGTTGCGTGTCGTTGAAGATACCCGTGGAAGAAATGCGTCGCTTTAAGGGCGAATTAGTGATCGGCGGTAACGTATTCTATAACGTATTCAAGACCTTACTTACCGACGAAGTGTGGAACAGTGAACAATGGAATTTGATCACCGTAGACGAGTACGCTATCGAGTTAGAAGAGGTTATATCGGATAGAGTTAAGCCCATCTACGACGTGCTTTATAAAAAAGGTATCGAGCAAGAGAGCATGAGTATACACACAGCCAATCACGCTATGTTCGTGATTAACGCTATACTCAACAATATGGTTGAGTGGAACGCAAAGGACTACTCGTTCGTAGCGTACGTACCTAGTAATATCGACAAAAAAATCGACGTCAATTCTACCCACTATCTTATCACCTATGCGTCACCCAACAAGGTGGTTAACGAATTAAAAAGAGAGTGTAAGAAGAAGGGTTATAACTTCGATGACGGCGCGTTGAAAGAAATAGCCGAAGCGGGTAGATTCAACCTAATGAGTGCAAAATTATTGCTAGAAAAAATAGCTAAGCAAGCGGGTAAAAATAGGGTAAGCACGGAGATTTGTATAAGACTTCTTATTCATAATCACGTCGGATACGACGGATTTACGAAAGACGATATAATCACGCTTGAGTTATTGAAAAATGGAGTTGAGATACCCAAAATCAGAGAAAAGCTCAATATGGACGAAGTTAGATTTGATAATCAAATTCTTAATTTTTTACTTAACGGCGACTACATAAAGAGTAACGGAAAGAAGATTACTGTCAAAAAGAACGGCGAAGAGGTATTGTTCGGCGATAGCCTAATTAGGTCGTTCATAGAAGAATACAAGCAAGAAGACAATGGAGATAGATTATGAGAAGATGGATAATTTGGGTAGCTGCAGCGCTCGTTGTATTAGGCATAGTATTTACCTGTCTAGGTGTGTTCGTTTGGGGAAAAGAGGATGTACCCAGCATTGACGACGACCAAAGTAGTGGAGAAAACAACGACGATCAAAGTGGTGGAGAGAACAATCAGAACGGCTCTAACGATAACGGCAATCAATCGGGCGGTCAAGGCGGTGACAGTGGAGATAATCCCGATATTAAGGATGAGAATAAACCCAGCACGCCCACTACGCCTACCGAAAAATATTCTACGATTGATATATCTATGATTGCATCTAACGAGATCAATCTTTCTGCCCAAACGCACAAGACGGTTGTCGTAGATTGTACTAAGGAATTAGCGACTTGTTCCGAAGGAGGCATCAGGATTTGTAATAAGCGTATCATCGTTACTAGCAATATAACTAAGATTATCTTTAAGGGTACGAACACTGCAGATAGCAAAAAATATATAGGCGGTATCAATATAACGATAGAGGATAGAGATACGCAACTAGTTATCGAATTAGATAGTATTGGACTCAAATTGTCGCAACCTATCTATTTTGAAGGGGATGCAACCATAGGCATACTCGCTAGCAACAATATAAGCTATTTGCATCACGAAAGGAACGAAACGGTAATTGACGTCAAGAACGCTATTATCAGAGTTACCGCTGATTTAGAAATAGGTCACGCAGGCGCAAGCGGATACGTTGATGGATTGACGACCGTTATTGCGGACTCGCTATTAATTAACGGAAATAAGGTTCTTTCGGTAATAGGCGCGGACGGAAATCAAGGCGCTGGCTATGAAGCAAATAGCGGTGGCAACGGTGGTATTGCCGTGAGAGCAGAGAACTTGCGTATTAACGAAAGCCCTATCGTAAAATTCGTCGGTGGCAACGGTGGACAAGGCGGTCAAGGTGCTACCGGTTCAAGGGGTACGGACGGAGCGAAAGGTAATAACGAAAGCCAAGGTAAAGATCCTACGTATGGCTACAACGGTAGACCGGGCGGACAAGGCGGTACGGGCGGACAAGGTGGTCGCGGTGGTAACGGTGCTAGCGCGCTACTTATCAAGAACTCACCCATAATTTCCGAAAACGCACAATTCTATCTTAACGCAGGCAACGGCGGTAAGGGCGGAAAAGGTGGCAAAGGCGGTCAAGGTGGTGACGGCGGTGACGGCGGTGACGACGATCACTGGAGCTTAATTTGGGTAGGCGACATGTCTGGTGGTTCAGGCGGTAAAGGCGGTCCCGGTGGTGAAGGCGGTCAAGGTGGAGAGGCCGGCTTAGGCGGTCTTGCTATTGAGCTTATTGATCCCGAAATATCTATAGACGTAGGCTGTACCTATTTAAGTAACGGTGTAGTTGGAGAAGACGGCGAGGTAGGTGATACGGGTTCTTACGGTTATAGCGGAGATCACGGTGATCCGGGAAGTGGCGGTTAAAATAGCAGAACCGCGTCCAAGCAAGTATGAAATAATACGCTCAAAATAAAAATATAAAAACTCTTGACAATGGTATTTTTATATGTTAATATACCGCCAGCAGAGAAAAATTTGCAAAAAAAATTAGACAAGGAGCAACAAAAAATGAAAAATTTAATTTTTAATTTTAATGTTAAGTCGGCTCGTGAGGGTGTGCCGTCTTTGTCATAGTTTTTTTTACAAATTGAATTAAAAATTAAGTTAACCACTCTCAACGAGTGGTTATTTTTTTGCGAAAAGGAGGTAAAACATGAAAAGAGATTTATTGATATTTACAGAGAATATAGAGCCTGAAGCAGTCAATCAAATATATACGCTTATTAATCAAGCACCTTTTTTAGGACAAAAAGTAAGGATAATGCCCGACGTGCATTACGGCAAAGGCTGTGTAGTTGGCTTCACTTCGACAATGCAAGACAAGATAATCCCCAACGTGCTCGGGGTTGATTTAGGCTGTGGAATGTACACCGTTAATTTGGGCAAAGTAGATATAGATTTGCCTAGCCTTGACGATTTTATCAAAGAGAATATCCCACACGGTAGCAACTATAAGAGGGAAGTTAATTGCGAAGGTTTGGTAAAAAAATTGCGCTGTTACAGTCTACTTACCGACTTGAATAGACTATTTGGATCGCTCGGGACGCTAGGCGGAGGTAACCACTTTATTGAGGTTGACGTAGACGATGACGGTAACAAATATCTCATTATCCACAGTGGCTCGCGTAACCTAGGCTTGCAGGTTGCTAAGATATATCAGAAGAAAGCAATAGACAGCTGTAAAAGCAGCGCAAAAAAAGAAAAGGAAGAAGCAATCGCTAGTCTTAACTCACAAGGTAAACCAGATAAGATTCCCGAAACGTTATCTTTGATTACCCAAAAGCACGCACACAAGACCAAGATACCTAGTGACTTATGCTACTTAGACGGAGAGGAAATGCTCGACTATCTGCACGACTTAAAGCTTTGCCAAGAGTTTGCTTCGCTGTCACGAAAAAGAATGGCTGAGGATATAATTAAGTTCTTAAAGGTTCGTCCTATCGACGATTTTGAGACTGTTCATAATTTTATCGACAGCGACGGAATAATTCGTAAAGGCGCTATCCCTGCGCATTTAGGCCAAAGGGTGCTTATTCCTATGAATATGCGTGACGGCTGTATCGTAGCTATCGGCAAAGGCAACGAAGATTGGAACTGTTCCGCCCCTCACGGAGCAGGAAGGCTTTGCAAGCGAAGCGAATCAAAAATACTTTTTACAGTGGAAGAATACGTTGAAGAAATGAAAGACGTATTCAGCACTACGGTCGGCGAAAGTACTCTTGACGAGTCGCCCATGGTTTATAAACCTATGGAAGAGATAGTCAAGCTTATCGGCGATACCGTTACTATCGAGAAGATAATTAAGCCTATCTATAACTTTAAGTCAGCCGATTAGTTTTTTGCTTCTATGTGTAAAAAAATCGACGTTTTTAATATAGCGTCGATTTAGCCAAAAACAAAATTTAACAAATATCTCAAAAAAACGCATTTTTAGTAAATTTATCAAAAAAATAAATATAGCTAAATGCGTTTTTTTGTTGTTTTTTGAAGGTGCTATTTTTTAAGTATTAATTTTTGGTATTGTATTTACCGCGCGCGTATGATATAATATTAATAATTTTATTTTTGAGAGGTAATCTTACTATGGCGACAATTAATTATTCCGACGCGTATTACGTTGGAGATACGAAAGGTTGGACACAAAAAGAACCCCACGGTTATGGCGAAATGAGATGGAATAGCGGTGCTGTCTATAGAGGCGAATGGCGCAACGGCAAGCGTCACGGCATCGGTAGATATTCTTTCCCTAGTGGCGACGTTTATGAAGGTCAATATTACGATGGCAAAATGCACGGCCGTGGCAAATACACCTGGGCGGACGGCGGTTACTACGAGGGCGACTTGGTTGATGGACTTTTCCAAGGCTACGGCATAAGAGTTTATGCAAAAGGCGATCGCTACGAAGGACAATGGCGTAACGATAAGAAGAATGGACGCGGTAAGTATTATTGGGTAAGTGGCAATATTTACGAAGGCGATTTCGTTGACGATAAGTTCTGCGGATACGGCGTAAAATATTATAAGTCCGGTACCCGTGTAGAAGGACAATGGCGCGATGACAAACTTAACGGCAAAGGTAAATACATTTGGGCGGAAAACAACTACTATGACGGCAACTTCGTTAACGATAACTTCGAAGGTTACGGTTTAAGAAGATACGCCGACGGCTCCACCTACGTAGGCTATTGGAAGAATGATAAGAAGCACGGTCGTGGCAAGACAACTTGGCCTAGCGGTGCATATCACGAAG
>JAZSMH010000055.1:0-100939 GCA_045535785.1 Clostridia bacterium
CTGGTATTCTGGCGATACCAAAGTAAGTACAGGCACAGATCTGTCCTATACCTTCACAATGACAGAAAAGGATAGAACTTACACCGCAAAATGGATGCAATGTCCGATAACTCTTGAGAAAAATATAGCAGAAGCGGGCACCGTTAGCGGAATAGAAAAAACTAAATTAGGCGGACAAACAACCCTTACTGCGACCACCAATGCAGGTTATATTTGGCTAGGTTGGTATGATGGCGAAGCCAAAGTAAGTGAAGGTACAAGTTTAACACATACTTTCACAATGGGAGAAGAGAGCAAAACGTATATGGCTAAATGGGAAAAATGTACCTCACACACACTTGACGAAAACTGTATATGTACTATTTGTCAAAAAACCGTTCACGCAGTTGACGGCTTATGCAGACACGGAGATTACGTATATTTTGGTAGTTATCCACAAACGATAAAAGAAGATAACGTGACCGTAACTGATACGACTAATGATAAAGGTTACTATTTAGGCTCGGATAACGAGTGGTATGCTAAAGTCACCGCTAGTCCGTATGAGTCAAATTATACTTTCTCTACAGGTACAACGGTAACGAGTGGCACCGTATATTACTTCAAGGTAGAGCCTATCAAGTGGAGAATACTTAGTGAAGATAATGGAAAAGCATTTATATTATGCGATAGTATTATAGATAATCATATATATGACAATAGATATAATGACTATGCTGATAGCGAAATAAGAGCATGGCTTAACGATACATTCTATGATACCGCATTTAGTACGCTACAACAAGAATTAATACTTACCACAACGGTAGATAATAGCGCAGCGAGCACTGGGTATGACAGTAACAAATACGCTTGCGAAAATACAAATGATAAAGTATTTTTATTAAGTTATGCAGAAGTAACTAACAGTAGTTACGGATTTAGTTCGTCATATTATAATTATGACGAAGCAAGACGAATGACTATCAGCGATTACAGTAGAGCAACGGGGGCAAGTATGTATACAAATTCTTCAGATTACGGCAACGGCGCGTGGTGGCTTCGTTCCCCGAGCGTTTACAGCAGTGACTACTTTGCGTGCCTCGTGGGCAACCGCGGCTACGGCAGCTTCAGCACCAACGTTGACTATACCTATTTCGGTGTCGTTCCCGCGATGTGGATTGAACTTGAGTAGCAAAAAAGAGTGGCAAGACCACTCTTTTTGTTTACCTAACGGCAAAGCGATATATTCACTTTGCGTGAGTGAAGTTCACTACGTGAGTGAAGTTATCTTCGATAGTGAAGTTTTGCTTAATGCAAAGTGAAGTTTTGTTCTCTGAACAAAGTTATGGATAAAAATAATTTGCCTAACGGCAAAGCGATATATTCGCCTTGCGAATGCGATATGCGTAAATTGCATTTACACGCGATATGTTTGCTTACGTAAACGCGATATAATCTCACAAGTGAGATTGTTAAGGTATTAGATATATAATATCCATAATTTTTGCGCAAGCAAATACATCATTTGCCGTAGGCATACATCATTGTTGACTTCTAGTCAACTACATCATTTCGTACAAAGTACGATACATCATTTTTTTGTGCGTTTTTTTATACGAGAACGCACAATATTTTTTACAAAAAAAACACGTAAAAACAGTGTGTTTTTTGATTGACAATAAGAGTTTTGGTTGCTATAATATTAGGGCTTATGTGGTGACATATGAGCTTTTGTATGCGGTTAATGCTGAGAGCCCTTACAAAATGCCGAAGCGCGTCCGATATTCGATTGCCGTCGGACGAAGGAAGGGAACGTATCCAAGCAGAGGTGTGCTTATTGGGTATGAATAGAAAAAGTGGCAGTCGGAATAAGGCGAGTTTATTCCCCTATATGGGTTGAAAGAGAGGGATGAATTCATCTATAAATAAGAGGAGGATCTTGAATGCCCACAATTAACCAACTGATCAGGCAAGGTAGAGTAAGACAAGTTAAGAAAAGTCAATCGGCTATGCTAGACAAATGCCCCCAAAAGAGAGGCGTATGCTTATCCGTAACCACGACTACCCCCAAAAAGCCTAATTCCGCAGTTAGAAAAATCGCGAGAGTACGTCTTGTTAATGGAATGGAAGCTACCGTTTATATTCCCGGTATCGGCCACAGCCTACAAGAGCACAGCGTTGTTCTAGTAAGAGGCGGCAGAGTTAAGGACTTACCTGGTGTACGTTATCACATCATTCGTGGTACGCTTGATACTGCAGGCGTAGCAAAACGTAACCAAGCACGTTCCAAATATGGCGCTAAAAAGCCCAAATAAGTCGGTAGATAGAATTTACCCAACATCATTACAATTATAGGAGGACATGTATTATGCCTAGAAGAAGTGGAGTTCCTAAGCGTGAAGTTTTACCGGACCCTATATATAATTCTAAAGTAGTTACTAAGCTCATCAACCAAATCATGCTTGATGGTGAAAGAGGCGTAGCACAAAAGATCGTTTACGGTGCTTTTGACGTTATCCAAGCAAAAATGAACATGAACCCCAACGACGTTTTTGTTCAAGCGTTAGAGAACGTTATGCCTACTTTGGAAGTAAAAGCTAGAAGAATAGGCGGTAGCAACTATCAAGTTCCGTTGGAAATCCGTCCTGCAAGAAGACAAACCTTAGGTATCAGATGGATCGTTCTTTACGCTAGAAAGCGTGGCGAAAGACAAATGTATCTAAGACTTGCTAACGAATTAATGGACGCATACAACAATGCTGGCGGAGCAGTCAAGAAGAAGGAAGATACTCACCGTATGGCAGAAGCTAACAAGGCTTACGCACATTATCGTTATTAATCAGTATCAAAATTACTTTTTGAGTAATAATCGCAATATAGTAGGGGCATACCACGAGTGTAAAATTTGTAGTATGCCCTAATTTTTGAAAATAGAGAGGAAAAAATGGGAAGAACAACACCGTTAGAGAAGTTCAGAAATATCGGTATAATGGCGCACATAGACGCAGGTAAGACTACTACTACCGAAAGAATACTTTATTATACCGGACTTACGCACCGTCTTGGTGAGACGCACGAAGGTAGTGCTACCACCGACTGGATGGTACAAGAACAAGAGAGAGGTATTACCATTACTAGTGCTGCAGTTACTGCTCACTGGAACGATCATACCATCAACATTATCGACACCCCCGGACACGTTGACTTTACCGTAGAAGTAGAGAGAAGTCTTCGCGTACTTGACGGCGCAGTAGCGGTTTTTTGCGCAAAAGGCGGTGTAGAACCCCAAAGTGAAACGGTATGGCGTCAAGCGAACAAATACAACGTACCAAGAATTGCTTTCGTCAATAAAATGGACGTACTAGGCGCTAATTTTCACAACGTTGTAGATATGATGCGTTCTCGCTTGCACACCAATCCGCTACCCATTACTTTACCTATTGGTAAAGAAGCGGACTTCATTGGTATCGTAGACGTTATTAAGCAAGAAGCGTATATGTATACCGAAGATAAAACGGGTAAGAATTATACCGTAACGGCAGTACCCGAAAATATGCTTACCGAAGTGGAAGCTGCAAGAAGCGACGTAGTAGAAGTTTGTGCAGACTTTGACGACGATATCATGATGAAGGTACTTGAAGGCGAGTTTGTAACCGAAGAAGAGATTATTCCCGCACTTAGAAAAGCAACTCTCGCTATGAAAGCTACCCCCGTACTTTGCGGTAGCGCATACAGAAACAAGGGCGTTCAAAAAATGCTCGACTACGTAGTAGCACTACTACCTTCACCTTTGGACGTAGAAGCGGTTAAGGGCGAAGACCTAAAGGGTAACGCAGTAGTAAGAGAATCGTCCGACGAAGAGCCTTTATCCGGTCTTGCATTTAAGATTGCAGTAGATCCTTTCGTAGGTAAACTTACTTTCTACCGTATATACAGCGGTAGACTAATCAAGGGCATGACGGTATACAACAGTAACAAGAAGTGCCGTGAAAGAGTAGGTAGACTTATAAGAATGTTCGCTAACGACCGTATCGACATTGACGAAGCGTACGCAGGCGACATCGTAGCAATAATCGGACTAAAAGAGACCACTACTGGCGAAACTCTTTGCGACGAAAAGCATCCTATCGTACTAGATTCGATGGTATTCCCCGAACCTGTTGTTAGACTAGCAATCGAACCGAAAACCAAGATAGGTCAAGAAAAAATGAGCCTAGCACTAGTAAAACTTTCGGAAGAAGATCCTACTTTCCGTACCTATACCGATAGAGAAACCGGTCAAACCATCATCGCAGGTATGGGCGAATTGCACCTAGAGATTATCGTAGACAGACTTTTACGCGAATATAAGGTAGAAGCTAACATTGGTAAGCCTCAAGTTGCTTATAGAGAAGCAATTAAGCAAAAGGCAAAAGCAGAAGGTAGATACGTTCGTCAAAGCGGTGGTAAAGGTCAATACGGTCACTGTATTATCGAGATGGAACCCAACGAAGCGGGCAAAGGCATCGAATTCGTGGACGAAACCGTTGGTGGTTGCATACCCAAAGAATTCATCAAGCCTATCGAAGAAGGTATCAGAGAAGCGGCACGCGGTGGTGTACTTTGCGGATACGAAATGGTTGACTTCAAGGTTACTTTGGTTGACGGAAGTTTCCACGACGTAGACTCTTCAGAAATGAGCTTTAAGATTGCAGGTTCACTCGCATTCAAAGAAGCAGCACGCAAAGCCGATCCTACTATTTTAGAACCCGTTATGAGTGTAGAAATCACCGTTCCTACCGAATATTTAGGCGACGTTATTAACACCGTAAATAGCCGTAGAGGTACGATAAAAGAAATGAACGACCGTCCCGGCATCAAGGTAGTAGACTGCGACATACCCCTTAGCGAGATGTTCGGATACGCTAACGTACTCCGTAGCGCAACGCAAGGAAGAGGTAACTACAGTATGCAACTTAACTGCTACATGGAAGTACCCAACAGTGAGAAAAAACGCTTGTTAGAAGGTATAAAGGGATATTAAACAAAAATCGCATTTTTCGCTAAAAATTAAAAAAATTAAAAAAGTGTAAAAAATGCGTGACAAACAAAAAAAAATGTATTACAATAATTAGGACTTAATAAAAATATATCTATTGGGAGGATATTCTAAATGGCAAAAGCTAAATTTGAAAGAACTAAGCCGCACGTTAATATCGGTACTATCGGTCACGTTGACCATGGTAAGACCACTTTGACTGCTGCTATCACTATGGTTTCTGCAGCTCTCGGCAACGCAGAAGTTATGAGATATGACGAAATCGATAAGGCACCCGAAGAAAAAGCTAGAGGTATAACGATCAACACTGCTCACGTTGAGTATCAAACAGAAACTCGTCACTATGCACACGTTGACTGCCCCGGACACGCTGACTACGTTAAGAACATGATCACCGGTGCTGCACAAATGGACGGCGCTATCCTAGTAGTTGCTTCTACTGACGGCCCCATGCCTCAAACTCGTGAACACATCTTGCTTGCTCGTCAAGTAGGCGTTCCTTACATCGTAGTATTCATGAACAAAGTTGACCAAGTTGACGATCCCGAACTTCTAGAACTAGTAGAAATGGAAATCAGAGAACTTCTATCCAGCTACGAATTCCCCGGTGACGACATTCCCGTTATCAAAGGTTCTGCACTTAAGGCTATGCAAGCTGCTGCTGCTGGCAACGCTAGTAGCGCTGATTGCGATTGTATCAAAGAACTTCTTGCTGCAGTTGACGCTTATATTCCTGCTCCTGAAAGAGATACTGATAAGCCTTTCTTAATGCCCGTAGAAGACGTATTCACCATCACTGGTCGTGGTACTGTTGCTACTGGTAGAGTAGAACGTGGTGTTGTAAAAGTACAAGACAAGGTAGAAATCGTAGGTCTTATGGACAAAGCTAGAGAAACTACCGTTACTGGTGTAGAAATGTTCCGTAAACTTCTTGACTTCGCTCAAGCAGGTGACAACATTGGTGCACTTTTGAGAGGTATTGATAGAAAAGAAATCGAAAGAGGACAAGTTCTTGCTAAGCCCGGTTCGATTAAGCCCCACACCCACTTCAATAGCCAAGTATACGTATTGAAGAAGGAAGAAGGCGGAAGACATACTCCTTTCTTTAACGGATATCGTCCTCAATTCTATTTCAGAACTACCGACGTTACCGGTACCATCACCCTTCCTGAAGGCGTAGAAATGGTTATGCCCGGCGACAACATCAAGATGGAAATCAAACTAATCACCCCTATCGCAATCGAACAAGGTCTTCGTTTCGCTATTCGTGAAGGCGGAAGAACCGTAGGTAGTGGCGTTGTTTCTTCTATCATTGAATAATAAGTAGTAATCCCGAAAAAGGATAATACTCTCAATCAGTATAAGGCGCAGATTTTCTGCGCCTTTATTATTTTGCTAAAGCAAAAATATATTCACTTTGCGAATGCGATATAATATCTTAGGTGATATCACTAAAAATAAATCACAAAGGGATTGCAGTTGTTGCAATCCCTTTGGTTAAGAAGGTTAGTTATTGCAACCGCAACCGCAATCGTGGGGTTTGTTGTTACAGCAGCAATTTAGGATAAGGAGTAACGGTAGTATGTCGCAAATGCAGTTGTTTCCGCAACAGCAGAGGAGAAGGAGTAACCATAAGCAGTTACAAGAACCACCTACGTTGCAACCACCGTTGTTGTTAAAGCCGTCAAAAAAATTCATAATATGTACCTCCGTTAAGATTTTCTATTACATTACTATGCAATAATTTTTTTATGTGTGAGTTTAACGCAAAGTAATTTTGGCAATAAAATTAGCGTGAATACCGTACTTAGTGATAGAGTTAAGTTAATTGAAGAATTAAAACTTACTTCGCCCGATATCGTGACGAGAATTATCGAGACGCCCACTTTTTGTGGCGCGCTTTTTCATATAGAAGGGCTTGTAGAAGTACGACAACTAGAAGAAGCGGTTGTTATTCCGATTAATAGTAAAAAAGACCACTTTTGCGACGATTATTTTGGCATAAAAAGCGTAATAGGTATCGCAGGAACGCTAAAAGAGATAGAGATAGGCAAAGCGGGCAAAAGTCTATCGGAAGGAAGCGCGGTGCTCGTTACGAAATCAACCGTTGTTGAAATATCTGCACGAAAGGTGAGTGCAAGAGCAATAAGCGAGCCACCGACAAGTTCGGTAATAAAAGGTCCCAGAGAAGGTTTCGTTGAAGACGTGAGAACTAACGTCGTGATATTGCGTAAACGGCTAAAAAGTGAGAATTTCGCCATAAAAGAACTGATTATGGGTGAAATCACGGCAACGAAAATCAATATCGTATATCTAAAAGGTATCGCAGACGAAAATATCGTAGAAAGCGTTAGTAAAAGGATAGAAGCGTACTCTATCGACGGAATAATCGATTCGTCTTACGTTGCAAAAATGATAGAAAGTAACCCGTATTCTATGTTTAAGCAAGTGGGGAATAGTGAAAAACCCGACGTAATCGCGTCTAAACTATTAGACGGCAAAGTTGCAATAATCGTAGACGGATCGCCTATCGTGCTAGTAGTACCTTTTATGCTATACGAAGACTTTGAAGACAGTCAGGATAAGTATAAACGCCCACTTAGGACTACTTTTTTAAGATACGTAAGACTTCTTGCGGTGTTTTGCGCGGTATTTTTGCCTGCATTGTTTGTTTCGGTACAACTTTATCAGTTTCAGCTGTTGCCATTAGAATTACTTATTACGGTAATTAACGTTACCGACCAAATTCCCTTTTCGCCGTCGCTAGAAATGGTAATTGCGCTCGTTTTGTTCGAAGTGCTAGGTGAAGCAAGTATAAGAATGCCTAGACACGTAGGAATGGCACTTGGGGTAGTGGGTGCAATAGTGCTTGGCGAAACGGCGGTAAGCGCAGGATTTTTGAGCAGTCTTACCGTCTTAGTAGTGGCAATAAGCGGAATAGGTATATACGCAGTGCCCGACGAAGTGGGTACGCTAGGATTGTTACGCATACTTTTCGTAGTGGTAGCGGATTTATTAGGTATATTCGGGCTAACTTTAGCAGGGCTTATGGTGATAGCGTATTTAACGGGGATAGGATCGTACGGAATACCGTATCTAGTGCCCGTTTCACCCCTTATAGGAAGCGACTTTAAGGATTCTATCTTTAAGCGCAGTCTAACCGACTTATTCTATCGCCCCGAAAGTTTCGCACAAAAAAATAAAAGGCGGATGCAAAAATTAAAATGAACGAATTAAGCACAAGACAAGTATCAATAATGATAGTTTTTTTACCGCTTGTATTTAAGCTGGCGACTTTACCGAGCCTTCTCTACGATAAAGCAGGTCCTACTGCGTATATTTTGATAGCAATTTTGGTAATTATCGAACTTTTACAAATGCTTTTGGTTATTTTTGTATGTAATCAAGGGGGAATGGAAGGTATAAAAGAAAGGTACGGAAGTACCGTTTATCGCGTTATTTCTATACCAATGTTGTTCGTTTTTGCAATCAAAATAATACTATTTTTGCACGAAATATCGACGTACGTCACAAGTTTTTTGTTCTACAATTCGCGTGAATTCGGCAGTATTATGCTTATTCTTATCACCGCGCTTTATATAGGAATCAAGGGCGGAAGGGCAATAGGAAGGCTGTTTGAAGTGATAGTTTGGATAGCACCGTTTGTGTTTTTCTTAGGGATTTTTTATGGAAAACTTGAATTTAACGAAGTGCACCTTAACCCACTTTTTAATCAAAACGGCGATATTTATTTGGATGCAATAGGTAAGTACCTAATTTATGCGTTTGATTTTTCACCGCTATTATTTATGAAAGTGTCGATAAAAAAAGCTACGCCTATCGCTATATCGAGCGCGGTTTGCTTTATTTCGGTAGTCGGGTGTTATATTTTACTCTACGGAGTGTACGGCAACGCGTCTTCATACGTGCATAGCGCGTTTTCTCGGCTCGCGTCCTTTAATTCTGCGGTGAGCGAAACGGGAAGTTTAGATTGGCCTAGCGGTCTACTTTGGATAACGTCAGGTATACTCAACGTTGCGTTAAAAATTGGTGGAGTTTCGGTAATTATGGATAATTTTCACATGAAAAAGTTGGGAACAACGATTTTTGCACTGATTATTGCAATAATTATGTACTATCTACTAAGGACCTTTGATGAGATGCTTGAGTTTTGTACGGGCGGAGTGCAATACGCAGTTGTTATTATAGAAATAGGACTACCGATTTTGTTATTACTATTATATATGGTAAAGAAAATAGGTAGTGAAAAGGGGGTAACGTGCGACGTAAAATCAAATGGATAGTTACGGTAATTATTATGCTAGCATTCGTTATCTTCGGAAAAATGATTCCTAGCGAAGAATTAACAGTACGCTCGATGGCGGTAGGACTAGGAATAGACGTAACGGAAGACAATAAATATATTGTCACTGCGCAAATTTTAAGTAGCAACGGCAGTCAAACTATGGGTAACGGTACGCGCGTAGTGCGCGGACAAGGCGAAAGTCTGACGGACGCTTTGCAAGAGATTACAGAAATCACGTCGAAGACGCTAACGGTTACGCACTGCAACGTGCTTGTTTTGGGTAAAAGCGTGTTCATAAATAACGCCTTTGAATACGTAATCTATATGCTAATTAAGAGTACGTATCTTAGTGACAGTATTTACGTATTTGGCTACGACGGCAACACTTACGACGTGTTTAGTCAAAAGACCGCTTTCGGTGACAACGCGAGCCTTTACGTACAAGGGCTTGTGTCGAAACACGGTACGATGAACGATATTAGCTATCAGATGCTATCGCAATGCGCGGTAGGATATTATAGTAAAGGTGGTATAAATTGGATGCCCTATCTAAAAAAAGTCCCCGTTGCGTCAAAAATCCCGTCTTCGGACGAATTCGAAGAAGTAAAAGACACCGACGACTACGTATTTGATTTAACTTCTATCGTTATGCTAAAAAAAGGCAAAATAGCGGGTATCTTTGACAAAAACGGCACCAAAGCGGTCAATTATATCACAAACAAGGTAGAAAAAGGCAGTGAAGAATTCGTTTTAAGCGACAAAAAAATAGGCTATTACGTCAACGATAGCGATATAAAATTGGAGTTTGACGAAAAGAAAATGGCGGTTGATGCAAAACTTACCTTATTTACTACGGTAAAATCAATTATGGTGACAAACGGTGACGGCTATCCGCTAGGGACGAGCGCAAGCGAAGACGAGATAAAAGAATGTGCAAAAATTTTGCAAACTAGAATTTACGATTTTTATGAGAAATTAAAGGAAAACAATTTGGACGCTTTTAACTTCCAACAAGGTTTTTTTGCTAAAGACGGAATAGATAGAGAAGACTTCAATCTTAACAAGGTAGAATTTAATTTGAGCGTGGATATCAAGGTAGAAAAATAAACAAGGTGTGTCAATAATGACTTGAAAAGAGATAGTGCGTATGTTAAAATATACGTATGAAATTCAATTATACACGTAGTAACACCACTCTAAGCGGTCACGATGCTATTTTTGGACTTTTGCGTGCCAATAAGGATAACGGCAAGCATATTTTTATCGTGCCCGATAGATATACCCTTAGTATAGAAAAAGACGTCTGCGAGAAAGTTTTTGAAGACGGAAGTTTTTTCGTAGACGTATATACTTTTACTCGTCTTGCGCAAAAAGCGTTAGGTAAGTTTAACAAAAAGTGCCTTTCAAAAGAAGGTACCGTTTTACTTATGAATAGAGTTTTGCGCGAAAATAACGATCAATTGGACTACTACAAAGACGTAAAGAGTTTAGCTTTTTCGCGAGAAATGTTCGCTTCTATCGCGTCTTTACGTAGTAGTAACGTTAGTCATAGCGACATTGAAGAAAAAATAGAGAGTTTTTGTAGCACGACTAAGGCAAAATTAAAGGACATTGCCCTTATTTATAGAGAATACGAAAAGGCACTTAAAGAAAAATATTACGATACCGTTACCCGTGTAGATTGGCTTATAGATAATGCAAGTAACGTAGATTTTATCAAAGAAAGCGATATTTATATCCTTGGTTTTAACGTTTTTAGCAATCAACAATTAAAAGTAATTAAGGCTTTATTAAAAGTAGCAAAATCGGTAAACGTTGCTTTTTGTATTGATAAAGGTGGCTTTAACAAAGAGTTATTCTTAGATTGGCAATTAGAAGACCTTATTAAGTTTTGCGAAGAAAATGATATAGAAAGCAAAGAAGAGCCGTCAATGGCGGTACTCAAAGCACCTTTTGACAAACTACATAGAGAGATGTTTGGGACGTCTAAAGCGGACAAAGGTTACAAAGAAATTACCAACAACGTCCGTATTTATGGTGCGGATAACAAGTATAACGAGATAAAGGCGGTAGCAAAAGAGATAGTTTATCTTATTTTTAACGAGAATTACCGCTACAAAGATTTTGCAGTCGTATGTGACGACGAAGGCATGATAGAGATAATTCAAGAGATTTTCGATAGGTGCGAAATACCGCATTTCGTTGACCGTAAGTATTACGTAAAAGACGGATTTTTTGCTAAATACGTTAATTCAGCATTCACGGTAATAGACGAGAATTTTTCTAGAAAGTCGGTTTTTTCCTTTATGCGCAACCCATATCACGGTTTATCGCGTAAAGAAATTCAAATTTTTGAGAACTATTGCGATAAGTATAATTGTAACTACGGTGCGTTTTTACAAAAATTCACGCTAAACGGTAACGGAGTAGACGAATATAACCGCGTTATTGCCGAAGCGGTGCGTGAAAAAATAGTAAGTAGCGTAAGCGCGCTCAAAGTTAAAGATAAGGTAGAAAGTTACTGCGACTATATTATCAACAAGTCAAACGATCCTAATATTCTAAAAATTAGCGAAAAATATCTTCAAAAAGAAGATATAGAACTAAAAGTTTATTCCAAAATTCAACCTATAAGCGAAGTTGCGGAAGAGATAAAAACGTTATCGGGCGGTGAAAATTTATCGATAAGCGAATTTTTGAGTACGTTTAATTCCGTTATCGAGAATATGACGGAGAGCGTTTTGCCACAATACGTAGATAGCGTTTTCGTAGGAAGCCAAAGCGATAGTAGATTTTCTCAAATAAAAGCTATGTTTATCGTAGGTGCTAACGATGGTAACTTCCCAAAAACCATTGGCGACAAACTTGTTCTAGGTTACTACGACGAAGAGATAATGAAAAAAAATGGAATTAATATCTTCCCAACGCCCGAGGAGAATATACAATTTGAAAAATTCAACGCAATAGACCTTGTGACTAAAGCGGATAGACTTTATATTACCTATTCTACGTCGGGTGATTTAGGCGGAGAAAGTACGGGTGTAAGAGAGATAAAATATCGCTTTAATATAGAAGAAAAGCCCTTCTACCAATATCACAATCTCGATGAAGATAGTTTATTTACGTACAATCTCGTCAACCTTAAGAATTGTTATTACGAATACGTTTCGGGCGACGTGCCTAGTCAATATAGAGAAGCGGTAGAAAAATACCTAATCGGTAAAGGTATACTCAACGCGCAAAATGAAGAAGAGCAAAATATCGACTTATTAAGAGGTTATCAAAAGAACGATAAGGGCGAATACAAACTCTCGGTAAGTAAGATGGAATCGTACTTTGCGTGTCCGTACAGAAATTACCTTCGCAACGTACTGAAACTTGAAGAAAAAGAACAAGGCGCATTGCGAGTTAACGATAAGGGTACTATTATTCACGACGTACTAGAAGGGTACTTTAAGGATAATACCAATTTGTTAAGAGAAGGCAGTGAAGAAGCAATAAATAAGTTAATAGAAGATACCATAAAAGAGACGCTAGATAAGGGTGAATATAGTAGATTCTTTGAGGGGGAAGAAGGCAAACTAGAACGCGATAATCTCGCAAAAGAAAGTCGCGGAATCTTAAAAGAGTTGACGGTATCCTTGCGCAATTCTTCCTTTAACCCTGAATTTATAGAAAAATACTTCGGTAACGAAAGTGAAATTACTATAAAAGTAGACGACAAGGTATTTTCTTTCAGTGGTTTCGTTGATAGAGTGGACGTGGACGATAAGAATAATATAATCGTTATCGACTATAAGACGGGTAAAGTAACCGAGCAACTATCTTACGTCTATACGGGACAAAAGATACAACTATATTTATATCTAAAATATTTCTTAGATAAAGGCTACAACCCTGCGGGCGTATTCTATATACCCATTGCCGAAGGCTACAAAAGGGAAGGTAACAATTATGCTATGCTTGGTCAAATAAAAGACGGCTATGATACCTTCTCCAGGATAGATAATCGCATAAAAGTAGCCCCTAATGGCAAATATAAGAGCCTAAACGTAGGAATTAATGTAGAAAAGGTGGAAGAAACTATAAAATATACTTCTCAAAAAAAGAATATACTAAGCGACTTAGACTTCCGCAAGATAGCCGATTACGTAATAAAGCTATGTAAGCAAGCGATATTGGATATAATAGACGGCGATATTGAAAGGAATCCCCAAGAGGGTAAGTGTAAGTATTGTGCGTATCATAATCTATGTGGCAGTGTAATAGAGAGAATGACGGTAGACGTTAAGGCAAGTAATTTTTATTTAGGGACGGAAAACGATGGCAATTAGTTGGAGTGAAGAGCAAAAAGCGGTACTTGAATGCAATAAGAACGTGCTAGTAAGCGCATCTGCAGGAAGCGGTAAGACTACCGTTATGCTAGAGCGAGTCTTCCGTCTTCTAAAAGACGGCGCGGATTTGCGCAGAATTCTTATGATGACCTTTACCAAAGCTTCCGCTCGCGAAATGAAAGAAAAATTGGTAAAGCAATTCTACAAAGAAGAGAAACTTACTAACGATGAGAATATAAAGAAGCAAATGGAGAATTTACCCTTTGCTTCGATTAGCACTATCGATTCTTTTTGCTATGGGTTAATGCAAAAATATTTTAACGTGGTAGGCGTTGATCCTTCCGCTAGTTTTGGCGAAGAAAGTGCTATGAAGCTTGCAGAGACCGAGTGTTATCAAAAGGCGATAAGCAGTTGTTTAACTTCGGGCGATGAAGAAATGCTTAAGACGATAGACTTCTTCCGCAGTAAACGTAGTTACGATAGTCTTATAGCGACTATGAAAAAAATAATAACTTGCGCATATTCTTCGGTAGATATAGAACAATTTTTCGCTCTATGCGAAAGCGACGCGAAGGAAGTTAGCGAGAAGTATTACGTAAAACATAGATCGTACGTTTTGCCTTATGCAATCAGTCTTGCAGAAGAAGCGTTAGAGTACGTCAACGCGGGCGAGGATATAAAGAATGCTAGCGATTATATAAGTTTGTATGATCTTCTTTGTAAATTAAAGGAAACAGAGGACATACAAGAATTTTTCGATATAATCGATAGGCTTCCGCGTATAGCAAGGACGGGGAATAAAAAAGTAACGCCAGGCTTTAAGGAGACGAACGATCAACTTGCGCCCGTCGTGCAGAATTTGGTTAAGACTATCAAAGCCGACAAATTAGTCTATATGGACGATTCTAAGTCAGAACAACAAGCGTTCATAAAAAAATCTCTCGTAAAACTCTGTAAAGAAGGTATGCGCGAGTACGTTGAATATAAGAAGAAGAGAAATTTGGTCGATTTTAACGATACCATGCGCTACGCAATACAAATTCTTGACGACGAGAATGCTAGGGAAGCGATAAGCTCTAACTACGATTACGTCTTCGTAGACGAATATCAAGACACAAGTTATCTTCAAGAAGAATTGCTCAACAAGATTAAGGGCTCGACCATTTTTGCAGTAGGCGACCTAAAACAAGCGATTTATCACTTCCGTAGCGCGGAGCCACAAATTTTTGCCAACAGAAGAGCGCGCTATCAAGGGGAAGAAGAGGGGGTTAACCGTCTACTTAACACCAATTACCGCTCGGCAAAAGGCGTGCTTGACTTTACCAACGACGTTTGTTCAGAAATAATGATAGACGAATTTTGCGGAATAGATTATAAGAATACTTCCGTCCTTAATTGGGGTAATCAAGTATCTAACGTGGGTGACGAGCCAACCGTCCAAGTCTACGTCTACGAAAAAGAAAAAGCGGAGAAAAATACTCCCACGGGCATATACAGAGTAAAAACGGCTGATAAGATAGAGACGGGTGACGAAACGGAAAGCGAGTTCATTGTAAGTAAAATTAATCATTTTGTTAATAACGTAGAGATTATAGAAGACGGTAAGGTTAGGAAAATAAATTACGGTGATATTGCCGTCCTCATGCAGACGGGCCCGCAGTTCATTCCCGTTAAAGAAGCGTTCAAAAAACACGGCATACCTTTTTATTCTACCAAAGAAAACAAAGACGTAATGCCCGAAAGAGAACTTCTCGTCGACTGCTTACGCGTAGTGCTTAACGCAAACAACGATATACCCTTATATTCGGTGCTCGTTTCGCCAATGTTTAACTTCAATGCGGAAGAAATGATGACTTTACGCGAAAATGCGTTCGACGGAAAGAAGCAAAAGTCGCTTTGGGATACCCTAATTGAATATAAAGGTGAACCGAAACTAGAAAAAAAGATAACTGAAGCGTTAGAATATTTAGAAAAACTTAGAATAGAAGCAGGCTACAAAAAAGCAAGCGAAGTGTTAAAAAGTATCCTAAAGAAAAATCTTGACGCGGAATATCTACGTAGAGGCGACGACGTAATTAATGAAATCAACGATTTCGTTAAGTACGTTGCAACGTTACCTTGCGATAGGAGTGTAGAAGAATTCATAGAATATTACGACGTAGCGTATTCAGGTAACGTCGGCGGTAAGAGAAAGGATGCCGTTGCGCTTATGACTATGCACGGAAGTAAAGGGTTAGAATTCCCCGTGGTATTCTTGCCGTATTTACATAGAGATAGGAATAAGAAGGGAATAGATAACGCGAAGGTAGAGATAGAAAAAGAATTCGGACTTGCCGTTAGAGCGTACGACGAAGAGGAAAAGCAAGAAGGGAATACTTTCTTAGGGATTACGGTGAAGTTAAAGAATGCCGACGAAGAGCGCAAAGAACACGCGCGTCTTATGTACGTTGCGTTCACTCGCGCAAGGAATTATCTCATACTCACGGGCAGGAAATCGAAAGATTTTAGCACGGTATTCGAAGGCAATAGCATTATGAATTGGATAGAATACGCAGCTAAACGCAACGCGCACGTTAGTGAAAAAATAAAACCGCTCGTTATAGAAGGCAAAGTAGGTAACGGTAACGGCCCGGTCAAACAAAAAGAATTCGACTTTAGTCGCATAGAGCGCAAGTACGCGTACGAAAGCGCGGTGCGTCAACCCGTCAAGTATAGCGTAAGCGAAATTCTTGCAAAAGACGCGGAAAATAGCGGTAGTTATAATTTGTTTATCGAACGTAAGTCGGAAAAAGCGCGTTCATTCGGTACCGCTTTTCATACTGTAATGCAAAAAATCGACCTTACTCTCGACACGGAAGAAAAAATCGCAAGTAGCCTTGACGAATTGTTAAGACAAGGGTTTATAAATAGCGAAGAGAGAAAAGCTATTAGCGAAAGCGAAGTACTTGCCGTGCTCAATTCGAGTATCATAAAAGACGCGGTTAAGTTCGGGTGCATGCGCGAGCAACCTTTCGTTTTGTATCAAAAAGCGGAAGAAAGCGAAGAGAAAGTTCTTATCCAAGGCGTTGTCGATTTGATAATAACTTACGACGACGGATACGCGGTAGTGGACTTCAAGACGGGCAAAGCTAGTGAAGAAAAGATGAAAGAAAGGTATTCTAAGCAACTTGACTTGTACGCTCATAGCGTAGAAAAAATCACGGGTAAGCAGGTAAAAAGCAAGGTGATTTTCGCAATTTCGCAAAACAAGGTCTTTTATTTATAAGTATGGCTTTGTTCCGTCACCCGTTTGATTTTTGACGGAAAAATACTGCTAAATACTTCGCCTTATAGCAAAAAAGTAAATACGCGTAATCAGTAAGTTATTAGATAATATTTGATAGACCAAATTGCACTCTAGTCACCATTGGTGCATGCAAGGACACTCCTTGCCGCCCCACGCGTAGTGGCGCTGCGGGTATGTTGTCTTCGCGTAAGGCTCGTCTTTCTTGTATTTTTTTCGTCAATCTAGCAATAAGTTTTGCTATAAATCAACCATTCTCCGTGACAAAGCCAAAAAAATCGGTATTTTTTAATAAAAAATAAGTTCTAGGGTATTGCAAAAATTTTTTGGTGTGTTATAATATTTTATAACAAGTAGTTTCTATATTATTTATTAGGAGAACACACCATGCAAGAGATTGTTAACAAGTTAATGGAAATTTTGGGTTCTTTCTTACCCGAGATTGACGTGTCAATCAAATTGGGCGTTATCGGCGCGGTACTCGTGCTAATAGTCTTTTTTATTGCACTTGCTATTGCAACCGGTTCCAAAATCGATGCTTATCGCAAAGTTCTTATCGGTAGCACTAAGTGGCTAGGCGGTATCGATCGTATCGACGAAGAGAACGTTGAAGAATTATATCGCGAACTTGGTAAGCACCCCGAAGAAGCAAGCAAGGGTTGGAGCCGTTTTATGGATCAAAGAATCGGTTATCCGTCCGACTACATGCCGGCCAAAGACGTTCTCGGTAAGAGAGAATTTAGTGGCAAAGGCACCGCGGGCAAAGTATTCATGATCATCTTCGGTATCATCGTTTGCGCAGTAGTTGCTTTGGTTGGATTCATGAGCGACGTAGAAGCAACCGATATCATGAGCGCAATCCTAGCTATCGAATTCGTAGTAATTCCCGTAGCGGCTTACATAATTTGTATTCTCTTAATCGACATAGACTACAATCGTAAGATAAGACGTCTTGAGATGGCTTATATGAGCTTCTGTGAGATCTTAGACGAAAAAGTAATGGTCGAAGACAAGGAAGAAAGAGAATTCGTTAGCGAGAACTTGGACGAAATCAACAAGCGCGTAGAAGAGCTAATCGCAGGTAGAATGGACGACGACGAAGTTGTAGAAGTCGTTACCGCACCTAAGGTTGAAGAAGTTGAAGAAGTCGAAGAAGTAGTAGAAGAGCCCGTAGAAGAAGTCGTTGCTGCGGAAGAAGAAATCGTAGTTACACCCACTCTCGGTATCGAAGATATGACCGAAGAAGAAAAGGAAGAACTACTTTCCGTACTTCTCGATATCGTTGATAGAGCTATCGAAGACGAAGAATGCACCGACGACGACCTTTGCGAAATCGCTGCTATCCTTTACGAAGCAAGAATATCCAACGCTTACGAAGCAAAAGAAGAGGAGATTATGGACGAGTGCTTGACCAGAATCGCCGACAAGGTAGAACTCTAATACCTTACTTTTTCTAAGCGGTACAACAACAAAAAACCGTTATTTGGGTGACAGCAATGTCACCCAAAAATGCTTATAAAACAAAGTTTTTTTTCTCTTGCTTAATTGCGTTATTTTTTTGATAAAACTAACTAAGGTGAGAGAATGGGAGATAACTAAATGTTGAAGTTTTGCGCAGTTTGCGACAAAGATTTGTTGAACGGTCTTCATCAAGAGATTTTTGGTACTGTATATCCGAAGGATATAGGCTACGTCCTATACGACGGAACTACCCCTATCGGCATTGCTATGATGACCGTCAAAGAAGATATTTCTACCCTACATTCGGTAGGAATTTTAGAAAAATTCAGAAAGAATAAGAACGGAGATTTTTTCACGCGTAGTCTAATTTGGGGAATGTCGCAAGCATCACCCAAAGTGGTAATCGACTACGAAAACACGTATTTCGAAAAATTCGGATTTTCCAAAAATAATGGCAAAATGGTGGCAGATAGCGAGAAGATAGTTTTCCCTTGCGAATGTCACGGACATTAAGGAGAGATTTATGGCAAGTAACTTTATAGAAAACATCGTTGAGAGCGATTTAAGTAACGGCGTTCATTCTAGTATAATAACGCGTTTTCCGCCCGAACCTAACGGATATTTGCATATAGGCCACGCAAAGAGCCTATGCATTAACTTCGGTATTAAGGCAAAGTATAACGGCAAATGCAACCTTCGTTTTGACGACACCAACCCCACCAAAGAAGACGTAGAATACGTCGACAGTATCAAAGAAGATATCAAGTGGCTAGGTTTTGAATGGGATAACGAATGCTTTGCTAGCGACTATTTTGAACAAACCTATCAATGTGCGGAACTTCTCATTAAGAAGGGCCTTGCGTACGTTTGTGACCTTACCGCGGACGAAATTAGAGCAACGCGCGGTAGCCTTACCGAGCCCGGCATAGAGAGTCCTTATCGTAACCGTAGCGTAGAAGAAAACTTGAAGTTATTTAGAGAAATGCGTGCAGGCGTCTATGCAGACGGTAGCAAAGTTTTGCGTGCAAAGATAGACATGGCTAGTAGCAATCTAAATATGCGTGACCCCGTTATTTATAGAGTGCTTAGAGCACATCACCACCATACGGGCGATCAATGGTTAATTTACCCTATGTATGACTTTGCGCATCCCATAGGCGACGCTTTGGAGAACGTAACTCACTCTATTTGTACGTTAGAGTTCGAAGACCATAGACCGCTTTACGATTGGGTAACCGAGCATTGTGGTTTTACCAATCCCCCCCATCAATACGAGTTCGCTCGCCTTAACATCAAGAACACGATTATGAGCAAGAGATATCTAAAGAAGCTCGTTGATAACGGTGTGGTTGACGGCTGGGACGATCCTCGTATGCCCACTTTAAGCGGTATGAGAAAGCGCGGATACCCTGCGGAAGCAATTAAGAATTTCTGCGCAACCGTAGGCGTAGCGAAGGCAAATAGCGAAGTTGATAGCGCGTTACTTGAGCACTGCGTAAGAGATTATCTTAACCAAAACGCAGACCGCGTAATGGTAGTAGAAAAACCCTTGAAGGTTATTATCGATAACTGGGAAGGCGAGGACGAAGTGCTTTACGTAGAGAATAATCAAAGCGTAGAGAATAGCCCCAAGCACGAAATTCGATTTGGCAAAGAGCTATTTATCGAGAGCACCGACTTTGCGGTTGTTCCCCCACCTAAGTACAAACGTCTAGTAGTAGGCGGTATGGTTAGACTTAAGGGTGCGTATATTCTACAATACGCAAGTCACGTTGAAGAGAATGGCGAAGTGGTAGAGCTTCATTGTAACTATATCGAAAAATCTAAGTCCGGCGAAGAAAACGCAGGAATTAAGGTAAAGGGCGTAGTACAATGGGTTAACGCAAAAGACGCGGTTGACGCAACTCTTTATCAATACGACAGCTTACTTTTGGACGAAACGGACGGTGACAAGCAATTCGACAATAGAATTAACCCCAATTCTTTGACGGTAATTAGCGGAGCTAAAGCAGAACCTTACCTAGCAACGCGTGAAGTTAACGAAACTTTCCAATTTATGCGTAGCGCGTATTACAAGCTTGCCGAAAAGACGGAAAAGGGCATAGTTTGTTACCGTATAGTTGGCTTAAAGGATTCATTTAACAAAAAATAATACTTATTATAAAAAATTTTACAAAAACTATTGAAAAAAAATTAAATAGAGTATATAATAAAATAGCATAATAGGTTATTGTAAAGTTTTGTAACCATTTCGGGCGCGCCCGAGAAGAGCAAAATATCGAACTATAGGAGAGAACAATGGCAGACACGATCAACACCGAAGTAACTAATGCACCTCAAGACACTGCAGTTTCTAACAAAGAGACCGAAATGGCAGTCAATACCGGCATGGAGCAGTTATCGTATATTTGCGAATATTGTGGCAAAGTAAACGCCATCAGTTCGCCCAACTGCGTGCGTTGTGGCAAGCGTCGTCCTCGTAGCGAATATATCAACGCTATGAACAAAGCAAGGAATGCTAATTCTATCAAGGCACAATACGTAGAAGAACAGGCAAGACTTGCAGCAGAGCAAGAGAACGCTACCCAACAACAACTAGTTCGTTTGGTAGAAAGACGTGTTGCTGAGGAAAAAGCCGCTATCCTAGCAGAGCAAGAAATTAAGTTCGAGCAAGAAACCGAAGCAATCAAGAAGAGCACCGCAAGAGATGCCGTAATGAGAATTATCGCTGCAGAAAGAGTAGCGGAAGAAAAAGTTCTCAATGCAGAAAGACTAGCACAAGAAGCTATCGAAGGTCGTAATAGAGCAACCGCAGAACAAATCGAAACCGAAAGAGAAAAAGTTCTTTATGCAGCCGCTAAAAAATTAGTATCCGAGAGAGCAGGTATAGAGAGTGCAGCACAAGATAGAATCGAGGCAGAGCGTCGCAATATAGAAAGACAGGCACAAGAGACTATCGAGACCGCTGTAGACGATGCTCGTAAGGACGCTGCACGTAAGGCTATCTTGAAGGTAATCGCTTCCGAACAAGCAGCAGGAGATAGAGTAAGACTAGAAAGAGACGCTATCCAAAGAGCAGCTCTTGACAGAGTAGTGGAAGAACGCAAACTTGCAGAGGCAAGAGCATATTCAAAATACGCTATCGAAAAAGAAGCTATCGAAAGAGCAGTTGATGAAAGAATCAAGGCAGAAAGAGAAATGCTTCTTGGTAAGCGCGAAAGCGCAACCGACTACTATGCAGGCAACAACCAACCTGCTCCCACCACGGTACAACCTTTAGCTATCGTACCTTACGTAAACAGCCAACAACCGCTTTATCAATATAATACCGTAAAGCAAGTTTATAGATTCGTTCCTGACGAAGTAATCGAAGAACAACAAGTTTACGTAGAACAACCGAAAGGAAAAAAAAAAGAAAAGGTAGGTAAAACTAAGGCTGAATCTACTGCACCCGTTGCTAAGAATAAAAAAAGCACGGCGGTTAGAGTAATGGCTCTTATTATAGCGCTACTAGGCATACTAGCAATTCTTGTAAGCGTGCTTGACGTTGCTACGATCGCAAGATTTACGGCAGACTATACGTCCTTAGACGTAGTTACCGCAATTAACGGCGGTCCTAATGCATTATATAATAGTGGCGAAGGTGCAATGGGTGTTAGTATTGCTTCTATCGGTGCAATAGTGTTACTTGCAGGTATCGCCTTTGGCGCGGCTAGCGCAATCATTAGATTGTTCACCGGAAGAGCAACGGCTATGACGGTAATATGGGCTGTACTAGGTGTTGTTGGTGCAATCGCTCTTATCGTAGGTCTTATCCTTCTCAACATGCTTGGCTTCGATGCAATCGGTTGGCTTATCGTAGCGCTCATAGCAGTAATAACGTTAGTGCTTGCTAGCATCAGCGTTGCAGGTAACGAGAAGAAGGTTAAACAACCTAAACAACCCAAACAAGCAAAATAGTCAATATCTACAATTTACGTCTTCTACTGCTTACGCGGTAGAAGATTTATTTTATAATTCTTATCTTAATTAGCGAGGCGCATATGGCAAAGAAGAACAAGAAAGAACGCGAGCCTGTATACAGGACTCTCAACGAACTTACCGACGGCGAAGTCATTAAGTACGCAGAGTGGATGTCGTACCCGTTGTATCTCGATCAATTCAACAATTCACCCTTATCAAGCGTTGATACCGACACACATTTGACTAACTGCGACGTAGAGCAAGTTGCTAATTCTAGATTAATTCAATTACAAAACGGCTTCTACCGCTTAAAATCACAACAAAATGCGGTTCAAGAACCCCAAACTACCGCTAATGATACCCAAACTAAGGGTAAAGGTGGCAAAGTTTACGTTAAAAAACGTGGATTTTTCGTATTCGTTATCACTCTACTTATGATAGCGATGCTAGCGGTAGCTGTTGTAGGCACACTTAATATCGAGGGCATAAGCGAGTACGCCACCGTACATAATTCGGAAGAAAAGGTAGGTCTACTTGATCCTGCGATTGGACTAATTAACTCGCTACTTGGCGACGAAATTTATCCGTCTACTTATCAAGACGTTATAGATAACGCTGCGGACGTAGACGATATAAAAGCATTGCTACCCGTATACGCAACGTGCGCGGCTGCACTTCTTATTGCACTATGTCTAGTGATTGGCTTCATTAAGGCGCTAGTAGCGTTGTTTAGCGGTAAGAAAAAAGACGGCTATTACAAGAAATTCAAGTTTGGCTTCTTGTCGCTCGTTATCTTTATCGGTACTATTTTGTTCGCGGTATCTTTCGTTTGTGCTAACGGCGGAGCATTGTCCGACTTAGTATCGCTAGTAAAATTCAACGGTGAATTACCCGTGTTTGGATACGGCTTGTACGCACTTCTCGGTGGCTCTCTAATCACTTTCATTTGTTCTTGCTGTTCATATAAGAAGGCAAAGAAATAAGTTGATAGCTTTATTTGATTATCACAACGCGCCCTAAATATGGGGCGCGTTTTTTCTACGAAAAAAGAATTTTTTGGCAAATTAGGTCGGCGTAAATCCTTTCAAAAGAAAAAAAGTAGAATTTTTCCAAAAAAATATCGGTACAAAACGCATTTTTTTCTTAAAATACTATTGAAATTTTTTTGCGCGTATGCTAGAATATTAACGTGTAGTATTTTATACTATAAATATTATATAGGGGCAACCAAATGGCTAAGGCGAACGCGAAAAAGACTCTAACCAAAGAGGAAATCAAATTAAGACAACAACGTAGGGCTAATATGGCGAGAAGACAAATGCTCGCAGAGCGTCACGGTGTTGCCGTATCCAACATGAAAGAGCGTCAAGCAAGACTTTACGGTAGCTATGACGACGATTACGTAAGCGATTCTCGTTCTTCCAAGAGAAAAAATGAAGTTGCACCCGCAGCTGATACCGTAGACAGAGAATTTATTCGCGACATGGCGAAAGTTAAATTCTGTAGAAAGCCCATCGGCTTTTTGATGAGTTTACTTTTCGTAGTGGTTATCGCGATAGTTGGTCTGTCTTTTATTAATCTCAACATTCCCGTACTAAGCACTTTTACCGCGCTTTATCAAGAGACCGAACCTAAACAAACCACCGACGAAGGCGCCGACACCGAAGGTGAAGAAGGAACTGAAGAAGATGGTACCGAAGAAGGAACTGAAGAAGCAGCTAACGCGGCTGCAGACGAAGAAAGCGGTGAAGATACCGAAGGCGAAGGTACCGAAGGTGAAGGCGAAGCAACCGAGGGTGAAGACGGTGAAGGCACCGAAGAAGAAGCGCCCGCAGGTACTTACTACGCTATATCTGATCCCGTATTCGGTTGGATTTCTTTCATTGGCGGTAAGTTAGGAGTTGATTTAGATTTAGGCGACAGCCCTTGGTACGATGCACAAATAAGCAAGGTTGAAGCAGGCATGACGGATACTTTGGCACCTATACTTATCCAGGCATTCCCGGCAGCACTACTTCTTTACGTTATCTTCGCGTTGTCGCTATTTATTAAGACTTTCATTTGTTGGGCATCCAACGATAGAAGAATTTATCGCCGTACGGGTATAGAATGTATCATAATGGTGATCTTAGCATTGGTAGTTGCACTCGGCGGATACGCAGGCACGGTAGAGATCAACGGTACGCTCGACTTTGCAGGAATAGTTAACTTCTTACTAGGTGGAGTTACTGGAGCAGGCGGTTTTACTGCAGGTTACGGAATGCTTATACTAATAATAATTCCTTTGGTTGCATTCGTTCTATCGTTCTTCTTGTTAGAGAGAAAGCTACGCGACCGTGACGTAATTCAACCGATCATATTCTACGACGCAAGATAATAACGGAGGGTATAATGAGCAGAAAGAAAAAGAAGATGCTTGAAGAACAAAGAAGATTGGAAGAACTCAATCAACAACAAGGTCAAGCCTATGGTGATTGGGGAACGAATCC
This sequence comes from Clostridia bacterium, assembly GCA_045535785.1. Classification (GTDB taxonomy): domain Bacteria; phylum Bacillota; class Clostridia; order Christensenellales; family DTU072; genus CAG-1782. The sequence continues at coordinate 24,857 of JAZSMH010000055.1, forward strand.
TTTCGGTCAAGTAGATATCCAAAAGTTACCTTACTATAACGGCAACTTCAGAGCAATACAATTGCCCCCCATTATTCAACCGGTAGCTATTATACCTACCATTGATCAAATAAGACAAAGTGTGGCACCTGCGCCTACCAAGGAAGAAGAACCTGCATTTGTAGAAAGCGAATTCGACGATTTTGAAGATTGGTGCGATTAGTAGAGGGAGAAAATAATGAAAAAGCAAAACCAAAATACCGTATCTAACGACGTACCCGTATCTTCCGTTGATACGCAATACGATTACAACGTAACCTCTCTTAAGAGCTTCTCTATCTACAACACCGAGGGCGGTGCGCTTTATCGCGGTGAAGTAGAATCTATTGCAAAACAGCTTCGTGCAGAAATTTTTGGAGTAGAAACTAACGCGTGCTACGAAGTACCGGTAGAACAACCTGTAGAAGAAGTTAAGAGCAAGAAGGGAAGTAAGGTTTACGATAAGAAGCGCGTTTTCTTCTTCGTACTTACTATGCTATTCTCTTTGGCAATTATAGCGGTGGCAGTAATAAGTATCTTTATTAACGATATCGACGCTTATATATCCATATATAATTATAAAGAAAGCGTTATCGTTATGTTAGATCCTATATTTAGCTTCTTATCAAGCACCTTTGGTATCACTATTAGCGGTATGCCTATGCTTATTAGCGAGAACTTCACCGCAGGTACCGACCTTGCAAGCGTAATAGCTAGCTATGCACTACCTGTTGCAACCGTGCTTTATTTAGTTTGCACGCTAGCAATCTTCATTGCAAGTATCGTTGGTATGGCTAAGGGTAAAAAAGACGGATATTATAAGAAGGTTAAGCTTGGATTTGCATCGATAGTATGTATCCTATGCGCACTCATTATGGGCGTATCCATGATGATCGTAGGCGGAGTTAGCTTCGATAGTATCCTTGACTTCGTGATGGGACAAGGTGAGCTTAGCGTAGGCTACGGCTGGTACGGTTTAGTTGGGCTACCCGTGCTTACCATAATTTGTAGTTTGCTCACTTATAGAAGAGCAAAATAAAAAAAGAAAGGGGAAAGGTATGGCAATAAAGACGAATATCGACCACGTCGATAACGTAAGAGAGATATACGGATTTATATCGTATAACGATTATCTCAACTTGCCGTACTTCCGTGAATACGTTGAGCAAAACAACGTCGTGCTACCTAAAAAAGTAGAGCCGAAGAAGAAAAAAGTTGAAGAAGTAGTGGTTAAACCCACTAACGAAAGAGTAAAACTCAACGTTTGTGCAGTTATTGCAATATTGCTCGGATGGGCGTATGCAATATGGAGTCTACTTGGATATTTCGTAACTATGCCCGAAGTGGTGAGCGAATTATTCATAATGTACGACGGTAAGACTATCGTAGAGATAGTGACGGGACTTATAAAAGGTGGTAGTAGTGATATATTGCTACTAGCGCGCGATATAGTCTTCTTGGTATCGGTATTCATTAGTGTGTTCGTGCTAGTGGGCAGTCACGCTAACTTGAAGATAAAATGTGCTGGCAAAGTGTTGAAGGTAGCTTCTAGTTTACTATTCATCACAGCACTAGCAACGGCGGTAATAACGTTAATTAACGTGAACACGCTCACGATGGGTATGGCGATAGAAGTAGTAATAGCATTGTTTGTTGCATTTGCAACTATCGCATCACCCAAAAAAGTGAAGTAAGGAGAAAGGTATGTACGAAGCCAAAAAGGTAAAGAAGATTAATTGGTGGAGCAACGACGCGCGCAAAGAGCCCGTTGTTGTACCTGTAGACGTTGACGGTGACGGAGTGGTTGACAAAGTAGAAGTAGTACAACCGCAAGCTATGCCCGAGATGCCTATGTATCCCCCGATGATGGATATGCCTATGTATCCTCCCATGCCCCCGATGATGCCTCCGATGCCGACGGAGCCTCAGTACGCACCCGTACCTTACATTCAACCGTTAGTTATCGTACCGTATTCTGCTCCCGCTAATCTATATAAGGAAGAAACGGTAGAAGAAGACGCATTGTACGAAGATCTTTATACCGAGGACGCGGACGAATACATACTCGACCAAATTACTCGTAAAAAAGGCAAGAAGGCTAAAAAAAGCCGTCGCAAGTAAAATAAATAAAAAAGCAACAAACTAAACCACAAAAATATAGGAGAGGTTATGGATAAGAAACAAAAATGGGCGTTAAAGACAGGCGTTGACGAATACGACAACAAATTGCATTATTTTTGTCCTAATTGCGGTTGGGATATATCTTTGATGCATAAAAAATGTCCGAAATGCGGAGCAAAGAGAGTTAAGGACGCATATCAAAGAGCTATCGCAGTACGCAACGACGCATTGAGAGCAGCACGTAAGACCGCGGTATACGTACCGGACAGAACTGCAGAAAAACTTCCTGCACCCAAAGCACCTTGTTTTGCTGCACCCGGAGTAGAGGACGCATACAATTCTTGCTACGCAACTAACGCTATGGCACAATTAGGAATTCCTAAGTTCTATAGCAGTGACGAATACGGCAGAGTATTCGAGATGCCCGTGTGCTACAAGTCTTTACCCGTAGCAGGTCCCGTTCCCGTTCCTGCACCGTCCAAGACGATACAAGTAGACGCAATAAAAGTTCCCATTGACATCGTTCATTAATACAATAATTACAAAATAGACAATAAATTTAGGAGAAACAACTATGGCAAATCCTTATTCAGTAAACCAACAGATTCATAGCGGTATGCTTAACGGCGTATCGGGCAAGTGGGTACCGGTTGACGAAAAAGACGCACCTTCTTCGGTCAGCAACGATCCCGCGAATCCTAGCATCGGCATGGACGGCGCATATTACTATTCTTCGGAGAACACGGGCTTCAACGCTCCCACTCCTATCGGCGCTAATATGAACAACGCTATTCCTACCCCGTCGCAAATCGTACAATTACCCCCGATAGTACAACCTATCGCTATGGTTCCGTACACGACTCAAAACCAACCTTTGGTACAATACGATCCTAACTATCGTCCGCCGGTAGAGAAGACCGCAGCTCCCGAGCCCGTATATAGACCTAAGGCTTTTGCAGGAATTAGCGCATTCATCGCACTATTCGCTATCGCAATTATCGTAGTAGGTTGCTTACTTCCTATCTACAACGACATGACGGTTATCGACGGAGTTCTTAACGTACTAGAATCTGACATCGCAGGTACCCTTAGCGGTGGCGACATCATGGCTATCATCGGTCTATTCTTACCCGTTGTTTATGCACTAGTCATGGTATTCTGTCTAATTATATTAATCAACGCATTAGTAAAATTGGGCAAGACGAAGCCCTTATCTAAGCTCAACGGTTGGACGTTGGTTGCATTGATACTTTCTGCAGCAGCATTAGTATTCATGTTCTTACAAAGTGAAACCTATACTATCGGTCTTGGTGCGTATATAGTCGTTGGTATTTTGGTAGTAATGATGATTTTGCCTTTGTTTATTAATAAAAAACTTATGGTTCTTGACTACGTTGCTAGCAAGCAAACCTATATAGTAAAATAAGTAAAAAACATAAAGACTAAAGGGGATCGGTGTATAACTGTTCCCTTTTTCTTAAAAAAAAGAGTATAAGGAGTGATTTTATGATCGAAAAAGTAAAACAACTTATAGCAGACCAACTATATATTAGCGCGGACGAAGTAGATCTTGAGAAGAAATTCGTTGATGATTTAGGCGCGGACAGTCTTGACATTGTACAAATGCTAATTGCAATGGAGAATGAATTTGGTGTAAGCTTCGATGACGACGAATTAACAACGGTTAAGACGGTAGCAGATGCAATAAACCTTATAAACAGCAAGAAATAAACAAAAACGTTCGTCTGCCTTAGATGGGCAGACGATTATTTTTTAAGGGAAAAAATGAAAAAAGTAATAAAAATAGTAGCGTTTACTCTTATACTTACGTCAATTCTATGTTGTTTGACCGCTTGTAGTTTTATTTTTGGTAACGATAGCGGTAACGTTAACGACACGGGCACACCAAGTGACGGTGTAGGTGACAAGGAGATAAGAATACAAATAGTAGGCGCGGATATAGCGTCTAACGCATTTTATAATTCTAGCACCGGTAAGTTCAAAAAACCTAGTCAAGTACCTACGAAAGAAGGTTTTACCTTCGCTGGTTGGTATAGTGACGAAGCGTGCACAAAAGAGTTCGAGTTTAACACAAAAGCGGTAGGCGGAATGACCTATTACATATACGCTAAGTGGGAAAAACTCACTTTTACGGTAACTTTACGTTATAACGACAACGGTAAAGAAGATAAAGAGCTAGTAGCAGAATATGGCGAAACTCTTGCTCACGTTATACGAAATGAGAACGTAGTACACAACGGCTACGAGTTTTTGCATTGGTCAACTTCTTCAATTAACGATAACGAGTGTAATCTAAATACCGTAGTTACCGAAGATATTACTTTGTACGCAATTTGGGATGAACTTGAATACACCATTACCTATAACTTAAACGGCGGTATTCTAGCTGGCACCGTGGTAAATAAATTCACCGTAAACAGCGAAGATATTGTGCTTAATGCTCCCGTTAAAGACGGCTACGACTTCATAGGTTGGTATCTAAATGAAGATTTTAGCGGAGAAGAAGTAGAAGCAATAAAGAAAGGAACGTATAATGACGTAGTTTTGTACGCTAGATACGTAAGTAACGTTGCTACTATCGAAGGTATCGACGGAATGAGCAGTAGCGTTGACGGTAGTGTAGCAGAAGCGCATACTTATTACGAAGCGCACGAATTCGACCTACTTGACTATTTTAAGTTCGGTCAAGGCTCAAAAATATTGGTTGACGGAGTAGAAACCACCATAGTAGCACTTGAAGAAAATAGTGATATGCTCGAAGAAAAGCTCACCTCTTGTACCGTTACTATACATTCAGAAAAGTACGTTATCACTAACGGTGAAGAAGGCGCAACGCTTACCGTTACCGTCAATATCTATCAATATCCGCAAGGTAAATTCGAAGTTAAGTTCTTGGTAGACGGTGACGTCAAGAAGACGGATTACGTATTCTTCGGTAGCAAAATTAAAGAGCCTACCGATATAGAAATAGTAGCACCCGAACATTACGAATTCGCATTTTGGGCACTCAAAGACACCGATACGGAATACGATTTTGATACTATCACCATTGGTACGATGGCGAGCGGTGGCGAGATAGTACTAGAAGCGAAATTCGCACCGATAGAGTACGTTATTAGTTACGTTCTTCCTAACGGTGCGAAGAATAGTGAATACAACGTAACTACCTTTACGGTAGAAAGCGACTACAATTTGCAAAATGCAATCGCACCTAACGGCTATACGTTTGATTGTTGGATGGTAGAAGGTGGCGATATAGTAACTAACGTAAATCAGCTTGATTTAGCTGACGCTACGCTATATGCAAAAATTCGTCTTAATAGCGTAATCGACTGGAGTTACGAAAAAGAAGACGACGTTTACGTTATCGATAGCAGTGAATTCGTTGATTTTGTTAACTACTGCATTTTTTATAGGATAGAGCAAATTAGCGTTAGGGTAAGCGACTTTACTACAAGCGCACAATACGACTTTGATGCAAACGATATTTACGTACCGTATACTAAATATAGCGTAAGTATCAATACTACTACCATTGGCTCGGAAGTAACGTGCAAATACACCTTTACGTACGGACTAGGCGACAACCCTACAGACAAAACTAATAGTGGCACGTTTACGCAAATGGAATTTTTAAGTTGGCTAGATAACGATGGCGAAAGTGTAGAAATTAGCTTTATTGATTTTGTTGCTAGCACGATGAACGTTGATAATAGCGAACAATTGTTGTTTGCGTTAGAGAATGGTTATAAGCCCGTTATGGAAGTAGGGAGCAACGCGGAGATCGTTTATAGCAAAATGCGTACTATCTTAAGCAGTATAATAAAGTCCGATATGACGGAGAAAGAAAAGGTAATAGCTATTGCAGAATACCTAGTTACCGAAGTTGAATACGACAACGAAGTGCTAGATATGTTCGTTGGAAGCAGCGCCGATCTCAACAACTACCGTAGTTTTTATCTAGAAGGCGCGATAGTTGACGGCGTATCGGTATGCGACGGCATTAGCAAAGCTTTCTCTTCGCTATGCGCGATAGAAGGAATAAAAACGATGCGCGTTGACGGAAAGAGTGGTACGGTAAATCACGCGTGGAATAAGGTATTCACCGACGTTGACGGAGATGGAGTTAGAGAATGGTCGGCTATCGACTGTACTGCGATGAATTTACTTTTATCGGGTAGCGATATAGAGGTTATTAACCGTCAATTCATGTTTACGAGCGACGCATATCTAATTGCCGACGGCTATACCTATAACGAAAAATGGTATGATGGAAGCGAGCTCATTAACGAAGCTACCGAAAATCACAACGAGTATAGCGACGTAACGTTTAGTTATAACTATAGCGAATACGAATACTACGTTGATAGCACGGTAGAATATCAAATTTTTGGTGACTACGTAAAATCCGTCTACGACAGTCTAGAAAACGGTACTACTCTTACGATAGACGTTAGAGTGACGAAAGAAGCGAGCGGTCTTGACGACAGCGACAAACCCGACAACGTTTTTGGAATAAGTTATTCCTACGTAATCTACGACACTGAAGTAACTAACGAAAAAGTAATAATAATAATTTTGAAGAAGAGTTAAGGTATGAATTACAAAAAGCAGGTAAGATTATTCAATATTCGCAAAATTAACGCAATAAGCATGTCAATGTTCATAGCAAGTCTAGTGCTATTCGCTATGATCAATATTTTTGCTACCGACAATATAAAGAACGGTTATCTCGTTACCCCCTACGTGTGGCTTGACATAATAATCGCGGTAGTTATATTACTTGTAGGGCTTATCGTTCACGAAGGTTTGCACGCGCTTATGGCGATAATCGTAGGCAAAAATAAGCCTTCCGATATAAAATTCGGGATTAATATAAAACAAGGCATACTATATTGTCACGCGCAAAAACCTTTGACGAAAAGCGCATATCTTATCGTGCTAATCACCCCGATTATCGTGACGGCAGTCATACCTATTATAATAAGCACAATTTTTAGTAACGCGATATTCATTAGCGCGTTCGCATTCCTATTCGCAGGCGGTGCGGGCGATCTAGTTATGTTCTTCGACGTATGCAAGAACGTTGACAAAAAGGCGGTTATCTTCGATCACGAGAAGAGCGCGGGCTACTACGTAGCGTACAAAGAAGGGGAATCACCCGAAGGATTTGCCGAAAGCACCGAGCAAGATGAAAGCAAGATTTTGGGCGAAATGGTCCGTAAGAACGACGAATTTTCGCAAAAAACGTCTTGGATAAAAATCGTTGCAATAGTGATTTTCTTAATAATTATCGTAGCAATGCTGTATATTTTGGCGCAATTTATGAAAATAATCTAATATGGATAGTAGAGAAAAATATCTAGAATTATTAAAAAAGAATTTTCCTACCAAAGAAGCGGTAGTTGCAGAAATAGTCAATTTGAAGGCTATTTTGAGTTTACCCAAAGGCACCGAGCACTTTGTGAGCGACATTCACGGCGAATACGAAGCGTTTTGCCACTTGCTTAACACCTGCTCGGGTGTAATTAGAGAAAAGGTTGATTTGTTATACAAAGGCAAACTTTCCGACAAAAAGTGCGCCATGATAGCGTCACTGATTAGCTACCCAAAAGAAACTATAGAATTACGTAAAATAAAGGACGAGAATATCGATATCTGGTATAAAGATATGATAAAGAAACTCGTCCATATTTTGCTACGCGTATCTAGTAAATACACCCGTAGCAAGGTGCGTAAAGCGGTCAACAAGGAGTTTAGTTATATCATTAACGAGCTAATCAATGCAAAAAGAGAAGGCTTTGATTACGAAAGTTTTTGCAACGGAGTATACGATAATATCATAGAATTACAGCGCGCACCCGACTTTATCGAAGCACTTGCAAAAGCGATAAAACGCCTTGCTGTCGACAACTTACACATAATAGGCGATATATTCGATAGGGGCGAGCATCCCGATTATATCATGGATTTACTTCTTGAATACGACAACGTTGACGTCCAATGGGGCAACCACGATATACAATGGATAGGCGCGTTTTTCGGTAACGTAGCGTGCATACTCAACATCCTTTATATAGCCTTCAAATGCGGCAACGTAGAAGCAATAGAAGACGGCTACGGAATATCTCTTAGACGCCTTTTTGAATACGCTAGGAAGAATTATTTATTCGATGCAAGGTTTGCACCCAACAACAAAAACCTTACCGAGAGAGAAAAGCGAGACTTTGCAAAAATGCGCAAAGCGGTGTTCTTCCTTATGCTAAAAGCAGAACGAGAAATCATATTGCGTAACCCGTCTTACGATATGAAGGATCGTTTAATTCTCGATAATATCGATAGAGTAAGTGGTACTTACACTGCGCCTGACGGTAGCGTTTTCTTTGATGAAGATTTTAAGATGCCGTATGTCGATAAAGAACTTACGGTTACCGAACAAGAAGTTTTGGAACACCTAAAACGCTCTTTTAGTAATAGTGAGAAGTTAAAAAAGCACGTTGATTTCTTGATGAAGCACGGTGGACTTTATAAGGTGGTTAACGGTAATCTACTTTATCACGGTTGTATTCCCCTTAACGAAGACGGAAGTTATGCCGAGCAAGAATTATCTTGCGGAGTGTTCAAGGGTAAAGAATATTTTGATGCGTGCGAAAGGATAGTAAGAAGAGCTTATAGCAATCACTTTGCGGGTAAAGAAAGTCCATACGACCTTGACTTTATTTGGTATTTGTGGTGTGGTAAACGCTCACCGCTATTTGGTAGAGATAAGATAGCCACCTTTGAAAGAGTGTATCTACCCAGTGAATACGGAGTGGAAGTTAAGAATCCGTGCTATAAATACACCCAAGATAAAGAAGTATGCGAAAGGATATTGAGAGACTTCGGAGTTACGGGAGATAACACGCATATCATTAACGGCCACGTACCGGTGAAAAGTAAAGACGGCGAGAGCCCCATTAAGGCGGACGGCAAATTACTCGTTATCGACGGCGGTTTTTGTAGAGCATATCAAAAGACCACGGGTATTGCGGGCTACACTCTTATCTACAATTCTTACGGGTTAAGAATGTCCGCGCACGAACCTTTCGGCACTAAGGAAGAAGCGGTCAAAAAGTGTAAGGATATTCACTCGCTCGTTACCGTTTTTGAACACACTTCGCGTAGGCTGACGATAGCGGACACCGACCAAGGTGCGGAGATAAAAAGCTACGTAGACGACCTACTAGAATTGCTCGATTCGGGCTTAATGTAACGGATAAAGGCGCAAGAATAGTTTGCGTCTTTTTTAATGTTAGCGAAAATCTCGTCAATATTAATAAAAAATTAATATTGAGCGCGCATAGTAATTGTTGCATAAACGCTATATTTATGTTAAAATACTATGATATGAGTATAAAAACAGTTGCAAATAACAAAAAAGCCTACCACGATTATTTTATCGAAGAAACTTTCGAAGCAGGAATAGAACTCGTCGGTAGCGAAGTAAAAAGCATAAGAATGGGTGCGATTAACCTAAAAGATAGTTATGCCGTTGTCAAGAATGGAGAGCTTCTTTTGATGAACGCCCATATTTCGCCTTACGAAAAAGGCAGTTATTTTAATCCCGACGCAAGGCGCACGAGACGTCTTCTTATGCATAAAAAAGAGATTCTAAAACTTAAATCGAAGGTCGAACAAAAAGGCTACACTTTGGTTGTGACTAAGATTTATTTTAAGGACGCTCTCGTCAAAGCGGAAGTTGCGCTCGCAAAGGGTAAAGAACTCTACGATAAGCGTAGGGCACTTAAAGAAAAACAACTCAAGCGCGACACCGCACGCGCTTTAAGCAGTTATTAAAAACGTTAACGCAGTTAAAAGCCGTTAGCAACAAAAATATAAAAATTAAAAATCAAATTTTACGGAGGAAGATATGTTTGATTTAGAAACTAGATGCGTACAAGCAGGACACGATCCTAAACAAGGAGATTCTCGTGTTACCCCTATAGTGCAGAGCACTACCTACGTTTATGACACCGCGGAAGCAATGGGTGATCTTTTTGACTTCAAGGCAAACGGATTTTTCTATTCTAGACTAGGTAGCCCCACCGTTGATTCGCTAGAACGTAAAGTTGCCGCTCTTGACGGAGGTGTAGGCGCAATGTGTACCGCTAGCGGTATGGCTGCTACGGCAAGTACGATATTCACTCTCTGTAAAAAAGGTGATAATTTCATTAGTACCGCTACCATTTACGGTGGTACCTACAACCTATTTTCTACCACTTTACCGAAGTTTGGTATCACTTGTAGATTCGTTGATCCTAACGCTAGCGAAGAAGAAATCGAAGCGCTAATCGACGATGACACCAAAATAATTTTTGGTGAAACTATCGCTAACCCCGCTATGACTATGCTCGACTTCGAGAAGTTTAGCAAAATCGCAAAAAAACACAACGTTGTCTTTGCGGTAGATAACACTCTCGCTACTCCTTATCTATGCGAAACCTTCAAATACGGAGTAGATATCAACGTATACGCATCGACCAAATATCTCGATGGTCACGCAACTAGTTTAGGCGGAATTATCGTAGATAGCGGTAACTTCAACTTCCTTGATAATCCCCGTTATCCCGACTTCAATACGCCTGACGAAAGCTACCACGGACTTGTATACGCTAAAGACTTCGGCAAGATGGCTTTCTTAGTAAAAGCAAGAGGTCAAATCATGCGTGATATAGGCGCACAACAATCTGCACTCAATGCTTTCTTAACGATTTTGGGTGTCGAAACTTTGCATTTGAGAATGCCAAAACACAGTGCTAACGCACTTGCTCTTGCAAAAACGTTAAAACAAAGCGAAGCGGTAGAATGGGTAAAATACGGCGGACTAGAAAGTGACGCTAATTATAACTTAGCACAAAAATACCTTCGTGACGGAATGTATTCCGGTATGGTTACCTTTGGAATTAAAGGCGGAAGAGAAGCTGCAAGTAAGTTCCAAAAGGCCTTGAAGTTATTCAAGATAGTAACCCATATCGCGGACGCTCGTAGTTGCGTATTGCATCCTGCTAGCACCACCCATAGACAACTAAGTGATAGTGACCTTATTGCTTGTGGAATCAGTGATAATCTTATCCGTCTTTCGGTAGGTATCGAGAGCGAAAAAGATATAGTAGCGGACGTTGTTAACGCTTTAATCGAAAGCCAAAAGTAAAAAATAAAAACCCAAAATAGAGAAAAATAGAGATTTTTATCGGAGAAAAATATGCCCATTATAATACCCAAAGATTTGCCTGCATACGACGTACTCACTAACGAAAATATCTTCGTTATGGGTTCTATGCGTGCAAAATCACAGGATATAAGACCGCTAGAAATTGCCATTCTCAACTTGATGCCGACCAAAATTGAGACGGAAACGCAACTCATGAGATGTCTAGGCAATTCCCCTTTGCAAGTACACGTTACGCTGATTAAGACGGCAACCTACAATTCCACCAACGTTTCTGCAACGCATATGGAAAGGTTTTATAGCGTGTTCGAGCAAATTAAACAAACCAAATTCGACGGACTTATCATTACGGGCGCACCGGTAGAAACTATGGATTTTGTCGACGTTAAGTATTGGGAAGAACTCTGCAAGATAATGGACTATGCCGAAAAATACGTAACGAGCACGGTCTTTATCTGTTGGGGCGCACAAGCCGCGCTTAATTATTACTACGGCATTGGTAAGAGAGAGTTAGAAAAAAAGGTCTTCGGAGTTTTTGAAAATCACCGCGTTGATATGTACAAAGATCCCTTACTTAGGGGACTTAACGATAAATTCAACGTACCGCATTCTCGCCACACCGAGATTGACGAAAAGGCACTTAAAGACGATCCTAGACTTGTTGTGCTTGCCGAAGGCAAAGAGTGCGGAGTAAGTATTGCAAAGAGTATCGACAATAAGAAGTTCTTCTTCTTTGGACATTCCGAATACGATAGAGATACGCTAAAAAAAGAATATTTGCGTGACAAGGATAAAGGCTTACCTATCGATCCCCCCGCTAACTATTTCGTTGATGAAAAAGAAGACGAAGTCAACATGAGTTGGCGTTCTACGGGCGCGCTACTTTTTAATAACTGGCTCAACTATTACGTTTACCAAATCACACCGTACGACATAAGGGGATAAAGTGAAAGTAAAGAAGGTTTATCTCGAGAATTTTTTGAACTACGAAAAAGAGTACGTTGAATTTGACGACGGGCTCAACGTTCTCGTAGGGCATAACGCCGCAGGCAAAACTAACCTTCTAGAAAGCATTTATTATAGTTCTATCGGTAAATCCGCTCGTCAACATAGAGATAAAGAGCTTATCAATTGGGCGGATAAAGAAAAAAGCGCGCGCATAAGAATTTTTGCCGAAAAAAAATATTCCACGCACGTTGTGGACGTCAATATTGATAAATTCGGTAAAAAGCGCATAACCATCGACAACATCCCCATCGCAAAAATCGGCGAACTCATGGGCGTAATCAACGTGGTTTATTTTTCGCCTAGCGAAATGAGTCTTATCAAAGATTCACCCGATTACCGCCGTAGATTTATGGATATAAGCCTTTGTCAACAGGACAAAATCTACTTTTATTCGATGGTGAAATATAATAAGCTACTTGCTCAACGCAACAAACTTTTGAAAGACTATTCTTTAAGTCCGTCGCTAAAAGATATGAGCACGTTAGTAACTAATCAAATGAGCGAAGTGCAAGAATATATAATCAAGAAGCGCAAAGCGTTCATCGAAGGGATAGAGCCGAGCGTAAAGACCATTCATACGGGGATAACGGACGGCAAAGAAGATATAAGTATCCTTTACGAAACGGAAGAAATCGACTTTGACGATATAAAAGGAAGCTTAATTAAGGTTTACGAAAAAAGTTACGAAAAAGACGTAAGACTAGGGTACACGACGAGCGGTGCGCATAGGGACGATATCAAGATAACTATTAGCGGTATCGACGTAAGAAAATACGGCTCGCAGGGGCAACAAAGGACGGCGGTGCTTAGCCTAAAACTTGCCGAAGTAAGACGCTTTTTCGACGTGACGGGCGAGTATCCGATACTACTTTTAGACGACGTACTTAGCGAGCTAGATTTAGGTAGACAGAAGGCGCTACTTGAAGTAATAGACGGGGTGCAAACCTTCGTAACTTGCACCGAATTTGACGAAAATATAAAAGGAAAAAAATCAGTATACCAAGTAAATAATGGGACGGTAAAAAAGATATGATTAACGAAAAGAAAGAATTTATTTGCAGTTTGATTAACGTAGAAGGCATCGAAAAGGATACCATTATGGACGCGCTTTGCGTACCGCCGACACCCGATATGGGCGACTACTCTTTGCCTTGTTTTAAGTTCGCAAAGGTTCTTCGTAAGAGCCCCGTTATGATAGCTAACGACCTTGCTAGTAGTATAAGCGTTGGCGGAATGATAAGCAAAGTTGAAGCGGTCAACGGCTATCTTAACTTCTTCGTAAACAAACTTGACACCGCGACAAAGACGGTAATCGATATTTGTAACAAAGGTTCTTCGTACGGAAATAGCACCGTAGGTAACGGCAAAACCGTGTGCCTTGATTACTCGTCAATCAACATCGCTAAGCCCTTCCATATCGGACATTTGTTCACTACCGTACTAGGTAGCGCACTATGTAAGATATATGATAAGCTTGGATACAAAACGGTAGGAATTAACCATTTGGGTGACTGGGGAACGCAGTTTGGGAAGCTAATTGTTGCATATAAGAAATGGTGTAATGCAGAAATTTTAGCCGAGCGCGGTATGAGCGTGCTTACCGAGATTTACGTTAAGTACCATGAAGAAGCGGAGCTAGATCCAAGTTTAGACGACCTTGCTCGTGCATATTTTAAGAAGATAGAAGACGGCGATGAAGAAGCCACCGCGCTATTTAACGAATTTAAGCGCATAACCTTAGAAGAAGTAAGTAAGGTTTACGAAAGGCTTAACGTAAGGTTCGATAGTTACAACGGTGAAGCGTTCTACAACGATAAGATGCAACCCGTTCTTGACGAACTTGAAGAAAAAGGTTTGCTAAAACTAAGCGACGGAGCGAAAGTCGTAGATCTAGCTGACTACAACATGCCCCCGTGTCTAATCGTTAAAAAAGACGGTGCAACCCTATACGCAACGCGTGACCTTGCAGCGGCATTCTATCGTAAGAATACCTATGATTTTTATAAGTGTCTTTACGTTGTTGCATATCAACAAAACTTACACTTTAAGCAAGTATTCAAGGTGCTAGAATTACTAGGTAAACCTTGGGCGAAAGACATGGAACACGTGGCCTTTGGTATGGTTAGTTTAGAAGACGGCGCGATGAGTACGCGTAAGGGTAAAGTCGTCCTTCTTAACGACGTTCTTAACCGTGCAGTTGAGAAGAGCCTTAACATAATTTCCGAAAAAAATCCCAACCTTGCTAACAAAGAAAAAGTTGCCGAGCAAGTGGGTGTAGGCGCGGTTATTTTCTCAACGCTCTACAACAACAGAATTAAAGATATGACGTTTAGTTACGACAAGGTACTTAACTTCGAAGGTGAGACCGGACCGTACGTTCAATATACCAACGCAAGGTGTCTAAGCGTGCTTAATAAGATAGGCGAAATAAACGTAGACAAAGCCGACTTCAACGCAATATCCGATGCGGAAAGTTTTGCCGTAGTTACTTTGCTAGAAAAATTCCCCAATACGCTTTTGGAATGTATTGAGAACAACGAACCCTGCGTTCTCTCTAGATATTTAGTTAAACTTTGCCAAGCATACAACAGATTTTATTTTGTAAATAGAATAGCAGGCGAAAGCGAAGGCACTATGACCTCGCGTGCACTTTTAACCAAAGCTACCCATATCGTATTAGAAGAAGGGCTAAAATTATTAGGTATTGAAGCACCGCAAAAGATGTAATTTACGCAAAATCACATCTTTTGAATGATGTATTTGCTAGCGCAAAAATGATGTAGTTGACATAGGTCAACAATGATGTATGCCTACGGCAAACGAAACGGGCTATTGGCTTAGTTTATTACAGAAACAAATTATATAGACGAGCAAACTTTTGAAAATTTATCTTCTCAATGTAGGCAAATAAGAGTTATGTTAGTTGCGTCGTGTAAGACAGCAAAAGGAAACGCAAACATATAAGCAATAATATTATTTTGTACAACCAAAACACTGTAAATAGACACCCAAACGACAAGTTTGGGTTATTTTTTAATCTTGATATTTTATCCACAATTAGCGAAGCGGCATCAGCGGTGGCGACCGCGGCGCAGTTGGGTTAATATATTTTTATCCACAATTAGCGAAGCGGCATCATTAGTGAAACGGCATCACTACGAACGAACGTGAAGTATCATCATTAGCAACGCGGCATCATTTACAAAGTAACATAGTTTCTTAAACTTTCCTTAAAAGAAAATTTACCCCTTGACATATATGCGCGTTTGCATTATTATATTAGTATCTATAATTCACGCACGCAATACGCGCCCGCGTATATAGGGATCCAAACAAACAAAACGCTAAACCAAAATAAAACACTGAATCAAAAAAAACACTATCACAAAAAGACACCGATAGGAACGGAGAAGACCTATGAACACAACGACTGAGAGAAAGAACAATTTTAGACTAAAAGGAGTTAAGACGTTGATCGCGCTGCTGATCGCGTCTATTTTTGTATTTTTAGGAACTCTTGCCATTATTACCCTCGGTCAAAGGGCAGATTCCCCATTGTCTTTCTTAGGTGATTCAGCAATAGAAAGTAGCGGTAACGTAGCGCATGCAGATTACAAAGAGAATTTTAACACTCAAACTACCATAGGCGATATAAGCGGCAGTTTTGAAGATGGAGACGATATCAATCCGACAAATCCAGGAACAACGAATGAATACACGTTCTCGTACGACATCCTTGCTAACAGTTATAGCTGTTGGGTAGCGATGGATGACGATGGTGACGTATCACCGTCCTACGTTAACTACGGTACGAGGGGTAGAAGGTATACTGACGGCGGTAACCTAGCAACGGGCTACGTTATTATGTACACCGTTACTAACATAGAGATTCCCGCCAATTTGTTGGAATTAATGAAACTTGGTCTTGTATCAAGCATTGAGTTCTCCGCTAACGTAGGTAGCGAAACCGGTACTACGTACGAGTATGCTGCTTACGTAGAGATGGCTACGTCTTCTTACCAATACAAAAGTGGTAATAAGTACAATCCGCTTAACAAGAGCGGTAATACGTCTGGTGGTAAGGGTGCGTCGAATCACGACGTAAGCGCATCTATTAGTTCTGCATCGGATATTAAGACTGCTGCAGAAGCTGACAAAAAATATATTAGAGCATTCACCACCTGTGGACACGGTGGTAACGGTTGGTTCTCTTGGGTTGATAGAAACTTATTCGTCCAAAAGGGCGTTCTTAAGATAAAGCTAAAAGCGCCTACCATTAACGTTGGACTTATTACTCCTACTACGTCGGGTAAAGCAGGTAATAGAGCGAATCTATACAACTCGGTTAAGGTCAATAGCGCTGCAATCAACAAGGATAACTACAAGGAATACATATTCTCAAAGCATAATTCTTCGTTTGCAATAGCAGCGTCAAGCGTTAACTATTATTCAACGCCCGTTCTTTATCACGGAGCAAGCGGTCAAACGGCTAGCACGACAAATTTCACGTCTATAAGCAGTGCATCGCTTACGGTTAATATAGCGAATTTGATTAGCACTTATAGTGGTACCGGTAGATATTTTGGAGCGTATTACGAGCCTAACGGGTATACGCTCACTCTTAATCCTGGTGATGGAGGGACGTTCAAATCGAGTATAACTGGCTTTACGGCGAGCGGTACGTCGATAAAAACGACGATTTATTACGATAACAACTACAACATTCCCGCAGCGAGTACATTACTTACTAGCTCGGGAAGTTTTGCTGGTTGGACTAAGAATAGCGGTAACGGACCTAGTAGCGTCGGTGACGGCGGTCAAATAGCAGGCAACCAGATCACGGGTGCGATGACGTATACCGGTAACTATACTACGTATTCGATAAAGAATACTGCAAGTGGTCTTAATTACCTTGATATCAACCCAGATAAGGATGCTAACGGCGTGTTAGACTCGTCTGTTTCTACCAGTAATACACCCACGGGTAAGGCTGTCTTTGGTGTAAAGAGTGCCGATATAGCGAATACTCCGTATCTAGACGTAACCATAGATTACAATGCTTTCTCTGGATATAACGGCAGTAACGGCGGTGTTGCAACTTACCCATACGACTTAGCAGGAGTATATGCATACTATACAACTGGGCCGCTTACCGGTGTAACGGTAGCACTAGATTACATTTCTTCGTTATCCTATAAGTTAAGGTACTGTTGTGGTGACTATTATATCTTCAGTAGTTGGAAAGTAAAAAACGTTCCTGTGCAAAGAACGGTCACTTGGTATAATTCAAGCGGAACCAAGGTAACGCCTACGGACGGCTTCGATTATTATATCGTAGGTACTTCAATACCTGCCAAATCTTTCCCTAACGGACTAAATCACGTAACGAGCAGTCAGATATTCACTGGATGGTACACTGATTCTGGAAGGTCGAATCTTAAGATGACTATAACAACCAGTGACGATTCAAATTTGACGTTCTATGCTGGGTATACGAGCAAAACATATACAACGACACTTTCACAAAAGACTAACGGACAAAGTGGTTTTGTTGATTTGAGTAACACCAAGTTATATAACTTAATCAAGAACAACTATGGAACTTATTACTGTCAAGTAACGGTACAAATAGCGCAATCGGACAAGAATTACACTTCACTTAGCGCAAGCGGTGGACATACGACGGAGTATAAGGCTAGTTCGTCTTCGACATATATTCTTTATAAAGGTACTGAGACTCAAGGTTATACTGGACCGTCAACGTCTTGTTCTATTGGTGCTAACTGGTTCAGCGGAGGCTCCACTTCAAGTACCGCATCAAGCACGGCGAATTATACTTACACAACTTTCTATTATGAGGATAGGGATAATTCGGATATCAAGCTGAATTATAATTACATGACAAGTTACTCACTGGGCGATAAGGGGTCTGCTACAACGTATTTCCGAGCGGTAACGATAACGGTAACGTATAACATGACACGTCCGACGTCGCAGTCTACGTATAATAGAGACGTAACTTTTGTGAGAGGATATGCAAGTGGTGATAGTTCAGATTCTAGTTATTATAGGAAGACCGTTTGTAGCAGTACCTCAACTAGCGCAACGGTTTATTTGCCCGCGGCATCGTATTGGACTGTAGACGGTTATCGTTTTGTCGCATGGCAAAGCAGTAGCGGTGCGGTTTATGCTTCCGGTTCTACAACCACCGTAAGTGCAGACACTACCTTTACGGGAATTTGGGTTAAAGAAAACTTCGTTATTCCTACGTACGACGTTTATTTCTGTGGTAGTACTGTCGCGGGTATTACTGCCGATAACCAAAAGAGTGCTTACGTAAAGAATAGCAAAATAAGCACGTCGAACAAGATTACTCTAGTCCGTGCGCCCACCTATGCTGCATCTGGCGCATCGGTTACGTTATCATCCCTGAATGATAAAGCAAGCGGTACGAACGCTAGTTATCTTGACAGCCATATTAACAATCCTAACAGCGACGATAACTTCTCGGCGGCTGGTTGGTACAAAGCGGAAGCATGTACCGGTACGGCGGAGACCTCGATTACGGCAACACACGCTGCTGCACCTACGACGGGCTTTATAAGATATTTGAAGTGGACGCTAGACGCACCGCAAATAAAATCTATCACCGCTAATCCTACCGAGATTACGTATGGTAGCGGTTATATTGATCTTGATTCATTGCTTACTGTAGGAATGAGCGATACGACATCGGCTATTTCCGTTGCGTACGACGTAGTATTCGTACCTAGTAGCACTAGCGTTACGCCTTTCCACTTCAATGCTCTCACAGCTTCTAATTACAGCGATGGACTATATTCGTTCCCAGAAAAATACAACCGCATTTATGACGTTGCGGCATCGTATTATGACGAAGGAATGTACTACTACGCTATTGCTTACGCGATAGTCAAGGTAGGCGATAAACAGCTTATCAGTGCTTCGTCAGCAACTGGAAGTAACGATAACAAAGTTTATCCGGTTATTAAACCCATTCCGCTTACTTTTGAGTTTACTACGCAAAACAAGGTTTATGATGGTAACGAAGTTAACCTTGCTGATATTTATACTGTATCCGCGCCTGCGGGCACACAGTCTACGATATTCAGTACCGAAAGTGGTTCGGACGTAGCGTGGTATCATGAGGGCACGATAAAGGGCTACGGCGGAGTAAAACTCGGCGCACCTGCAAGTGCGTTCACCGCAAGAAGAAGTGTATACACGAGTGACAATACCTATTATGACGCGACCAAGATAAGGGATGCAGGTAAGTATAACATCACTTCGATGTATATCCTAAAATATAGTGCAAGTAGTACGTCTACGTCTACAGGCGATGAGAATCTTAACTATTACTGGAAGGACACGACGTCTACCACCGACACGAGAAAATTAGTTACTGGCGACGGACTATCCTTTACCGTAACGCAAGAGAACGCGGTAGTAACGCTACTGTATTATTACAAGACGTTCGGCGCAACCGACAAGACGAAGTCGGTGTTTAATAACGACCAAAGCGGTTGGGCAGGGGACAAGTGGTACGTAGACGTAGCCGGAATGAAGGGTACGGACTTTACCAACTTCAACGAGTCCTTTGCTAGCGCGCTAAGTATCACGCCTAACGGTGGGACCGCGCCCGTGGTGGTTGGACAGTATCCGCAGTACTTCTACGAAAGTCAAGTTAACACTTATATTCTCAATAACTATAATTTATCGTTGCAAGGTATTAACTGTTACGACGGTAGTATGTCGGGTAGCGGTAATATTTATAGCGAAGACGCTACCGACGATAATTTGAAGATCACTTCGGAAGCAAGTGGAGATTATTTAGTTTACACAATTCCTAATTTATTCGAAATTCAACAGAAAGAACTGACCATTACGTGGACGGGTAACTCTCCTTACACTTTTGACGGTAATCCGCACGGTTGGACGTATCAAATTAATGGTCTAGTTGCAATCAATGGTTCTAATGCGGGCACGATAGAAGCATACCATTCTTCAACCAAATTAGCTACGCTTACTGCAAGTAGCAGTAGCTCTTCTGCAACGATGACGGATGCTGGATCTTATTCCGTCACTCTTTCTTTCAAGGCATACGGCAATACTGCACTCGCTAACTATTATTTCAAGAGTGACACCGTTTATACCAAGTCTTGGGTGATTAACGCTAAGGCTCTTACCATAAGCACGAGCAACAATAACGGCGCGACTAACGTAACGTATGACTCAAGTGCTCACGGACTCAACATAGTATTCAACGGACTTGCTCAAAGCGGTAATGCCGATCAAGTAAAGGTTAGTTACACAAGTAATTTCGGCTCTAACGGAATAGCAACCACGACGGCAGTGTCGGCAGGACAAAATTATCCCTTTACCTCACGTAATGCAGGCGTCTATACCGTTAACTTCTCGGGTATAACGCAAGACGCAAGCGGTCTATTGGACGACACTACCATTTACGGCACACCTACGGGTACGAATTACAGCATTAGCCAAACTGCAACTTACACGATTGCAAAGCGTGCACTTACCGTAAGCTGGACAGATTATAGAAGTGGTGCATCGGTTAGCGAAGCACAAAGCTACGAATTTAATAAAGGTGTAAATCAAGGTCTAAAGGCAACTATCAACAATCTTATCGCTGCCGATCCGTTAGTTGACGTAAGCTTTACTTGTACGATTACTGGTTCTAATTCCGCAACGAAGACGAGAGCAAAAAATACGGCAGGTACCACTTACACCATTGGTGACTACTTCATAAAGCAAAACGTTAATACCTATCAATGTCAAATAGCATTGGTTAACAATACCAACTATACTCTCACGGGTACGAATCTCACTATGAGTTTCGAAATCTATCGTAAGAGCGTAACCATTACTAAATTCTTATTCACACCGGGTTCTTTCGACGTATCAGCTAACGCTAACTACGTATTGACGACGAGTGACGCGCTAGAAGTGAACTATATCGCGCTATCTTGGACTATCACCGTTGTAGAAGCGAAGAAGAGCGACAATTCCGTTCTTTCGGTAGGCGGAGAGGAATTCGAAAGCATTTTCGGAAGCGCTAGTGGTTGTGTTTATAGCGGTAATAAGCAAACTAACGCTGGTTCTTATACGATGGAAGTAACCATCGCCAACGATAACTACCGTCTAACCAACGGTACGGGTATCGGTTGGAAGATTTTACCCGCGGTTATTACTCTCGATAATGCATGGAGAAGTTTCGACGGCACGGTAAGCAGTGCAACCACCGACTTTACTTATAGCGGTAATGCCGCTACGCGCAACAACGTATATACCTATGCAAGAAAAGGCTTTGGCGTAGCTATTGCCGTTAGCTATACTGCAACTTACGCGGTAGGTAATACGCCTGCTACCGCATTAAAACCCACCCTTCCTGCAAACAAGATTTATTCGGTCGATACTAGCATGGCGTTCACGCCGAGATCGGGTTCTAACGTATCTTACACTCAAGGTACGCAATCTTTCCAAGCGACTAACGCAGGTACTTACACCGTTGAACTGACGGGAGCAGGGGACAACTATCAATTAGGTGCGGAAGATTATGGCGCAACGTTTACTATCCAACAATACGAATTGTCGGTATCTTGGCCGGGAACTACCAGCTATACTTATAAGGGTAGTGCGTACACGTACACGCCTACGATAAGTGGTGTATTCAGCGGTGACTCTCTAACCTTTACTTATGCAAGCGGTACTGCATGTTCTACCTGTACTTCTACGAATGGAAGAACGGTAGCGTACTCGGCAACCAACGTTGGCTCTTACGTAACGTGGATAACGGGATTTAGCGGAACGGGTTCTGCTAACTATTGCCTACCCGGTAGATTAAGCACGCATACCGATTCTCATACTTATCATAAACAATGGAATATAGTTAAGCGCGAATTAATTCTTACGCTCACACCTAGCAGTGGTAAGATTTATAACGGTGCTTTACAAGACATGCTTTCCCTTTCTATAACTAACATGGTTGCTAGCGATAGCCTAACTCTTACCGTAAGCACCAACGCTTATACCGATAGCGGAAAAGGCACCGCACTCAGTGGCTCGGGCTTAGGCATGAAGAGTGGAATAACGGGCGCAAGCATTTCTGGCACTACTCTTACCTTAGGTACGACTAACGGTACTACTACGAGAAGCACAACCTTCGTTTCGGCAAAGGCAGGATATTATACTATTAGCGTATCTCTTGGCGGTAGCATGACTAACTATTCGCTAACCTCCGCTTCGTCCTCTTGGACGATTGGTAAGAAGACCATAACCGTTACTTTGACGGGAAGTGGAACAAGCGTCTACGACGGAACGAATCACGCGCTCAAAGCAGCAGTGAGCGGAATAGTAAGTGGAGAAACAGTAAAACTTAACGTAACCACCAATACTTACGAAAACAGCGGTTTCACGTCGAGCACGGCAATAGGTAACGGCGATTATAACTTTACACGTAAGAATAGCGGTAGTTCTACTTTAGCTATTGCTACCACCCTTGCAGGCATGGGAACGGTAGGAACCTACGGCGTAGTAGGTAACTATACCGTAAGCGTAAGCGGTAACGCAAGCTACACCGTGACGCAAAGACCTATAGCTATTTTATGGCAAGGCTACAAATATAACGGTAGCGACGTACAAGCAGAATACGAATACGTAGCAGGCGATTACGTTCTTACTAACTACACCACCACCGCTTATTCGGTAGTGTATATGAATCACGAATTTACCTTATCCGCAACGCCTTCTGCCGTTGCAGGTAACGCAAATTCAGGCGTCGTAGCGGGTGATACCGTTGTTCTTTCGGTAAGCGGTAACGCAGCTACCGTAGTAGGAAGCTACACAGCAAGCGTAAGCGGTATTGGTACTAACCCCAACAACAACTACAAGCTAGACAATTCTGCAGTAATGAGCAGAGCTTGGACGATTACCCAAAAGCAACTAAAGGTTCAATTTACAACCTATTCAAAATCTTATAACGACACGTTACAAACCATCGCTAAGATGACGGTTAGCGGTGCTATCAGCGGTACTACGATCAACCTAACCAACACTACCGTAAGCGCATACTATGGCACCTATTCAAGTGGTAGCAGTTATACCGCTATGGCTAATAGTGGACTAACGCCTACGTCGAGTACGCTTTCCTTCAATCCTAGCGGTACGGGCACTATTAACCAAAATTACGACGCTGCGAAAGCAGGCGATTACGTAATCACCGTTGCATTCGGCAACAATATGGGTAATTACAAACTCGTCAATGCGTCTAGCAGTGCAGTAAGCGAAGTAACTACCGGCAAAGTTCAAGTTTCTCGCGCAAGATTGGTATTTAGCTACGCGCCTAGCGTAAGCGGTAAGACGTTGACGGCATCGGGCAAAGTTGCTAGTTACAACGCAGGGGCATACGATGGCACGAAGAAAGGTCTTGCGGTAACCCTTTCGGGCGTAATAGGAGAACAAAACGTACTAGTAACTACCGCGAAGAACAATTATACCGATGCAGGAATAATCAGCCAAAGCACGAGATTAACTAACGGAACGAAGTATCTATACGCAATTAACGCAGGTAGCTATTCGTTCATAATCAGTGGAATTTATAGCGTAGAAGGCGGTTCTTATCCCGACGTTAAGAACTACGAATTCAGCAACGCAAGCCAAGTTATTAACGGTAGTAGTCAAATTTATACCGATGGATCGTGGAGCGACTATGCTATCACTACTATTATTGATAAGCGCGCGTTAACGGCAACTTGGACTAACGATAGCGCGTTCACTAACGCAAGTGGTGTATATTCCGCTACCGCTATGGGTAAAGTTCTTACCTTGTCTAATACGGTATCGGGCGACGTAATCAACGTAAGCTATCAATATACCGATTGGGTAGATTCTTCAATGGCTTCTCGCTTAACTAATAGCGGTGCAAGTCCTACCGTAACTAATTCCGCAACCAACGTTGCTTTGACGGCAAGCTCTACTTCCGTTACTTACTCGTTCACGGGTGCAAAGGCAGGTTATTACAATATAACTGGCGTTGCACTTACTGCTGACACCGATAGTTACGTAAATTATTCGTTAACCACCACTTCTTCTAACTTCACTATTGCAAAACGCAACGTAAGTTTGACTTGGGCAGGCGGTAACTCTTCAGTAACCTATAAGTCGGGTACTTATAGCGACGTAAAGGCAACGGTAGCAGGTCTACAAGGTAGCGACAAGGCGGTATTTAGCGTAACTAACACCTACGTAACCAATACCCTCAACAACGCTAGTGGCGTAAGCAACGGAACCTATACTTTCAGCGCAATTAACGCAGGTACGTACAACGTAACGGCTGTAAGCATTTCTTCGGTATCGGGACACACCTTCTCGGACGTAAATAACTACTCTTTCAGCGCAAACCTTACCGAAACTAATGCAAAATTCGTTATAAATAAGGCAACGGTTACTATTAGTTGGGCAGGTAAAGGTAGTGCTGAATACGATGGCGCTAACCACGGTATCGACGCTACGCTTTCAGGCTTACAAGGCAGTGAAAAAGCGGTATTAGTAGTCAATACCAATTACGAAACCAACACCCTTTATAACGTAGACGGCGTATCTAACGGCGGATATACCTTCCGTTCGAAGAACGTTCTTGTAAGTGGTGGTAACGTAACCGCTTATACGGTAAGTAGCGTTACTTTAGGCGCAATCAAGGGTGGACAAGCTAAGGTTGATAACTATACCTTTACTTCTAACGTAACTGCGGACGCAACTTCTTATACTATCCAAAAACGCGATTTAAGCGCAAGCTTTGGTACGAATTATATTTCTAACTTAACCTACAACGGTGCGGTTCAAGCAAGTATACTAACTATCGCAGATATTATTTCTGCAGATACTCTTGCACTTATCCATACCGTTACTTACTCAACTAACGGCATTGCAGGCAATAGCCTAACTCTTGCTGATACTAGTTATTCTACTTCACCTACGGCTACTGCAAACAGTAGTGGAATAATAACCACCGTAAGCGGAAGTGCAAGTAGAGAAATTAGTTTCAACATAAAGGCTGTAGGTAAATACACAATTACCATTAAGAGTAACAACGATAACTACTACGTAGGCGAAAGCGGAACGCTCACCCTATCCATAGTAGTAGGACAAAAGACTTTGACGATTACCTACTCAGGTAGTAGTAATTCTGCTATCTACAACGGTGAAGAACAAGGCGTCACCATGAACGTAAGCGGTATCGCAGCTAACGATGCAAGCAAGGTAGTTCTTGCTATTAGTGACAACCTATTTAACGCTACCACTAGTTTGACCGCCACTAACGCCGATTATCCTTTCAAAGCTACCGACGTAAGAATAGTAAGTAACGCAGTTAGCGCATACTCAATAGGCGCTGTTACCGTAACAAAGGTAGGCGGTACTACCGATGCTTACGCAAAATATGCTTGCAACTACAAAGTTGCTATTTCGGGAAGCAGCTTATACACCATTAATCAAAGAGTCCTAACCATTACTTACAATTCAACTACCGGACTTATCTATAACGGAAACGTTCAAAACGGTCTTAACCTAACGGTAGGCAACATAGTAAGTGAAGACGTAATCAGCATTGATTACACCTATACTTGTTCTAACGCAAGCGCGGTTAGCCCCGCAGTAGGTGCAGGTAGCGTAACTTCTACCGAAAATGCAATAACGGCAAGTAAGACTTTCGGCGCAACTCACTACGGTACTTATAGCGTAGCGATTGCTAATACTAAGACTGGTGACGTTTATAGCGCACTATCTTCCACTAACTACGCATTACCCGCTAGCGGTTTAAGCGGTTCGTTCGCTATTTCTCAACGTACCGCTATTATCCAATGGGGTACCGACGCAGGTTCTTGGAGTAACTTCAATACTATCTATACGGGTGAAAGCCGTTACGTAACGGCAATAGTAAGCAACACCGTAGCAGGCGACAACGTAAAACTTATCCTTTCTAACTACGTTGCTACCGAGAAGGGCACGTATACCGCAACGGTAACGGGCTTTAGCTCTAACCCCAACAACGACTACAAGCTTCCTACCGATTCTACGGTAAATCTAGCGTGGTCGATTTCTGCAAGAGAACTTACCGTAACTCTCACGCCCGTAAATGGACTTATCTATAACGGAATTGCACAAGAATGCGTACAATTCACCATTTCCGGTATCTGCGACGACGGTAGCGGTAATTACGACAAGATAGGTTTCGTACCCACCTTGACGGCAAGAGAAGTAGGCTCGACTACGGGATTGAGCAATTTAGGCACGGTATTCAGTAGCGGAGCATCATTCGTATCAGGTAACACCTATCAAGCACTCAATATCGTTGACGGAACGGCAAGCGGTGGCATTAAGTCGGTAAAAGCGGGTGATTATACGTTAAGTATTGCATTAAGCGACGATACGACTAACTATCCGCTTAACGAGAACTATAGCATGAGTATTACCACCACTCAATGGACGATTGCTAAGCGTAACGTAACGCTTACTTGGAGCGCAACGGAAGCAAATGCTACGGCTATCTTCGACGGCAACAGTCACGGTGTTAACGTAACGGTAAGTAATATAATTAACGATGAATATATCGTATTGAGCATCGGCTCTAACAACTATGCAAACAGCGGAATAGTAGGTAACGTAACTCAACTTACCAATTCTACCTATCAATTCCGTTCTATCGTGGTAGGTAACTACGTAGTAGGCGATATCAATATTGCTAGCGTAGGCGGTGGCACGAACAACGTTGCATCCGTTGCTAACACCAACTATTCGCTAACGGCTAACGCAAGTAACTCTGCATTTAGTATCACCAAGCGCGCGGTAGGTATCACTTGGGATTACGTATCGGCGTTTATGTACGACGGTACCGAGCATTCCGTTAACGCTACCGCAACCAACGTAGTAGCAGGTTATCCCGTATCATTTACCTATACTAACGTAACAAAGGCGACTAACGCAGGTGGCTATACCGCGACCATAAGTGGCTGTACGCCTTCGGCTAACTACCGTCTACCCACTAGTGGTGAGAGCGGATACGATAAGTTATCTATTAATTGGACTATAAACAAGCGTACGTTAAGCATTAATTTTGGCACCGCATCCAACTTGATATTCAATAACAACGCACAAGGTATCAAACTAACGGTAAGCAATTTAATTAGTACCGATACGATAACCATTAATTATTCAATTAACGGCTATTACTACACCACCAATGGTGCGGTAAGCGGTAACGCATACGCAGTTTATAATTCCACCGTAGTTACTTCCACCGTTGCTACTTCTATCGACTTCAACGTAACGAGAGTTAACGCAGGTAGTTATACTGCAACGGTAAACAGCATAGCAAGCACTAACAACGGTAGCAACAACTATGCACTTCCCGCAAGTGGATTAAGCGGTAGCTTTGCTATTACTCAAAAGGTAATCGGATTTAACTGGGATTACACGGGCGAAGCATTCGTTTACGACGGCACGAACAAATACGTTGTTGCAACGCCTACGGGTATCATTGATAGCACCGTGCTTACCCTTACTTACGCTACTACCGACGGCGATTCTTACTCGGTTAGCGGCGCACAAGGTACGGGCAACACCGCTATCGTAGCTAGCAACAGTCTAGTAACTACCGTTACCGCAATAAGCGGTGAGGGTACGGCTTATTTGAACTACAAGCTCGGCTCCGAAGCAACGCGCAAGGTAAGTTGGGAAATTGCAAAGCGTACGGTAACCGTTAGCTGGAACGATATAGAATTTATCTACAACGGTCAAGGTCAAGGCCTCACCGTTACTATCGGCAATATCGTAAGTGGCGACAAGGTAGCGTTCACCGCAACAATTACCGACGTAAACACTAGCGAAATCATAGACGTTAAGTTCAGCTACGACAGCAAGAGCACCACAGACGGCTTTGATACCTACGTATATACCTTCACACAAAAGGTACACGCAGGCACGTATACGATATTGATTACTGCAACCGACGCAACCGCGCCTAACGTAGAAAGCGTCTACTATGCACTCGGTAGCAATCTACAAAAGAACTTCACCATTCAACAAAGAGAAGCTACTATCACGTACGTAACCGATAGTTTAGCTACTACTCTTAACAATACTAAGCTCGCTTGGACTGGATATGCGACGACTTACGCTATGCTAGAAAGAAGCGTAATACCTACGGCAGCACCCGTTAGCGGCAACAAGGGCGTAATAAGTGCAGATAGCGCGTACGTAAGCTTTAACTATTCAGGCGATACGGGCACTCGTGCAGGCACGTATACCACTAGCGTAAGCGCGGTAGTAGATAGCCGTGGCTATAACGACTACAAACTTCCTGCTAACGTAACGCAAGAATGGATTATAAACAAGCAAAACGTATCCGCGGTATGGTACTATAACACCACTCCGCTGGGCAACGCTAATATTAGATACGACGGATCTACTCATACAGTAACGGCAACGGTCAACGGCTACACGATTAGTAAGACTGGTGTAGAATCTGTCAAAGCAGTATCTATTAACTATATTAATGATACGGGCGCGGGCGTGCGTAACTCGGCAGTTCTTGCAGGTACCTATACCGCTACCGCTAATATTTTAGCTAACGATTACGTTAACTATTACTTTAACGGAAGCCAAACTTCCTCTACTGCATGGACTATCAACAAGCGTCTAATTACCGCAAGTGATTTGACTTGGTCGGACGATAGCTTCATATACGCTGGTAGTGGCAATACTCATACCGTTACCGCCACCGTTAATAACCGTGTAAGCGGTGATACGATCAACCTTACTTATGCAAACGTACCTGCAGAAAGCAGAGTTAACGTAGCGGACGAGGTAGGCACCTACGTAGCGGAAGTAGTAGCTGTAGATAACGCTAATTACGAGTTATCCACCTCAAACGGTGCATTAAATCACACGTGGACGATCACTAAGAAGCAACTCACGGTATCTTGGTCGGCAGGCTCCTTTACTTACAACGGTCAAGAACAAGGCATCACCCTTACCATAAGCGGAATAGTACCTACCGACGTAGTTAAGTTCAATATAGAGACGGACGCTCCTTGCGGTAACGTAACGGTAACCTACGACGGTAACAACGGAGTTTATACCTCTAACTTCTACGCAATAAGCAGTGCTTCTTATAGAGCAACCGTTGCTTCTATCAATACATATAACAACGGAAATAATAACTATTCACTTCCTGCATCTACTACGGGACTATGGACGATTGCTAAGAAGGCAGTTACCCTTACTTACACCGCACTAGACACCAATAGCGGTATCTACGACGGCACTGCACAGGGTATAAAACTAGTAGTAGACGGAATAGTAAGTGGCGAAACTCTCGTTCTTACCACTTCAGAGAACACCTACGTAAACAAGGGTATAGTAGGCGGAACCACCGCTGTAAGCAACGGTGAATATCTATTCACTTCGGTAAATAACGGCTCTTACGACGTTCTTATTACGGCGATAGAGAAGGTAAACGCAACTCACGCTAACGCAAGCTATGCAAGCATTTATAACTACGTTCTATCCCCCGAAGGAAGCACGGGTACTATCATTAACCAAAGAGAGCTAACCGTATCGGTAACCAACGACGGCAGTAGCTACGTATACGACGGACAAGCACACGGCGTAACGGTAGTTATCGGTAACGTAGTAGACGCTGATAAGAACGTGATAGAAATTAACTTCGTAGGTAACTACACCAATACGCCTACAAGAGGTAGCGCACAAGTTTATAACGAAGATTACTACAGCGTATCCTATAACTTCACTTCCGTTAACTATCTAGCAAGCGGTTATAACGTAAAGGTAAGCGCAATCAAGGTTAATCCCAACAGTAACTACTACTTACCCGACGGTGACAATTCGGGCGAGTGGACTATTGCTAAGCGTACTTTAAGCATCACTTGGACGAACAACGGCTCTTCCACCGTTTACGACGGACAAGAACACGGCACGGTTATGAACGTAAGCAACGTAATAAGCGGTGATAACGTTAACCTAACCGTTTCTACCAATGGTGAAAAACCCGTTTCCGACGTATTCAGTACGGGTACTTCTACAGGAACGAGCTACGTAGCAACACTTTCATTCGTATCGAAGAACGTAAGGATAGTAGACGGCAACGTTGCTTCTTATAGCGCAAGCGTAGTAGACGTAGGTAGTTCTAACTATGCACTTCCTGCATCTAACCTAAATGCAAGTTACACTATCACCAAGAAAACGGTAGCATTCAGCTGGAAACTTGACAATAACGCAAGTTTAACCACCGTTTACGACGGCAACGCACACGTAATAAGCGCGGTTGCTACTAATTTGGTAAGCGGTGACGCTTGTACCTTAACCGTAAGCAACAACAGCCAAGTTAACGCAGGTACTTACACCAATACGAAGGTTAGCGCGATAAGCAACACCAACTACGCGCTACCTAACGAAGTAAGCCTTGCTTCTTGGTCGATAACCAAGCGCGTAATCAACTTACGTATAGCAACCAATAGCGTAATTTACGACGCAACTAATAGAGAACAATCAGAATTCGGTATTTACTTTGAAAATAAAGTCGCTACCGACGAAATAGCGTATACCACTAACGTAGCAAGTCTAAATGCACGCAACGTTGGTTCTTACACCTTCACGGCAACGCTTGACGGAAGCATGACCAACTATACGCTTAACGATAAGACGGCAACGTTTAGTATCACGCCTTACGTAATCGGTCTTAACATGATCGTTTGGACGCACGATACTTCTTACTACGACGGAAGCAGTTGGGTTGACGTAGCGTCTACCGCGTTCACGTGGGGAACCACTTTAACTTACAACACTTACGTAAACGGCACTAACGTATACGACTTACACCACGCGTTCACCGCGACTAAGGACGATAACGATGCTGTTCTTAACGGCTCTACCTTAGGATTTAGCTATTACTACTACGGTCTATGCTCTTGCGGACTAGAACACGCTCCTACTAGCGGTGACCATAACCACGATCACCAATGGTACGAAGGCGCTAACGCTAAGTACGCTTCCGATAGAGGCGGTGCTAACGCAGGTACATACTGGGTAGAATTACAACTAACGGGAAGCGATGCAAATAACTTCGTATTCGACGGCGCGGACACCGGATACAGCGATACCAAGTACTTCTCCGGTACCAAGTCCACCGGTGCATCACTACTAAGCCCCATTGACGGAAGCGAATTAACTTCTTGGACGGCAAGAACGACTGCCGACAACAAGATGTACGTACTTAACTACGTAGTAAACAAGGCTACCGGTGGTATAGCAGTTGACAATCCGCAAGGAAGCGCAGAAAAAGTCTTCGACGGCAGTTATTACCGCACGCCTATCACGCTAGAAGGTATAAGTGAAGCGGAAATCATGGTTCTTATCAACGGTGCACAATACACTTACGCACAATACGTAAACAACACCGTAATAAGATCGGCGGGCGAATATGCTATCAAGTTCGCAACCTTCAATGCAACGGGCGGTGACACCGACTGTAACTACAACGGTAACACCTACGATACTTACACTCTCGAATTGACTATCAATACGAGAAAGATAATCGTCACCGATACCTTAGTTAAGGGCACTTGGACGAAAGTATACGATACCACCACCGACTACACCTATTACACGGTAGGCGCGGTTGATAACGTAAATAACACGGGTATCGTTAATGCTAACAACGTTACTATCGAAGCAGATTTCGAAACCGTTGACTACGGCAAGCAAGACCTTACCTTCACCGTAAGCGGTAGCGATGCAAACAACTACTATCTAGAACTTGTTAGTGGTGCAACTAAAGTCGTTGGATACGTTGTAGAAGGCGAAATTCTTCAAAAAGAAATGACCATTAGTATTGATGGCGGTAAGTACGATAAGGTATATGATAAAGTTCTATCCTTTACCGATTACATCATAGAAGAAGGCAGTATTTTGGCGGCTGCACCCGTTTCGGTAACCGCTACTTATAGCAGTATCGAAGCATCAAGCGTACCTAACGACAGAACTATTACCTTTACGCTAAGCGGTGATAGCAACTTCGTAAGCAACTATAGAGTTGTTATCGACGGCAACGAAACCACTAGCGTACCTTGTACTATTTATAAAAAAGGTATAGAAATTCTTTCCTTCAACAACACCAAGACCTACGACGGTACGACTAACGCAATATTCACGTTCGAGAGTGCGGATATTCTTGAAGGCGATACCTTAGCAGTTACCGCACAATATCAAGATAAGAACGTTGGCACGAATAAGCTAATCACTTATAGCCTAGGCGATAGCGAAGATACCGCTAACTATAAGTTCGGTGCAGACGGCACGGTAGAAGAATTCAGTAAGGACGTAATTACTTACAACAACGGCGTTATTAACCAAAGAGTTCTTACCTTAACTTGGACTTACGACACCGAAAACAACACGTATGACGGACTTGACCACGACTGTACGGTAGTAATCGACAACGTAGTAAACGGCGATACGCTAGGACTTACCGGTTATACGGCTAATACCTATACGTCCGGCACGTTGACCTTAGCTAAATTCACCTACGTTTATAGCAACGTAGATGCAGGTAGTTACAGCAAGACTATCGTAATCAACGATAGTAACTATATTATCGGTAGCAACGCAAGTTACGACTGGGTAATTAAGCAAAGACCTATCACCGTTACTTGGTACGTTGGCGAAACGGTAGTTAACAACTATAGCACCGTTTATAACGCAGAAGAAGTAAATATTACCTACAAAGTAAGCGGTATTGCTTCTACCGACGAAGAGAGCGATCTCAACGCAACGGTAACGGGCACTAGCGCAACCAACGTAGGAAGCTACGTAGCTAGATACGCTATCGATAACGCTAACTATAACGTAGTAAGCGGTCAAACGATGAATTGGAATATCACTAAGTCGGATATTACAGGCCTAACGCTTACCGATGCAGACTTCGTATACGACGGCGAAGCACACGCTATCGAAGTAAACACTCAATATAGCCAACACGGTATACTACTTACCATCGTATATACCATTACTCCTCCGGGATACAACGATAACAGCGCAATCAACGTAGGTACTTACGCAATTACCGCTACGGCAAGCAATAGTAACTACAATACGCTAACCGTTTCTAACTCGGTTGATAGCGGTAGAAAGAACGCATATCTAACCATTACCAAGGCGGATATAACCAACGTTTCGCTTGCTGGTTTGACTACTACCTATAACGCAACCACGCAATATCTAAATCTTAGCGACAACGGTACTCCCGTACTCGGTAACGTAGTAGATACCCAAATCGGTGACGAAGTAAGCGTTAACTACACTATCACCACCGTTGACGGTACGCTAATTAGCGGAGTTAAGAACGGTGCTATGGACGCAGGTACCTACACCATTACCGCTACCGTAGGCGAAGAGAACAACAACTACAACACCTTCACTACCACGAAGACTTTAGTTATTAACAAAGCAGAACTTCTTGATAGTAACGGTGACGAAATCACTATGTCGGACGATAACCTAGTAGTAACCTACGACAAGACCGAACATAGTATTTCCGTCAACGCTCAAGACGGCGACTACACGCAATTCTACGCACTTGACGGCACCGTAATTTCTATTGGTTACACCATTAACGGAGCAGAAGGCAACGGTGCAACTGACGTAGGCACCTATAACATCGTTGCTACCATTAACGCAACGAAGAACGGTGTTGTTAATAACAACTATAACAACAAAGAACTTACCGCAACGCTTACTATCAACAAAGCGGATATGCACAATATCGTTAACTTCGATACCTTCTATCTAGTAGGACAAACGAGGAATTACGATGCAAAGGTACATTATCTCAACGTTAACACGAGAGCAGTATCTTCGGTATCTAACAATAGAACCAACACCGTAAGCGTTTCACCTATCAGCAATAGAGATAACGGCACCGACATTGCTACTGTAGAATATACCTACGTAATGGACGGTAACACCGTTGATTCTATCTTGCACGCAGGTACCTATTCAATAAGCGCGGTAATAAGTCATCCTAACTACAACACCGTTAATATCAGCGCGGTTAACGTAATCGTAAACGCAATCGATATTACCGACGTATTCTTAGTAGAGCCTACCGTAAAGATAGACGGCGACAATATTCGTCACTACGATTATACCAACAGCTATTATTCAATCGGCGTAAGCAGAACACCTATAGAAAGCGCACAAGCAATAGTAAGCACGCTTACCTTGACAGCGGATGGCGTGGATACTTCGGACGTAGCTAACGTAACCTACACTTACGACTTCGTTCCTGCAGGCGCAAGCGAAAAGACGGTAGAGAATGCTGTATTCACCGACACTATCATTAAGAATGCAGGTACCTACACCGTAAAAGCACGCGTCGAAGCTATCGGCAGTGCAATTAACGATTACAACGCACTAGATTTAAGCGTAGATATTATCGTTGCTAGAGTAGACGTTACGGGAATAGTATTCGACGGACTCAACACCGTATACGACGGCAAGGTTAAGAACGTTACTCTCAATAAGTACGTAACGCAATTTAACGAAAGCGTCAACGTTAGATACGAAGTAATCACCACCAATCCTGCTTCCGATTATACCGTTAACAACGCCAGCGGTGTAAGCGCAACTAACGCAGGTACCTATACGGTAAAAGCATATATTAACGAAAATTCTAACGCTAACGCTATCGCATATAATGCTAACTACTTCGTAAAAGACGTTATGGAAGCGGTATTGTTTATCGACAAAGCAACCATGCAAAGTATGTTCTTCACCGATGCAACGGTTACTTACGACGGCAAAGCATACTACTTAGTAATCACCGAAGATAACGTAAACAAGGTAGTTCGTACCGACAGCGGAAGCACGCTAACCATTCGTCCTTCTACCAACGCAAGCCACAGTGACGTAGGCTCGGTATCCTATACGATAGATGGAGAAGACGTAGACGGAATAGTTAACGCAGGTACTTACGTAATAGACGCTAGCGTAACTAACGCTAACTACTATGATTTCACTGCAACGGCAACCTTGACGGTCAACAAGGCCGACATGTGGGTAAAATACGACCTAGGCGCTAGCTTGACCGACTTTGAGTTTATATCAGAAGGCAACGTCACTCAATTCTACGATACCAAGACGTATTTCGTTAACGTAAGCGCAAAAGATGCAGGCTCGTTAGGATATACCGACAAATTCGTAGTTGGTACAAAAGAAATCGTTACTTCTTACGCTATTAGACCTAGCGGAATGAGCCTAATCGAAGCTAACGACCTTACCGACGTTGCTAATATAGCGTACTACGTACAAGGCGCACCGTTCACGGGTGCAAAGAATGCAGGTACCTATAATCTCACCGCGGTAATTAGCGATAGTAACGGTAACTACAACAGCATTACGTTAAGCGGTACGCTTAATATCAATCCTATATCATTCGTTGAAGGCGATACGGCTAACGTAGAAGGATTCACTACGTTAAGTTATACCGGCACGACGAGAATTTACGACGGTAAGCAACACTATGCAGGCGTAGCGGTAAGCACTACTGCAGGATACGTTGATAGCATAGTTACCGAAGCTAACTTATTAAGTGGCGACGGCAAGGCAAGTATCGTATATTACTACAACACCGACGGTAGCGACAATTACGACAACGTATTTAACGGCGTAGTTAACGCAGGCACCTATTATATCTACGCGCATACCGTAATAGCTGACGCTGATATCAGTATCAACTACGTACCTTGGGAAGGTTACGTAACCTTAGATATAAAGAAGGTTGAATTTATAGACGAAGTAGGACACCTTGGTTCGTTGTATCTAACCGGTAGAACCATTACTTACGATACCCGTACTCACTACGTAGGCGTAAGCAGTGCAAGTAGCACTTGGGTAGACGACATGGTAGCAAGCTTAACCTATCAATCTATCGGTTTAACTATACCCGTAACATACACTATCGGTGGCGCTCCCTTCACGGGCGCAACTAACGCAGGCACCTACACCGTTACCGCAAGCGTAGCGGAAGGCACTAACAACAAGGGTTGGACGGGTACTGCAACGTTAGTAATAGAAAAACTTACTTGGACGGACGAAGTAGGACATCTAGGTAACCTATATATCAACGATATTACCTTACTATACGATATGCGTAAGCACTACGTAGCAGTATCTAGCGAGGACGAGGGTAAGGACGCAATCGTTAACGAATTAAGCTACTTCACCGACGCGTTGATTATCGAAGTTAAGTATTTCTATAACACCGACGGTAGCGACACCTACGATAAGGTATTTAGCGGAATGACTAACGCAGGTACTTATTACGTAAAAGCTATCATCGAAGGCACCGACAACTACGATGGCTTCGAAGGCGAAGCAGTTCTTACTATCGGACAACTCAAGTTCAATAACGACGAAGGACAGCTTGGTAACCTCTACTACGTAGGTAACACCGTAAGCTACGATAGTAACGTTTATTATGCAGGCGTAAGCAGAGTTAACGAATGGAGCAATTCACTTCTCAATTCTCTAGAATTCACCCTTGCAGGCGGAACGCTTATCCTTAATATCAACTACACCTATACTTACAAACAAACGGAAAGTAGCGAAGCAAGTAGCGTAGCGGTATTTAACGGCGCACTTAACGCAGGTATCTATACGATAACCGCCACCATTGAAGAGGAAGTCAACGGTAACTACGAAGGATATGAATCAACGGTAACTCTCGTTATCAACAAGGCTGTATTCGGACTTAACGGACTAACTGCACTTTATTATCAAGGTAGCGTTTATAAGTACGATATGCTAAGTCACGCCGCATACGTAAATACCGTAGACGTATATAGCAGTACGCCTATGACGGAAGTAACGCTATTCGGTGAAGACGGCGACGCTAATATTCTTTATTACTACAAGACGAATATTGACGGAGAATATCAATTATTCGACGGCGCACCTAGCGCAACCAACGCAGGCACTTATTACTTGAAGGCAGTAGTAGAACTTGAAGGCGACAATGCACTTAACTACACCGAATGGGAAAAAGAAGCTACTCTAGTTATCAACAAATTAGAGTACGTAGACGGCGAAATAGGCGCGCTTCAAATGATTTCCGCAACCATGCCTTACGATACGGAAACTCACTTCATGAACGTAACCACTGGTTCCGTTTATAGTGACGATACCGCAATTTATGACAAGATAAACGTTGTTCTTGCAGGCGGAACGCTAGTAATTAACGTAAAATACACCTTCAATACCGACGGTAGCGACGTATATGGCAGTGCGTTCACGGGCGCAACTAACGCTAACGTATATTACGTAAACGCAAAGATTGATGCAACGGCTAATTACGACGGCTTTAACGAAACCGCTATCCTTACCATTACGAGATTGAAGTGGAACAATGAAAGTGGCAACTTAGGCGCGCTATATCTAAACGGTGGCGGTAAGGTAATAACGTATGATGCACTCGATCACTTCATTTCTGCAAGCAGAACGGAGAATACCGAGCCTAACGCACTATTGAAGAGCGTAAGCACCACTTTAAGTAACGGTCAAACCCTTAACTTCAACATCAATTACACCTATTATCTCGGTGTAACGGGTACTGGCAACTACGATACCGAATTCACGGTAGCACACAACGCAGGTATCTACAACGTTAAGGCAGAAATCGTCGGTGGCGACGGCTACAACTGGGATGCTTGGATGCAAACTACCGTTCTTACCATCAACAAGATCACTTGGACGGATGACAAAGAATTGTTCTTGGTAGGCGGACTAAATACCACCTTCGACGGCAAGACGCACTACGTTAGCGTAACGCACGATAGTGACGAAGTTCCTACAAGTATGCTACCTAGCATAACGTTATCCCTTGCAGGTGGCGATCTAGTTATACCTATCGAATACACTTACTACCTAGGCGAAGTAGGTAGCGGAGATTACGATACCGAGTTTACGGGCGCTTATAACGCTGGCATTTATAATATCAGAGCGTTGATTGAAGAGAACGTTAACTACGACGGTTTCGACGCAACTACGGTTATTAATATTGAAAAACTTAAGTGGAACGGCACTGGTACTAACTTCGATACCTTGTATCTAGTTGGATACGAACTAACTTACGACACCCTTACTCACTATGCAGGTGTTAACAAGACTAACGCCGTTAACGATAGCGTGGTAGATAGCTTGCAATACGTACGCGGTGACGAAGAATTCGATATCGAAGTAGTATATCAATACTATAAAGGCGAAAGCGGTACTTATACTACGATATTCGAAGGTGCAACCGATGCAGGTATATACCATATTAAGGCGACTATCGAAGAAAGCGACAACTACGAAGGTTGGTCGGGAATTTGTGAAATCGTTATCAACAAGATACTTTGGAACGGTCAAGAGCACAACTTCCACGCTGTATCTACCGAGAACGTAGATAAGACTTACGATATGGTTACCGTTTACGGCGAATTCACTCATAAGAATACGGACGAAAGCGAAGCTGGCACGATTAACAGTACGGTTAGCGAAATTTACTTTAACGTAACGTCAAGCGGTACGCAATCCTTTGTAGATAAGGAAGACGCTAACGTTACTATGAACGTATCTTGGATGTACAATACCGACGGTAGCGATAACTACGACAAGGTATTTACTTCCGCAGTTGACGCAGGTACTTATTACGTCAAGATAAGCGTTGTTGGTAACGAAAATATCGAATCTTGGACGCTATTTAGAACGATCAATATCGAAAAACTAACTTGGTCTAACGAAGCAGGACATATGGGCGCACTCTACTACGTAGATGAAGTTAACCTATACTACGACAAGGATAC
Source organism: Clostridia bacterium (assembly GCA_045535785.1). GTDB lineage: Bacteria > Bacillota > Clostridia > Christensenellales > DTU072 > CAG-1782. The sequence goes on from JAZSMH010000055.1 coordinate 64,184, forward strand.
TCACTACGCAGGCGTAAGCAGAACAGAAGACACGTGGCAAGATAGCGCCGTACCTACTATTACCGTTCCTCTTGCAGGTGGCGATCTTACTATCAACGTAGAATACACCTACAACACCGACGGTGGCGATCTATATCCTTACACCTTCAACGGCGCAAGCAACCAAGGCTCTTACTACATTAGAGCATATATTGCAGGCACGAATAACTATGATGGTTACGAAGCTTATTGCGAATTCAATATCGAAGAATTAACCTTCGCAGACGGTAGCATAAGCGACGGTAAGTTAGGCGAACTTTACTTCGTAGGTCCCGACGTTGACGTTAACGGCGACGGATATTATGATTACGAATACGATAGCTTAGGCCACTATCTAGCAGTATCTAAGACTAACGAATGGGTAGACGAATACGTAACCTCGTTAAGATATACTCTACCTAACGGTCAAGAATTAGTAGTTCCTATCACCTATACTATCACGAAGAATGGTGCAGTAGCTAACTATGCAGAAGGCTTCAAGACGGTAGGACTTTACGTAATTACCGCAAGCATTAGCGAAGCTAACGGCAACTACGAAACCAAAGAATTCGTAAAACAAATAGAGGTAGTTAAGTTCGAAACGGAAATTGTTTGGGATATGCCTACCGATGCACTAGCGTTCGTTTATAACGGCTATGACCAAACCTCTTCGGTAAATGCGAAGATGAACCTAACCGCAGCTGAAGGAGAAATCGACGTAACTATTAAGTTCTTCCATAAGTCCGACTTATCAGATTATTCTATCTACACAAGTAGCAACAAATTCTTGACGAGCGAAAGTTTAATCATGGTAGACGGAATAGAAATCGACGATATTAGCGGAATTACCGAGAGAGAATTCTACTTTGCAGGTGAATACGTAGCGGTAGCGATGTTTAACGACGACAACTACGACGTTATTAACAGTAACGAGTTCGTCAAGTACTTCACTATGAGCAAGGCAGTAATCAACCTATACTTAGTAGAGAACAGTCTAACGTACGATTCTAATATCCACTATATTACCGCATCGAATACCGATACCACCCTCGACCAAGCTCCGGGTGGAAGTATGCTTACCTTGCTCGGTGACGACACGGCAACCATTACTTATACCATTACTACCGACGACGGCACGTTGATAGACGGTATCAACAACGGCGCGAAGAACGCTGGTACCTACGTAATCACCGCAAGCATTAGCACCGAGTCGGCAGTCGCAGAGAATTACGAAGAGTGGACCAAGGTTGCTACTCTACATATTGATAAGCGCGTGCTTGACTTCACTTACACTGGTGACGGCGAAGAGTGGAGCAAGGTATACGATAGAAGCAACGTTTATACCGATTACGCCGTAACGGGACTACAAGGTAACGACGGCGATATGCTAGTTATTACCGCTACTTACGGTAACTACAATGCAGGTACGGGCAAGACTATCACCTTTACCTTGACCGATGCGGTAGGCGTAGACGCAAAGGACAGCGTGGTAGGTAACTACGTATGGTCCAACGTAAGCACGGGTACCATTTATCGTAAAGAATTAAGACTTAACCAAGATATCACTTGGGAAAAGGTTTACGACGGCACTAACATCGCTGTAGGCACTCTCGAGGGTAGCGAAGTTACCGATTTAGTAGCACAACTTCTCGACGGTTATACCATTTGCGACGGCGACGATATAACTATCAACGCATATTACGATAGCAAGAACGTAAACGACGTAAGCGCGGTAGAATTCGGTCTTGTCGGTGACAACGCCGCTAACTACTTCATGACGGGCGTAACCAAATCGGGACTTATCAGCGTAAGAGATGCAGAAATGACTTGGTCGGGTACCGAGCTTACCTACAATGGTTATTCGCGTGAAGAACTTATTGCAAGCAACACCATGGCGTATATAGAGCTTCTTGGTGACGACTTGTACGATGCAAGATTATCCGAAAGCGGTATGATGGTAATGTCACTATCCTACTTCGTTGTAGATACCAACGGTGATTTGCTTCCCGCAACGTATAGAAATGCAGGCGAATACGTAATTAAGATTAACGATACGAGAATAACTAACGGTGGCGACGGCTACTACTACGTCGACGGCAACTATAGATTCGTTGATACCGCGGTAGAAAGAAATTGCGTAATCAACAAGTTAGAAGTTAACGTAGAATGGCTCACCATAGGTGCAGAAAGTCAACTTACCGACGGTATGCTCGTTTATATCGGTGAAGAATTCGACCTAGAAGTAAGAATAGGTCTTGTAGGTGAAGATATCGCGTCTTACGCTAACAATGGTAACTACGTATATCTAGAAGTACTTTCCGTTGGCACCGATTTAGCTAATATCAATGGTATTACGCTAATGAAAGACTCTATTATGGTAGAAGAATTCAAGAACGCAGGTACTTACACTATCGAAGCGATAATGAACGAAGGCGACCTTGACGTCAACTACGAATTACGTAATTATTCAATAGTTAAGACGGTAGATAAGGCAGACATTAGCGGATACTTCAAGTTCTCTAACGCTTACGAAAAAGTAGAAGACGGCGCAGAATTCGATGCAACCGAATACTACTACGTAGCAAGCGGTGACGGATACGAAAGAACGGAAATTACCGAATTCGCTACTGGTGTAGAGTACTATGTACTTAGCGACGTTCAAAACTTCACTTACTACGAAGGCGTAGAGAGATTCTTCTACGTTATCGGTGGTGAAGAAGACGGCACGTATGCTTACGTAGACGACGATGCTACTTATGATAATGAAAAAGAACTAAGCTATCAATACGATAGCGACCTAGCAGTTCTCGTTACCTACATGGGTGGTTGGACTGCAAAACATAGTGCAAGCGAAGACTTTGCTGTTGGTGAAAATAGCGCTAAGAACGCAGGTACGTATACCATAGTTGCTAACGTAATAGAGAGAGAGAACTATTATGGTTGGACGGGTGAAGTGGACGTTATTATAAGAAAGGGTATTATCGACAATATCGGTATTGCAGATAGACTAACCGACGATAACGGTGATCCTCTAGTTTATAACGGTCAAAATTACTACGTCTACGCAGCTGAAGGTAGCGGTAACTATAGTAAAGATAGCGTTGCGTTGTATTATCCCGATGAGAACGCCGCTAACGTTCAATACTCAATACGTAAGATTCAAGCTACAGGCGACCTTACCAAAGAAAACGTTCTTAACGGAAACGTTGATTACGTGGTAGACGCTAACGGTGACTACGTATTTGCAACGGGTTCTGATGAGTACGAAAGCAACGTACCGGGACACGATGAAGTAGGTTATTACTTAATCACCGCGTCAATAAGTGAAGAAATCAACTACGAAGATTGGTCACAAACGGCAATTTTACGTATCGTTAAGTACGATACCACCATTACTTGGCAAGCAATGGAAGACGGAGTACCCGTAGAATTTGCGTCCAAGGTATTTACTTACAACGGCGTTGACCAAATAGGTGACGTATACGCTAACATTAACCTACTAAGAGCGGACACCGTAGGCGATACCAAGGTTAGACTAGGCGTACTAACCGTACCTACCGACGCTTATAAGACTGGTTATTATAATAACAACGGTGTAGATAACGAATTCCGTCTAGCAGGCGAATATATCTTCGACGTAACGTTCGATAGCGAGTATATTACTGCGGATATGGATAGGATAGTGCGTAACTACAACGTAAATAACACGTCTATTGTCGCAGTTATGAAAAAATTCTTGGTAAGCATAACGTGGTATATAGACGGTTATGAGAACGAGTATGATCCCAATAATCCGCCTATCTACGATAGCATAGAGCATAACGTTTATGCTGTAGGTAACGGTGTATACTATCCGAGCGATTATATAAGTGGCGAAGGTGTAAAATATAGTTACAGCCCGATAACGCTTTCTACTAACGAAGGTTTAGGCGGTAATTGGGAAGAAATCAACGCCGGCAACAATTACAATTGTCAAATTACTGGTATCAGCAATGGTACTAAAGAAATAATCACAAAATATAACAGTGACGGTACCTTCGTTAAATACGGCGCAACTGATTATGAATACAACTACGAATTGTCAGAATTTAACCGTGGTTTAACTTGGGCTATTAGTAAGCGTCAATTGTCGGTATCTATATCCGACGATGCTAACGAGCTTCGTAAATACTACGATGGTCTATACGAATTTACCTTCTCTACTAGTAGCGGTAGCGGTGAAGCAATAACCAACGAATATATTGATACGAAGGAGGTTATTAGCCGTAACGGTAGAATAGTTAAGATTTATAATCAAATCGGTACCGCATACGTAGACGGTATCACTGGTTATAACTTCATTAGCTACGTTATCGAAGGTATACTAGAAGCGGATACCTATCAATTACGTATATGTAACGAATGCGGATACACCTATTACGAAAGCAATCCTAATAGTTACACCTATGACGTAGGCGATTCTTACGATACCGTTACTTATCCTATCGGTACTAGTTGGAACGACGTATCCGACGATTACGAATGTCCGCATTGTAAGAAATTAAAGGCAGAAGAAACGGATGATATCATTAACGAAATCCAAGACGTCCAATTCTACAGCAAGATGATTTTGGGCAAATACGGCTTCGTTAGAGCAGCAGAAATCGTAGATATTCTATACGGAATGTACGAAGATATGGCATCGAGCAACACGCTCTCTGCGTTCACCATGATAGAAGCAGCTTTCGACGTATACGAGTTATTACATAAAGACGTAAGATCGATTACCGAAGTAACGATAGAAGAGTTAATTAACGCAAGAATCAACGTATTTACGTCTATGGTTGACGAAATAACGACGGTTACGCTATCCGACTATGCAGAAATTCTCAACTTACGTCAAATCTATAACGAAATTAAGACCGATGCTGAATATTACGGAATTAGCGCAACGGCTAAATTCAATACGCTCAACACTAGGATAACTACGTTAGAGACGAATTTAAACAATCTCACTACTGATAGAATTGACTACGTCAATAACAATATGTTGAGATCGGTTATGCTTGCTAATATTGACGAAGCATTGTCGCTATTCATTGTATTCAGCGGATTCAGTGATGCAGAAAAAGAAAGCGTTCCTAACAACTATTACGTAAACAGTGCGGTTCAAAATATCGGTATCTTGATTAACGATATAATTAACGGTACCGTAATTAGCGACAATATCGACGGATACGAAATAATCAATAACGCTATCTCGCTTGCAGAAATTAAGTACTACTATGACAAGGTATTCGCTGTAGCGCAAGAGGTAAGAAGAGTGTCAAGCATCAGTATGACTGCAGAAATGCTCACTAACAACGTAATTACCGATTACAGCCGCGTTAATACGTATAAGTATAACTTCGAAAGTCTATTTAGTTATTCAGCTGCCGATTCGGAATTGGTTATCAATAGGACTACCACGGTAGCTGCTCGCTTAACGTACGAATCGCTACACGACGACGTCAAACTCATAATGAACGTGAACGATTATATTTCCAAAGCGGAAGCTATGGTAATTAACGGAATGGCAACGGCACTCGTTAACGAGCACGGTGGATATATAAGCACGTTAGAAAGTCTTAACGTTAACAATACTAGTGACAGAGCAAAACTACTCGGTGCGTTGTTCGACGTAAATTACTTCTTGAGTATTTATAACGAATATAGCACATTAGTAGGCGGAAGTAGCTCTGAATACTGGCATCTAACTAGTACGACTAAGACTACCGCGACGAATTACGCTACTTACGTAAACGATCTAAAATCTTCCGTATCAGTACAGGAAGTAATCGACGTATTGCAAAAGGTTTCGTACAATTCTAGCGTAGAAGACAGTATCGAACAACTTACCGGTGCAAGACTTTATTACGAAATGCTTAGTGATTCCGACAAAGAATCGGTAGCTAACTATAGCGGTTTTGACGATAAAGAAAATACCCTCACCAATAACTACATCGTCAATATTTTGAGTAACGTTGGATCGGGTATAGTAGTAAGAACGGACGCTAACGATTTTGCTTATGCAAAAGAAGTTTATATGCAATTAAGTGAAAGCGCTCAATCTAATGTTAACCTCACGTACGTTAACAAAATTGCTCAATACGAATCGCTATTCTCGCTTGACGTAAAGAATACCATTCTTGTAGATGAGCAACAAATAAACAACATTAAGGTAACGTACTACTCGTTATCGAATAGCACGAAGGCCGAAATAACCTTTGTTGATCTACTTAGAGAAGCTGAAGCGAACTTGATTATGCTCAAGATAGAAATCATGCTTGAAGACGGTATCAATGCAGGCGATATAAGTACCTATCAAAGAATAAAGGCCATGTACGACTCGTCAAGTGCAGAGGTAAAAGCTCTCGTTAAGAACGCGTCGGCACTTACCACGATAGGTAACACGCTAAGCACCTACGTAGTTACTCAATCGGAGGTACAAGGTCTTATCGATACCATTAACACCGACGAAATATTTGCAATTAGCAATATAGAGTTAATTGCCAATATAAGAGAAGCGTACAACAAGCTAGTAGCAGGTGGTGGCACTATAACTACCGCATATCTAAACAAACTAAACGAAGCGGAAAATAGAGTATACACTTATATTTACGATAACTTCTATACGCACGTCAAGGACTTAACGGTTGATAGCGTAGATCATAACCATAGAATAATTATAAGCAACGTTAAGACCTACTACGACGTAGCGTCTAGCGAAGTACAAAATATGTTTAGTGCTGAAGAAAGGACGCAAATCAACGACTTATACGAGGCACTTAAGGAAGCAATCAAGCAATCTGCTATAAGCAAGAAGGATAATTTCAGCGCGGTAGGCGAATTCATTACCATGCGTCCGTTAACTATTACGATCAAGAATGATGATGACGAAATAGTATCTAACGTAAGCGCAACCAATGCAGACGTAGTATGGTCGAGTTTTGAAAGCGACAACTATTCGCTTGCTAGTGACGGCGGTATGTCGGGTGCTACCAAAATCGCCGCTTCGATATTACCCGTACCCGTAACGGTAAATATTGGTTCCGCAACTAACGAAAAGAATTACGATGGATATAGCGTAACTCACGAAATGACTGCAGAAGACAGAGTTTACACCGCTAACGGCACGGTAGCAACCGAAGAAGACGACGGCGAAGGCGGAGTAGTAACTAAGGGCTTCGATAGCGCTGGCTGGAACGACGTTATTGCATCTATTGTAAGAACGAAGAACTATAAGGGCGAGGCAGATAACCAAGCACTTCAAGCACTTGTAGAAGGTAACTATATAGAAGCGTACATCACGCTCGCTGGTTACGACTATAACGGCGATTACGTAATCGGCGTATCTGACGCAAGCACGCAGGATATTCAGAATTACCACAACTTCGTATTATTTAGACAAACGGACAACGAAGGTAGAACGTTCTATCTAAGAATAATGGACGAAGACGGCTATATTAACTACGACGTAACGGTAGAACTTGACACCGACAATCTCATTATTGACGGTAGCAGAACGTTTGCAAAAGCAGTAAGACGCACGCCTACCGAAGTAAGCGAAGACTATCCCGACGGTGTAATTGAAGAAGATATAGAGTACAGAATTTATAGAAGAGATCTCACCCTAGATTACGGTAACCTACTACAAAGCTGGCAAGTAAGAGCAAAAGAAGTAACCATTGATAGCATCAGCGATCCTTGGAGAGATACCGAATATCAAGATCTAACTCCCGAACAATTCTTGGCACTTCTTGAATTAGACGGCTTGATCGTAGGTGGAGTAGTACCTTCTAGCGCAATTACCATTATCAACAACTGGGCAAGCGTAGGTAATAATAACGAGTATCTAAAGATTGTCGGTAGCACCAATCAAGAGGATCTACTTTATGTTAATATTGTAAGTAAGCGCAATGCGAACAACTACGTTATTAACATGCCTATACTTCAAATTATTTGGTTGCAAGTAATAGATTCAGTTAATTACGAACTAAAAGTTATCACCGCGGAAGACCTAGCAAGAATGGGTGCGGACCTAGATGGTTTACGCTCCGCTAGAGAAGATACGTTCAGTCCTATTGGTAAGATACCTACCTTGTATCAAATGAACGAAATCAACGGTATCAAGACAAACGGTGGATATACCGTTATTACCGATATATCAGTATTCGACGGTGTTTATAACGGTAACGGATTCGCTATCAAGAACGTTATGATAGCAAGTATTGAAGATAACGCAGGCTTGTTTACAGAAATCGTAGGACAAAAGGATGAAGAAGGCAACGTAGTTGGCGGTATCGTAAACAACCTAACGATGAAGAACGTAATAGTAGCATCGAGAATATCCGAGTCTATAGGTACCGTAGCAGGCGAACTAACGGGTGGACAATTAAATAGCGTTACCGTAACCGACTCTACCGTTATTAGCGAAACCTCTCATTCCGAAGAAGTGGAGGTTAACGCAGGTGGTATCGTAGGTAAGGCAAACGATAAACAAATAATCGATCCTACGACTACCGACGTAGTAGATACTATTAATTCAACTATCAATAACGTTACTTTCGTTGGATACGTAGACGTAAAAGAAACTTTATCACCCGTTGTTGCAGGTGGTATCGTAGGTTCGTTCACTACCACGGTAACGGTGGAAGAAACGCTAATTAACAACGCAAATTCGTTTGCATTAGTTGCTGTAGATACAACTATTGACGGCACGAGCGTAGGCGGTATCGTAGGTAAACTAGTATTATTTAGCGGTACTTACGAAGACGTACTCGGTACTTACGGATATCTAAGCGATTCACTTAGCGTAATAATAAGAAGTGGTAGCGTAGTTCGTGAATTCTACGATAAAGCAGTCGGTAACGAACAAGAAAGCGCAACTACAGGTTATACTTACGAACAAATGATCGGTGGCGGTACTTATTACGATGCAGTTTATAGCGCAGTCTATAACGAACTTATGACCGATTGGGATATGGGCGTAGCTAATTACAGTATTACTGGTAGAACGAAAGCAACGCTCGGCACGTCATCTAACCCGCTTGTTATCGTTAACTTCCGTCAATTGAAGTGGCTAGACCTATTCCCGTGGTTGAGCTATAAGCTAGCTAAAGGCATACTCATACCTTATACCTTAGTAGAAGAGTTAGACTATCTTGTTTATAACGTTAGCTCGCCCGAAGCTCATTCACAAAGTACTTACGGTGAGGTGGTAGCAACGGAAATTAAGATAACTAACGTTAAGTACAGCTCGGAAGCAGGTAGAGATATACAATACTACGTATACGTATACGCGAAGAACTTTATAGAAGAAGAGGAGTTAGTACTAGAAAGCATAGAAGCTGAATTGGTAGGCACCTTATACGTAGGTGATACTATCAAGAACAGCGATATTAGAGTGACTGCAACGTATTCGCCTGGCGGTTCTACTGCGTTAATTAATGATTTTACTATTGGTACTTACAATAACAGCATTACTAACGTACAAACGGTAACTATTACCTACAAGGATAAGACCACGACGGTAAGCGTTAAATTTAACCCCATAACATATACGATCAAGGGACTTGACTCAGACGTAGTTATGACGGTTAATCCCGAGAATAGTGACGAAGTAATGGCACTAGGTGTTGAAATTGATGCAGGTAGCGAAATTTATATCGTTGATAGCAAAGGAAAAGTCTATAATTACACCAACTACAAGGATGGCGTAACGGTAGGTCAAGCGGGCGCAAGCAACAAGATATTCATACTAGGAACTAGCACGTACGATATTTATCTAGACCTTACTACGTCAAAGGGATTATGGATAAGCGGTATACCTGTATATCATTTGTTAGGTAATGGAGATTGGGATACGGGTGTTAAATTTGTTGATAATCCCGAAGCAGACGAAGAAGTAATGCTACTAGGCGTATTGATTGGTGACGACGATCAAGTCAAAGTAAAAGACGTTGTACACGATATTTGGTACGGTGACGATTATCTAGAAATAGGATCTTTGGGTGTAGAAACTTCCGCTGGTGACGATAGCAATATTGGACTAGAAGCTGGTAAGAGATACGACGTTTACTTCAAGCTCGACACGTACAAGATATACTTTAGTTATCACGGTCACGTGGGAGGTACGGCAACTTGTACTAGTCAAAAACTCTGTACCGTATGTAACGAATATTACGGCGATTACCTACCGCACACCTTCGATAGTAACAATACGTGTACCGAATGTGGTGCAATAGAAATCTATTACTTCAACGTGTCAGGCTGGGAGTACGTGAATGCTTATACCTTCTCTGGAACAGGTAGCAGTGCTGTAGAATATAACGGTGCTTGGCCGGGAACAAAAATGACGAGTAAAGGTAACGATTGGTATTCTATCGTTGTCGACGGAGATGCAGAGAATATTATATTTAGTTATCAATCGGCACAAACGGATGATATAGCTATTAACAAAACTAAGCCTTATTATGGTACTCACGGTTGGACGGACGATGATACCGTCGTAATTCTAGACCTTGGTACTATTGGTTGGGAAAACGATAGTGCAAGATTCGCGCTATATACGTTCGGCGGTGCTAACGGCGAGAAGTGGACGGATTTCGTTATGTACAAAGGCTCTTGGACAAAATATGTTATTACGGGCATTGATCCTACGGCGACAATGATGATTGCTTGTAGAATGAATGGCTCAAAACCTGCTAACGATTGGGCAAACAAGTGGAACCAAACTCAAGACTTAACGATAGCAAAGGTCAATGGTGAAAATAAAAATTGTTATACCATAAAGATAACAGCTTGGGATTCTGGAACCGTTACAGCAAGTTAATTAGATAAAGGAAAAGGCTTATGAAACTACCGAGAAAATACATTCAAATTTTAATAGTTATAGGAATGAGCATAGCGCTACTGTTTGCAGGCGTTACCGTTTCGCTTGCTTGGTACATAAGCCAAGATAAAGTGGAGGCTAATCAGGCTACGATCACGTCAAAAGACGTAGAGAAGCTAGAAATTTTCGTGCCCGATCCCGACGCGGACTACGATAAGTATATGGGACAAACAGGTTTACAGTACGACGGTGAAGATTTTCCCTATACTATAGAATATGCCCCTGTTAGTATCAAAGCAAACGTAGAAGACGAAAACGTAGGCTCATACTTAAAGTGCTACTTTACCGAGTCCACGTATATTGATTTCGTTCTACCTACACAACCCGACTATCATCTAACTAAGGAAGAGCTCGCCAACAACTTCACTATGCGCCTTTCTGAACTTGCTAGCGACGGTAACGGCGGGTACACCGAAACGGGTACGTTATATATTTACGAAAACGGCTTCTTTAGAGATAGCGTAACGGGTGAAATAATCGCGCTTAACGATGGTCAAGAGCATCTATTCTCGTTAAAAATTTACTTTATAGGCGAAGCAGGACTTGAAGAATTAGAAAAGACTCAAGCTGATATCGACGAGAAGTTTATTTTTGAATTCAGCGATGAAAAATATATGTTCTCAAAGTTCAATCTTTACGCGATGTTCGAAGTAGGCTCTATGAGATATCTACAATTCAATTCAAAGGGCTATAACGAAGAATATGAAGTGATGTCGGACGAAGGTATAACGTATACGGGTAGTGGAATAAGTGGTATGCCGTACACTGGAGGTTCGTTAGTAGATGCTAACGGTAATGCTCAAAAATATCCCGTTCCCGAATTATACGCCAATGGTGACGTTGCGTACAATAAGTACTTTATGGACTGGTTCTATTGGGTGTACGACGAAGAAGCAGGTGAAAACAAACCGAGAATTTATAGAGAGAAGGATGACGTAGCTAATGGCGTGTATACCCTCAAGCTATCTAATATTATAGAAGATAGCGCAACCTTCCATGCAAAATGGGCAGATTCTATGAAAATAGAATTCGACCTTAACTATACCGATGCACCCCAATTAGGTTCTGTATACGTAAGACCTAAATCTAATTATTATAATCAGGACGGATATATTAGCTATAACAAAGATACTAAAGAAATATCGGTATATAATCCTTCTAAGGATCAAGATGCAACGTTAATTGGTACTGTACCCACGCCGACTCGTGACGGTTACGTATTTTTAGGTTGGGCAACGTCCGCCGATGCAACTTACGATAACGCAAGCGGTACGTTAAGCACGGGTGCGTTCACGGAAGGTAATCAATACAAAATATCCTATAGTGCTAACAAAAAATTGTTCGCGGTATGGAAAGAATCGGTAAAAATCACTCTTGCAGTTGAAGACGCTTGGGGTGACGGCTACGCAATCCTATCTAACGGTGCAGTTAGTTTCTATGGTAGTAGTGTGGCGGTAAGTAGCGGTGTTGCAGTCATTGACGCACTCAGCGGAGAGGACCTATATACGCAGTTAAAGAACGTTAGTGCAACGGCAACTGCAACAATCAGCGGTACGGGTGAAGTAAGAAACTTAACTATCAAGGGTTGGGCTGACGAAAACGGCAATTTGATTACCGAAAGCACCACTTATGCACTAACTACTAACGTAACGCTACATCCTGTTTGGAATGAAAGAAATACTTATACCATTACGATTGACTTGTATCAACAATGGAAATTAACGTCCATATCAGACTATTCATACGTAAAAGGCAAAATGAACGTAGGCTCCGCTATTGTTAGCGAAGGATACAAGATACTATTCAACGGACAAGAAACCATAGAATTCGTAGCAAGTAGCGATAACCAAAGCGTAGTAATAACCAATGTTGCGGAAGGTACCAAATTAAGTGCATTGGGTATGGAAATTAAATTCGATGACGCTAACGGCTTAGTTACTAACCTTACTAACCCGTTCAACAGATTAACGGAAGAGAACAACAATATAGAAGACCAACTTGCTGATCACAACTTCAATGGTTACAATATGGATAGTTACGTTACCGACAATAAGACGTTGTACGGATTCTTCGATTAGGATTTGGTAAATATAAACTTAAATAAATATAAAGTCTATTGAAAAAAGAAGATAAAGGTGTTATAATAAAAAGAAGTTATTATGAAAGGAAATAAGGTAAAGCAATTAGTAATGATATGTGCGCTACTGATGTCGATAATCGTTGTCGGCGTCGCGTTTACCGTTGCTTGGTATCAGGAAGAAACTGCTACGCCTTATTTCTTTGAAATACAAGCCGACGGTATACTTTACGTATACGTTGACACCGTCGTAGTAGAGAACAACGATAGCCTTGTTCCTGCGGTTGCGATACCAGGAGCGATACAAGAAGGACTGCCGTATGACGTTCTAGAAGAATACGACGCTAATGCAGCGGAGCCAAGCTATATTGAAAAGACGGCAAGCATAACTAACGTTGTGGGTGCATTTAGAGTCTATAACGAAGGTTATGCATATCAACCTATAGAATTACCTAAGGATAGCGAGGGATACACCCTTGTGCCCGTTCTTAACGGTAGGGGCGAAATTCAGTGGATAGACGATAACGATCACTCAAAAGGCTGGCAAGAGCAAAGAATGCCAATCTATGCCGATACGGAAGCAGGGTGGACGCCCACTGGAGAATATTCTAAAGCGACAGATTATAGGCCTTTGCTAGATGCTAATGGTAATATCGTATGGAAAGGAAGTTATGGCGAAACGGAAAAGGATTGGTCGTATTATGGACAAGAACATTGGGAATGCGAGGAAGAAGTTGTAGAAGGAAGCACCGCGGGTAAGGTTAACTTTAATTTGCGATTTAAAGAAACTCCTGGGACAAAAGAGTATTCTGCTGACGACTATTATTCTAATGGTTTGTTCAAGGTAAAGAGAATTTATTTCTCCAATAGCAAAGATCCGCTACCCGAAGGTGCGGAGCCCGGTGTAGGTAACGATGCGAAGGTTTTTAGCGAGCTGTCCGAAGACAAGATGTCGGGTAGCTTTGAGATATTCGGCTCGGAAGAATTGTATATCCATGCAGAGGTGTACATAGCCGTTCCCGACGAACTAATGGATCCTGCTTTGCGCGACAAGATGGTCTATATGGCAATAGGAATATCGGTAGAAGTAAGACAGTTAGATACGGTAGAAGAATAATTGAGTATGAAAAAGAAAGGCATAATAGTGTTAATAACTTGTGTTATGATAGCATGCACCCTAATAATAGCGGGTGGTGTTACTTATGCTATTTGGACGAAGAACGCACATGATTCTATCTATATGGAAATTCCTATCGTCGATGAGAATCCGTCGGTTAAGTACCAAATGTTCGTTCCCGTCAAATCATCGGGCGATACTGTATCCGCAACGACTAGCGCGTATACTAAGATAAGCGGAAGTTTTAGTGTCAACGAAGAGAAATATTCTTATACCCTTACTAACCCTTCGGAGAAGTCAAGCATAGTAGGTTACGCCCTCGTAGGCTGGTTTGGCGGTATATCACTTAGCGATATAGAGGTCCCTAGTGAATACTCTATGAATATAGACGGCGAAGTGATAACCAAGCCCGTAGTGAGAGTAATGGTAGACAAAGTTTTTGAAAACTATGCTTTTGCTGGGAATAGAGTGTTAACCAAAGTTGTTATTGGTTCTAACGTTGTAGAAATAGATAGTGGAGCATTCTACGGAATTAAAGAATTAAAAAATTTAGAGATAAAATCAGAAGAGTTTAGCGCACCTATCTATATAAAAGAATATGCTTTTGCGTATTGTGTAAAATTAGAAACAGCCGACGTTGCTCGCGCAATACACGAAAATTGTGATACCACCACTATTTATATAGGTAGCTTTGCATAGAGGCAAAAAAACTTCGGTAACGAATAAAACAAAACAAAAAAACAAACACTAAACCAAAATAAAAACACTAAATGAAAAATACAAGACCTACATTCGACGTAAAAGCCTTTTTTTCCGATGCGAAAAAAAGAAAATTATTCATTACCATAACTTCTATTTTGATGGCTGCTATTATCGTAGCAACCGTTGTTCTTTGTTGTACGCTAATACCCCTTTATAATAGGGAAGTTAGCGTTAATTTTTACGATCACGAAGGTAAAAAGCAGTCTATTACGCTCAAATACGGCGAAGAACTAGATATGCCTACGCCCACGAGAGAATACTACACCTTTGAAGGTTGGTATTTTGATCAAGAGTTGACAAAAGCATACAAAGACGGATTTTTTGAGAATTTTAATTACAAAGAAGATATTGATTTGTTCCCTAAGTGGCGCATTACCGATCCCGTAATTATAGAATTCGAAAGTATGGGCGGTAGTTACGTCGCTGACGTAGCAGTACCTAGAGGTGCACCCGTTGATAAATCTTGGTTTAGCGAAAAAGAAGGCAATTCTTTGCTTGGTTGGTGTTACGATGCTAATTTGACGCAAATATTCATGCCGGGCGATAGATTTAACGAAGATACCACTCTTTACGCTAAGTGGATGCTTAACGAAATAACCGACGAAGACACGATTACCGTTATGTTCGATACCAAAGGTGGTTCTAGCGTAGATAGTATCACTATCAAAATGGGCACGGTTGCATTACTTCCCGACACTAACCGCGTAGGATACGACTTCTTAGGTTGGTACACCGACGAAGAATATAAGTATAAATACAATTCTAGCGTAGTTTTGGTTCAATCGATTATCCTATATGCAAAGTGGGAAAAGAACGAAGTCAATTACTCGCTTAAATTCGATACGCGCGGTGGCGAAACTATAAACACGAAGCTCTATCTAAACGGTACGTTTGTAGAAGTAGACGCTTTGCCTACGCCGACAAAACAAGACGATACTTTCTTATATTGGTGCACCGATAAAGATTGTAAATATGCGTTAACGGGTAACTTCTATATTAAGAGCGACGTTACGCTATACGCAAAGTATTCTTCGGACGATGCGGAAATCATAGAGAACGTCAATATATACTATCACTTATACGATAGCGTGGTAGAAGGAAGATATATCTTGCGCAATACGAGAATAGAGAATTGGATTCCGTATAGAAAGGATTACACCTTCGATGGTTGGTATGCAGATAGCGAATATACCGAAAAATTCGACTTTAGTATCCTAGCATACGAAGGCGCGACTCTTTATGCTAAGTGGAAGAAAAACGACGATTATTCGGACGAATATTTCTTATACGTTCTTTCAAGAGATAACTCTTATCTAATTGTAAACGAAGAAAAAGACCGTAGTTTAACAAATCTAGTAATACCGTCCGAATGTAACGGAAAACCCGTCAAAGAGATAAAAGACGGCTTATTCAAGGGTAGAATTATAGAGAGCATAATAATAGGCGACAACGTAGAAATTATAGGTCAAGAAGCGTTTAGCGAATCGCTTATTAGCGAAATAATTTTGCCTTCTTCCGTTAAGACGATCAAGGATAAAGCCTTTTATAAAGCAAGTAATCTCACTAGCGTAACTATCGATGGACAGGCAGAAATTGGCGAAATGGCTTTTGCTAACTGCGGAAAATTAACCACGGTAGTTGCTAGCAAGGTAAAGTCGGTGGGGGAAGAAGCATTCTACGAATGTATAAGTCTAAGAACGGTCAATCTTAGATCGCTCGACACCGCAGGTTGGAGCGTATTTGAGAATTGTATCAGACTAGAAAGCATAGATTTAAGCAATTCTACCCTTACCGAAATGGCACCTAGCCTATTCAAAGGCACGATACAACTTAATAATATTAGTTTACCTAGCACTCTTGTAGAAATTAAGAGCGGTGCATTCTTAGGAAGTGGAATAACTAGAATCAACACAAGCAAAGTAACCATTATCGGTTCTAGCGCATTTAGTGAATGTAATCGTCTTACTATTGTAGAAATAGGCAAGGAATTAGTGCAAGTAAGCACCGATAGCTTCTATAATTGTCCGTTATTACAAAGCTACGTCGTAAGTCAAGACAACGAGAAATTTTGTTCATATCAAGGCAATATGTATAATAAGGATATGACGACCTTGAAGTTCTATGCCAACGGCAATAGTAGCACGCTCACCCTTCCTGCTAGCGTAACGAGCATCGATATCCCCACCCTTATCCACGCAAAGAACCTTGCTAGGATAGAAGTTGATAGCGCTAACACGGTATATAGTAGCATCGACGGCAACCTTTATTCAAAGGACGGCACCGAACTTTGTTATTATGCCGTAAACAAGGAAGAAAGGGAATTCACCGTACCTTCTACCGTTACGACTATAAGAAGTTATTGCTTTATGTCTAGCGACAAGTTAGAAAGAGTTATCATTAATTCCAACGTAACCAATATACAAATAGGTTGCTTCTACAATATGACGGCACTTACCGAAATAGTCAATAATTCAGGCGTTATGATAATAAAAGATCAACATTACGTAGATTGCAATCTTTTAAGCGTTATTCAATAATAAAAAGTAAATTAGTAAAACAAAAAACTCGACGTATAGCGTGATGTCCTTAACGGACAAATCACGCTAACTAAGTTTGCCCTTGGGGCAAGTGAAGTTATCTTCGATAGCGAAGTTCACTTCGTGAGTGAAGTTTCGCCTAATGGCGAAGTGATGGGCAAACTTAACTTCACTGCGAGCTTTTGCGAGCAACTTCACTGTGTATAACACAACTTCACTTTTGCGACAGCAAAAACTTCACTAACAGAAAAAGAGCATACATACAAGATTTTTCGTCTTGCGTGTGTGCTCTTTCTGCTTGTAATAGGGGTTGGGGCTTAGCCCATTCAGGATTTGTCTGGACAAATGCGATGCTCGCACTTAGCGGTATTTTTGAATTATCCGCTAAGGATATTACCCTATAAAGTCGAGTTTTTTAATTGTGAATAATTTTGTTAAGGCTTATAATTTCGTCACTAGTACGCCTTCACGGGTGTCTTTGATAGAGTATCCGAGTTCGGTGATTTTTGCTCTTATTTCGTCTGCTAAAGCAAAATTCTTATCTTTCTTTGCTTGTGCGCGTGCGGTGATTAGGTCGGCTACTTCTTGCGGATATTCTACCGATTCTACCTTGGGTGCGCTAACTTTGTCAAAAGATAGTCCGAATACTTTGTCGAATTTAAGTGCTAGATTATATACGTCCTTACTCTTAGGCTCTTTCAATAGGTTAAAGAGTATGCCGAGCGCAAGGGGTATGTTAAGGTCGTCGTTAATTGCTTCTAAGAAGTCTTTTTCGTACTTGTCGAGTACTTCTTTGGCGGTAGTGGCGTTTGACGTTTTGTGTTGATATAACGACGCGTAGATTCTTTCTCTACTCGTTTTTGCACTAGTCAAACCTTCGAAGGTGAAGTTTAACTTCTTGCGATAGTGTGCGTTAAGGCAGAAGAAACGGAAGTCGAGCGGTTCGTAACCTTTTTCGCGAAGTTGTGCTATCGTATAGACGTTACCGAGGCTTTTACTCATTTTGCCACCGTCTACCATCATGAATTCACCGTGCATCCAGTAGTTAACCGTCTTTTTGTCGGCAAGTGCTTCGTTTTGCGCGATTTCATTCTCGTGATGTACGGGCACCGCATCAATACCACCGGTGTGTAAATCGAACACTTCGCCAAGGTATTTTTTGCTCATTGCGCTACATTCTATATGCCAACCGGGAAAACCCATTCCCCAAGGGCTAGGCCATTGCATGATGTGGTTTTTGTCCGCTTTTTTCCATAAAGCAAAGTCTGCAGGGTGGCGTTTTTCGGAATTTTCTTCAATTCTTGCGCCTGCTTCTTTTTCGTCAACCGTTTGACCGGATAGTTTGCCGTAAGAAGGGAAGCGAGAAATATCAAAATAAATACCGTCGCTTATTTCGTAAGCGATGCCTTTTTCAAGTAGAGCGCTTACAAAATCAATCATTTCTTGAATATGGTCGGTTGCCTTTGCGATAATTTCGGGACGACCTATATTAAGAGAAGCGATATCGTCGAAGAATACCGATGCATAGTATTCCGCTATTTCGTAAGGAGTTTTCTTTTGCTCGCGAGCGGCCTTTTGCATTTTGTCTTCGCCTTCGTCACCGTCGCTAAGTAGGTGACCAACGTCCGTTATATTCATTACGCCTTTAATCTTATAGCCGTTGTACTTGAATACTCTGCGGATAAGGTCCATGAATACGTAAGTACGTAAGTTACCGATATGCGCGTAGCTATATACAGTAGGTCCGCAAGAATACATGCTTACTAGGTTGTTCTTAATGGTTACGAAATCTTCTTTTTTTCTAGTTAAAGTGTTATAAACTTTCAAAGTCATTATTGTTCTCCCGTTTCGTCGGTTTCTAGTTGTTGTGATATTGAGTACCGACAAGCGTGTATATTAAGATTGTTTTCTATTTGTTCTAGTCTTTTATTGATACGAGCGAATTCTTCAAGTACGGGGTCGGGTAATTTTTGATCCATATCGTTATATTTTTCGCCGTGCATTTTTACAATTCTACCGGGTACGCCTACTACCGTACAATGTGGCGGTACGTCTTTTAGGACAACGCTACCAGCACCAATTTTGGTATGATCGCCGATAGTGACGGGACCGAGAATTTTGCTACCTGCGCATATCATAACGTTGTTACCGATAGTGGGGTGACGTTTACCTACGTCCTTACCCGTACCACCCAAGGTTACGCCTTGATATATGATTACGTTATCACCGATTTCGGTAGTTTCGCCAATTACAAGTCCGTTGCCGTGGTCTATCATGATACCCTTACCGATTTTTGCCGCGGGGTGAATTTCTATACCATAGTGCTTACGCGCGCGGAAAGATATTATTTGAGCGATAAAGGGCATTTTGTGAATATAAAACCAATGCGCCCTGCGATAAGCACAAAGCGCACGGAATCCACCGTATGTAAAGAAAACTTCAAATTTGCTACGAGCGGCAGGGTCCTTTTCGAGCACTACCGCTAAGTCAGCTTTTATATTGTCAAACATATTTTATTGTACGTATTAAACGCGAACTTTGTTACCTTTCGGTATGCGAGAAGGTAAGTTCTTGATTCTATTCTTGAAGAAGAAGGGTAGTATCATAAGAACGAAAGATATTACTACGGGAATCAAGATAACAAGGGACATTCCTACTAGCGCGGTGCTTTCTGCAAAGCCTGCTGCGTTAGTGAACTTCATTAAGTAGCTAGCTACGGCACCACCGATATCGGTACCTTCACAGATTGCAAGAGCAGGGCAAATTGCCGTAAGCAACGAACTAATGAAGCAAAGTATGGTAGTAATATGTATGCGTCTTGACGTATAAGTGAAGATACGGATTATATTTTGAATGAAAATAACGATCATAAGAATGAAGGTAAGTAGCAAGAATATAATCGTACCGTATACGCCTATATGGTTGAATATTACACCGAAGTCGTACGAACCGTCTTCCATAGGTTGAATGATAAGACCTTCCGCCTTTTCACCCGCCAAGAACATTTCGTAATAGATACTTCTTCCTTGGAACAGTTCTAGATCTTCAATGAAGTCTAGTCTCGTTTTTTCTAGCATTTTGGTGCGGAACCAAGCCTTAACTACGTCTACTGCGTCGATATAAACTTCGGTACAGCCTAAATCTTTGTTTAGATAAACTACTTCGCCTTCGCCGTCGTGTACGTTGCCTTTTGCATCGGTATAAGGTTTACCTTGTTCGGGCTTAATTTCGCCATAGTTAGCTTCCGGCCAAAACCATTCGTCCTGATCGTTAGCGGTTATGCCTATATCAATCTTTTGACCGTCTACTTCACCTAGCTTATAGACGAATAACGCGTTAAGATTAATTACGTTGTCTAATGATTCGGTATTCATAGGTACTACCGAAGGAATCAACGGACCTGCAACGAACGCTACTATCATTATTAGTGAAAGCACCGTCATAAGGATAGGTAAGAAAATACCGTAATAACGCTTTTTACGGAAAGCGGCCTCGTAGTCAAAATCAACGTTGCCGTAAGCGTTAGAATACTTCTTACCACCACGCATAGTAGAGCCTACGCTACCAGCAACAGCCGCTTCTTGACTAAGAGCAGCAGCCGCGCGCAATTCGTGATAAATGATATCTCCGTTGTACGAGCCGTTCTCGACCTTGCGTAGCATAGAACGGTAACGCTCTTTTTGTTGTTTTAATCTAGATCTTTCGTAAGGTGATTCGCATTCGCGCAAAGCGATAGTGGTGTCTTTTATTTTTCTTTTTAGCAAAATGCCTAAAGCAGCGTCGTCTTGCTCTGTCCACGATCTTGATTTGCGTGAGTTGCGCACGTTATTTGATTTTACGGCCATCAGTGCCTCCTTGATTTGTTCATGTCTTCGTCGCTTCTTTACGCGTATATGCGCGCAAATGTATTATTTAAGTGACTATACAAAATAATTATATTACCTAGCGGTGTTTTTTGCAAGAGAAAATCTCTTTTTCCTTATATTTTTTTCAATTTATAAAGGATAGTCGTGCTAATTCCGCTTACCGCCATACCTACTAGTACCATAGTGGATTGTCCTAAGGAAGAACCGAATCCAAGCAAATTACCCACTACGCATATGATAATACATACCACGAGAGGAATTATTGCAATCTTGAAGTAAGATGCAGCAAGTACTATGGTAAGTCCACCGAAGATAGCGGGGATAATGTAGGGCGATACGGGTTTTAGGATATCGACGATTTCGCTTTGGAAGATAATAAGCGGTATTAGACCGATTACGATAACGAGAGTAGTTACTATACTGCTCACCGCGATAGAAATAGTGGTGATTATTTCTTGCTCTTCGCTACCTTGCTTTACTTCGGTTATTGCTTGCGCGTTGATAGCACAAGGGAGTTTTAGGTTACTTACGTTACCGGTAATGAAGGACATATATTGACCGCCCGTACCAAGTAAAGGTGCATAGCTAAACGCTTCTATAAGTCCTATAGCGACGTATCCTAGCATGAAAGGTACGCATGCTGCGATAGTTTTGCCATCGGGTAGTACGCCTGCCGATAGACAGTACGCAACGGGCACCATACAGATAAGCCCAAGCGCTATCCAAGTAAAAAGTCTACCGATGTTATGTATAGAATTGTTATAAAGTTCTCTTTCCGTCATAGAGCCGACGTCTTTTTTTGTTCTTACAAATTTTTTCATATTACACCCCCTATCTTACGCAAAAACGTACGTGAAACCGTACGCAACGCCAAGCGCACCCAAAATGGTAATGGGTAAAGCGTAGTTTTCTAACCATTTTTGTTTGCCGAGCTTTATGATAACACCGCATATACCCATAATAACTACGCTCGCAGCGAGAGTGATAAGGGTAATTTCGCCGTAAGTAGTGATATCAGTAGCGTTGTCGGTGGTGGGATTACCTACGCTGAATGCACCCGATACTACCAAAGAACTCAACATACCTGCAAGGAGTCCACCAAGAAGTGCGCCCGTTATAGTATTAGTTAGACGACTGTTCTTTTCTTGTAACGATGCAAGTTTGCCTTGATACTTTTTGTAGAATATTGCATTGAAAACAGGACCTGACAAAATAGATAAAGTCATTACTACTACCGCGGTAGCGATGATGATTTCTTTACTTGCATCCGTACCTGCTAAAGCGGCTTTTGCTTGATCGTAAGCGATAAGCTCGTATTGTAGAGCACCGATAACGGTAAGTCTAATCCACGGAATAGCAAGACCTAGACCGCTCATCATAATACCGATACCTACCACGATAGGAATACTCGGTACGATGGAAAAGATAGCGCTACTTGTGATAGCCTTCTTTATTTTGCCTTTATCCATACCGATAGCCTTTGCGCGTTTTAGCGATTTGATAATAAAGAATACGCTCATTGCTATAATCGTTGCGGCAATTACCGCGCCAAGGACGTAAATAATGGGATAACTTTCTACCATAATTTTCCGTTTCCTCCAAAAAAATAATAAATCATATTTATTATACAACATATGTGCGGTTTTGTAAATACCAAAAAAAATCTTGAAAAAGATAAAACGTGGTGTTATAATGGTAATAATGACCATAAAAAGGAGAAAATTATGAAAATTATCGTTGTTGGAGCAGGAATAGGCGGTACTTATTTTGCTTCGCTTATGTCAAAACAAGGTCACGACGTGACTATAATAGAGAAAGAAAAATGCGTAGAAGATTTGCGTTACGATCAATGCGACGACGTGGATATAAAAGTATTCCATGAACACGGTATACCCGTACCCGAAGGCTCGTACCCTAAGCGCAATTGGACTTTCGCCGCCGGTGAGAACACCACCATGAACCTTATCCAAAGGTACGAGAATATCGACTACACGATAGACCGTAAACGCCTCAATGATATCCTCTTTTCGCTAATTGGGGATACCAAAGTAATGTTTGGTTGTGAAGCTACTAAGGCTATCACTAATGAGAAAAATAGAGTAATAGGCGTTGTCGTATCTACTCCTAACGGTCAAAAGAATATGCTCGCGGATTTAATTATAGACGCAAGCGGAGTCAATAGTAGCGTGCGTACCTCTTTAGAAAAAACTTGCGGTTTTCCAAAAATCGACAAAGAATCGATGTTCTATGCGTTCAGAGGATTTTTTAGATTTTCCGAATTTGACGCAAAACCGACAAGGACTAACATGGTATATATGAAGCAGTTAGGACAAAAGGGTATAAGCTGGTGCGTTTACGACGAAAAAGAAAGGGTAGCGGATATCTTAGTAGGTAGAGTAGGGGGACTATCAAAAGAACAACTCAACGCTTGCATAGAAGATCTACGTAGACGTAACCCTTACGTTGGTAAAGAAATAGTAAGGGCAGGACACGTTGCTATTATACCGGTAAGAAGACCGCTAAGCAAACTCGTACACGACGGTTACGTTTTGCTAGGTGATAGCGCGTGCATGACTATACCTATGATTGGTAGCGGTATAGCTACGTCTATTATTAGTGCAAAAATTCTCTTTGATTTACTCAATAAGAATGCTTCTACAGATATAAGCAATTTGTGGAATTATCAAGTAGAAGTTATGCGTAAATTCGGTGCTGAGCACGCAGGTGTAGAGATAGTCAAGAATTGGATGTTAGAAAAAACCGTCGACGAAGTAGAGTGGGCTTTTTATTCGGGAATTTTAGAAAATTCCGACATGCAGGATATTTCCGTAGGTAGGCTTCCTAATATCACGTTAAAAGGCTATCTCAAGAAAGCGTGGGCAGGTATGGACAGACCAAAACTTCTATTCGGCATGGCGGGTATACTCGGTAAAGCAAAACAAATAAAGAAGTTTGCGTTAGCAATCCCTACCGTTTACGACGAAGTTAAAGCAAAGAAATGGGGCGAAAAATACGATAAATTTTATTTGTACTAAGGCTTAAATTGATAATTTTGCCTAAAAAATATAAAAAACAAACGAATTTTTGAAAATAATGCTTTACGCAACGCGCGTGTGATGTTATCATAAAAGCGTAAGGAATAAAAACGCGAGGAGAAAAAAATGGATATTTATAGTATAGTTATCATTGCTGGATTAGTATTATCGGTGTTGCTTGGTTTTTTACTCGGCTTCGGAAGAGTTCTGAGATTCTTGACGGGCGGTATAGTAGGCATCGTTATATCTATATTCGTATGTATTATGTTCGGCGGAATTATCGCTAATTTTTCCTTTGTATCCGATCTTATCGCTAGTGGTAACGCGTACTTTGGCGAGATAGCGGCGATCCTTGAGAAAATGAACGTTGCTACGATTATTTATTATATCGTACTATTTTTGGTTGTCCAAATTTTGCGTATCATAATAGTTAAGACAATTGCAAAAATTTTCCAACCTCAAAAGGGTACTAAGGGCTTCGGCGTACGCAACGCGATCAACAAGACTCTCGGTGTAATTCTTATGGGTGGTGGTTGGGTACTGCTTACCTATTTCGTGCTTGCAGTTATATCCCTTCTTACCGACGTAGCTAGCATTAGAGAATTTATTTTGAAAATGGAGACGGAGAGCCCTAACAGTGTATTCTATCTACTCTACACACACAACCCGATAGACTTGTCGGTGTTATTCGGTTAATATTATGGAAAGCGTCTACACCCGTACCGAACTTATTTTAGGTAAAACCGCGGTGGAAAAATTGAAAAATTCTTCCGTGATAGTTTTTGGTGTCGGTGGTGTGGGCGGATATACGGTAGAAGCGCTCGCTAGGACGGGTGTTGGTAAAATCGCTCTCGTTGATTTTGACACCGTCAACGTAACTAATCTCAATCGTCAAATAATAACCGATTTAGACAATATTTCTCGCAAAAAAGTAGAAGTATGCAAAGAAAGAATTTTGAAAATAAACGATAAAATTGAAGTTACAGTTTTTGACGAATTTTTCGATGAGAATTCAAAAATCAATCTCGCGGAATACGATTATATCGTCGATGCAATCGATAGTATTAAGTCGAAGATTTTTCTTATAAAGAAGGCAAAAGAACTTAACGTAAAAATCATAAGTTGCATGAGCGCAGGGAACAAATTAGACGCTACCTTATTTACCGTGAGTGATATTTATTCAACTACCGATTGTCCTATTGCTAGGATACTTCGTAGAGAATTAAAAAAAGAGGGTATCGACAGTCTTAAAGTGGTATATAGCAAAGAAAAAGCGGTAGATAAGCCCGATGGCAAAGTAAACACCATCGGTAGCCTTGCTCACGTCGTAGGCGTAGCGGGATTAATTATGGCAGGGGAGGTAATCAAAGATCTAGTATGAAACCAGTATTTAGCGTAGAAGTATTTCCGCCTAAGATAGAAATGGGCATAGAGCATATATACGGTTGTCTAGAAGGACTAAGCAAGCTTAACCCCCAATTTATTAGCGTAACTTATAGCGCGGGTAAAGGCGCACTCAACAACGGACTTACCGAAAAAGTATGTAAGTATATTCAAGATAAGTACAATATAAACGCCGTAGCGCACCTAACTTGTACTAACGCAACGCGCCAAAGTATAAAAGAAGAACTCGATATATTGAGTAGCTACGGTATAAGTAGAATATTAGCTCTTCGTGGAGATGTGACTCCCGAAAAACCTATTTTGGAATACCAATATGCCACAGACCTTATCGAAGACATCAACAAACACGGTGACTTTACGGTGTACGGAGCGTGCTATCCCGAAGGACATCAAGAAAGCAAAAGTTTTGACTTTGATATAGAAGTTCTTAAATATAAATACGATCTAGGCGTTAAGAATTTCGTTAGCCAACTCTTTTTTGATAACGACGACTTTACGTATATGTTAGATAAGGCGTATGCGCGCGGTGTAAAGGACGCTAAGTTCGAAGCTGGCATTATGCCGATAACAAGAGCAGGGCAAATTAAGAGAATGGTAGAACTTTCGGGAACGAAAATCACCAAAGACGTAGAAAAGATTATATCATATCAAGATAACGACAGCGTAAAAAAAGCAGGGGTGGAATTTGCTATTAACCAAATACGCGACCTTATAGCAAGGGGTGTAGACGGCATACATTTATACACTATGGACGATGCGGTAGTTTCTACCGAAATATATAACGGCATAAAAGATTTACTTTGATGGAAGACGTACTTAGATATCTCGGTATAAAAGGTAAAATTACCGAAGAATTAAAGGAAGATATTAGCTTAATGCAAAACAAAGCGCGCTCTCTGCAACCTACTCACGTGAGCGCGTATTTTTCCATTATTCAACATAATAACGGCTGTTATTTGCAAGGTACGGATATCAATTTATGCGGTAATTTAGCAAAAAAACAATTTTCTTCTTGCCGTGGCGTCGTTGTAGTTTTAGCAACTTTAACGCTAAAAAGTGAATTATTATTAAAGCAAGTTTTTGCCGTAAGTCCGTCAAAAGCAGTGATTTTAGATGCCGTCCTTACCGACCAATTAGAGAAATATCTTGATAGTATAGAAGAAGAATTAAAAGCAACTTACGGCGATATAAAAGGCAGAATAAGTTGTGGTTACGGCGATCTTGATATAAGCATGCAGAAGGCACTTTACGTTCTTTTAGACGGGCAGAGAATAGGGGTAAAACTTCACGATAGTTTTATGCTTACCCCGAATAAGAGTGTTATAGCGCTGATAGGAGTAGTATGAGAGAATTATTAAAGAAGCGTTTTTATCTTGACGGAGCAACGGGTAGCGAGCTTGTTAAACGCGGTTTACCCACCAAAGGTAGCGAAAAATATTCTATAGAAAAAGTAGACGTCATGCGTTCTATTATCGAAGGGTATCTAAAGGTAGGTAGCAACGCAATTTTAAGTAACACCTTTAATTGTAACCGCTTCAAGGCGGACAAAAAATATTCTCTATCCGACTATATCGGAGAATCTTACAATTTAGCAAAAGAAGTGGTGAAAAAATATAACGCAAAACTTCTTTACGACTGTGGACCGTCGGGCGAAATGATGTACCCTTACGGCAAGATGACCTTTGACGAAGCGTACGAAGTGTTTAGCGAGCAAGCAAAAATCGTCAGTCAATATAACTACGACGGAGCGTTTTTAGAAACCTTTACCGACCTACAAGAATTGCGTGCCGCGGTAATTGCCTTTAAGGAAAATACCGATTTACCCATTTTTGCAAGCATGAGTTTTGAAAAGGGCGGAAGAACGTATACGGGAGTGAGTGTAGAGAGTTTCGTCCTTACTATGCAGTCGCTAGGCGTTACGGCAGTCGGTATCAACTGCGGTACGGGCGCGGATATAGCTTGCGATAACGTAAAGCGCATGATAAAAGTTGCTTCTTTACCTATTTTCGTAAAACCCAACGCGGGCATGCCAAAACTTATCGACGGAGTTACGCGCTACGATGCAACGGCAAAAGAGTTTGCGCACTTTATGAAAGAAATCGCCCTTCTTGGCGTAGGGATTTTGGGTGGTTGCTGTGGTACCGATAGTCAATATATTGAAGAAACCGTCAGACTAACAAAAGACCTACCGATTAAGACTTTTGATAGCAATTTTGACGGAGTATGTTCTTATTCAAACGTCGTTGAGTTTGGTAAAAAAACTCTTGTTATAGGCGAGCGCGTTAACCCTACGAATAAGCCCTTATTGAAGAAAGCAATAGTAGAAGACGACTACGATTATATCCTATCAATGTGTGTTGAACAAGTGGAATTAGGCGCCGACCTTCTCGACGTCAACGTGGGTATGCCTAATATTAACGAAAAGGAAAAATTGACGAAAACTATCACCGCAGTACAAAGCGTTGCGGGTGCACCGTTAGTTATAGATACTTCGGACAAAAACGCTCTTAATAGTGCCGTCCGTAACTATTCGGGTGTAGCGATAATTAATTCCGTAAGCGGTGAAGAAAGCAGTATGAATAACGTCTTTCCTTTGGCGAAATTATACTCTGCTTACGTGGTTGCTCTTTGCCTTGACGAAAAGGGTATTCCTACCACGGTAGAAGGAAGAATTGCCGTTGCTAAGAAGATAATAAATAAAGCAAAAGAGTACGGAATAGACAAGTCAAAACTTATATTCGATCCCCTTACTATGGCGGTTAGCGTTAACGAAAATAACGCGCTTATCACGTTAGAATGTGTTAGGATATTAAGTGAAGAACTAGGCGTAAAAACGGTATTAGGTATCTCGAACGTGAGTTTCGGACTACCAAACCGAATGAAGATAAATAGTGCGTTCTTAAGTAAAGCAATAGAAAAAGGACTAACCTTAGCTATCGTTAACCCTATGGTTAAACCTATAAGCGATAAGCTAGCAGATAATTTACTTAACGGCTTAGATAAGGGCGCAACTAACTATATCACCGCTAATCAAGGTACCACCGTAGTTAAAGAAGAAGTTAAGGACAAAGATATAATTTATTGCATAAAAAAAGGCTTGATAGAAGACGGAATGACTGCCTTAAAAGTGCTTGTTAACAGTGACAATTATTCTAACGTTATAGACGATTTTATCATAAAAGGTCTTAACGAATTAGGTAGCGAATACGAGCAAGGAAAAGCATATCTTCCCCAACTTATTTCGGGTAGCGAAGTAGCGAAAAAAATGCTTGATTTTATAAAAGTCGAGTTTATAAAAGATAACGAAAGCGCGTACAAGGCAAGCGTAATTTTAGCCACCGTAAAAGGTGACGTACACGATATCGGTAAGAATATTGTTAAGGCGGTGGTAAGTAATTACGGCTATCGTTGTATCGATTTAGGTAGGGACGTAAGCAAGGAAGAAGTGCTTGGCGCGATAGCTAAATATAAACCCGAAGTAGTAGGTTTGAGCGCGCTTATGACTACCACTTTAGGCAGTATGACGGAGACGATTAAAGCAATAAAAGAATATGACAACGGTATCCTTATCGTTGTAGGCGGTGCGGTCGTTACCGCTGATTATGCTCTAACTAACGGCGTAATTTATGCGCGCGACGCCCAAAGCACTGCAAAAAAATTAGAGCAAATATTCAATAATCGTTAATTGTAAGAACACCAAAAAGAGAATATAATACGCAATAATTAATGATTGCAAAACAAAATCGTTCGTCAAAAACAATGAAAAAATTTAAGTAACCCTTTAATTATCGTTGACCTTGACGAAAAATTATGATAGCATATTTTTATATAAAAATATTATTACGGAGAAAGTTATGCACGTTACGCGCTTATACACGCTAGTCGAAGTCGTTACCGTGGTGGGAGTTAGAGTATAGCCCCCAATATGAGCGTGCTTGTAAGTTGCCAAAAGATAAAAGTAGAGAGTATCTTACAAGCGAAGATACTTTTTTTTGTAATTAGGAGAAAATAATGAATTTATTAAGTAGGTTTGTAAGCGGTACCGAGTACGCAGATTACGAAGATTTTAGTAAGAATTGTAAACTCTTCGTTCCCGAAAAATTTAACTTTGCGTACGACGTCATCGACGAATATGCGCGCCTTGCTCCCGACAAGAGAGCGATACTTTGGTGCAACGATTTGGGCGAAGAAAAAATCATCACTTTTGGTGAACTTTCCATATTGAGCAACAAGGTCGCTAACGTTCTTAAAAATAGCGGAATAAAGAAAGGCGACGTCGTCATGACTATGCTTAACCGCCGTTGGGAATATTGGGTAACCATTATGGCGTGCCATAAGTTAGGCGCGGTTATCGTCCCCGCTACCTTCTTACTTACCGCCAAAGATATCGAGTATAGAGTAAGCGGAGCAGGAGTAAAACTTATCATATCTATCAACGAAGATAGCGTTATTGACAAGATTAACGAAGCAAAACCCGCACTTTCTAACGATATGGTATACTACACCATTGGTCAACGTGAAGGCTTCCTTAATTTTAGCAAAGCGTTAAACGAAGCGAGTGAAAATTTTGAAAGGGTAGAAACCGACCTTTACGACGAAAGCGTAGTTTACTTTACGTCGGGTACTACGGGATATCCCAAGATGGTTTCGCATAACTTCCTTTACCCCCTAGGCTTTATCTTCAACGCGGTATTTTGGCACAAAGTTAAAGACGACGGCTTGCACTTCACCGCGTCCGAATCAGGTTGGGCTAAATGCAGTTGGGGCAAACTCTACGGTCAATGGCTAGCAGGCGTGTGCCTATTTATCTACGACTATTTCCATAAGTTCCAACCTACGGACTTACTTGAGAGAATAGAAAAATATCGCATAGATACCTTCTGCGCACCGCCCACCATTTATAGGTATTTGATTAAAGAAGATCTATCGAAGTACGACCTAAGTTCGCTCACTCACTGTTCTACCGCAGGTGAAGCGTTAAATCCCGAAGTATGGAAACAATTCTATACCGCTACGGGACAAAAGATTTACGAAGGGTACGGACAAACGGAGACCAGTATCATAATGGGTACTTTTTACATGATGGATATACGCGCAGGAAGCATGGGTAAACCGTCACCACTATACGATATTCACCTTGTCGACGAGAATATGAACGACGTTATTCCCGGTGTAGTTGGCGAAATCGTAATCAAAATTCACCAACCCCAATGTTCGCTCGTTTATCAATACCACAACAACCCCGAACTTACCGCTGAGAGATTAGGCGACGGGTACCACCACACGGGTGATCTAGCATACTACGACGAAGACGGATATTTTTGGTTCGTAGGAAGAACGGACGACGTTATTAAGAGTAGCGGATATAGAATAGGACCGTTCGAAGTAGAGAGCGCACTTATGGAGCACCCCGCCGTACTAGAATGTGCAATCACGGGCGTACCCGATCCACAAAGGGGACAAATCATAAAAGCAACCATCGTGCTAACCAAGGGTTACGAACCTAGCGACGCGCTCAAAAAGGAACTTCAAACACACGTAAAAGTCACCACCGCGCCGTATAAATATCCTAGAATAGTAGAGTTCGTTACCGAACTACCTAAGACGGTAAGTGGCAAAATTAAGCGTGCCGACATAAGGAATAATGGCTAATTAGTTAAGTAAAAAACGGTTTGTTTTATAACCGAAAAAAGTTGGATATAAATAAAGGAGATAAGTATGAAACAAAGATTTTTGAAATGCAATCACTGTGGCAACATCGTAGCAATGGTAGAAGACAAAGGCGTACCCGTAATGTGCTGTGGTCAAAAAATGGCAGAAATTATACCCGGTACGGTAGAAGCGTCTAGAGAAAAACATATCCCCGTATACAAGGTAGAAGGTAACAAAGTTTTCGTTACTATTGGTTCGGTAGAACATCCTATGGTAGCAGAACATTATATCGAATGGGTATCCTTACAAACCAAATTCGGCAACCAAAGAAAACTTTTAAGTGCAGGCAATGCGCCCACCGTATGCTTTGCACTATGCGAAGGTGACGAAGTAGAAGCAGTGTACGCATACTGCAACTTACACGGTCTTTGGATGGCTAACAACTAAAATAAAGGACGAAAAAATGATTATTACAAGAGACGTAAAATACGTAGGAGTTAACGACCACGAGATAGATTTGTTCGAAGGACAGTACGACGTGCCTAACGGTATGGCGTACAATTCTTACGTAATTATCGACGAAAAAATTGCAATTTTTGATGCGGTTGACGCAAGATTTTGTGAAGAATGGCTCAACAAAATTAAAGTTGAACTCAATGGTAAATCCCCCGATTATTTTATCGTGCAACACGTTGAGCCCGACCATTCTTCTAGCGTAACTGCGTTAACGAAAGAATATCCTAGCGTTACGGTAGTAGCTAGCGATAAGGCATTCTTATTTTTGAAGCAATTCTACGGTGACGATTATAGCGATAGAAGAATAGTGGTTAAAGACGGCGACACTTTGTCGCTAGGTAAGCACGAGCTTACTTTCGTTGGCGCACCCATGGTGCATTGGCCGGAAGTTATCGTTACTTACGATAGCTATGACAAGATTCTATTTTCCGCGGACGGCTTCGGCAAATTCGGTGCGCTTGACGTAGAAGAAGATTGGGCGTGCGAAGCGCGTAGATACTACTTCGGCATCGTAGGTAAATACGGCATGCAAGTGCAAAAACTTTTGCAAAGAGCAAGCACTTTGGATATAAAGATCATTTGCCCCTTACACGGTCCCGTCCTTAGCGACAATCTAGGATATTACCTAAATCTATATAATATTTGGTCGTCCTACGGAGTAGAAAAAGAAGGCGTCGTTATCGCTTACACTTCGGTCTACGGCAACACGAAAAAAGCGGTAGAAATGCTAGCAGAAGAATTAAAAAATCTCGGTTGCGAAAAAGTTGCAGTCAACGACTTAGCTAGATGCGACATGGCAGAAGCAATAGAAGACGCATTCAAGTTTGGCAAAATCGTTCTTGCAACCACCACCTACAACGGAGATATCTTCCCCTTTATGAAGACCTTCATCGACGGCTTAGTAGAGCGCGGATATCGTAATAGATTAGCAGGCATTATTGAGAACGGCACGTGGGCACCCACCGCTGCAAAAACTATCAAGAAAATGCTAGAAGGTAGTAAGGATATCACCTTTACCGAAACAACGGTCACTATACGCTCGGCAGTTAATGAAGATAATAATAACGCACTAAAACAGCTTGCGAAAGAGCTAATGTAAAAGAAGGACGCAATTGCGTCCTTCTTTTACGTGATGTATCGACCGCTTTTGTTTGCCTAGTGGCAAAGCGATATATTTGCTTGCGCAAATGCGATATGTGCTCACTACCGCTTACACGCGATATGTTTACTATCGTAAACGCGATATAATCTCACAGGTGAGATGTTAAGGATAAAATATATAGATAAAAGTTTTTTTATTGTAGTTGCAGTCGATATACGGACTATAACATAGATAAGTTTTTTTGAGGAAAGGTTTGGAAAACCCCTTTTTTGTCGCAAAAAAGGGGTTTTCCAAAAATTAACTAAAAAAGTAGGTCTTCATACGTAGGGTACGGCCAATATTTCTTGGCGGTACGCAGTTCTAGATCATCTACGCACGCGCGTAGTTTTTTCATTGTGGGAATAATTTCGTCACGGTAAAATAACGCACCTTTTATATCTTGACGATAGCCGATTTCGTCTAGTTTTTCTTCAAGAATGGTCGCTTGCGATAGCGTTTTTTCATAAAGCGAAGTTATCTCTTTTATAAGACCAAGCGAATAGTCAACGTCAAGTTTTTTTAGATTGCGCGCTAGATCGGTTAGTTCAACTAGATAACTTGTCACTGCAGGAAGGATATATTTACGCACCATATCGAGCATGGTTATTCCTTCGATATGAAGCTTCTTACAATAGCTCTCTATCAGTATCTCGGTGTGCGATTCTATCTCTACTTTGCTATATACCTTATGTCTAACGAAGAGATTAATATTATCTTCCGTCTTGAATAAGGGCAACGCGTCAACGGTGGTGGGGAGATTACATAAACCGCGCTTTTGGGCTTCCTTTATCCAGTCTTCTGAATACCCGTTACCGTTAAATATGATTTTTCTATGATTATCGTAGGTGTATTTAATCACCTTAGTTACACCGTCTACAACGCTAGGTGCGTTCTTTATAATTTCGGTTATTGACAAAAGTTCGTCCGCAACGATAGTGTTAAGAATAGTGTTGATTCCTGCTATGCTACTGCGTGAACCGGGCATACGGAATTCGAACTTATTCCCCGTGAATGCAAAAGGCGAAGTGCGGTTACGGTCGGTGCTATCTTTCGGCAGTTTTGGTAAGACTGTGACGCCTATTTGTATTTCGCTACTAGTGTGTTTTAGATAGTTACCGCCTTTTGCTATTGCTTCTAGGATAGATAAAAGTTCTTCACCTAGGTAGATAGAGATAATCGTGGGTGGTGCTTCTTGTTCACCCAAACGGTGATCGTTGTCGGCGCTCGCTACGCTTATTCTAAGCAAATCTTGATGGTTATCCACCGCGTTAATTACCGCGCATAGCATTGTAAGGAAGAGCATATTGCTTTCGGGAGTGTCGCCCGAATCAAAAAGATTGTCACCGCTATCCGTTATTATCGACCAATTATTGTGCTTGCCACTGCCGTTTATCCCTGCGAAAGGTTTTTCGTGAAGTAGACACTTAAAGCCGTGTTTGGTAGCAACCCTTTTCATAAGTTCCATTACTATTTGATTATGGTCGGTTGCCGTGTTGCAATCGCGGAAAATTATAGCGAGCTCGTGTTGTGCGGGTGCAACTTCGTTGTGTTTAGTCTTTGCAAGCACGCCCACTTTCCAAAGTTCTTCGTCAAGGTCGCGCATATAAGCTGCAACCCTAGGTTTGACCGCGCCGAAATAGTGATCGTCAAGCTCTTGCCCCTTTGGGCTACGCGCACCGAAAAGCGTCCTTCCCGTAAATACAAGGTCGGGGCGTTTTTTGTAAAGAGCCCTATCTATAAGGAAATATTCTTGTTCGGGCCCTGCGCATGGAATAACTTTTTTTACCTTCTTACCGAAAAGGGAAAGTAGCGGTAAACAAGCGTTGTTGAGTGCTTGCATAGAGCGAAGTAGGGGAGTTTTTTTGTCAAGTGCGGCACCCGTGTAGGAACAAAACGCGGTGGGGATACAGAGTACGCCGTCTTTTATGAACGCATAACTAGTAGGATCCCACGCGGTATATCCGCGCGCTTCGAAGGTGGCGCGTAGACCACCGTTAGGAAAACTGCTCGCGTCGGGTTCGCCTTTTATTAGTTCTTTTCCGCTAAATTCGTTAATTACCGAACAATTTTCGTCGTCGGGAATAATAAAACTATCGTGTTTTTCGGCAGTAATCCCCGTCATCGGTTGGAACCAATGCGTATAATGCGTGCAACCTTGTTCTATAGCCCAATCCATCATTGCTTTTGCAATTGCATCGGCGGTAGAAAGTTCTAGACTTCTATTTTCGTCAACGCATTTGCGGAATTCAAGGTAAACGGTATCGTCAAGGCGTGCTTTCATTACTGCATCGCTAAAAACTTTCGAGCCAAAAATCTTACTTACGTCCATAAAAATTTCCCCATAGGTTTGATAAATATATATTACTACTCTCGAAAAAAAGTTACAAGCGCCGAAATAAACTTTTTTTGCATTTTTTAAATTGCTACAAAATCTACGCTACAAAAACTTTATCTAATTCTTGCCATATTATTTTATTTATGTTATTATTATAACCAAGAAATAAAATAAGGAGATAACTAATGGCTATTGCGTATGGAATAATGCTTTTTGTATCTATTGGGCTACTAGTAGGCTATTGTTTACTGATTAAGCAAAAAGAACCGTGGCTTATTACCCTTTACGTTACTATATGCGTAGTCAATCTCGGCTATCTTCTTTTGGCAGTTTCAAAAACCGTTGATTTTGCACTAATTGCTAACAAAATCGCGTATTTAGGACACATTTTCTTATTAATCAGTATGTTCTTCGATATTGTTAGGATATGCGGTTTTCGTTATAAGAAGTGGCTACCTATTACTTTGATATCAATAGGCGTTTTGGTATTTGGTATCATTTGCACTACGGGATATTTACCTTGGTACTATGAAGAAGTATCTATAGAAGTAGTAGACGGCGCGACTAAGCTCGTCAAGACCTACGGGCCGTTGCATACCGCGTATCTAGTTTACGTGCTTGCATATTTTGTAGCCATGATAGTAGCTATTATTGTATCGATTAAGAAAAAAATGCTCGCTTCGCACAAGCAAGCGGGGCTACTTGCAGCGGTGGTATTATGCAATATCGCAATGTGGATAGTAGAGAAATTCGTCACTTGGAATTTTGAATTCTTATCGGTATCCTATATATTGTCGGGCTGTATGCTATTATTCCTATATTGGCTAATGCAAGACTACGTGCACAAAAAAGAAGTAGAAGATAAACAAACGGTAGTTATCGTCGATAGCGCGACGCGTGCAGAAACCGTCCAAAACGTCCTATCAAAACTTCCCGACGACGTAGTACTTACTTCGCGACAAATAGAAGTGCTCGAAGGTATCGTCAATGGCAAAACGCGTAAAGAAATCGCCGACAGTCTGCACCTTTCCGAAAACACCGTAAAAACTCATATCGCCACCCTTTATAAAACTCTAGGCGTTACGAGCAAAGAAGAGATTTACGTAAAATTCAAATAACCGGTAGCGACCGGAGCGGCAGGTGAGCGACCTGCAGCGCAGTTGGGCGTTCAGGTATTATCTACCAAATAAAGAATTAATGCGTGTTATGTTATATACATAGCACGCTATTTTTTGGTGAATAAGTAATAGTGAAGAGTGAAGAAGTATGGATAAATAATATATAATAACCATACCAATCTCACTTGTGAGATTATATCGCTTTGCCGTTAGGCAAGTTATATTTTATCCTTAACTTTGTTTGCAAAACAAAACTTCACTTTGCA
>JAZSMH010000051.1:0-2176 GCA_045535785.1 Clostridia bacterium
ATTTATATTTTACGGTTAAAAACAAAAAAGGCTTGCAGATTTAATCACTTTCGTAGAAAGTGTATATCATCAGGCACGAAGTGGCTGGATATCATCAATGCGGAGCATTGTATATCATCATTACGGAGTTTTAATACACGCTAAAGCGTGATGATATGCAAAAAAGAGCGATTTTCTCGCTCTTTTTGATGATATGCACGCAAACAAGTTGCGTGATGATATACCATTACTACGTAATGGATAAAAAAATGACTGCATTTTTGTATCAAAATTACAGTCATTTTTTGGTCGGAGTGACAGGATTTGAACCTGCGACCTCTTGGTCCCGAACCAAGCGCACTACCAAACTGTGCCACACCCCGTTTTTAGGTAAAAGTAGTTTACATTGTTTTTGGGATTTTTGCAAGTGTTTTTGGTGCAATTCTGTTACATTTGTGTTATCATTGTTAATAATAGTCAGTAACTGGAGTTATTATGCAACAAAATCAAAATGAACTAAACAAGGTTAAGCTACACCCTTTGTCGAGAGTGAAGAAGGTAATAGGCGTTGTAGGCGGTAAAGGCGGTGTTGGTAAAAGCACCATTTGCTCTATGCTTGCCGTTTCTATGCAAAGAAGGGGTTATAACGTGGGGATTCTTGACGGCGACCTTACGGGACCGTCTATTGCCAAGGCGTTCGGTTTTGACAACGGCTATTGCGAAGGTACGGAAGAAGGGATTTTCCCCGTTTTCACAAAAATGGGAACG
The DNA here is from genome assembly GCA_045535785.1 of Clostridia bacterium. Lineage (GTDB taxonomy): Bacteria > Bacillota > Clostridia > Christensenellales > DTU072 > CAG-1782. Next base: position 748 of record JAZSMH010000051.1, read on the forward strand.
CAACTTATCAGTATGAATTTGCTACTCGACAACAACACCGATCCTATCGTTTGGCGCGGGATAGTGCTTGCTGAATACCTAAAAAAATTCTTCTCTAAGGTAATTTGGACGGAAGTAGATTATATGTTCGTTGATATGCCCCCGGGCACGGGCGACGTACCGCTTACCGTAATGCAAGACCTACCTATCGACGGAGTAGTTGCGGTAACGACACCGCAGAGTTTAGCAAAAGACGTTGCTACCAAAGCGCTCAATATGGCGAAAATGCTCAAAGTACCTATTTTGGCGGTTGTAGAAAATCAATCGTATTTCGATTGTCCTAAGTGTGGAAAAAAACACTATATATATGGAGAAAGCGACGTGGAGGGTTTTGCAAAAAAATTCGGCGTCGACGTGACGGCGACTTTGCCTATCAACGGTGATTTTGCAAATCAAGCGGACAGGGGACTAATCGAACTTTACGAAGGCGATTATTTAGAGAATATCGTTGACAGAATAGAACAATGCTAAGAGAAGAAGAAATCATCGAGCGTTTTCCATTTTACGCGAAATTAGGCAAAAGGAACAAAGAGTATTTTTTGCAAAAGTGCAACAAGGCGACTTTTAGTAAGAAGGCTCAACTTTTACCGAGCACGGGTGCGAGCTTTATCTTTATAAGGAAGGGCGCGCTCAACGTTTTCGCGACTGGGGATAACGGCGAAGAAGGTTTTGCTTTCCGCGTAGGGAAGAACGAGGCGTGCTTTGTCAGCGAAAAACTTATTTATAAGTTTTGTTCCAACAGCGAAGTTATTTTTATAGACGAAGACACGGCGACGTGGCTAAAAGGCGTGAGCGTAGAAGCGGAGAATTTGCTTTTAAAATTAAAGATCAAGAATCTCGAGAGCGCGATGCAGTGTGTTAACGAAATCGTATTCAGTAGCGTGGATAGAAGAATAGCAAAACACCTTCTTAATGAAACCGCGCGCACGCATAACAACACGGTTAGCGTAACGCACGAAGAGCTAGCGGTATTCATATGGTCGTCGCGAGAAGTGGTGACTAGGCGGTTAAAAGCACTTGCGGAAGTGGGCGCGATAGAAACGAGCCGTGGCAAAATCGTCATAAAAAACCGTGATTATTTGAAAAAAATAAAATAGCGGTGCAAAAATAGCGCGTTTTTTACGCAGTATAAGTAGATAAAAAATAATAAAAAAATAAAATATAAAATTTTTTTAAAAAACGCAAAAAAATGATTGACAAAAAAAAGTTTTTGCGGTATTCTATGTAGGCTATATGTAAAGTATAGCGCCAATGTACCTTAACAGAAGAACAGAAAGGTTATGAAGTGTAATTAAACGAAGTTAATTTTTTTGAGAAATTTACTTAAACTTTATTTCAACACATTTACGGTAAATCGTAATTACAAGAAGTCAGAAAAGTTTATGGAAGT
>JAZSMH010000044.1:0-82115 GCA_045535785.1 Clostridia bacterium
ATACGCACTTCGCGCATAGCAGTTTTTATTTCAAGTTCGGTAAGTGCGCCTTTGTTGCGCAATTTCGAAAATGCATGATTAAGTTTTTCACTCAACGAGCCGAACGTTGCCATCTATATCTCCTTTATATCCGTCAATAAATTATTTAGTTTTATTCTAACCTCTGCCGAAAGCGAATCATTATCCAATACTTCGTTTAATTGTGTGCTAATGTTCTTAATTTTCGCAACCAATCCTAGTTTGTTCTCGAACTCAACTAATTTCTTTGTGGATCTAACTATGACTTCCCTAACTCCTTGCCTAGTTATATTCAAGTCGTCGGCTATCTCGGCAAGACTCATATCACAATCGTAATAAAGTCGTAAAACTTCATGCTGATGTTCATTAAGCATGCCACCATAATAGCTCAGCAAAGTACCACAAAAAATCTTGTCTTGTTTCATAGAGTGTAAAGTATTTTTCGTTTACACCGGTATTATGCTACTTTTTATCAATATTGTCAAGCAAATTTAACTAGTTGAACAAAAAAGTATACTTTCAAAATTTTGTGAAATAATTTATATAAAAAGATTGACAATTTTTATTGATGTGCTAAAATTAAAGAAAACGGGAGTTAGGTATGCAAAAGAATTTATATAGTTTGATATTAACGGATGAAGTCGTCGCAAGAATTGACGCTCTTGCTAGTCAAAATGGTACTAACCGCAGTAATATGATTAATCAAATACTAGCCGAGTATGTGTCGTATACTACACCAGAAATGAAGATAAACCATATTTTTGAACATTTTAATCAACTGATTAATTCGCAAATCTTCTCTCTAGTGTCTTCACAAAACGAACGCGTACTCTCATTAAAGACTTCACTTGCATACAAGTATAACCCTACCATAAAATATGGCGTTGAGTTATACAGGAACCCCACGAACGTTATAGGAGAATTAAAGGTTTTATTCCGAACTCAATCGCCCGAACTTATATATAAACTGAATAACTTTTTCGATTTATTTATAGCAATTGAAAAAAAATATTTACCAATTACGCCTACTTACACGTTCGAAGGGACAAAATACTCTAGAACTCTAATAATCCCTAAAAATGCCTACTATTCTAATGAAGAAACGGCACGAGCAATTAACGATTACGTCAAAAACTTCGATGCTATGCTAAAAAAATACTTATTAGATGAATACGTTGAAGTAAAACAAGTCGAAAACGACTACAAAATTTTCTTGACGAAATCAAAAGTTATTTAAGGAGATTAATATGAACAATAACTACACTCAAAAAGCAATAGAATGCATGCAAAATGCCCAAAGTTTGGCATTGAGTAACGATAATCAATCTGTTGCTCCCGAACATATCGCCTACTCTTTGGTATCTCAAATCGATGGTTTGATTCCTTCAATAATTAGCAACGTAGGCGCCAACAAATCAACTATTCAACAAGAATTATTATCTCTTATTGAACGTCTACCCAAAGTAAAAGTAGCTAATTCGGAGCACTTATATGTATCTACGGATACGGAAAAGGTGCTTTCTTTCGCAAAAAAATTAGCGGATAACAATGGAGACCAATACGTAAGCGTAGAACATTTGACGTTATCTTTATACGATACCGCAGCCAAAGTAAACAAGATTTTTACAAATAATGGCCTTGCAAAATCTACGTTCTCTGCCGAATTAAAAAAGATAAAAAATAACAAAAAAGTCACGACGGATAATCCCGAAGACACTTACGACGTATTAAAAAAATATGGTACTGACTTAACCGAAAGGGCTCGCGATCATAAACTAGATCCCGTGATCGGCAGAGATAACGAAATAAGGAACGTTATCAGGATACTCTCTAGAAAAACAAAAAATAATCCAGTATTAATCGGCGAACCTGGCGTTGGCAAAACAGCAATAGCCGAAGGTCTTGCTCAACGTATTATTAAGGGTGACGTGCCCGAATCGTTAAAAAACAAAATCGTCTTCTCTTTAGATATGGGTGCTTTGATAGCAGGAGCAAAATATCGCGGCGAATTTGAAGAAAGATTGAAGGCCGTCCTTAATGAAGTTAAGGATAGCAATGGTAATATTCTACTTTTTATAGACGAATTACACACCATTGTCGGCGCAGGCAAAACCGACTCTGCTATGGATGCTGGGAACTTATTAAAACCACTTCTTGCACGCGGCGAATTACATTGTATAGGTGCTACAACTCTAGACGAATACCGCAAATATATAGAAAAGGACGCAGCATTGGAACGTAGATTCCAACCCGTTATCGTCGATGAGCCCACCCTAGAAGACACAATTGCAATTCTTCGTGGACTTAAAGAGCGTTACGAAATTTTCCATGGCGTTCGTATTCAAGATAGCGCAATCGTTGCCGCTGCTACACTTAGCGACCGCTACGTCACCGATAGATTTTTACCTGACAAGGCAATCGACTTAATCGACGAAGCTTGCGCAATGATTAGAACAGAAATCGATTCAATGCCCACCGAAATGGACGAAATTAATCGAAAAATCATTCAATTGGAGATCGAAGAAACCGCTCTAAAGAACGAAACAGATACTTTATCTCAAGAACGATTAAGTGTGCTACGTAAAGAATTAGCCAATTATAATGAAAAGTTTGCCGCAATGAAGGTTCGTTTAGAGAACGAGAAACAAAGCATTAATTCCGTTCAGGACGTAAAACAGCGCATCGACTTAATTAATACGCAAATAGAAACCGCGCAAAGAAATTTTGATTATGAAACCGCGGCGAAATTGCGCTATGGAGAATTGCCGCAATTGGAACAAAAACTAGCGCAACTTGAATCTGTTGATATTACAAAGAGCGACACCCTACTTCGCAACAAAATAACCGAAGAAGAAATATCAAAAATCGTATCTCGCTGGACGGGTATTCCTATAACTAAACTAGTAGAAAGTGAAAGACAAAAGATATTAAATCTAGAAAGCGCACTCCATAATCGTGTAATTGGTCAAGATAATGCGGTAAAACTTATCAGCAATGCCATTTTACGTTCTCGCGCAGGCATCGCAGACGAAAATAGACCTATAGGAAGTTTTATATTCTTAGGCCCTACAGGTGTAGGAAAAACCGAACTTGCTAAGGCACTCGCGGAGAATCTTTTTGATGACGAACGCAATATGGTGCGCATAGATATGTCCGAATATATGGAAAAATTCAGTGTTTCGCGTCTTATTGGTGCACCTCCTGGATACGTAGGATATGAAGAAGGCGGACAACTCACCGAAGCGGTAAGAAGAAAGCCATACTCCGTAATACTTTTTGACGAAATAGAAAAAGCACACCCCGAAGTGTTCAATATTCTACTTCAAGTTCTTGACGATGGAAGAATAACCGACTCTCAAGGAAGAACCGTTAACTTCAAGAATTGCATAATCATTATGACAAGCAATTTAGGCTCGGAATATCTTCTAGATGGTGTAATAAATGGTAAAATTACCGATGAAGCACAACAAAAAGTAAACTTATTGCTAAAACAACATTTTCGCCCTGAATTTTTGAATCGCCTTGACGAAATAATAACATTTACCCCATTGTCGGAAAACGATATGATACAAATAGTAGAACTTATTCTCAAAAATTTATCAAACAGACTAAAAAATAAGAACTTGTCGCTATCTATATCGAATGAAGCAAAAACTGCAATAGTAAGATTTAGTTACAATCCACAATACGGCGCACGTCCGTTAAAACGATTCATTCAAGGAAAAATCGAAACATTAATCGCAACGAAAATACTATCGGAAAATCTAAATACTGCCGATAAGTTACACATCGATTATAACGATAATAATGGATTTTTAGCAAATATAATTAAAGCAAAATAAGTCTTTCTATAGCATTTTGCAATAAGAAAAACTGCGGTTGAATACTTATATAATTAGAAGTTATATTCAAGTATTCTTCCGCTTTTTTAAAGCCTTTTTCAAAATCAATTCTTACGTCGGAATTAAACTTTTGTATATACTTAGATACGTCTATGCCTTTAGCAGTTCTTAACGACAACATAACGAACTCATACTTATCTTCTTCTATGCTAACTTCGCGCTCAATAATTCTATTGTCATTACCACTATGCGCACCTTTTATGTATGAAGTTACGTTACTTTCGTTATAATACCTTAGCCCTTCAAAATAAGAGTGCGCACCCGCACCGAATCCCAAATAATTGCTTAAATCCCAGTATCTAGAATTATGTTTACTTTCGTAGGTAGGCAAACAATAATTACTCGTTTCGTAACGCAAAAAATTGTATTTCGAAGCGATCTTATTAAATTCTTCATATTGCGAAATAACAGTGTCTTCTGTAGCAATAGATACAAAATTGTGATTAATTTGTTTATAAATAGGTGTATTTTCTTCAACTGTAAGAATGTATGCAGAAATATGCTTTACATATTCAAACACGGTTAAAAATTCGTCTTTAACGTTTTGATTTTCGTCACACCCAAGAATAATATCGGTACTTACGTTATCATACGTTTTGCTCGCTCTACGTAGCGTTGATATTGCTTCACTTGCCGTATGCAATCTACCGAGTTTTTTTAATATATCATCGTTTATGCTTTGCGTACCAACACTAAGCCTATTGGCACCAGATTTTTTATAATCTTCTATATATTGTGCAGAATTTGGATTAACTTCTACCGTTATCTCCGCGGCATTGCTAATAACGTAATTGTTATTAATAGAGTTAATAATCAAATCAAAGTTCTTCGGACTCAACAAAGAAGGTGTTCCACCGCCCAAATAAATAGTATCTACCAATATTTTTTCATTTTGTTTTTTGCTAATACTTGATATTTCTTTGCAAAGTTCATTTACATAATTATCGATTAATTCATCATTTTTTTGTATAGAAAAAAAGTTGCAATAATTGCACTTTTTTTCACAAAACGGTATATGGATATATATTCCAGAATTAATCATTTATTATCAAATTTTAAAATAGACATAAACGCCTCGCTAGGTATTTGAACGTTACCTATTTGACGCATACGTTTTTTACCTTCCTTTTGTTTTTCAAGAAGTTTCTTCTTTCTCGTTATGTCACCGCCATAACATTTTGCAAGTACGTCTTTTCTCAATGCTTTTACCGTTTCTCTTGCAATAACTTTTGTCCCTATCGCCGCTTGTACCGGTATTTCAAACATTTGACGCGGTATAACGTCTTTAAGTTTTTCTGCGATCATTCTTCCGCGAGCATATGCTTTTTCTCTATGCACTATCAAACTTAAGGCGTCGCAAACGTCACCATTTAACAAAAAGTCTAATTTTACCAAATCATCTGCATTATATCCGTCTAGTTCGTAATCAAGACTTGCATATCCCCTAGTCCGTGACTTTAGATTGTCAAAGAAATCGTACACGATTTCGCTTAGCGGTATTCTATATTCAATTTTTACTCTTGCCGTATCAATATACGCTAAGTCGATAAACACCCCACGTTTGTCTTGGCAAAGTTCCATAATCGCACCTACGTATTCGGGTGGTGAATATATGAATGCTCTTACGATAGGCTCTTGTATTTCTTCTATTTCACTAACAGGCGGTAAATGTGAAGGATTGTCGACCATCAAAGTTTCACCATCGGTTTTCTTTACTACGTAGCTAACGCTAGGCGCGGTCGTTATTAAGTCTAGATCAAACTCTCTTTCTAGACGTTCTTCGATGATCTCCATATGAAGCAATCCTAAAAATCCGCAACGGAACCCAAAACCTAACGCCGTGGATGTTTCTGGCTCAAAAATTAACGAAGCATCGTTAAGGTTAAGCTTTTCTAATGCGTCTCTTACGTCGTTATATTTACTTCCATCTGCAGGATAGACACCAGCAAAAACCATGGGTGTTACTTTTTTGTATCCTTTTAAAGGTGCTTTCGCAGGATTGTTTACTAAAGTGATAGTATCGCCAACAGACGTATCTTTTACGTTCTTTATACTTGCACACAAATAACCAACGTCACCCGCAAGCAATACGTCGACAGGCTTCATATTAGGCGCAAAAACACCTACTTCGGTAACGTCGAACTCTTTTCCGTTACTCATGAAGCGAATTCTATCACCAGCTTTAACTTGACCTTCTTTTATTCTTACGTTACAAATTGCACCCTTGTAGTTGTCATACGCAGAGTCGAATATTAACGCAGACAAAGGCGCGTTTTCATCGCCCGACGGACAAGGTAAATTTTCTATTACTTGTACGATAACGTCTTCAATGTTAATACCTTCTTTTGCGCTAATTAGCGGCGCGGTTGATGCATCTAATCCTATTACGTCTTCAATTTCTTTTTTTACTTCGTCGGGATTAGCTGAAGGTAAATCTATCTTATTAATGACGGGAATGATTTCTAGGTCGTTATCGAGTGCTAAATAAACGTTAGTAAGCGTTTGTGCCTCTATTCCTTGCGTAGCGTCAACGATAAGTATTGCACCTTCACAGGCAGCTAAAGAACGGCTTACTTCATATGTAAAGTCAACGTGTCCAGGGGTATCGATCAAGTTAAGCGTATATTCTTTTCCGTTATGCTTGTAATACATACGAACGGGCGTAAGCTTAATGGTTATTCCCCTTTCTCTTTCGATATCCATCGAGTCAAGTAATTGCTCTTTCATGTCACGTTCGCTTACTTGTCCGGTTTTTTCTATGATCCTATCAGCAAGGGTACTCTTGCCGTGATCAATGTGCGCAACTATGCAAAAATTTCTTATATATTTTTGTCTATCGTTCATAAATAACTTCCTAGCCTAATATTCCGTATACTATTATACCTAAAACTTAAAAAATAATCAATAAAATTTGCAAATGGGTATTTATTTTTTATAAGAGTTGTAGTATAATGTATAGTATGAACGAAAAAATAGCCATTCTTGAAAAAAATTTAGTTAAACGCGGATTTGAGTTTTCTTATTTTGAAAATTGTGAAGATGCAGTTCAACACATAGTTGAACTTATTCCCACGCAAAGCAGTATAGGCTTCGGTGGTAGCATGACCGTCCACGAAAGCGGTTTGTTAGACGCGTTAAAACAAAAAGATTATACTTTGTGGCATAGAGATTTACATCCCGAATTATTACGTGACGAAATATATCCAAAAATGCACAACGCAGATTGGTATATTTGTAGCACCAACGCTTTATGTATGACGGGTGACCTTGTCAATATCGACGGCAGAGCAAATAGAGTTGCCGCAATGCTTGACGGACCAAAGAACGTTATCGTTATTTGTGGTGTGAACAAAATCGTCGAAGATATTAGTGAAGGCATTGACCGCACAAGGAACGTTGCTTCCCCACCTAACTGTGTTAGACTTAACAAAAAGACGCCTTGCGCAGTAACGGGTAAGTGTTCTCATTGCAATAGTCCCGATACTATTTGCAAGGCAACCGTTATCCAACACCATCCCACTACAAACTCTACTGTAAAAATTATATTAATTAATAAAAACTTAGGATACTAACACGGAGGTAAAATTATAATGTGGTTATTTGAAAGACCTATCGCACACAGAGGCTTACACAATGACGTTCACACCGAGAACTCTATGGGTTCTTTTGCTAACGCCATTGAGCACGGCTACAACATCGAAACTGACGTCCACCTTCTTAAAAGTGGTGAAGTAGTAGTTTTCCATGACAACACTTTGAAACGTGTTTGCGGAAAAGATGTAAAAATCGAGGAACTTACTGCTGCCGATATAAAGGGTGATAACTATCTTCTTCCCAATGGTGAACATATTCCCCTATTTAGCGAAATGCTAGAACTTGTCGATGGCAAAGTTGGCATTCTACTAGAACTAAAATTCGCAGGCTTTAGTGGAAAATTAGAAAAAGCTGTTGCAGACCTAATCAAAGGTAAAGAAAGCTGGATTGCCGTTCAATCTTTCAATCCCTATACTATCGAGTGGTTCGCGAAGAACGCGCCCGAATTCCAACGCGGTCTATTATCTTTAGGTATCATTGGTATCGATTGTATGTTGCACCACAAAAAAATGAACCCAAACTTTGTTTCTTTCAAAATTGAAGGTATTAACTTCATTAAGAATTTCGCAAAGAAAAAAGGTATTAATCTTCTTACTTGGACAATTAACACTCCCGAAAAGGTTCAAGCTGCTATTAATGCAGGCGTAAACAACGTTATTTTCGAAAAAGTTAGTTTAGATGAACTAGAATTTAGCATGGAAAAACTTGCTGCTCCCGTACAATAAACCAAACTTTTCCATATAAAAATGTTAACCTCCGTTATATACTAATAGCGGAGGTTATTTTATGAAAAAAGGTATTTTTTTAGGAATCACCATTGGCGCAGTAGGCGCAATTTATGCAATGAAGAACAAAAGTATAGCAAAAATACTCAAAAAAAGTTGTTCTTGCTAAATAATATCCAATAATTCTGACGGGGTATCGATTATTATCTTTGCCCCGTTTTGGATTAAATTCTCTTTTGACCTAAAGCCCCAAGCAACCGCAATCAAGTCCATATCTGAATTAAAAGCGGTTCTCACGTCTACTTCCGAATCGCCCACGTATACGGCCTTATTTTTATCTACGTTCAATCTACGCAAAGCTTCGTCAACCATATCTGGTGCAGGTTTTTTAGCTAAATGTTTACTTTCACCCATCACTACGGGGAAAACGTCTTTAAATAGTTTATCAAAAAGCGGTAAAAGATACTTTTCTTGTTTGTTAGACACAACAGCCACTTTTATTCCCTTTTCTTTTATCTTTTGCACGGTTTCAACTATTCCGTCGTATGGGCAAGTTTTATCTGCAAAATGCACTTCATAGTAAGCGGCGAAGTATTCCATTGCTTTAGGATGTAAATCCTTTTGATTATCAGGCAAAGCCCCCATAACCAAATTGCCTATTCCGTTGCCAACAAGTTTTAAAATTTCTTCAGTGGTTTTTAGCGGACAACCTAGCAAATCAAGCGCATAATTGGTTGCATCTCTAAGATCGTCTATCGTCCACAACAAAGTTCCGTCACAATCAAATATAATAGCTTCGTATTTCATATCTAAAAAAGGGCGGTTAACAACCGCCCCACCTTTTACTAATCGTTCTTTTCTAGAACTTTAACAAGTTTTAGGTCTACGCCCTTTTCACCAATCTTGATAACCTTTGCTTTTACAACGTATCCAAGATTTAGCACGTCTTCCACCTTCTCAATTCTTTCTTTCGACATCTTCGAAATAGGAATTAAACCATTCTTGTTGGGCGAAATTGCTATCAACGCGCCCTTAGGCATAACTCTTACGATAGGTCCAACGAATTCGTCACCTACTTCGGGTTCTTTTACGATAGACATAACGATACTCTTTGCCTTATCTGCCATTTCTGCATTGGTACTTGCAATGAATACTTTACCATTATCGTCAATATCAATCTTAACGCCGGTATCTTCAATAATCTTGTTGATGGTTTTTCCACCGCTGCCGATTACTTCTCTAATCTTATCGGGGTCAATGTTGAAGCTTATGATTTTGGGTGCCCACTTGCTTAATTCTTTACGATATTCAGGAATAACTGCAAGCATTTTGTCTAATATATACAATCTACCTTCGCGTGCTTGAGCGAGAGCGGTACGTAGAATTTGTTCATCTATACCCTTAATCTTAATATCCATTTGGATAGCGGTTATACCTTCGGTAGTACCTGCTACTTTGAAGTCCATATCACCGTAGAAGTCTTCTAGTCCTTGAATATCGCTCATTACGGATATCTTATTGTTAGCTTCATCTTTGATAAGTCCCATAGCGATACCTGCAACGGGTGCCTTAATCGGTACGCCCGCATCCATAAGTGCTAAAGTGGAGCCACATACGCTTGCTTGAGAAGTAGATCCGTTACTCGATATAACTTCGCTTACGGTTCTAATTGCATAAGGGAAGCATTCTTCACTAGGAAGTACGGGTTCTAATGCTCTTTCTGCCAATGCACCGTGACCAATTTCTCTTCTGCCGGGACTCTTTAAGGGCTTTGCTTCGCCGGTAGAATAAGGAGGCATGTTATAATGATGCATATATCTCTTGAAAGAATCTTCGTCAAGACCTTCAAGTTTTTGTACTTCGGTAATAGTTCCTAAAGTAAGGGTGGTTAATACTTGAGTTTGGCCTCTAGTGAATACGCCCGAACCATGAACTCTAGGTAGGATACCTGCTTCACACCAAATAGGTCTAATTTCGGTAAGACTTCTTCCATCAGGACGTACTCCTTCAGAACTTATTCTCTTACGAACGTAGTTTTTCTTCATTGCATAAACAACGTCTGCTACGTAACCCATTTCGTCAGGATAGATGCTTGCAAAGTGGTCCATGATTTCTGCCGTAACAGCATCTTCTCTTAATTCTCTTTCTTGTCTATCAAAAGTTGCGAACACGTAAGCAATTTTTTCTTCTGCATATGCCTTTACCGCTTCCTCTAGAGCTTCGGGAGCATGACGCAATGCGATATCAAGTTTCTTCTTGCCTACTTCCTTGGTTATTTCTTCAATCCATGCTACTATCTTCTTGATTTCTTCGTGACCAAATAGTATAGCTTTTAGCATTTCTTCTTCGGTAAGTTCGTTAGCGCCGGCTTCTACCATCATTACCGCATCTTTCGTTCCGCTAAGTGCAAGATTCAATCTACTCTTTTCTCTTTGTTCTAGATCGGGGTTAATGATATATTCACCGTCAACGTATCCAACCATTACGCTACCGGTAGGTCCATTCCAAGGAATATCCGATACGCTAAGTGCAATACTACTACCAAGCATTCCGAATACTTCCGGAGGGATATTGGTATCTACGCTAAGTGCGGTAGCAACTACTGCTACGTCGTTAAATAAACCCTTCGGGAACAAAGGTCTAATAGGTCTGTCAATAAGTCTTGAGGTCAAAATAGCCTTGTCGCTAGGTCTACCTTCTCTCTTCTTAAATCCGCCTGGTATTTTACCGACAGCGTACATTTTTTCTTCAAAATCAACTCCTAAAGGGAAGAAATCAATACCGTCTCTAGGTGCTTTTGCCATAGTAACGTTAGTCATTACTACGGTATCGCCACATCTAATGATACATTGACCATTACTATGAGAACAGTAACCGCCGATTTCTACACTTACTTCTCTACCGCCGATAGTGGTGGTAAAAATTCTACTTTCTTTCACTAGTCCTCCTTGTCCGCACCGCGTGCGGAATTCCATTTATATATATTTTGATTAACTCCAAAAATTTTGCCGAAAAGTAATGCGGGGTTGCAAAAGCAACCCCGACGCCTTTTTTTACTTTCTCAATCCTAAATCTGCGATTAATGCTCTGTAACGTTCGATATCTTTGTTCTTCAAATAAGCCAAAAGATTTCTTCTTTGTCCGATCATTTTGAGCAAACCACGACGAGAATGGTGATCCTTCGGGTGTACGCTCAAGTGAGCATTAAGATGATCAATTCTTTGAGTAAGCAATGCAACTTGTACTTCGGGCGAACCAGTGTCACCTTCCGAACGAGCGTATTTAGCCATTACTTCTGCTTTGGTCATGTTATCCATTTTCTACCTCCTTGAAAAGAATAATAATTAGCCTTAAGCAAAGAAAAAATCCCATTTATGGAAGAAGATTGAAACTTTGCAAAAGGTATCGTCTTTTTGACAGCACTATAATAACATTATTTTTTGCAAATGTAAACTCATTTTAACCATAAAAAACATAAATTTATAATAAATTTATTGTCCAGGCAACAAATCTAAATGAGAATTCTCAGAGCTTTCTATAAGATACGTTGAAGGAACGTTGCCTATTAAAATACTTTCCGCCAAAATTATTTCTTGCGACACAGTTACGTCTTCCGCCGCACGCGGTACCGATACGTTGGCAAAAACGTCCGTATAAAGGATGAACCGATGACGTGTTTGATTGATCCCAGCAGAGGTAAATTCAGACTTATAGTTTATCAAACAGTTAGAAACAACTTGTGCACTTGCTTCTAATTTTACGCCAAACTGAGCAAGCAAAGCGCTCCCCGTAATCACACCAGAAGGGATAGAAAACTTCAAATTACGCATTTGGTTAAGTCTATTTTGTATTTCCGTGCTCCATATAAGCGTAATTTTGTTGATAAGGTCGCTATTTGCTATTACTGCCGAAATCTTATCGTCTTTGTCGAATCTTAGCGTAAAAAGGTCTTCATAAAAAATATCAAGACCTAGCACAACGTTGTTTGATGCGTTGATAATGTTATTAATTTCCGAATTGACTTCGGCCGTGCAAAGTTCACCCAAAATTTCAAATCCTGAACAAAACAAATAAATAATCGTCACCGCAAAAAGAAGAATGACGATTACTAAAAATAACTTTTTTTTCAGGCACATACGTTAAAGTATATGCAAATTTTTACTACTTGTTACCTACCAAAGTAAATGTTTTTCATTTGGATAGTATCTTCCGCTTGGGTTCCATCCGATTCACAAATAATAACAGGTTCTAATTCGTATTTACGTAGTACCTTTGATAATGGTGCAAATTCTGGACCATAAACGTCGTCTTCAAAAGTTAAATGTTTTATTTCTCCCGACGGACCGTACATAATTTTACTAAAATGAGAATGCATGTATTTTACTTTGTGTTCTGGTAAGTTTTCTAACATATAGACAATTAACTTCTCATAATCATCTTCGTTTTTTAAGGTTCCCAAAGTACGCGCATTGAGATGCCCGAAATCAACACAGGGGTAAAAGAAAGGTGCAACGTTACAAAATTGTACGACCTCTTCTATTGTTCCTATTTGTGCTAGTTTTCCCATGGTTTCTATACATATCTTTTTATCGCTAAAACCTGCTTCTTCAATAGCGCAAGCTAGCTTTTCTATATTAGCGTTTGCCGTTGCTACTGCTTCTTCTCTCGTAACTTTTCCCTTTGTTGCAGGATGAAAAACTACCCTATCTCCGCCAAAAAGTTTTAGTATTTCTAAACTAGCTAATACGTATCCTATACTTTTTTCTATCATCAACGGATCGGGATTAGCAAAGTTGATATAATAAGGTGCGTGTATTGACAATTCAACACCTTGTTCTTTGAATGCTTTTCCAATCGTTATCGCCGTGCTTTCAGTCATCTTAACACCTTTGCCGAAAGAATATTCAAAAGCGTCTATACCTCTATTCTTACACCACTCTGCCGCTTGGTAAGTATGCTTGTATCCTTCATTATAAAAACTATTACTATTGCCTGCTACTCCGAACTTTATCATAAATACATCCTTTTCGTTGTGTCAACGTCTTTTTCTATTTGTAAAGATAATTCTTTCAAATTATCAAATTTTTTTATATCCCGCAAAAACGATATTATTTCTATTCTAACTTTTTCCCCATACAAATCTTGATTAACATCAACCAAATGTGTTTCTACGTTAAAATGCTTATCGTTAAGAGTTGGTCTACCACCCACGTTAGTTACTGACAAATAGCGATCGATTCCAACGTAAGTATAAGATGAATATACTCCACTTTTGATTTTTATTTTTCCGTCTGGGATCTCTACGTTAATTGTCGGGTATCCAATTTTAGTGCCATTCTTTTTCCCATGAGTTACTATTCCACTATAGAAAAATCTCCCGCCAAGTAGCTTATTCGCCTTTTCAATTTCGCCATTGGTTAGATATTCTCTTATATCGTTAGTCGATATCTTTTTTTCACCCATTTGAACCAAATTACATACCTTAACAGGAACGTTTTTATTTTCAAAATAAGCTAAAATATCCTTAACGGTGCCTTCCGCATTTTTTCCAAATTTATAATCATTACCAACAACAATACCAGTGGGAAAAAATGTGGATATATATTCCAAAAATGAATCTTTTGACATATCAAAAAACTCGGGAGTAGTGTCAAAAACGAACAAATTGTTTACACCCAAATTATTAAGAATTTCTTTTCTTTCCGCAAGCAAATAAACTTCTTTATTTGCTTTGTTTATGAGCTTTAAAAAATCATCTGAAAAAGTGGTTACACAAAAGTCACTTGACGTTTTATTCGCAAGTTCTTTACCTTTTTCTATTAAGGCTCTATGACCTAAATGGATAGAATCAAAAAAGCCAAGCGCTATTATTTTATTCTTCATATTAACCACGTTTTTAGTGCAAGCTTTGACTCCACTACTTGTCCCACACCTAATAAATTATCATCAACGCCATACACTGAATAAAATCCGTCTTCGTTATCTACGTCAATTTTTATTCCGTTAAGTAATAACCTTTGTTGGCATTCGTTTAAAAGTAACTTTTTGTAATCGATAAGCAATTCTTCACACGGAATAACTTTAGAGATAAAGTCAAAATTTTCATCTCTTACTTCTTCCAGTGTAATTGCGTTATCTAAGGTAAAAATACCGCTTTGTGTTCTAGTTAGTGCACTCATAACTGCGGTGGTATTTAATAATGAAGCTATGTCCCTACCTATCGCCCTAACGTACGTACCACCACTACATTTAATTTTTATTCTATAGGTGTTTTTTTTCACTTTTTCTATTAACTCGAGTGAGAAAATCTTTATCCGTTTTGGTTTAAGTTCAACTTCTTTACCCTTTCTCGCTAATTCATAAGCGCGCACCCCACCTACGGATTTTGCGCTATAAATGGGCGGTATCTGATCAATTTCTCCGATAAGCGTAGACATCGCTCTAACCACAGCATCTTCTTCTACGTCAATGGTATCATCGTAAACTACTTCGGTATCGGTATCTAAACTTGGCGATTGTGCACCAAAAATAAACTCTGCTTCATATTCTTTGACTTTATCTAACGTATAATCAAAAAGACGCGTCGCGCGTCCCAATGCTATTGGTAACACTCCACACGCAAGTGGATCAAGCGTACCCATGTGTCCAATTTTGTCGGTAAAACCTTTACTCTTCAAAACTGCTTTTAGGATCCCTAACGCTTTGTTTGAAGTAATCTTACTCGGTTTATTTAGATTAATAAAGCCACTAATCATTATAGATCATTTCCTTTGCCATTGACAAAATTTTGTCATAGACGTCTTCGTAATACCCATATAGTCTACACCCTGCAGCCCTATAATGTCCACCGCCGCCGAAGCATCTAGCACATGCCGCCGCATTGACGTTATTCTTAGAACGAAAACTTAGTTTATACTTCTTGTCCGCTACTTCAGCTATAGATATTGCTAAGTCGACGCTGTCTACGTCCTGTAAACTATTGATGACGCCTTCAGAGTCATTCTCGTTGGTGTCTGTAGCTTGGAAATCTTCCAATCTAAAAACAACTATTGCTATTCTGCCATTCTCATAGAACTTTGTTTTTTCTAAAACTCTATTCTTCAATCTAAAAGCATTAACCGTTGTCTCTCTTATTAGTTTGTATGTAATACCGTTTGCATCAACGCCATATTTCAACAACTCTGCTGCAACTAAATGTGACTCTGGCGTTACACAATCAAAACTAAAACAACCTGAATCTGCAACGAGTCCTGCGTATAACAAAGTCGCTATATCTCTATCGATAAGCGACTCGTTATATTCTTTCATAATTTTGTAAAGTATTTGCGTAGTGCTAGCGGCGTTATCTTCACGCCACGTGTATTTCGCAAAATCTTTATGAGCGGCATGATGATCGATAACTAAACTATCAGAACTTCTTATGAATTGTCTGAAAGCCACGTCACCTAATCTAGTTGCATCGCTCATATCTACACCAATAGACAAATCAAAATACGCTATGCGCGTTGATTTATTCATAAATTCTATGCCAGGCAAAAACTTATATCTATCGGCAATCATATTATCGGTGGATAGGTCGGGTGAGAAAAAGCAAACGTTCTTCCCATCCTTTTGCAAAAACTTGTACAAACTGATAGCAGAACCAATACAATCACAGTCTGGATTGATGTGCATAAATATGGCTACGTTTTGCGCCTTCTTTATCTTCGCTATCAATTTGCCGTATTTATTATCCATCTACCTCTTCTCCAAATTGTCCGTTTGCGTGCATTTCTTTCAAAATATTCTCTATCGCAAAACCTCTATTTAGTGACTCATCTAGATGAAAAGTTAAGTGCGGAACAAGTCTAATTTTTAACTTTTCAAACAAAATTCCGCGGATGAAGCCTGATGCATTTTTTAATGCAGCTAATGCATCTTTGGCTTTGCTTTTATCCATTATACTCACGAAAACTTTTGCACTTTTTAGATCTTTCGTAGTATTTACGGCAGTTACGTTAATTAACGTTTCTAGCCTAGGATCTTTGAGTTCGTATGCAATAATTTCGTTAAGTGTCTTGCGGATTTCGTCATCAACTCTATCCATTTTCGTCGTATTCATCTATTTTACGACCTCCATTTCGAATGCTTCAATAATATCACCAACGTGAATATCGTTGTATTTGTGTAGACCTATACCACAGTCAAAGCCCGAAAGCACTTCTTTTACATCGTCTTTTACTCTACGCAATGAAGAAATTTCCGTTTCAGTAATAACAACGTTATCTCTAATTAGTCTTACCTTTGCACTTCTAGTAATCTTACCTTCTTTTACCATACTGCCGGCGATAGTACCAACGCTAGATATCTTATAAAGTTGTCTTACTTCGGCTCTTCCTAAGAATGCCTCTCTATAAGTAGGAGCAAGCATACCTTTTATAGCTGCAGTAACGTCGTTGATTGCATCATAAATAACTCTATACAACTTCACGTCTACGCCACTCTTTTCTGCAAGCGTTCTTGCATTAGCATCCGGACGAATATTAAATCCAATTATGATTGCATTCGTAGTATCCGCAAGCGTTACGTCCGATTCATTGATCGCACCAACGCCACTGTGTACAACGTGTACTTTTACTTCGTCGTTGCTTAATTTCAATAAAGATTGTTTGATAGCTTCTACACTACCTTGTACGTCTGCTTTAAGAATCAAGTTAAGGTCTTTTAGTTTGCCTTCTTCTATTCTAGAGAATACGTCTTCAAGGGTAGCCTTCTTCATTTGCAATTTTTCTATCTTTTCTTTTGCTTTACGTTCTTCAGCTACTTCTCTTGATAATCTTTCGTCTTGAACTACCATCATTTGATCCCCCGCGTTAGGAACTTCTTGTAAACCTAAAATAGATACGGGGGTGCTAGGCGCCGCAGAAGTAACGTGCTTACCCTTATCGTCAAACATTGCTCTTACCCTACCTATAGCGGTACCCGCAACGATAAAGTCACCTACTTTTAGCGTACCATTTTGAACTAGGACTGTAGCAACCGTACCTTTACCTTTATCTAGTTTTGCTTCAATAATAGTACCCTTTGCACTTCTAGAAGGATTAGCTTTGAATTCGCTGATTTCTGCAAGCGTAAGTACGTTCTCAAGTAGTACGTTGATGTTCATACCAGTCTTTGCGCTAACTCTTATAGCGGGTACTTCTCCACCCCATTCTTCAACAACAAGATCGTTGTCAGCAAGTTGTTGTAGAACTCTGTCGGGATTAGCCGCTTCTTTATCCATCTTATTGATAGCAACGATAATCGGCACTTTAGCTGCTTTTGCATGGCTAATTGCTTCAATTGTTTGAGGCATTATACCATCGTCGGCTGCAACAACTATAATAACTATATCAGTTACGTCCGCTCCACGCGCTCTCATCGACGTGAACGCTTCGTGTCCGGGCGTATCTAAGAAAGTAATTTGTTTCTTCTCTCCTTCGTAAGGAACGTTAATCGTATAAGCACCGATATGTTGGGTTATTCCACCTGCTTCTCCCGATGCTACGCTAGAACTACGTATATAATCTAGAATGGACGTTTTACCATGGTCAACGTGTCCCATAATAGTGACGATAGGAGGACGAGGTTGTAATAGATTCATATCTTCGTCATTGTCGTCATTGTGGAATGAAATCAATTTTTCTTCGCTAGTTTGTTCAACCTTTAATTCAAGCGTTACGTTAAAGTCCGCAGCAATTAATTCAGCCGTATCAAAGTCGATGTTGTCATTGATTGTCTTCATAACCTTTAATTCTAAGAAAAGTTTCTTAATAATATCGGTTGCGGGCTTACCAATTTTTTCGCTAAGCGTCTTAATGCTAATATTTTCGCTTGTTATTACCGCATGGTCTATTACCATTTGTTGCGGAACGTGTTGCTTTTTCTTATCCTTATCATTGGTAGACTTACGAACGCGAATCTTCATTATTTCGCCACTTTCTTCATCGTATTCAACACTAGATTGGTTTTGTTCGTAACCCTTCTTAATTCTTTCTTTTTTGTTTAAAGTCTTCTTTTCTTCAAAAGGCTTCTTTTTACTCTTACCATCAGTAGCACCAGCAGGTTTTTTCTGAGCAAATCTGCTTTCTTCTACTTTGTTGACGTTTGTCGTTCTTACTGGTTGGGTTTCACGAGTAGGTGTAGTATTAACTACAGTTTGCTTCTTAGTTTTGCTTGTTCCGATGAAATCTTCAACTCTAATATCGTTTATATCCTTTACACCAGGCTTCACTTCCTCTAGTTCTTCGACTGCCTCAATATCGGTAGTATCTTCAACTTGAACTGTTACGGTAGCTGTTTCTTCTATTTCTAACGCTGATTTTTCCGCCTCTCTTTCTTCTTTTTCTTTTTGGGCTAAACTATCTAAGAATTCTTTTTTCTTAGATAAAAATGCTATTCGTAACGTTTCTAGAGAATTTTGTGATGCTCTAATTTTTTCTACGAGAGTTTTTATAGTCTTTTCATCGTTCTCAGCAATTAACTTAGCTATACCCGCGCGGTCTCTTGCTGTATTTTTAACTTCACTCATTCTGTAAACTCCTTATTCTGTTAATTATTGCAGTAGCAAGATTTTTTTCGAAGACTCCAATCGCTTTGCAATTTTTGTCGGGATAAACATCTTCTATGCACAAACTAAAACTTTCTATTCCATTTTTTTCTACAAAGGTTAAGAGTTTATCTTTGCTACTCTCTCCTAAACCTTCGTCATAGAGTACGACGGTTGGTATCTTCCTTCCAAACGCACCGACTATATTGTTAACTCCGAACAATACTTGTCTTGATTTTATAGCGTATCCCACGTAACTTTTAATGGTTCTCATTCTTAATACTATTTATGAGTGCCTCATACACCTCTGCGTTTATTTCCATCTTAAATGCTTTGTTTAAAAATTTCTTTCTAAAGCAAGTCTCTATGCAACTATCTTTTTTGCACAAATATGCACCTCTTCCGTTAGCTTTGTGTGTTTCGTCAATAAAGATTTCGCCTTCTTTGTTCTTGACTATACGCCAAAGGTCTTTTTTCAAGAACATCTCTTTGCATACAACGCACATTCTTTCGGGTACGGATTTTACGTTTTTAGTTTTCATTGATACCTTCCGCTAATTCAGTTACTGAACTGAAAGATTTTATATCTAGCTTATAACCGGTAAGTCTAGCTGCAAGTTTTGCATTCATGCCGCCTCTGCCTATTGCGAGAGAAAGTTTGTCATCAGCAACAACAACTTGTGCGCGTTTTGCATCTTCGTCAATCTTTAAGCTTATGATGCTCTTAAGCGGGTTAAGACAACGAGTAATGTACTCTTCAATATTAGATGAATAAAGTATGATATCAATCTTCTCGCCGTTAAGTTCTCTAACTATGTTGTTAACTCTTTCACCCTTCATGCCAATACAAGAAGATAGTGCGTCAATGTTGGGATCGTCAGAATATACGGACATTTTGGTTCTATTGCCAGCTTCTCTAACGATGTTCTTAACTTTTACAAGACCGATTCTCAATTCGGGAACTTCAATTTCAAAAAGTTTCTTTACAAAGCCTGCACAACTTCTGCTAACGATTACTTGCGTTCCACCACGTGCGGTTTCTCTAACTTTCTTTACGTAAACTTTTATAATATCGCCTACGTTATACTTTTCACTATAAACTTGATCGCTAAGAGACATTACGCCTTCCATTTGAGAGTTGGTTATTTCTACGTAGACAACGTTATTTTCAATTCTTCTAATGATAGCAGTTACCAATTCGCCTTCTTTATCGTTCATTTCGTTGGCGATTTGTTCTCTTATTGCTTCGTTGATTCTTTGCATAATTACTTGCTTTGCAGTTTGTGCAGCAATTCTGCTAAGTTGCTTAGGCGTGATATCTTCACCAATAATATCGCCAATCTTAGCATCGCTCTTTATATCGAGTGCTTCTTCAAGAGAAAGTTGGCTATCTTCTTGGGGTTCACCTTCAACAACGGTTTGATATGCATAGAATTCAATTTTGCCGGTTTCTTCGTGCAATTTTGCAGCAACCGTTCTGCTTTCGCCCATTTCTTTCTTATATGCAGAAGCAAGACCTGCTTCAATAGAAGCAATGAGCATTGACTTGTCTAGTTTTCTTTCCTTTGCAAGTTGATCTAGAGCAAGGAAAAATTCAGCGTTAATCATTTTTTAGTAGTCCTCCTTACTAGGTGTGTTTTATTTAAAACTTATGTATGGTCTTACCACACTAAGATTTAGTCTTTGGTACGTAGTTTGTTTGCCTTTTTCTTCTATTACGACTATTTCTTCATCGTAAGCAACTAATTTACCATGGGTTTTCTTCTTTTTCCCTGCTTCCTTAACAAAAATAAGTTCTATATCTTCGTTAAGATTGCGGCGAAAATCATCCATAGTTATTATAGGTCTATCCAAACCCAATGAAGATACGTTAAGATGATAAAAAGCTCCCATCGTAACATCGTGTTCTTCCATTACGTCGCCTATTACTGCCGAAACCTTTTCACAATCATTAAGTGTAATTCCACCCACTTTGAAAATATAAAAAGTAAGCGTTGGATTGCCGTATATTTTTTTATACTCGGTTTGTACCAATTCATACCCCATATTTTCAATAATGGGTTGTGCTAACTCAAAAGATTTTAGTTCTATCGTATCCTTCATATGCTCCCTTAAATAGAAAGTGGTCGGACATCCGACCACTTCGTAGATTAGTATATCTATTAAGTAATTTTATAATAACATAGGCAAGGAAAATTTGCAAGAGTTTTGTGCTACATTTTTATCAATTTTAGGAATACTTTTGCGTTTGCCGCTACGTCGTTTATTGCTCTATGTGCACCAACTAGCGGTATATTTAATTTTTCACAAACGGCACCTAGTTTATACTTGCCCATTTTTAATTTTTGTCTAGCTAATACTAGGGTATCAACGTATGCGTTATCAAAATCAAACTTATGCTTAAATGCTTGAGCGTTAAGTAGCGGTATATCAAATCCTGCAATGTTATGACCAACCAAAATTGAACCTTTTGAAAAACGATAAAAATCGTGTATTACGTCTTTTGCGGATGGTGCATCTTCCACCATTGAAGGGGTTATACCGGTCAGTTCTACAATTCTATCGCTTATTTCTAAAGTAGGTTTAACAAAAGTGTTAAATTTCTCAGTAAATCTACCATCAACGATTTTTATCGCCGCAATTTCTATTATCTCGTCACTTTCGGTGCTTAATCCTGTTGTTTCTAAATCAAATACACAATAGGTTTTGCCTGCAAGTTGCTTATCAACTTCATTCTCAAGATTGAAAAAGTCATCCTGTGTAAAATCTTCATATTCTTCAGGTTCAACTACCAAGTATCTACCGCTATCAACGTTGAAGTTGCTCTTCACGTTAATACTCTTGTAATTGATTTCCGCACCAGAAATTGCTTTGGGCTGGTATACTATCCTGTTGTCGTAAGCATCGTACTTTAAGTCGCCGTTCATTACAAGCTGCGCGCCGTCTACAAGTATATTGAACCATTTTTCCACGTCACTTCTTACAAAATGCTTAACCTTCAAAACTCCCGTAGTGTCATTAAGATTAAACGTAAACAAGGTTATCTCCGTTGCACCGTTACGCAAAGGTTTCTTAAGCTTTATATTGCGCGCCTTGACATCGCTTACCGCACCACATACGTTAACGTCGGTTTGCTCTTGATCTGTACCAGTCACGTCCTTTATGTACCTAGGATAATCTAATATACCAGTGCCCTTGTAGTAATTCTCCGTTTGCGTAACCTCTACAACCCTAATAGTGCTATCTTTTGTAATTTGAACAGGAGTAATTACCTCACTATTAGTTGAATTACCTATGGACAAGAAATTTATTTCAAAGTTTTCAATAAAATTAACATCTAAATGTTCTATGATTTTTTCAGCTAAATCGATATTTTTTGCATAATCGCAAATATATTTTTCTAGCGAAATCGAAAGTTCTGCATAATCACCAGAAACGTCAAGTTTATATTTAGCATTAGCAAAAACAGGATATATAGTTTTGTGGTGATTGTATATATAACTTACGATTGCATTCTTAACGTTTTTTTCATCTGTATATGACTTAACGTATTCAATAAAAAACTTTACGTCGTTAGGAATAAGATCTCTCGCTATATCCTTTACTTTGGCTCTCAAATGATCTGTAAGCTGGCTATCATACAAATTACTGCGCACCATAAAAGATAAATTCAAAGTGTTGCCGATTACTTCGGCTGATTTAAATTTGAATATTCTCTCTTCTGGGTTAAGCTTGCTGTATAGTATTTCACAAAAATCGTTAGTCATTGATCATCTCTTTTATCATTCGTATAAGTACTTCTTCAACTTGATCGTTATTTACAGTCGTAATTGGTTCACCTTTTACGAAAATAACGCTTTTATCTTTTCCTCCAGCAACCCCTATATCTGCATCTTTGGACTCCCCAATACCGTTAACAACGCAACCCATAACTGCTATTTTGAGTTTTCTATCTATATTCATCGTTAACTTCTCTATTCTTGTAGCAAGCTTTTCCACGTTGATATTAGTTCTTGCGCAAGTTGGGCACGCAATTACCTCGGCATAATCTTTATCTATACCAACTGATCTCAAAATCTTCTTCGCCATAAAGATTTCTTCTATTGGATCTGTTGCTAGGCTTACTCTAATCGTATCACCTATACCATCTAGCAAAAGACTTCCTACTGCTATTGCACTTTTTATAGATCCGCTTTCTTTTGTTCCTGCTTCAGTGAGGCCTATATGTAATGGATAGTCTGTAATTTTACTTAATTCTCTATATGCTTCTACCGTTTCTCTAACATTACTGCTTTTGACGGCAAGCACGAGTTTATCGAATCCAAAATCTTCTATGCGTTTAGCACATTCCACTGCAGACTCTGCGAGTTTTTTAGGTGTTGTTGCATTTTTGCTTGATCCCTTATTCACTCCAACTCTAATAGGAATGTCGTATTCTATACATTTTTTTACAACTTCTCTTATATCTAAATCCGACATATTATAGGGATTTATGCGAATTTTTTTGATACCGTTTTCTATCGCAATAATTGCAGGTTTTGCCGAAAAATGTATATCGCCTATTAATGGAACTTTTGACTTGTTGACGATATTTTTTATCGCCATTGCACTTTCCACGTCAGGCACCGAGACTCTAACGAGATCCGCACCTACGCTTGCTAATGTATTTACTTGCTTTACCGTCGCATTTACGTTGGCAGTACAAGTATTCGTCATAGATTGTATGACTATCTTCTCTCCGCCAATTATTACTCCACCCACGTTAACTGATTTTTTCATACTAAAAATTGAAATACGTCTGCAAGTATCGCTATTCCAAATAATATAACCATACCTACAAAATGTATTATTCCTTCTATTTTTCTATTGACAGGTTTTTTGAATATCCATTCAATCACCGTAAATACCATTCTTGCCCCGTCTAATGCAGGTAACGGCAATAAGTTCATTACCGCTAAATTAGCACTAATTAGACATACCACGTAGCACAACACTCCAAAACCGCTTTTTGCAGCATCACTCATAGTTGTTATAATGGTTACAGGACCGCCTGCGCCTTCGGTAAAACTTATTGCACCCGTAAATAGTTGTCCAAACGACCACAAAATTTTGTATACCATAAAGAAACTATAAGAAAACGACCTTCCAAGCGCAGTAAAGAAATCAAGTCTTGTATACGCTAATCCAACGGTAAATCCAAACGCTTGATTTGTTTTTGCTATGCCGTTTTCATCGTAAACAATATTGCCCTCGGCATCACGTTCAAATATCGCGCTTCTTGCTACGTCTATAGTAATTTTTTCACCATCACGCAAAATAGTAAACGTTCCCCCATCGTCCCCAATTTTTGCAAACGCTTTATTCATATCGTCTTGCATAACGATATTAACTTGTTTTCCATTGACAGAGATAATAACGTCACCAGATTGCAATGTGCCGTCTTGATATAAAGCACTTTCTTCATACACCGTGCCAACAACGGGCAAAATTTGTCCGTAGAACGTAAAGACTAACGTAATTAGTATGATTGCGCTCAAAAAGTTAAAAAACGCACCGCTAAATAGCACGATTAATCTTTTCCAAGGCGCTTGATTATTGAACGCCCCTGCGTTTTCGCTATCTTCATCTTCCCCTTCGAATTGACAAAAACCACCTAAAGGAAAAGGTCTTATCGAAAAAACTTCACCATTCTTTTTGTTTGTAAATTTTAATATCCTAGGTCCAAAACCGATTGCAAATTCGTTTATTTTGAATTTTAGGATTTTACCGGCAATATAGTGCCCGAATTCATGCACAACGACCATGAACATAAGACAGCACAGTGCAAGTAGCACGTACCCTATCGTGGTCATAACTTCAGTGAACGTTGCGCAAATTAACATTATCTTACCTCATATATACTGTTTAAAGTATATTCTTTTACTTCTTTATCTATACTTAACACGTCGTCTACGGAATCAATATTTCCTTCATAACCAAATTGGTTAAGCGCAGAAATAATTCCATTCGGTATATCGTAAAACTTAATTTTATCGTTTATATACGCTTCCACCAATACTTCGTTGGCTGCGTTCATTACGCAACCGGCATAATCTCCGTGACGAGCAACTTCTTTACATATCCTAAAACACGGAAATCTATCTTCGTCTATCCTTCCAAAATTAAGACTTGTTATTCCCGCTAAATCTAGCTCTTTGACTGAACTTTGCTTACGTTGTGGATAAAACAAAGAATATTGTATAGGTATAGTCATATCGGGATGCGATAAACCTGCAATGAGGGTGTTGTCTTTCATCATAACTAAAGAATGGACGATGCTCTCCCTGTGCATAACTACGTCAATATCTTTTGTCTTGAATATGTGCATTGCTTCAATAATTTCCATACCCTTATTCATAAGAGTTGCACAATCAATGGTGACTTTTTTACCCATAACCCAAGTGGGGTGTTTGAGCGCGTCTTCCGCTTTTGCTTCGGCGAGTTTATCTCTTAATAAATCTCTAAATGCTCCACCAGACGCCGTTAAAACAATCTTTTTTACGTTGTTTATATCGTCAATGCATTGCCATACCGTGGAATGTTCACTATCCATGGGGTGAATTTTTGTCGTTGAATTGGTTAGTCTATCATTAATTAAATTACCCGCTACAACAAAGCTTTCTTTATTAGCAGTACACAATACTTTGCCAGCGTCAATTACTGCTAAGGTAGGTGCTAGACCTGCAACTCCCACAATACCGTTAACGATTACATCTATATTCGCGTAAGTTTCTTTTTTTGCTAAATAATCTTTATCAAAAGCTACTTCTTCACCGTTAACCATCAAATAGCCGTCGGAACAAAAAGCAACTTCAGGCTTAAATTCTTTGATTTGTTCTTGCAATTTTTCACGATTAGCACCATTCGCCAAAAGAACGACAGAAAACTCGTCGCTATAACTTTTGACAATATCCAAGGTCGTTTTACCAATCGACCCGGTACTTCCTAAAATTGCAATCCTTTTTTTCATTTATGCGCAAAGATTAATTATTTCCATTATTATACCCATTGCGGCAATACTGAACAAAATAGAGTCTATTCTATCCATGATTCCACCATGCGAGCCCAATAGTTTGCCGTAATCTTTTATACCGACTTGTC
The DNA here is from genome assembly GCA_045535785.1 of Clostridia bacterium. Taxonomy (GTDB): domain Bacteria; phylum Bacillota; class Clostridia; order Christensenellales; family DTU072; genus CAG-1782. The sequence goes on from JAZSMH010000044.1 coordinate 25,947, forward strand.
TTTTTACCCTGCTTGCCGCTAAGTCGCCTATTTCTGAGAACACTGCCATCAGCATTCCCACTACGCCATACAATACGATAGCAAGGGCTTTATTCCCGTCGAATAACTCAGTAAAAGTAAACACAACGTATGTTGGGAATGATGCTATCTCGAAAATTAAATAAACGATAATTCCACCGATAATTCCACCGATTACTCCACCAATACAACCTGCATAGGTCTTTTTCGGACTAATTTTTGGGAAAATTTTCTTCTTACCTAACGTTGCGCCCACAAAATATGCAGTTGCATCACTAACCGTGCTTATTCCTATTGCTAGCAATACGGGAATCATTCCGTAGTTTTTGTTCATTATAAAGATGATTGAAAGTAACAACATCGGATAAATAAGCGTAAAGCAATTTACCGCAAAATCGTTAAAGGTCTTCTTTGAATCGAAAATAAATATAACGAAAGCAACCAATACGGAAATTAACAATGCGAAAAATAATCCCATGTATTTGAAAAAATAACAAAGGGGGTAAGATGTAGCGAACATTACTATCATTGACGTTAGACTTACCGAATATCCCTTTTTGCCTTCTTCCATATTCTCCCCGCCTTTTACCGCACGGAAAATTTCAAAACTAGCTATACCGCCAATTAATAAAACTACTCCGTCAAATACAAAGTGTGAAAAACTGGTAAGATATACAACAAGGAACAAAAAACCTGCCATTATAACGCCGGTTATTATTCTTTTAAGCATCGTTACCTCCAAAATTCCTAGCAATTTTTTCAAATTGCAATATTATTTCTTCCAAATCGTTTTTGCAATAATCAGGCCAATATTTATCAATAAAAAATAGTTCTGAATATATGGTTTGAAGGGGCATAAAATTACTTAACCTTCTGTGCCCACCATACCTTACAACCACTTCAGGCATAGGCAAGCCACACGTATCGAGATTGTCAAAAAGGTTTTTTTGAGTGACTTCAACACCACTAGACGTGAGCTTTTTGATAGCACGTAGCGTTTCGTCAACTCCACCATAATTAACCGCTATTGCCAAAGTCTTTTTATTGCAATCTAAATTGTTAGCAAGTGCTCTCTCTATAACTTCCGTTAAATCACTCGGTAGACAACTAATATCACCTAAAAAACGTAAATTAACGTTGTTTTCTTTGCAAAAATCTATTATCTCTCTATCCAAAAAGTAAGCAATAACGCCGAGGATATTGCTTACTTCTTCTTCGTTTCTATTGAAATTTTCCGTACTGAACGCGTAAACAGTCAAACAGTCAATAGGTAATTCAACAAAATCTTTGACTGCTCTCAAAAAAGCTCTCGCGCCTTCGATATGTCCGCTTTTACGCGGCATACCTTTTTCAGTCGCCCAACGCCCGTTACCGTCCATTATCACGGCAAGATGTTGCATTATACTTTCAAAATCTCCGCTTCTTTTGCTGCTGCTATTTTTTCTACTTCTGCAATCTTTTCTGCAACTGCTTTTTCAATATCAGCTTCATAATTCTTTTGCATATCTTCGGTAATAACCTTAGTTTTTTCTAAACTCTTTATTTCCGAAATAGCATCACGACGAATATTTCTTATAGCAACCTTTGCGCCTTCGCCTTTGGTCTTAACCTCTTTAACAAGGGCTCTTCTTCTTTCTTCCGTAGGTTCGGGGAAAACAAGTCTGATGTTCTTACCATCGTTATTGGGGGTTATACCGATATTAGCGTCAATAATTGCCTTCTCTACTTTCTTAATAATACTCGTATCCCATACGGTTATCATAAGGATTCTTGCTTCAGGAATAGTAATGTTAGCTATTTGATTAAGGGGGGTATCCACTCCGTAGTATTCAACGGTAATTCCGTCGATAATATGAATATTAGCTCTACCTGCACGCATCAAAGAAAGTTCTTTGGTGTACGATGCAATAGTCTTACCCATTCTTTCCTTAAGATCATCAAATACTATTTCCACTTCCAAAATATCGTAAGCCATAAAATTTACCTCTTAAAATTGTTATATTAATAATATAACATACTTTTTATTATATTTCAATAGTTTTTTTGCTAAGCTAAACGTTAGCCTTTTATTCTAGTTCCTATTTTTTCACCATTAAGCACTCTTACGATACTATTAGGCTCGTTAAGACCGAACGCTACTATTTCTATGTCGTTATCCATGCACAAACTTACTGCAGTAGTATCCATAGCGGTAAGACCTTTTTTGATATATTCTAAATAGGTTAACGAATCATACTTAACGGCGTTAGGATTTTTTCTTGGATCACTATCGTATATTCCATCAATGTTCTTGGCCATCATAAGTACGTCTGCATGTATTTCAGCTGCACGCAAAGCGGCACCGCTATCGGTAGAAAAATATGGATTACCTGTTCCGCACGCAAAGATAACTACTCTGCCTTTTTCGAAGTGTCTTAAAGCTTTTCTTAATACGTACGGTTCTGCTACTCTGCTTATGGTTAGTGCCGTTTGCACTCTCGTTTGTATACCGCTCTTTTCTAATGCGTCTTGAAGCGCAAGCGCGTTAATAACGGTAGCAAGCATTCCCATATGATCGGCAGTAGTTCTATCCATATCAGTGCCTTGTCTTCCGCGCCAGAAGTTACCACCGCCTACTACGATACCTACTTGTACTCCGTCTGCCGTAACTTCTTTTATTTGATTTATAACGTTATTAACTGATTCGGAATCAATACCAAAACCATTATCTCCCGCTAATGCTTCTCCGCTTAATTTTATTAATGCTCTCTTATAATTAGCCACGTTTCCTCCATTAATGGTCGTTAGACCGCGATTTTATAAGAAAAAGGAATGTCAACGACATTCCTCTTCTTTGAATTGATTAATTACTATTTGTTTGCGTTAGCTTGTGCTTTTGCAACTTCTGCACTGATTTCATCTGCAAAGTTCTCGGATTTCTTTTCAAGACCTTCGCCCATTTCAAATCTAGCAAATCTTCTAACGGTGATCTTTTCGCCGATGGTACCGATAGCTTCGGTAACAAGTTGTCCAACAGTCTTAGAAGGATCTTTAACAAATTCTTGTTCTAATAAGCATACGTCTTTGTAGTACTTTTGAACTCTGCCTTCAACCATTCTATCTACGATAGCGATGGGCTTACCTTCGTTGATTGCTTGTGCACGAAGAATTTCTTTTTCGTGTTCTAATTCTGCAGCAGGAACTTCTTCTTTGTTAACGTAAAGGGGTTTTGCAGCAGCAATTTGAAGAGCGATATCATGAGCAAGAGCACGGAATCTATCACTATTAGCAACGAAGTCGGTTTCACAGTTTACTTCTACCATAACACCGATTTTGCCGTTCAAGTGAACGTAAGTTTCTACAATACCTTCGCTAGCGATTTTGCCTGCACGCTTAACAGCGGTAGCCATTCCTTTTTCGCGTAAAAATTCTATTGCTTTATCCATGTTACCATCGGTTGCTACGAGTGCCTTTTTGCAATCCATCATACCAACACCGGTCTTTTCTCTTAATAATTGAACGTCTTTAGCGGTAAATGCCATAAATAACCTCCGTGTAGTGTGTAATTAATTATTCAGCAACTGCGGGTGCAGTAACTTCTTCTTTGTTTTCTTGTTTGCCTTCTTTTGCTTCGATAACTGCATCAGCCATTACGCTAGCGATAAGCTTAATAGCGCGGATAGCGTCGTCGTTACCGGGGATAACGTAATCTACGTCTTCGGGATCACAGTTGGTATCTACTAATCCTACGATCGGAATACCAAGACTTCTTGCTTCCTTAACTGCAAGGTGTTCAACCTTTAGGTCTACTACGAAAAGTGCACCGGGAAGTTCACGCATGTTCTTGATACCGCCTAGGTTGGTTTCGAGAACGTCTCTTTCAGCCTTTAGTTTGATAACTTCTTTTTTGGGAAGTAGATCAAATTCGCCGATTGCTTCCATTTGGTTAAGTTTGTTCAACTTGTCGATTCTGGTACGAATAGTAGCAAAGTTGGTTAAGGTACCACCGAGCCATCTTTGGCACATGTAGAACATACCGCAACGAGTAGCTTCTTGTTGGATAGCTTCTTTAGCTTGCTTTTTCTTGCCTACGAAAAGAATAGACTTTCCACTAGCTGCAACCGAACGGATAAAAGCGTATGCTTCGTCAACTGCTTCTACGGTTTGTTCAAGGTTGATGATGTGTACGTCATTACGTGCGTCGAAGATGTACTTCTTCATTTTGGGATTCCACTTTTTGGTTTGATGACCGAAGTGTACGCCCGCTTCCAAAAGTTGTTTCATTGAAATTACAGACATTATAAAAAAACCTCCTTGTTTGTATCTCCCCGTCCATCTACGAAAGTGAAAATCCTCTCGGACAACAATCCTTTCTCCGTAACGGTTCGTAATTTCTTTGATAGTCTATCATAGAGTTTGCCTTTTTGCAAACGTTTTTCGACGGTTTTGTTAATAATTTTTATAAATTATTCTTCTTTTGCGAGTTCTTCGTTAAGCACTTCGATTAATTTTTCTAAAAGCTTATCATCGTCGATAGGAAGAACGATTTCTTCACCGGTATCTGCGTCTTCTGCTATTTCGCAAATCATAACTTCACCGTCTTCAAAATCTTCGGTAGGATTAACGGGTTCTAAATACATATACCACTTACCTTGGTAAGGAAGTTCTGCTAGATTATAAAAATCTTCAGTGGTTCCATCGTCGTAAGTCATGGTTATTATTTCGTCGTTTTCGTCGATTAAATTATTTTTTTGATTATCAGCCATATTGATCTCCTTTAAGTTGTTAATTTATTCTGTCAAGATAAGTTTGCAAAATAATAGTTGCAGCAACCTTATCTATTACTTTTTTTCTTTTTTCTCTACGCATTCCACTTTCTATAAGCGCTTTTTCCGCACTAACGGTGCTTAATCTTTCGTCTTGGAATACAATTTTTAGATCGGTGAATTTCTTTAATTCTTCGCAAAATTCGCGTATTTCGCGCACTTTTTCACCTTCCGTGCCGTCCATATTAATAGGCAAACCCGCGATAATTGTATCACATCCTTTTTCTTTTGCCAAATTAGCAATATGTTGCAAATCCTTATCTAAATCACCCGTACGCGTGTAACTTTCGTATCCGCTCGCTATTATTGCCATTGGATCGCTAGTAGCAATTCCTATTCTTACCGTTCCTATATCAAGTGCTAGTTTTCTCATGTCTATTTTTTATCTTTATCCTTCCAAATGCCTTTGCAATATCTCTCGTCGCCATTATTAGACGGTACGTAGAACACTTCGTCCTTAATGTCATCGGGCAAATACTGTTGTTCTACCCATCCACCATAATCATGCGGATATTTGTATCCACTTATTTTCTCAACTTTGTAGTTTGCGTCTCTCAAATAAATAGGAACGTCGTTATGACCTTCTCTTGCGAGTTCGTCCGCAGCATAAAGCGCATTGACAACGCTATTAGACTTAGGAGCTTTGCATACGTATATAATAGCTTCGGTTAGCGGAATACGCCCTTCGGGTAACCCTAACTTCTCGAAAGCAACCATTGCATTGGTAGCGATAACAAGCGCGTTAGGATCCGCAAGACCTACGTCTTCTGCGGAATGAACTATTAGTCTTCTACATATAAGCAATGGATCGCAACCAGCATTAATCAAACGCATCGCATAAAAAATAGCGGCATCGGGACAACTTCCACGCAAGCTCTTACAAAATCCGCTTATCATGTCGTAATATTGACTCTCGTCTACACTAATAATCGGTCTTTGTATTGATTGTGAAACGATGTTCTCGTCTATGTGAACGGTACCCGTTCTATCGGACGGCGTACTTAATACCGCAAGTTCTAGCGAATTAAGAGCAACTCGTAAATCACCATTAGACGCAAAAGCCAAATAATTGAGCGCCTTATCGCTAATCTCTACGGCATAGTTACCCATACCGTTTTCTTCATCTTTAAGTGCACGTTGCAAGCCGATTTTTATATCTGCGCTCGTAAGTTGCTTGAATTCAAAAACCCTACATCTACTAACTATAGCCTTCGTCATGCTAACGAAAGGATTCTCAGTAGTGCTACCTATAAAGATGATTTCGCCCTTTTCTATAGCACCCAAAACACTGTCTGATTGCGCCTTATTCCACCTGTGACACTCGTCGAGAATAAGATAGGTACGCTTACCATTAATTGCCAATCTTTCTTTAGCTTCTTCAATTACTTTTTTTGCATCGGCAACACCACTGGATACTGCGTTAAGGTAGACAAAATGCGAGTTGGTTGAATTGGCAATTATATTAGCTAAAGTTGTTTTACCCGTACCAGGTGGTCCGTAAAAAATACAACTACCGAGTCTTTCCGCTTTAATTGCTCTACGCAGCAAACTACCTTCACCTACAAGGTGCTTTTGCCCTAAAAAATCGTCGATAGACGTACACCTCATGCGCTCTGCTAGCGGTCTACCCGATTTTCTATTGTCGCTAAATAAATCCATTTCGTACATCATAACGCTTTTATGATAAACAAAAATTTAATTTTTGTCAATAAATAAGCAACACACTAACTTTGATTTTGTTTTACATCCCAATCTCCACGATAACCGACCTATCAACGTTGTCTTCGAGTTTTACTTTTTCCACCCTTTCTCCATCGAGTAAAATCTTGCTTGTAAGTGCAAATCTATACTCTATTTCGTATCGCACGCTACCGAATTTATATATTATTTTACTTCCATCTAGTTTTTTAGGTAACATAGGTTCAAAGTATAAATATTCTCCTCTTTTTTTAATACCAAAGAAGTATTCCATTGCCAATTTATACGCCCAACCCGCGCTTCCTGTATACCAACTCCAACCCATTCTACCTTTATTGTCTAGATTAGAATATACGTCACCGCTTAACACGTAAGGTTCTCCCATATACATATTGTTTTTTTCTGCGTTTGTGCATTTTTCTACTGGATTAATCATGCAAAAAAGTTCATAGGCGTAATCTTGCTTGCCAACCATGCAAAGCGCAATAAGATACCAAATTGCAGCATGAGTATACTGTCCACCGTTTTCTCTTACGCCTTGCGGATAATCAGAGATATACCCTAAATAATCCTTTCTTGTCTGAGGTGGTGATAATAGCTTTATTATTCCCATCTTCTCATCAACTAGTTCCTTCGCTGTCTCCAAACAAATGATTGCCCTTTCGCCATCCGCTACACCACTTATCACCGCGAATGCCTGCACTAATAAATCAATTTTTAACGTTTCGCTTCGTTTGGAACCTAACCAACGACCGTCATCTGTATATAGGCGTTTGTATCTATCTTCTTCCCATGCGTATAAATTAATAGCTGATTTTAGCTCAAGCGCAATTTTTAACAATTCTTCCTTTAAGTCACTTGGACAGTATTCAGAAAATTCTGTCAGAATTTTATAACAGAGCATACTATTAAACACGCTTTCGCCCCTGTTTTCTTTACCAACATAGTCGATACCATCGTTCCAATCACCAGTTCCAAGAATCAGCAACTTGTGAACACTGTATTTTAGAGATGCTCTAATTGCCCTTAAAGCATGCTTAAACACACTTTCTTCGTAGTCTGTGTAGTCAGGATTTTCGAGTCTATCTTTTTCCTGATTATTTAATGGTACCGATTTTAGGTATGGCAATTTTTTGTTCAATATTTCCGTATTGTTAGTATATTTGACGTATTCACAAATCGCCCATACCAAAAATAGTTTATCATCGGTTATTCTTGTTCGTAACCCAAATTTTGGCTTATGCCACCAGTGCATCACGTCACCCTCTTGATATTGATGCAAACAACAATCTAGTATGTGCTCTTGTATCAAGTGTGGCTTATAGAAAAAAGCTAACGAGTCTTGAAGTTGATCTCTAAACCCTACTGCACCGCCAATTTGATAAAAACCTGCTTTGGCATTAATTCTTGAACTTAACACTTGGTAAGGCAAAAAATTAACTAAACGATCGAACGCTGTTTCCGTAGAATTTACACATATATCGAAGTGTTCCTCGTAATATTTTTTTGCATCATTATACATAACGGATAAATTATCTACACTTATTGATCGTAACAAACTAACATCTTGAGAATATAAGAACGTTATTTTTTCGAAATCACACCCTAAATAGTATTCAAGAGTTACGTCTTTGCTGTTGTCAATAAGCTTACCAATATTGTCCAAGTTATTCGTAATTATTCTGACGTATAATTCCACTCCATTTTTAAGGTTTTTTATATAAATGAAGTCATTGCTTTGTATTGAGGTGATCATCATGGGATCATACTTCCATCCTAGCACAGGTTTAATTCCCCATAGTAATTCATTAAAAGTAGCATTTTTCTTTTTTAATTTTAGCTCAGTATATTTAATTTTTCCACCGAAGATAACCCCTTGTGCAACTTCGCTATAAAAGTCCTTTGTTTCCACAACGTGTAAAAAGCGACCTTTTTGTATTAAACTATAACTATTATCCTCTTTTCCTCCCATCAAATTCGTATAACCTAAAATTGATTTGAGATATAAATACTCCCCGCCTATGGGAGAAACAAAATCATTATCAAAGTAAACCATTTTATTTTCTCTAGAATTTTCAAAAAAGAAATATCCTCCACCATCAGCAGTAGCAACCAAGCCACCATCCTTCATCGCAATAATATTGCTGTACGGCAAAAAAGTATTACCGTACACCATGTAATCACCTTCTTCGTTATAGCCTCCTGCACCAGTACAAAACTTTAAATCGGGAATTGTTATTTTATTATTATGACGCTCGCAACGTCTTTTAGCAAAAAATACAGGACTTAGCCTATAATCGTCTTCATATATAATTTTTCCTTCTTGATCAATTTTTGCATAACACCAATACTTTTCTTCACAGTCTTTTTCTACTAATACGTAGTCATTAATTTGTTTTTCATTTAATTGGGAAATTAGATATTTTCGCAAATTATCATTGTATTCATTTTTTAATACTAAACATAATTTTATCGGAATAGAAAATATACGCAAAGTCGCTATGTCTTCCAAAAAATCTATAAATTGCTTTACTTCGTTTTTATTAAACTCATACCGCAATACTATTTTATTATTTACAAATGAATTGAATTTAGCCATCTTTCCGCTTTGGTATACGTTTTCAAGTATTGATTTGGGATAAGGCATGTATCGTAATATTCCTAAATACTCATTAACTGTTTCCTTTAATTCACTCGATTTATCCACGTTGAGTGCATACGAATACATATCGCTAGGAATAGTTGTTATTGTGCGAAGTATTTCTTCTTTGTTCTCGCCATAAAAAATTGCAACCTGACACTCTCTATTGTATCCATATCTAAAGTCACCCACAAAACCAATGCAAGGTGAAATTACGTCACCAGTAGATGCATATCGAGAATCACTTTCATTAAAAACAGCAGGAGAGAACTCACCACCATTCCTCCCAATAAAATTCATTCTATTGGTTTCGAATTTTATATTTGATAAACCTTCAACCCTTATTGCTAGGTACCTATATCCATCTCTACTCCCTCTATTTACTTTCTCTAACAATATGACGTTATGGCTAATTAATTGCGTTCTAAAAAACATTGAATTAAACGTAGGATGGGATAAATATCCGTCCTGCGTCTCCAATATCGGTTCCCCATAAAAAGCACACTTAGTATAGCCATAATCACATTTTAACTTTCTGACCTCTCCCTTAAGTCCATCGACTATCGTTATTGACTGTTTTAGAGAAGCAGATCTTTTGGTATAGAACACCTCGCGCGAAGTATAGGCAAAATCATAATCTTCTACATCTTTTCCGCCAGGTAAAAAAGTGGGAGAAATCCACTCATTATCCATATTTTTTGCATAGAAAAAATATCCTTCATTTTCCTCAAAATCACAATTTGATTTATTAATAAATATGTCGCGAAATTGCGAAATACTTCCACCGTAAGAATTGCAAATTAGTGAATATTCTGTATCACTTAACCCAGCAGCGCAAAATCTTTGCTCTAAATTATCGCAGTATTTATAATATTTATTGTTTAAATAATGATAATTTCTTTGCTTTTCGGTATTTTTTAGACCAAATTTTATTTTAGGTTGCAACTCGTTATAATAATTCATAGTTGCGCGCACTTTTGGAATAGATATCATCAATTCTTGCAATACATTATCACACAAGAAATTCGTTATTGATGCTAATATCATACCTTGATGATGTGACATAACCGACTTGACAATTCGCTCTATATTCGAAAAATCTACGCTCTCATAAAAGCCGTATTCAAACGAAATACCGCGTTTTACCAAAGCATCCAAATTATCTATAACGCTATTGGGTTGATAACTAAGCGCTAGTATTGATGCGTAAGGCGATATCACTCTTCCAGTGTCTTTACTACTCAAAGAGAGTTCATTAATACCATATGCTTGATATTGATATCGTAGCTCTTCATCAAACAAATATCTTCCACTCTCACTTATTCCCCACAATCCACAAACTTTGTTTTTTATTTGTCTTTTCACAGTATATCTAGCACTTCTCCCAATAGCCGATTCCCTAGGTACAGGGAAGAAAATATCCGGCATAAGCATTTCGAACATCGTACCACTCCAACTAAGTAACGTATTGCCTCCTAGCGAAGTATAGTCTTTTTTTAGACACGCGTAGTGTTTATCATTATTATAAAAGGATATAAATAAAGTACTCAAAATTCTGGACTCCGATGCTAATAGATCATATTTACCCGTGTAACTATTACCATCAAATCCAATATAAAATAAGTTATTCTTTTCATCATATAACTTTTTAAGGTCAAAGTCTTTTATTAAAATATCAATTTTTAAAGTTGATATATTTGCACTATTCTTTTTTAAAAATTCTCTACACATTAATAGACATGCAAAAAAATTACCGTTATCGACACTAGAAACAAACTGATTTACATTTTTTAAGGTTTTAACGTCGTACCAGTTAAATAATAACCCGTGCCATTTAGGAAGTTTTTTTATATTGTCAATTATCTCTTCAAGATTAATAATGCTGTCTTCTATTGTACTAAATCCCAAATAAAACGCACATATCTCTGCCAGCATACTAAATCCAATATTCGTCGGAGAGGTATTTTTCGAAATACCTTTGTATGGCTTGATTTGTAAATTATCGGCAATAATTGTATTTTTTTCTTTCATATAAATAAAATATTTATACGTACTTTCAGCTAATTTCCTTAATTTTTCTTTTTCAATATTTGATACTTTTTTTGCTGAAATTTTACATTTTGACATAATATAAAATTCTACGAATACTAAGCATAATCCCACTAAACTTAAATATGCATAAAACACGTTATTGCCCAATATTCCCAAAAGACAGACGATAAACGTCCATATTAATAGAGGTGTAACAAGTTCACGAACATATCCCCCAAAATCGTTATTTTTTTGTGAATTATAATACGTTCTCCACTCTAAAAGATTTCCTCTAAAAAGCATTTTTAATATGGTAGTTACGAATATCATAAAATTGCTGGCCGAATAATAAGCCAACATAAAAAAGTCCTCTACCATACCTATTAAATTCTTGCAGGTTGCTTTAAAAATATAACTTAATTTTAATTTATAAGCCTGTCCACGCAATATCCTTATTCCATTTATTAAATATGGTAGCGAAAATATTATTAAGCTTGCATATAAAACAACGGGGGATGCAATTAACCCATACAATAATAACACTGCTAAACTCAATTCTTTAAAAGTCGAAAATATATTTTTTAGCATAACATATTTATATAACGGCGATATTGAACTTTTATTTTTGCTATTGTTATCGTTATTCCACGCTCCAAATATAAAGGGCAATAACTGTATATCTCCTCTCAGCCAACGTTTTTTTCTCTCTCTATCGGATAAAAAGCTTTTGGGCGCATCTTCAAAACACGTACCACCGCAACCAGTGGACAAAATACTACCCTCTAAAATGTCGTGAGACAATATCTTTTTCGACGGAAACACGTCCTCTAATTTATTATAAAACGCCTTTAATCTATATATCCCCTTTCCACAAAACAAGTCTTTTTTGAATAATTTGTAATATAGGCTTGTATAATACGGATATCCCTCATACCCACTGTCTGATAAGAATCTCATTGAATAGTACGTATTAAGTGAATACAAATTATTTCTACTTTGCATAGACAATAGGTCATATTTTTGATTGTATGGATGTGCCATCATATTGACCATTCGTTTAATCTCTCCCACAACGACACTATTATCAGCATCTAACGTCACGATCAACTCAGGTGTTACGTAATTTTTATCATAAATATACAAAAAATCAAACTCACTTTTTGTTACTAAAAGCTTGTTTAGCGCCATTATTGCCCCACGCTTGCGTTCCTTGGCAATAAATTTTTTTCCATCAAACGTCTTCTTTCGCAAAAAAACGTTTATCCCTTTCCCTAAATCGTTATTTTTGAGATAATCTATTATCTCCATATCCAATGCGCTTACGGCTTGATTATCGCTTTTTGTGTCGATCAATAATGCAACCGCGAGGTTATCGTCTTCGTTCCCGCCATAAATAACTTGAGCATTAAATATGCTCTCTTCCAGCTGTTTTATATTCGTTATGAATTCACTGACAACAACCATAGTTGAATATTGATAAGGAATATTAGTGTAATTCATTTGCGGCGGATTTATTCCCATATTAAAATGGGATAAGACGTAATTGAATATATTATCAACTATGAATAATAATGGAATAAATGTAAATATTCCCAATGCAATATCGCCAAATGTTATTCCTATGCCAACGCTTGTCACTACTGCAGTTGCGACAATAAACAAAATATACAAAATCTCTAGTTGAATATTTTTTTCTTTTATTTTAAAAGGCTTTTCTTTCTTTAAATATTTGCAAAACTCCCTATAATGGTCAAATAAAATTATAGAAACGTCTTTACCGTTAATTTGAGCAAATTCTACTAACTTGCTAGCAATGTAAGCTTCGCTTAATTTATATTTAAAGGCTATTCTCTCTATTCTAGCAAAATAATCATATAGCGTGTTTTCGTTGTATTTTTTTAAATCTACGTAAGAATTTATTTCTCTATATGCACCTAGATATTTTATACCTAAATGCAATGGCAAAAATGAATTTATTTCGCGTAGACTTTCAAAAAGTGTTCGTGCCATATTCACGTTATTAGTAAGAATTTCGTTATAAACTAATAAAACGTTATTCTTATCTATACCGATTTTTTTCATACTCTTTAAAGAATTTTCACTCAGATTCTCATTGGTTAATAAGTAATACAAATAGACGTCCTTATCCTTATGTTTTGGGTTAAAATAGCCATTTTTTGCCATTTTTTTACATTTATTATGATATACAAGTCGTTGACTCAATATAAATATCTGTTCTATGGTAGCATAGGCAATAGCATAATTGAACGACTTAATTTCAGCAAAAGTAAGCGGTACTATTTTTCTTATAGTTTCCATTAAGTATATCACTCTTGAATGAGTTAAATCGCCTAGCGAATTATCGCAAATCAATCTCGCTAGTCGCACAATGCGCGGCACCCCATCAAAATGTGGCAAATTTTTCATCGAGTCTTTCGACGAAAAAACCGTTCTATATACTAGATAATAATTTTCGTAAAACCATATTTCACTCTCAGTCAAAATTTCTTTATTTTTTACCTTTTTAGTGATTATTCTATTAACTTTACTAACACTGCGAAAAAATGGCGCAAAAGTTATACCATTCCCCGATTCATCACAATTTCGCATTATTTTTGCAGACTCAGCAATTATCTTCGCAAGTTCATCTTTTTCAACTTTACAAAATCTACGTTTTTCCGTTGTTACAAACGGTTTTGTCGCAAAATAACCAGAAATAACCATTGCAATACACGTCAATATTAGAGCTACTATAATTTCAATCATAAATTACCTCGCAATAATTATTGACATCACCAATGCCCATATACTTTTATACTTGATTTTTTGAATAAATAATGGTATTATTATTACGTTAGCCGGAAGGTCGCATCGTAAGATGAGGAAAGTCCGAGCATCACAGGGCAGAGTGACGGGTAACGCCCGCTGAAGGTGACTTTAAGGATAGTGCAACAGAAATAAACCGCAGTATATTTACTGTAAGGGTGGAAAGGTGCGGTAAGAGCGCACCAGCAGTTTGGCGACAAAATTGGCTGTGTAAACCCCACTTGATGCAAGAGAAGGACAGATAGTTTGCCCGACTTGTCTTTCAGTCGCTTGAGCGTTTCGGTAACGATTCGCCTAGATAGATGACCTTTCAAGACAGAACTCGGCTTATAGACTAACTAAATAAACTGCCACACGTGGCAGTTTATTTATTATAATTGCAATTCTTCATCATTAATTGCTTTTTTTATTTTGTTTAGTGCTCTTTTTTCTATGCGTGATACGTATGATCTCGATATAATCAATTTATCCGCTACGTTTTGTTGTGTCATTTGTACGTCATCAATCAAACCAAAACGCATATTTACGACTAACCTTTCTCGCTCATCGAGATATTTATCAACAAGTCTTTTCATCGTCTTTTTTAAAAACTCTTTATCAAGGTTTTCATAAACTGTACTTTCGTCAGTATGCAACAAATCTATTATAGGCAGCTCATTCCCTTCTTTGTCGCAACCTATGCTTTCATATATTGATACGTCTTGTGCTCGTTTTTTGTAATTTCTTAAAAGCATAAGGATTTCATTCTCAATACACCTGCTAGCATAGGTAGCTAAAGACGAGCCTTTTTCATAATTATACGTATTGATTGCTTTTATTAATCCTAGTGTTCCTACGCTTATAAGCTCGTCATTATCAGGATAATTATTATATTTTTTTGCAATAAATACCACCAGTCTCAAATTGTGTTTTACTAATACGTTCCTTACTTCTATATCACCGCTTTCTTTGAATTTTTGTAAATACTCCCTCTCTTTTTCGGGTGATAATTGACGTGGAAATGAGTTGCTATTATCTAACTTTGCTGAAAATAAAAAAATATTACTTAAGAGCGCAAAAAAGCCTTCAATTAACATTAATCCTCTATCGTAATATTAAGTATATGAAAAATTTTATCTAAAGTTGTTAAATTATGTCTGTTTTTATAAAAATTTCTTTTCCGTCTAAATATTTAAGATTACCTTTCGTTACGTGAAATATTATTTTGTACGCCGTTAAATCCTGTGTATCTCGTCTAAACTTTCTATTTATACTGTCTTTTCCGTATTTGCCGTCGCCAATAATTGGATAGCCTTTGTATGCAAGATGTGCTCTTATTTGATGTGTGCGCCCTGTTACTAACGTCACGTCGAGATACGTTGTTTCTTCATCGGTACGCAAAGGATTTATTTGGGTAATAATTTGCTTACTTCCTTTTTCTTTTTTGGTTGTGATGTAGACTATCCCTCTATCTGAATCTTTAAATAGATAATCTATGTAAACGGCCTTTTCTTTAATTATGCCATACACTCTTACTAAATAATGTTTTTCTATTCCACCGTTAGCGAAAAGCTCTTTTATGGCTTCAAAAATTTCGTTATTTTTAGCAAAAATAAGCAAACCCTTCGTATTGGTATCCAATCTATGACAAAGCACGTATTTAGAATTTATATAGCGTTTTACTTTATCCTCGAACGAATTTTCGCCTTGACTCTTTACCTTGATTGGTTTATCAAAAATAATAATATTTTCATCTTCATAAACTACCGTTGGTGTGAATTTTGCTTCTATATCTTTTGAATACATGACAATTACGTCACCATTGTTAACGATGACATCATCCTTGATTCGTAAACCGTTAATTTTTATGTCTTTATTGCGAAGAAGTTTTTGAAAATATGCGTAACTTACGTCCGCATATTCTTCAAAAATTATTTTTGATAGTCTTTTTGAATTGCCACAATAATTAATCGTGCGCATCAGAATTTTGTTTACCTTTAACTATTTGTTCTATTTCATTATATAGAGTATTGATATCCTTGAACTCTCTATGTACGGATGCAAATCTTACATAGGCTACGTCGTCTAACTCCTTTAGCCCTTCCATTACCATATTGCCAATTCTTTTCGTCGTAATCTCTTGCGCAAGCGAATTATTTATTTGTCTTTCTATATTGCTGATAAGCTTTTCAATTTTTAGAATTGGAACGGGACGTTTTTCACACGCCTTCATAATACCTGCTTTGATTTTAGCAGAATCAAACATCTGGCGATTACCATTCGACTTTATAACTAAAATCGGAGTACATTCTACTTTTTCATACGTGGTAAAACGTTTGCCGCACGCAATACACTCCCTTCTGCGTCGTATAGAATTCCCGTCTTCACTTAATCTTGAATCAACAACTTTACTATCCATATTACCGCAAAAAATACACTTCATGATACCTGCCTCCGTTTTTTATTATACACGAATTACAGGATAAAGTAAAGATATTTATCGAAATTTAGCAGCAAATACCTATTCTTTGCGGTTCAGTCTTTGGTGGATTATTATTAAGATCAACAAGTATGACGTCATTACCTATTTTTAAAACGCAAGAGTATGGAATAAATATAGTGTCAGAGCTTGCTACATTCTTGATGAACTTTCTATCACCAGGCACTATTAGTCCAACAACTTGTCCTTTTTCGGTGAACGCTATATCGCATATTCGACCTAATTTTTTACCATCAGCAACGTTAACAACTTCTCTTTCTCTCAATTCACAAAATGTATATTCAATACTGTTCATGGTAATAACTTATGCCCACCTTTACTCGCTTATTCAAAAAAATAATCGGTGTTGACCGATTATTTTTAACATATCATACTTTTTAACTGCTTTATCGCACTATTTTCCAACCTACTTATTTGCGCTTGACTCATATTGAGTTCATTACTTATCTCCATTTGCGTCTTACCTAAATAATACCGCATCTTTATTACGCTCTTTTCTTTTTCCGGCAAATTTTCTATACCGTCACGCAGCGATATTTTGTTTAGCTTATCCTCTTCTGTTTCTGGATCTCTAATTTGGTCTACCACCAGCATGCTCTCTTCACCATCATTATAGACCGAATCGTATATAGAAACAGGTTCACTTATTGCGTCTAATGCGCCTACAACCTCTCCATACGGCACACTGATCTCTTCCGCTATTTCTGCCAACGTTATTTCTCTCGTAACAGTAGCTTCCAATCTATCTCGAGCATTCATTGCTTTATATGCAATATCTCGAATATTGCGCCCCACTTTAAGTGCTGTACTTTCTCTAATATATCTCCGCATTTCTCCCATGATCATAGGTACCGCGTATGTGGAAAATTTTACGTTGTACTTTATATTAAAATTATCGACCGCCTTTATAAGTCCAATTATACCTATCTGAAATAAATCGTCAACACACACCTTATCCGTTTTAAATCGCTGTGTCATAGATAAAACTAATCTTAAATTGCACTCTATAAATTTTTCTCTTGCTTGCTTATCTCCATTAGAAATTTTTCTTAACATAACTTCCGACTCTTCGTTGCTAATCTTAGGTAAATCCGACGTATTAATTCCAGTAATAACTACTTTGTGCGCCATATAACGCCTCCTTATGTAATTATTACTAATTATACTGCTAGTATGCAATTGAGCTAATTAATTATTCACATTTTATAAATTCTTTTTTTAATTTAACCAAAATTTTCTTTTCCAGTCGACTTATATATGATTGCGATATATTCATCATGTCGGCAATTTCTTTTTGTGTTTTTTCTTCTATTCCATAGAGGCCGTATCTCATTCCAACTATTGCTTTATCTCTTTCACTTAGTTTACTATACAGTTCATAAAGAATCTCGTTTTCCATTTCTTTCTACGTCTTTAAATATCATGTCACCATCTGTTCCTAGCACGTCGCTTAATACAAGTTGATTTCCCTCCCAATCAACGTTGAGTGGCTCGTCAAGACTTACCTCTGCTTTAATTTTTACCATTTTTCTTAAATACATAAGTATCTCATTCTCTATACAGCGTGAGGCGAAAGTTGCTAGCTTGATTTTTCTGTCACCGTTATAATTCTTGACCGCTTTAATAAGACCTAGTGTTCCGACGCTTATAAGTTCTTCTATATCTATGCCCGTGTTATCAAACCTTTTTGCTATATACACAACTAGACGTAAATTGTGTTCGACCAACGTATTCCTTGCAGCTTCATCACCATTTTCTGCGCGTAAAATAATCTCCGACTCTTCTTTTTCGCTTAATGGACTAGGCAAAGAACATATATAATAAAAATCTTCCTCTCTTTTAAAAAAACGTTTTATCCTCTCAATTATTCTTTTTATAAACGATTTCATTTTAACCTCCTATCATATCACAATGTAATATTACGTCAAAATCATCAATTAGATAAGGTGCTTTTGCAATCTTCGTCTCAAATATTTTTTCCCCTCCATCCTCAAGTATAACCTTCAAAAAAGCTTCCTTTGTTCTTAACTCCATTATGCCATTGATGCTGTTTACAAAAACGCTGTCTTCAATTGATTTAAAAGCATTATATACCATATCTGAGACGATAGTTACAGGCTCGCCATTATTCGCGTAAACACGATTTCCACTGTCAAAATACGCATATAATCGCAATTTTTCACGTCCAGAAAAAATTTCTACTTCAAATATATTTTTATTCCTTTTTCTTTCGGAAAATGCGTATTTTTGCAAATAGCGAAATATTGTAATCAGTAGGATTCCGCTTAAAGAAGATACTATGGGAAATATTCCATATAACAGAACTTGCTCGCTATACCCACAATTAATCAATAAATATGCACCACCACCCATCGTTAACGTAACCAACAAAAAAATAGACGTACTTGACAAATAACCACCGATTTTCGTTTGTTTTTTTATTATCAACGGGAACAAAAATACACCAATGATTTTGACTAATACGCTGAATCTTGGTATAAGCGGTAATATTGCAGATAATATCCCTCCAATCATAGACGCAATAATAATTCTTGACTTTTTTATTACACTTTTTTGCAAAACTAACGTTATGCAAAAAATAAATGCATCTATAAAGAAATTACTCAAAAACACAATTTCAGCGTAAATTACCATCACATAACCTCAAAAAAAGACCGAGACGTCATATTCGTTTCGGCCTTTGTACTGTATAAAATTAATTATTAGTATTATTTCTTTTCTTGCATCTTCCTAATAAAATCTTCGAACGTATCGCTAACTTGTTCCACTACGTCGCTTGCATTATTTCCTTCCGCTTGACTCATCACTAATATACCGTCTTGTCCGTACGCATTGATATCCTTCACTAAATTTTCTTCAGGTTCTTCTTCAGTTTCGCCATAAAGTCCGGTAGCAATAATAGTAACGTGTACTTCATCCTTTAAGCTCTTATCAAAACCTAAACCGTGAATAATGGTTGCATCGGGAGCAACGACTCTCGGTATTAATGATAGCGCCTTATCAACGGCTGCACCACTCAAATTGTAGTCGGCAACAATATTAACTATAATATATTTAGCCTGTTCAATAGTAGTATTGAGCATCTCGTTGTTGCTTGCTTGTCTCAAAGCTTTTAGCATTCTATTCTCACCAGTTGCGACGCCAAGTCCAATGTGTGCCGTCTTCTTCTTCTCAATAACGGTTCTAATATCTGCAAAATCAAGGTTAACCAAAGAGTGATTAACGATAATATCAGTTATGCCTTTGATGCAATTAATAAGCACTTCGTCTGCTTTTTCAAATATTTTATGTAAAGGTGCATTCTCCCCACATGCTTTAAACGCACGTTGATTAGCTACTATGATCACAACGTCTGCATATTTGCGCATTTCTGCGATTCCAGCTTCTGCTATTTGACGTTTTTTCGCTCCTTCATAATTATGAGGTAAAGTAACTACACCGATAGTAAGAATTTTTTTCTCTTGTGCCAATCTAGCAACAACGGGGGCACCGCCGGTACCTGTACCGCCGCCCATACCTGCCGTAATGAACAATAAATTAGCATCGCCGATAGCGTCTTCTATCTCTCTAGTTGATTCTTCCGTCGCAATTTTACCAGCTTCGGGCGAAGCCCCTGCTCCAGTCCCGTTAGTTTTGTGCTCACCAAGTTGTATTAAGTTTACTTTTTCGTTCTTTGCAACGTCACGAAGAGCTACTAAATCAGTATTTGCAGCCCAAAATTCTATTCCTTGAAACTGTTCAGCTTGTTGCGCAATACGACTAATCGCATTACAACCACCGCCGCCGACGCCTATTATTTTTATTTTTAAATTGCGTTCTTCGTCTATCATAAAAAATTCTCCTTGTTAGTATTTCGATATTTTATCTAAAAGTCCTACTATTGCATAATCTTCGGGTGTTCTCCACTGTAATACGTTGGGATAAAGCACTTTTACTGACATTCCTAACTGTTTTTCACATATTTCGCTAAATCCTTTTACTAAAGTGACGTTGGATCCTGTTACATATACCGGTAATAAGCTTTCGCCCACCAAAGACTTAATTGCAGTCTTTATTTCAGTTAGGCTATATTCTAACAAATCGCTCATTCTTCCATTCACCAATTTGGAATCGAAGGTTTTTACCCTGTCGGTGAAAATCACGTATTCATCCTTTTCGTAGGTGTTTAGATTAATGTGTGGCAATAACGATTCGCCTTCGCTATCTTGTATACGGCAAACGTCTGCTATACCGTGTATGTAGTGATTTTTTCCCCATTCAATAGTCTTCGATGCTATTAGCGCTTTCATCTCACAATAACATACGTCCGTCGAACCTTCATTCACGTTAATTAATATTCTCGGACTATTATAAACACACAGTTCATTTTGTAATTTATCTAAAATAGGGGTGGTTATCGGTACGATAGAAAAATCAATATTTAATCGCTTCGATATGTCAAGTAAAAACTCTTTTATTCTTACCAATATACCTACTGTTACTGTTATTGCTTCCAAAAAATTAGTTTCTTTTCCTATCGGATTATCTATATAGTCTTCGTGAGTCCTATATGCTATTGGTATACAATCGACGAATTCGCAATCTTCTATGGTAAGCGGACTCTTTTTTAATACGTTACTTACGTCAAACTTATTAACAGGAACGTCCACCTTGGTTTCTATCGCCGTTACGTTGTATTTCGTGCGGAAGAATTTTTGCGGAAGCATTACGTATATACTCTTCACGTCTAACGAAAGCTTTGCTTCACAACTTCTAACGAGATGCTCAATAAGCGAAAGCATCGAATCTGGATTTACAAAAAAATTGTTCTTTATACCACCATGCTTCGCTTCACTATAAAACATACAATAATAACCGTTATCAGAATATCCGATAGCAGTTAAGCTTATTGTACACGTATTGATATTGATTACGTACGTAATTCTTTTAGCCATATAATAAAATTATAATATATAAAAGGTTTTTAGTCAATAACAAGAAAACGCATTATAAAAAAATAATTTTTATGCAAAAAGTGAAATTTTGTTCCTTTCATCAACGTCAAGCCCTACGTATTGTTGATATAAATTGCTTATGGCACCTTTTATATTATCATAAGACTTTGACTCTATAACGAAAATCGTATCCGTTGTTCTTAGCTTTATTAAAGTTTGAGTAGTTGTGAATTCTATTTGATCTATAAAATATGGTAATGCTTCTTCGTTCACACCGCACGCGATAAAGGCATTCGCAATATCTCTCAACCTATAGCATTCATCCGTAACGTAAGTTTCGCTTACCTTGTATCCTATTACGTCTATTAGCTTTTTCGTCTGAATTACCCCACTGTTGTATATCTTCGTTCTTTGAAAATTCCTATCAACGCAAACGTAACCCGACTCATTTTTAAATTCCGCATCTATCTTAAATATAGCGAACCTTTCCATAACTTTTATAGTTATTTTATTAGGGAATTCTCTAACTATATCGACAACGTTTATATCACTATCTTCGTATTGTTGTTCAATTCTTTGTGCTACTTTTTTTTCATCAACAACAAAAATATTGGTACCAGAACTAATTTCTGCACTAGAAAGTATCTCTTGTTTTGTTGTGCAAGCAACGTTATTTTGAAACTCAACGGAAACATACCTTACGGCAAAAACGTGGCCGAAGGAAATAACCATTGCTACAATAACTAGCCCTATAACGATTGCTATAATCGCTTTTTTCATATACGCTTTATATCTGCTCCAAGTTCAGAAAATATTTTCTCTACGTCTTCGTATCCTCTATCAACGTGATGTACGTCGTTAATTATCGTGTCGCCTTCAGCGACAAGTCCTGCTATGATAAGTCCTGCTCCGCCCCGAAGATCTTTAGCGTACACATCAGTACCATAAATCTTCTTCACCCCACGAATAATAGCCGTTCTATCTTCTATTATAATATCTGCACCCATTTTTCGCAACTCCGAAACGTGTCGAAAACGATTTTCAAAAATATTTTCCGTCATAACACACGTTCCTTCCGCGACTGCCTGCATTACCATAAACGGTGCTTGTAAATCGGTAGCAAAACCAGGATACGGCTGTGTTGATATTCTTTTAACCGATTTATTAACTCCGTCTCCATTTATGTATATAATACCATTTTCATACGTGATGTTGCAAGAGTTTTTTACAAGTTTGAACAAAAGTGAGTTCATTTCAACCCTCCTCGAACCTTTTATCCCCACCTTTCCTCCGAGCGTCGCTGCTGCAATTACATACGTACCTAGCGCAATTCTATCATGGCTTATAGTATGTTCACAAGATTTTAGGTTTTTCACCCCTTCAATGGTAATTTTTGAAGTCCCTGCTCCGCTAATTTTTGCCCCACAAGCATTCATGAATTCTTGCAATTCAAAAATTTCCGGTTCTCGCGCCGCATTAAGTATAGTTGTTCTTCCTGATAAAAATACCGATGCTAACATAACGTTCTCGGTTGCACCAACACTAGGATAATCAAGGCATAAATCAGTGGCTCTAGCATTTTTTGCATTACACCTTATGTATCCTGCCGCTTCTTCTATATCGACACCCAAATCTTTGAGTGCTTTGATATGTATATCTATCGGTCTTAGTCCAATGTCACATCCACCAGGATAAGCTACAATAGCTTCTCGTTTTCGTGATAAAATCGCACCTAATAAAAAAACTGAACTTCTCAATTCTTTAGCAAGCCTTGACTCTACGTCATAATTATTTACATTACTTGCATCTATAAAAACGGTATTTCCATCCATTTCCGTATGTATTCCTAGACAATCGAGAATTTTTAACATGTTATAGACGTCAATAATACGCGGTACATTTTTTAATACTGTCTTCCCCTTTATCAAAACGCTTGCTGCTAAAATAGGCAAGACTGCATTTTTTGAACCTTGTATCTTTATTTCTCCATAAAGTTTTTTACCACCACTAATCAATAATTTTTTCACTTATCCCCCTGCTCGCACTAAAAAATACTTCTCTACATTTTATGGCTAATTATTCTGAATGGTTACGTGCTACGTTCATAACCAAACCCATGACGAACATAAACGCAACTAGCGAAGTTCCACCAGCGCTAACCAAAGGCAAGGGAACACCCGTAGGTGGAATCGTTCCTGTAACGACAGCAAAATTTACCGCGCTTTGAACGGCGAATATCGAAATTATTCCAGTAACCAATAGTGCGTGAAATCTAGAATTGCTTTTTCTTGCTATTTTTATTCCTAGAATAACTATCAGCAAAAATAACGTCATCACGAAAATAGCGCCTAAAAAACCTGTTTCTTCTCCTATTATAGAAAAAATAAAGTCACTTTCTGCAAATGGCAAGAATAAGTATTTTTGTCTACTTTTAAATAAACCCACACCAAACAATCCACCATTACCTAACGCAAAATATGATTGAATTAATTGATATCCTTCCGCTTTTGGGTTTTGCCATGGATCTATGAAGGCAAAAAGTCGTTCCATTCTATACGGTTCAGCAAATATTAGTGCAATGCCCGCAATCAATACTAGCACAAACAACAGAAGTAGCCATTTAACGTCTAATCCACTCACGAAAAGCATTATCAAAAAAGACGCTCCTACAACCATCGTTATACTCATATTCGGTTCCGTTATTATTAATCCGCAAATTATCAATGCACAAAGTATGGGAATTACTGTGTTTCTTAATTTTTTCGGAGAATGTTCACATAAGTATCCAGATAGAAAAATCATAAAAGCGAATTTTGCTATTTCTGATGGTTGTATTGTAAAGACACCGAGATTCAGCCATCTCGTTGCGCCGTAACTTTCCACACCTAATCCTGGAATAAAAACGAGAGCAAGTAAAATTGCGCTTATGGCAAAAATTATCCACTTAAATTTTATCAACCATTCTGTTTTTAGTTTTGCTCCCAAGAACATAAAAATTATGCCTGCCGCTAACGACAGGCCTTGTTTCTTTACGTAAAAAAATTTATCGCCAAATTCTATCTCTGCTGAATAATTGCTAGCCGAATATATAAATACTAACCCGATAAGCGCTAGCGATATCACTAATACTGGCAAAAAATGATAATATCTTAGCTTAACTTTTAATTGCATAGACCGCTTCTTTGAACTTTTCTCCCCTTTCTGCATAATTTTTAAACCTGTCAAAACTAGCACAGCATGGTGATAACAAAACGTTGTTTAATTTCTTTTTTGACAGCAATTCAACAGCAGCAAAAAGATTCTCTACTACACATATATTCGTATACCCCATTTTATATGCAGAGTTAACAATTTTTACAGCATTCGCACCAGTCGCCACAACAAAAATTACTTTTTCGTTTATATTTTCAAAAAATTCGCAAAAATCTTCGTTTTTATCGCTTCCTCCCATGATTAGCCCGACTGTGCCGTCCATGCTTTCTATCGCATATCTACAAGCATGTATATTTGTCCCTTTAGAATCGTTATAATAACTAATTCCATTGATTGTGCTAACGTACTCTATGCGGTTAGGTAACAACGAATAATCCCTTATTAATTTAGTCATGTGATCTTTCTTCACACCTAACAAAGCCCCTACGTTGAGCGCCATTAACATATTGAATTTGTTATGCTCACCGCGAAGTCTACATTGTTTTACCGAACATAACGCTTGATCGCCATACATAAAATATCCGTCTTTTATGTAAACGCTTGATAATTTGTTAGAGGTACTAATTGCTATAGGCTTTGCGAGCGTGTGTTTAATAAACTGTCTTGCCGTACCGTCATCACTGTTGAACAGTAAAAAATCATCTATATTTTGATTAATTCCTATCTTTTTCTTAGCGTTGACGTAACTAGAATAACTATCGTATCTATCCAAGTGGTCAGGTGCGAGATTCAATATAACCGCAACGTGTGGCTTTATTTTTTCTATGTACTCCAACTGAAAACTACTAACTTCAATTACCGCATAATCTAAATTGACTTTGTCCAAAACTATTTGCGATACAGGATACCCTATGTTTCCCATAGCTCTCGCTTTATATCCTGCAACGTTAAGGAGTTTTTCTATCATTGTCACAACCGTTGTTTTACCATTGGTTCCAGTAATCATTATTTGCGGACAATCTAAATACGCACAACCAAATTCAAGCTCTCCTATTATCCGCTTTTTTAGTTCTTTTGCCAATTTTATAACTTTATGATCAAACGGAATAGCTGGACTTACTACAACTAGATCTATATTTTTTATTATTTCTGGTGTAACGTTCTTCAAAAAAATAAATCCACCAAAACTTAAATTCCTATCATCGTCGTAACAAAAAACTTCCGCACCCTTGCTTCTAGCTAAAAAACTTGCACTAATACCGCTAGCTTTCATCCCCACAACTAAAATTTTTTTTCCAATAAAATCCATAATCACCTCACGTTATAATAATCGCTATAATTCCGGCAGTAGCCGTTATAATGCTATAAAAAGAAACAATTTTACTTTCGTTATGTCCTTTCATTTCTAGATGGTGGTGTAATGGTGCCATCAAAAAAACTCTTTTCTTTTTAATTTTAAATACCAATACCTGTACTATTACTGATATGCCGCTAACAACGAACATAATACCAACAATTGCAATAATTAGCGGATTTTTTATCATCAAGGGTAATATTGCGCACGCCCCGCCTAGTGCTAACGAACCAGTATCACCCATAAAAACTTTTGCTTTGTGAGAATTAAACCATAAAAATGCCACAATCCCGCCAATTAATGCACTTGCGAAGACTAAAAGATTGTTTAGTTCTTGAGCATAAAAAGTTTGCCCCAAATTAGACTTTGCATCGAATATCCCCAATATAATAACCGCAATGGCTCCTAAATACAACGTCACCGTAGTTCCTGCAAGACCATCTAGCCCGTCGGTTAAATTTACACAATTAGAAGTCGCTATTAATGCTAAAAAGCATAAGGGTAAATATCCCCAACTTATATCGAACGTTCGGTTAAAAACTGGTATTGATATTTCACTCCCAACGTAATGGTTTCTATACAAAAACAGGCTTACAAGTATTGCTATTACCGATTGTGAAATTATTTTTTGATAAGCTTTTAGGCCTAGATTGCGCTTAAAAAATACTTTTATGCCATCGTCAAGCGCACCGATACCACCGTAAACGAGGGTTACCGTCAAAGCTACTATAGCTAGAGTTTTCTCACCTTGCCAAAATATAGCACAAACTATGCTAGACGATAGTAAAAATACGAATCCTCCCATTGTCGGAATACCGACTTTAGTTTTGTGTTGTTCTACGTAAGAAAGTATTATCTGCTTCGCTTTAACTTTCTTCATGCAAAAGATGAATATCGGCATAATCACCATTGCTACTGCAAAACTACATAAAAACACTAAAAGAATTTTTTCCACTACACAAAATTTTTCGCTTTCTCCACCGCTACAAAGTCTGAATACGGCAAGCGTCTCCCTTGAACTTCTATATAATTTTCTCCACCTTTACCACAAATAACCACACAATCATTATTTTCAGCAGCTTTTATAGCAAGATTTATAGCAGCACTTCTATCTTCAACAACTAAATAGTTATCATAGTTCTTAACTCCAACCAGCATATCCTCAATTATAGAAGAAGGTGATTCGTATCTAGGATTATCAGTAGTAAAAATACATACGTCGGCATTTTCGCAACCGATTCTTGCCATAATAGGTCTTTTGGTCTTATCTCTGTTGCCGCCGCAACCAAATACGGCTATTAATTTACCTTTACAAATTTCTCTAACAGTTGTCAAAACACTAACTAGCCCGTCAGGAGTATGTGCGTAATCAATAATAACTTGCGGTTTGTAACAAACGGTATTCAGTCTTCCCAAAATGGGTTGTATGTCTTTTATTCTATCTAGAATATACCTTGTGCTCAGTCCTAAAATACGTGCGACGGTAATTGCCGCAAGTAAATTGTACACGTTGAATTTTCCAACTAGGCGTGTAGTTACATAGCCAACTTCGTCAAATACATTTAAGAAAAAGTTTAGATTATTTTGATGTTTTATATCAATAGCAAAAACATCACTTGGGTTGTTTATTCCGTAGCATACGCTACAAATATCATTGATTTTTAATATTCGTTTAGAATATACATCATCTGCATTAACAACAGCTATTTTAACATTTTGTGAATTAAAATAATCAAGTTTTACCTTTGCGTATTTTTCCATGTTGCCAAAAAAATCAAGATGGTCTTGAGAAATATTAGTAAATACGCAGACGTCACATTTGATTCCAAAAAACTTTTTATAATATATCCCGTGTGCACTTATTTCAGCAAACACATACTCAACCTTTTGCTCTACAAATATGGAGAGATACTTAAACAAATCCGTAGGATCGGGCGTTGTTAAGCTATCTGCAATCTTATTGTCCCCAATATATATTCCAAGCGTTCCTATCGTGGCGGTCTTTGCTTCTTCTTTAAAAATACCATTCAATAAATGCGTTGTACTAGTCTTTCCATTGGTACCAACTACACCTACTATTTTCAGTTTATCTTGTGGATTATCAAAAAAATTAGCACATATTACCGACATGCTTTTTCTAACGTCATCTACAACCAAATACTTGTATTCTGGATATGCCTTTTCCGCAACTAAAACTACTGCTCCACGTTTTATCGCGTCATTTAAATATTTCTCATTGCCTTCCGTTACAAAAAACATGCATTTTTCACACACGTCAAGTGAATTAACAGCAACGCATAATATCTCTAGGTCTTCCGCGACGTTATTATCTTTAATATCTAGGTTCTCACAAAGTTCAAACAACCTTTTCATATAACTCCTATTCAAATTCCAAATATACAACTGTGTCATCGGTAACGTAGCTACCTTCGACAGGAATTTGTTTTACAACTTTTTGGTTATCTCCCACTTCACCTTTGTATTCAAAATAAAGATTTAGCTTTTTTAGTTCTGCACTTATTTGCGTTATACTCATACCTCTAAGACTAGGCATAACGAATTCTTCTTTTTTTTCAATTCCGCTTCTTTCATAACCTTTATATTCGAGTAGCTGTCTAAAAATTTCCGCTGCACTTGGCGCTGCCACCATACTGCCGTAATAAACACCAGTAGATGGTTCATCTACAATGAACAGTAAGATATATTCAGGATCATTAGCCGGAGCAAATCCCATGAAGGTAGCAACATACTTACCTGCCGCAATTCCTCCCGACGTCGCATATTTTTGCGCAGTTCCCGTCTTACCGCCAATTCTAAATCCATCAACTTTTGCGTTCTTTCCTCCACCATTATTGACTACACCTTCCAAAATACCGCGCATCAATTCACTAGTCTTAGAACTAACTACCGTTCTTTTAACGTTTTTTTCACCTACAAAAACTGTCTTTCCTTCGTTGTTAACTATTTTTTTAACTAAAAATGGCGTAAGCAGTTCTCCACCATTGACAACCGCGCAACTTGCGGTTAATAATTCTACGGCGGTTACCGCTACTGCTTGACCAAAACCAATTCTTGCTAAATCTACGTTTTTTACGAGATCTTGATTAATTGTAAGACCTCGCCCCTCGCCACTTACGTCAATGCCCGTCTTTTCCGTTACTCCAAACTTATTTAATGCTTCATACATGATATCAGTACCCAACTTTTGCGCTATATCCATAAACATACAGTTACAAGAATTTTCTACAGCTTCACTAAAAGTTTGAGAACCATGTCCAATCGTTCGCCAACATTTTATTCTATTTCCATCTACAATTCTATATCCTGGACAATAACATTTCGTTATATTTACGTCGACAGCACCGTTTTCCAACCCCGCCGCAGCAGTTAATATTTTGAACGTGGATCCCGGTTCATACACGTTGCTCACTAGCGTATTTTTGCTGACACTAAGCAGTAATTCTAAGTTGTCACGTGGCAACTCGTTGAGATTGTATGATGGAGCTTGTGCCATAGCAACGATTTCTCCCGTCTTTGCATTCATAACCATACAACTAGCCGATTTTGCTTTGTGTTCAACGTATGCTGTGTTTACTGCATTTTGAACAAAATTTTGTATAGCATAATCAATGGTAAGATACACGTCACAGCCTTTTTCACCCTTCGTATAGTAATTCATACCATCTTCTATCTCGCGTCCAACAATATCTGTTTCCGTTAGTACATATCCATCTATCCCTTGAAGATAATTGTTGTAATATGCTTCTATACCCGTTTGCCCTATACCATCAACGTTAGTAAATCCCAACACCGTTGCCAAAAAATCTCCGTATATGTATTTTCTAACTATATTTTGAGAATAATATACTCCGCTTACGTCTTTCGAATAAATTAATGAAATTTGTTCTGCAGTTACTTTTTTACTTATGGTTACTTCGCTTACTCTTGCGTTAATTTTGTTATATGTCCTCTCTAGGTCTAAATCAAGCACGTTCGCTAATACTTGAGCGACCTTCGACTTATCTTTCACCGATGAAGGTCTAACGTATACGGAATAAGACGTCGCGGTATCCGCAAGCAAGGTACCGTTCACGTCGTAAATATTCCCCCTTTCCGCTGTTATAGGAATATCTCTCGCCCATTGATCTATTGCTAAAATTTGCAACTCTTCACTTTGAAAAATTT
Source organism: Clostridia bacterium (assembly GCA_045535785.1). Taxonomy (GTDB): domain Bacteria; phylum Bacillota; class Clostridia; order Christensenellales; family DTU072; genus CAG-1782. The sequence goes on from JAZSMH010000044.1 coordinate 56,092, forward strand.
GCAAATAGAACAATTTAACAATAACCGCTACAAATAAAAAGATTATTAACACTAATAATGCTAATAATCTTTTCCTTTGTTGAAACTTTGAAATTTTAATATTCTTACCCTCGCTTACTAATTTAGCGAATCACACATTTTGTCGAACCAATTATCATTTTCTGGTGATTCTTCATCCTGCATCGTTTGTATCTTTTCTACTGATGCGGTCGTATCGTCCGCTGCATCAGCGTTATAACTGTCGCCAACTGTGGTTTTCACTATTACTATTAATGCTAAAGCTATCATAATAATGACATAGCAAGCGAAGAAAAGTTTGCCTGATTTCTTAAATTGTACAGCGGATGTTTTGCCATATGTAACAGTTTCTTCCTCTGTCGTCACTTTTGATCTAAGCTTTTTGCTTTTTTTCGTATTTACGCCTGTATTAAAGAATTCTTCTTCAGTGAGGACTTTTTCACCAGACGGTGTTGTTCTACGAAGTTGTGCTTCTAGATATTCAGCATAAGCATTTGATAAATTATATCCAGACTCATTTCTTTCTTCGCTAATCGTTACTGCAGCGTTGGTTGCAGTTTGCTTACTCATTAAAAATTTATCATATGCGGTCAAATTTTCGTTTTTCATTTTAGTCCTCCTCTATACTCTCTTTATAATCCTTAATTTGGCGCTTTCGGAACGTTTATTAATATCGCCTTCAGTGCTACCCAATATCGGTTTTTTGGTTATTATTTCTACTTCTTTACGTTTGTTGCAGTTACAAACCGGCAACCTTTTGTCACATATGCAATCTTTTTCAAGTTCACAAAATGCTCTTTTTACAATTCTATCTTCTAGCGAATGGAAGGTTATTACACACATTCTTCCGCCTTCTTTTAGTCTTAATGCAACGTTGTATATGAATTCATACAAACCGTTTAGTTCATTGTTGACTTCAATTCTTATTGCTTGGAAGGTTCTTTTGGCAGGGTTACCACCCTTATATCTCTCTTTTGCCGGGTAACAACTTGCCACTAGTTCCGCTAATTCGGTAGTTGTCTCTATCGGTTTTTTCTCGCGTTCTCTAACTATCTTCCTTGCTATTTGACGTGAATTCTTTTCTTCACCGTATTCAAACAACAATTTCACAAGTTCTTTTTCCGAATACTCGTTAACTACTTCGTATGCAGATAGTTTTTGTTCTTGATTCATTCTCATATCAAGTCTAGCTTCTTTGATATAAGAGAATCCCCTTTCCGCGGTATCTATTTGATAGGAACTAACTCCCAAATCAAGCAATATGCCGTCTACCTTTTCGTATCCTAATTCATCAAGGTGCTCGATTATGTTCTTGTAATCGTCTTTAACGAAAGTTACTTTGTCTAAATGGTCTTTTAATCTTTCTTTCGCGTTAGCAATTGCAGCTTCGTCAAGATCGTTAGCTATCAATCTTCCGTCGGTAAGTTTCTCAAGTATTCCAAGAGAATGTCCTGCTCCACCTAGCGTACCATCTACGTATATCCCATTAGGTTTTATATCTAAACCATCAAGCGTATCTTGGTACAATACCGAAAAATGATTATATTCCATTCTTTATACCCACAAAGCGTTAACCGCACTATTGATGTCCCAATTATCTACTCCGAATTTTTGTTCGTAGCTTTCTTCTGCCCATATTTCAACTCTTTGGTTAAGTCCTAAAAATACTACCTTCTTGTTGATTCCTGCATACTCTTTTAATTTTTGGGGTAATACGAATCTACCTTGTGCGTCTTCTTCGGGCATGAATACGGTAGAACTTATCATTCTTATGGCATTTTGTTTTTCTAAATCTCTCATAAGAACACGTTCAGAGAACTTCCCTACCCATTCGTGAAACTCGCTTTCCGTCATAACAAACAAAGATCTATCTGTACCCGCACAAATAACAACCGCTTCCGTACCGATTTGCGCTTTCATCTTGTTAGGTATTCTCATTCTGCCCTTATCATCTAAAGCAACTTTGTACTCACCGAAATACATTCTTGATCCTCCTTGTTAGACTTTATCAATGTAGACAACACACCAATATGTGTAGATAGTATAACATAACAATTTTCCATTTGCAACCACTTTATAATAAAAAAATATATTTTTTTTATAATTTTAGGGATTTTTTTCCACAACGTTTGATTTAGGTATTTAAATTTGACAAAAAAATACCCCCACTTCCGTGGGGATACTAAATTTTTTCTATTTTTTATAATTCCAAAAGCTCGTTTTTTAGAAAGTCACACGAGGTAAGGTAAAATTTTGTTCCATGTTTATCCACTTCAGGATTAACTCTAACTTGACTGCCGTGTAGATGACCATAAACCACTCTCTTAACGTTATTCTTTAAAAACAATTCAACAAATTGTGAATCTTCGAACTTAGAATTAAACGGTGGATAATGAATTAACCCTATTATTTCTTCATTGTTAGTTTTTAACTTTTGCGCTTCTTTTAAAGTAAGTTCTAATCTTATAAGTTCTCTATCAAATATCTTCTTATCTTCTTCGCTTTGTGTTTCGTTGCTTTCAGGAACGTCCCATCCGCGTGTTCCGCAAAAGATATAATTGCCAATTTTTTTAGCATTGTTTTGTATAAAAATAATAGATTCAAGATTGAGTTGACAAATCTTCTTGTAAGTACTCCACCAATAATCGTGATTACCACGAATTATAACCTTTTTACCAGGTAGTTCATCTATTTGCTGTAAATCAACGATTGCTTGTTGTATATTCATTCCCCAAGAAACGTCACCTGCTATCAATACCACATCTTCTTCGGTAACTCTTTCTACCCAATTCTCTCTAATTTTTTGCCAATGATTAACCCACCCATAGCCAAAAACGTCCATGGGCTTGTTAGCAGAATTACTCAAATGTAGATCACTTATAGCAAAAATTTTCATAACGATATATTAACACATTGTGAGAATTTATTCAAGGTTTTAACAGAACAATAATTGCTTTTAAACTATTACCGTCTGCACAAGAAAAAAAATTTTTTCATAGTATATAGCAGAATAAAAACAAAGAGGAAATTAATTATGGCTTGTTATTTCAAAAACTCAAACCCATCAACGATCCATAGCGACGGTTCTTGCTGTAAAGTCTGTGTAGAAACTAAAAGAGTCTTCGATGCTTGCATTTCTAGACAAAATGAAAGTTTAACTCTGACAGTTGATTTTGGTTCTGAATCTGCCGTTTCTATAGCTTCGGTAGCGAGTGTTGGCGAAAGCACTATTACTTCTTTGGTAATAACGCCACTAGCAGGAAGTGATAATTCTCGTGTAGAATATTCAGTAGCATCCACTCTAAGTGTTGTAGGAACTAACGCTCAGGGCAATACCATAGTCGGCTCGGCAACAGCAACGTTTAACAAAGATCTAGTACTTAAGGTTCCCCAAACGGGCATTATAATTCCCGAAATCGAAGCTTCCGTGGCAATAGAGGGGCTCCAAAGCACTGTTGTTAGCGGTAACGTAGTGACCACTAACGCTTGCGTAACAATCATTACAAAAGTTGTGGCAGAAGTAATATTAGTAATACCTTCATACGGATACTTAACTTTACCGCCCTGTCAAGAATATACTCAAGACGTATGTACAAGTGTGTTTAATACACCAGTGTTCCCTAGATAACTTAAGAAAAAATTAGGGCTACCGAGTGGTAGCCCTTTTATTATTTTATTCTTCGTTTTCTTCTTCTACTTCTTCATTTTCGGTATTTGAATTAGCGATTATTTGGTCTATTCTTTCGTATATTTTTTCCGCACCTTTTTTATCAAGTGAAGAAGTAATATATACGTTGTCTACACCGACTCCAATATAATCCGCTATTTCTTTACGTCTTCTCATTCCTGCGCTACGGCTCAATTTGTCAGCCTTTGTAGCTATTATTGTGAACGGAATATTGTAGAAATATAAATATTTGAACATCATCATGTCGTCCGCGGTAGGATCGTGTCTTATATCAACCAACATAAAAACGTTCCTTAATCCCGTAGATTGTTGTAAATACCCTTCTATCAACTGTCCCCATTTTTTCTTTTCTGCATCGCTAACCTTTGCAAAACCGTATCCAGGTAAGTCCACTAAATAAAACTCTCCATCGTTAATTTTGAAGTAATTTAGTAATCTTGTTCTTCCTGGCTCTTTGCTTGTTTTTGCAAGTTTTCCACGATTACAAATGAAATTAATAAAAGAAGATTTTCCTACGTTAGACTTGCCTGCTATAGCTATCTCTATAGGATAATGTTGTATTATTTGTTTTAGGTTACCTACACTAGTAACAAATTCCGCTTTCTTTATCATTTGCTATTCCTTATATAATAACGGCTGTCACAACGGGCAGCCGTTATCAATTATGCTATTTGTTTTTTTACTATTATCGGATCTTGCGCTTCGTCGATAGTTTCTTTCGTTATTATTACTTTTTCTACCGTCTTATCCGAAGGAATATCGTACATTATGTTAAGCATAGCTTTTTCTACTATAGTTCTCAATCCTCTTGCTCCAGTCTTAAGTTTGATAGATTTTTGTGCTACTGCTTTGAGCGCATCCTCGGTAAATTCTAAATCTACGTCGTTGAGTTTCATCATCTTCGTATATTGTTTTGTTATAGAATTCTTCGGTTCGCTCATTATTCTAACGAGATCTTCTTCAGTCAATTGGTCTAGAGTTGCAACGATAGGCATTCTTCCTACGAATTCTGGAATTAGTCCATATTTAATAAGATCGTCAGGTTGTAATTCTTTCATGTTTTGTTCGTAATTACCATCTTTATTCTTTAGTTGTCCACCAAAACCTAATGAAGAGCTATCTTTACGCTTACCTACAACCTTGTCAAGACCAACAAATGCACCACCGCAAATAAACAGTATGTTAGTCGTGTCAATGGGGATACATTCTTCTTGAGGATGCTTTCTTCCTCCGTGTGGAGGGACGTTAGCTACAGTTGACTCTATTATTTTCAATAAAGCTTGCTGAACACCTTCACCGCTTACGTCACGAGTTATACTTACGTTCTCGGTTTTGCGACAAATCTTATCAATTTCGTCAATATAAACTATACCTTTTTCAGCTTTCTTAACGTCACCGTTAGCAGCTTGTATAAGTTTTAACAAAATATTCTCTACGTCTTCACCTACGTAACCTGCTTCCGTCAAAGTGGTTGCATCCGCCACACAGAAAGGCACGTTAAGAATATTAGCAAGAGTCCTAGCAAGTAACGTTTTTCCACTACCTGTCGGTCCAAGTATAAGCACGTTGCTCTTTTCTAACTTAACTTCGTCATTATCTGCATTTTCAGCTTCCATTACACGTTTGTAATGGTTATAAACAGCCACACTCAACACTTTTTTGGCTGCGTCTTGACCTACGATATACTCGTCAAGTTTTTCCTTAATTTGTTTAGGCGTGGGCAAATCATTGTATCCTTGTGTAGATACTACTTGGGTTTTATTCTCTATTGCCATAATCTCATTGAGCATTTCCGATGCTCGTGTTATACAAAGATTACAAATAGAAACACAATGCGCACCCGATATGAGCGTCACTGCATCACTCGCTCTTCTCCCACAAAATATACATCTTTCGCTATCAACTTCTATCTTGTTGATCATCTATTTAGCCTCCTCACGAGAAACGTAAACCTTATCTATTATTCCATAGGCTTTCGCTTCTTCTGCTTCCATGTAGAAATCTCTCTCTACATCCATTTCTATTCTCTCGACAGGTTGATTAGTATTTTCAGCAAGAATTTTGTTCATTTTAGCACGCATTTTTAAAATTCTTTCTGCAACTATTGCAATTTCCGTAGCCTGTCCGCTTACACCACCCGACGGCTGATGAATCATAACTTCACTATTAGTAAGAGCATATCTTTTACCTTTTGTTCCCGAACTTAACAAAAAGGCTGCCATACTTGCCGCCATACCTACACAAATGGTACATACGTCACATTTGATATAATTCATGGTGTCATAAATAGCCATACCATCTGTTACAGAACCGCCAGGGCTATTAATGTACAAGCAAATATCTTTGTCCGGATCCTTAGTCTCTAAATACAACAACTGAGCAACTATACTGTTCGCTACTGAAGAATTGATCTCACCTGTCAAAAATATAATTCTATCTTCTAGAAGTCTTGAATATAAATCGTAACTTCTTTCTCCTCTACTATCTTTTTCAATTACGTAAGGTATGGGCATGTCGACCTCCAAAATTTTATCTTTTATTAAATAAGGGCAACCGGTTAAAGTTGCCCGATTGTTTTGTATATTATTGAATATTGTTGTTTTCTTTTAAGAACGCCAACAACTTGTCGGTTGCCATTTGATTTGCATAATAGTTAGTTGCTTGGCGTAGTTGTTGTTCGTCCTTTATATCAGCGAGCTTATCTTTGATTTCGTCTGCGCTTACGGTGATGTTTTCTTTCTTGCAAATTTCTCCAAGAACTAATCTTACCTTAATATTGCGAACAGCTTCTTCTCTCTTGGTTGATTTGATGTTTTCTACAGTTTCACCTGTATACTTCAAATAGTCAGCAAAATTGATACCATATTGAGCCATTTGTTGTTCCATTTCTTGAATACGGTAATCAAGTTCTTCTTCAATCATACAGTCGGGAATTTCTATTTCGGTATTGTTAACAATAGCGTCAACTAAATCGTTCTCCACCTTGTATTCCGCGTTGGTTTCCTTTTGAATTTGGATATTGGTTCTGATCTTTTCTTTCCATTCTTCAACGGTATTAAGTTCGTCGTCAATATCTTTTACGAATTCGTCGTCTAGTTGAGGAACTTCTTTAGCTTGGATGCTATTTACGGTGATTTCAAAAATAGCTTCTTTGCCTGCTAAATCGGTGCTACCATAATTTTCGGGGAAAGTAACGGTGATGTCTTTGGTTTCACCCTTTGCCATTCCTACTACTTGTTCTTCAAATCCAGGAATAAAGGTGCCGCTACCTAATTCCAAAGGTTGGTTCTTCGCCGTGCCGCCTTCGAACTTCGTTTCGCCAATTCTTCCACTGAAATCAATCATTACGGTATCGCCGTTTTCTGCGATAGTTTCTTTTTCAATTAGTCTTGCTCTATCATTGAGTTCTTTATTGATAACTGCATCGATTTCTTCGTCGGTTATAACGATTTCTTCCTTCTTAACGGTAAGGCCTTTGTATTGACCTAGTTCAAATTCGGGCTTAACTATCATTGTAATAACAACCTTTACTCCATCGTCGCTTAGTTCCTTGATGTCTACTTCGGGACGTGCAACAACTTCAAAGTTTTCTTTGTTAAGAACTTCTTCATAACTCTTATCTAAAGCGATATCTAGTGCATCTTCATAAAAATACTCTTTTCCGAATCTGTTAAGCAGTAGATTCATAGGAACTTTACCCTTACGGAAACCTTCGATAACGTAATTATGCTTGTTCTTAATATACGCTTCTTTTATGTAATTTTCCCATTCTTCTTTTGCTATGTTGATAGCAACTTCTACTTTAGATTTGCTCAATTTTTGTACTGAGTATTCCATTTATTTTTACCTCCGTTTAATCTCATATAAATGATTTCCATTTATATTAACATAAATTATTATTTATTGCAAATTATTGTTAACCTAATTCCATCGAAAATTGTTATTTTTAATCATTTACTGTCGAATCGTTAGATTCTCCGTCAGAACTTCCATAGGTCTTTTTCGGTTGCTTCGGAATGTATTTCATCTGATTGGCACTTTCCGTAAATCTACCATAATTACCCGCCCAATCGAGTCTTATTTGGTCAAGCTTACCATTACGATGTTTAGCAATATCCAATAGAATTGCAGACTCTTTGTTCTTTTCGTCTTCTCTTGATAAGAACAATACTATATCCGCGTCTTGTTCGATAGAACCCGATTCACGCAAGTCGGAAAGCAATGGTGTTTTGTCTTCTCTCTTTGTAATATCACGCGACATTTGGCATAACAAGATTATAGGACAATTCAATTCCTTAGCAATCTTTTTCATTTCTCTTGACATCGTGCTTATTTCTTGTTGTCTATTTTCCGCCGCCCCACCTAGAGTCATAAGTCCTAAATAGTCGACCACTAATAAATCAATACCATTAACGTCACGGTTTGCACTACTTAGTCTTCTGCATTGCGTAAGAATATCACCGGGGCCTATCATACTAGAATCGTTAATAAATATTCTTGATTCACTAAGTACTTTCGTCATTTCCCACAAGTTTTTGTAAGAATTGCCTACTAATTCACCCGAAGATAGTTGTCCCATATCGATATTAGCAATATTACTTAGTATTCTTTGTGCGATATGTACGGCAGGCATTTCTAGCGAATAAAAAGCTATTACGCGCTTTTCTTCCTTTCTCTTCGCTATATTTGCTATTATATTAAGCGCAAACGCAGTTTTACCAACGGAAGGACGAGCCGCAAGTATAATTAAATCACCCTTTTGTAGACCATTCGTAATTTTATCAAATTTCGGAAATCCCGTTTGTATACCCTTGAACGCATTCTTGTCTTTTGCCATTGCATCCATACGGTTAAGTAATTGTGCGGCAGATTGTCTGATATGGATAAGCTCGGTAGTATCGTGTTCTTTTGATATATCGTAAATTAATTTTTCGGCATAGCGAAGCGTTTTATCTTCGTCTGTAGACTTGTAAGCATCTTCAATTATCACGTTACATTCTTTTATTATTCTGCGTAAAATCATATCGCGATAAATGATTTTTACGTATTGTCCACAATTTGCACCTGAAGGAAGTAACGAAATTAAATCTGATAGATAGTTCATACAGTCATGATCACCGTTCTTCTCCAATTGATCGTTAACCGTAATTATATCGATAGTTGCGTTAGATTTATATAAATCTACCATTGCCTTAAAAATCTTCCTGTTAAGTTTGTTATAAAAACATTCAGGATCTATTTTCATTACGTATTCGGTAGATGCATCCCCATCAATAAGTAAACAACAAAGCACAGATTGCTCTGCTTCATAACTATTAGGGAATTTTTTTATTTGGGCAACAGATTTATCTCCAGATTGCACAACCTTATTCTCTTCCATCGTGCGTCCTCTCCTTTTTCTTTATAATGCATATCGTAAGCGGCACGCTAATTACAACTAAACCTATTGCTACCGCTATCAAATACCAACCCGTTGAGTTGGGTGAACGTTGAAAAATGCTTATTTCTTTGTTCATTTCGTCTACCGTCATTAAGAAAGAATGACGATAAATTCTGCTGTTTGCAGAATAAGTAACGCTATCTGCGGTACTTGTAATTAGTTTTGAATCATACGGCGTACCATAAACGTATTCAAGTAAAATATCTTCATCGACTATGCCTAACTCTTGGCAAATAGCATACAACCTATTTACATATCTGCCTTCAGTTTTTAAATTCGTAAACACAGTAGTAAAAGTAGACGTGTATTCGTTATAGAAAAAACCTTTTTTTACGTTTTCTTCTTCTTCACTTACTTCGTAACCGTCTATACCATTAGCAACGTAATAGTCGGTCATTGATTCGTAAGCTACCGATGCTGTCATTTTTCCGTGCGGAACGTCGCTTTCTACGTTAAATCCACCAACGTCGAAAGTATACGTCAATTTTTCAAATAAACCTTCTTTGTCTACTATCGTTGCATAATATTCACTGTCAAAAGTAACTTCGTAAGCAAAATATACACCCGAACCAAACTCAACGACATAATCGTAAGTTAGTTTAACCTTGTATCCGTCTAAATCATATTCAATAAGAACGTCGGATTCCTCTTGTGCACAAGCCCAAGATATCGAGCATTGAATACCCGATATCAAGGCCACTATTATTGCAAGCACAACGAAAACTTTTTTCATTAACTATTTAATTTTTTTAAGTTCTTTAAGAACGTCTGCAAATTCTCTCATTGCAGTGTAGAAAGGTGTTTTCTTCGTTAAGTCTATTCCTACGATAGCTAAATTATCCATAGGATATTGACTTCCGCCACATTGCAAGAACTTCTTATACTTATCTACGTAAGAAGGATCCTTCAAGATGTTGTTAACGATATTAATTGCACAAGTGATACCCGTTGCATATTTATATACGTAGAAAGATCTATAAAAATGCGGTATTCTTGCCCACTCGTAAGTAATAAAGTCATCGGTTACTACAGAATCACCATAGTATTCGGCGTTAAGTTGTCCGTAATACTTGTTCATCTTTTCGTAGCTTAAAGGTTCTCCATTTTCAATTACTTCGTGCGCGAATTTCTCAAATTCAGCAAACATTGTTTGTCTGAATAACGTAGTTCTTATCATATCGATGTAATAGCTAAGTAAATACTTCCTCATATTGCCTTCCGCAGTCTTAAGTAGGTGCTTGATAAGAAGCACTTCATTAACCGTACTAGCGATTTCTGCAACGAAAATGCAATAATCTGCTTTTTCATAGCATTGTGCTTCGTTAGCATAATAACTATGCAAAGCATGTCCCATTTCGTGTGCAATGGTAAAGGTGTCGTGTGTGGTACCTTTATGGTTTAGTAAAACGAAAGGATGGGTACCGTATACTCCTGCAGAATATGCACCACTTCTCTTGTTGGGGGTTTCTTCAACGTCAATCCAACGAGAATTCTTTGCTTGCCACATTAAGTCTACGTATTCTTTACCTAAAGGTGCTAGTGCTTCACAAACAAGTGCGTATGCATCGTCGTAATCAGCCTTATCCCATTCGATATCTTCTACGGTAGAAACGTACATATCGTACATATGCAATTCGGGAAGTTTTAACGCTTTCTTTCTATAAGCAACGTATTCGTGCATTTTGGGTGTATATTTCTTAACTGCTTCGATTAAGTTATCGTACACCTTCTTAGGAATATTTTCGCCATAAAGCGCTTGTTCCATACAACTTCCGAATTTACGAGCTTTTGCATAGAAATAATCTTTCTTTACGTTGCCTACGTACGTTGCGGCAACGGTATTAATCATCGACTTGTATCCGGTGTATACCTTTTCGTAAGCTTCACGTCTAACGTTAACGTCTTTATTTTGCAAGCATAGCGAGAACAAACCGTGGCTCATCTTGTGCTTTTGACCATCAAGTTCAATTTCACCCATATTGATATCTACGTTATCAAACATGGTAAAGATGGAATGGAAATCACCCGAAAATCCTGCTACTCCCGAAAGAAGCGCTTCTTCTTTTTCACTGAGTAAGTGCTTTTTGTTGCGGATAATAGAATCAATATACATTGAAAAATAATCGTATTTTTCGCTATCTCTCATCTTAATTAAATCAGAATTCTTAAAGGTTGCTAAAGTAGGTTCAATAAACGAAGAAGCCGTAGAAAAATCGACTACAAGAACTTCTATCTTGTCTTGTAATTCGTTATACTTTGCGTTACTTTTGTCTTCATCACTCTTGAGAGCAATATAAGAATATGCTTTTTCTATTTTGTAAAAAATCTTACTTCTTGTTAGTAAACAATCTATAGCATTGTCTACGTTAAGATTGTTCTTAAACTTCTTTATCTCTTCACAACCTGCTTTAATATCTTCAAATATTTGCGGTAAGGAACTTTCATCCAAAATGTCTTCCGTTGCCCAAATTCTTTCTTTAGCAACGCTTTCTCTATTCATCACTATACTCATACGAATCTCTCCTAATTTTTACGCACTCATAAGCGCGCGTGATATTAATAACTAATATATTATACTAGCGTAAATTAAAAATGTCAAGGGGTATCTTACCAAACCCGTTCACTCTAAAATTTATATCCTATTCCCCTTGAAATTATATGAAAAAATTCAAAAAAAAGGGATGCGCCTACTCCGACATACTGCACCGAATCGGCTTACGTGCAGGTGGCTCCTTCAAAGTTTCCTCGTAACACATTCTGAAATTTGCTTAGTGCTGCTGCGGTCAAGCCCTGACACGGTTCACAACACAGAATTGTACGAGACCTTGCTATCAACACTCCTTACACGCATCGGCTTTCCATACGGTATGCCTCGGTAGGTGTTCGACCTTGCTGTAGCGGATTGCAAGTTACAGGGCACCGCTAGCTCCCCATCTAGCATCTTGTCGTTATTATACACACTTATCCGTTTAAAATCAAGTGTTTTTTGTATCTTCTAGTTCTTTCTATTCCCAAATAACGTCTTCACCGAACAAAGAATACGCTATTTTGCTCTTTAATTTGTCGATTCCTTCACCCGTCTTAGCGCTCACAAGCACAGTATTCTCCGTCGCAGGTAAAATTTCACGATTACCTACGTCGCATTTGTTGACAACGGTTATCGTAGGTATTTGGTCTGCGCCTATTTTCTGCAAAACTTCAATCACTACGTCATACTCCTTAAGTGCATTAGGCGTATTGCTATTGACTACGTGTAAAATCAAATCTGCATATTTCGTCTCTTCTAGCGTACTAGCAAAAGCATCGATGAATTCGTGTGGAAGCCTCGATATAAACCCTACGGTATCCGTTAACAAGAACTCTTTCCCAAGCCCTAGCCAAAACTTCCTTGATACGGGATCAAGGGTAGCAAAAAGTTTATTCTCAACTAATACGTTAGCCTTTGTAAGACTATTCATCAACGTAGATTTTCCCGCATTTGTGTAGCCTACGATACAAACAGTGCGTATTTTACTCTTCTCTCTTCTGTTCCTACGAAGTCTTCTTTCTTGCGCTAGTTTTTCTATTCTTTCTTCTAGATCGCGTATTTCTTGTCTGATTGTACGTTTATCTAGTTCTTGTTGTTGTTCACCAGCACCACGTCTTGCTCCACCACCACCGGCGCCACCCCCGCCTTGACGCGACATATTAATACCTTTGCCTAACACTCTAGGAAGGCTATGTTTTTTTCGTGCAAGTTCTACTTGCAATTTACCTTCGTTGCTCGTCGCGTGCCTAGCGAATATCTCCAATATTAAAGTCGCTCTATCAATTACTTCTATTCCTAAATATCGCTCTAGATTATTAAATTGACTACCTGTTATATCGTTATCAAATATAACGGTATCTACGTCAAGGGTATCCACGGCATTCTTTAATTCTTCAAGTTTGCCCGTACCGATATAATACGCTTTATCGGGTACGTCTTTACGTTGAGTCAAATTACCAACCACTTCGTAGTCGGCAGTGTTTGCTAGTAATTCTAATTCTTCAAGTACTTCATCAACGTCTTTTTCTTTACTTACGTTAACGAGTATCGCTCTTTTTCTATCTAATTCAGTATTCATATTTTGATTATAACAAAAAATCATCCGAATTACAATGAAACGAATGATTTTTTGATAAATAACGTTACTTTTATATAACTTTACTTATTTTTTGATACACGTTTTTATAACAATATGCAGAGCACTCCACCTTTACCTTCGTTAACTATTCGAGAAATTGTTCTTCTCAGTTTCTTTCTAGTATCTTGCGACATACTGCCGAGTTTGTTATTTAAATCTTCTTTAACAAGAGAGTTAAGACTTACTCCGAACATGTTTGTTTCCCAAATGCCCTTTTTGTTATTTTCAAACTCACTTAATAAGTGTTTAACTAAGTCTTCACTTTGTTGCTCCCCGCCAATCGTAGGGCTTATTTCCGTCTCAACGTCTACTCTTACTATATGATAAGACGGTGCGCTCGCTTTAAGTTTTACCCCATATTGATTTCCTTTCTTAACAAGCTCGGGTTCATCAAGTTCCATATCTTCTATAGAAGGATTCACTACGCCATACCCGTCGCTTTTTACCGTTTCCATAGCCTTTCTTATTCCTTCGTAATCATTATACGCTCTTGCTAATTTTTTCACGAACGAAAGAAGTTTGTAATCGTCGTCTATATCTTGACCACACTGTTTACTTAATACGTCAAAATATAGTCCGTCTTTTGCTTTGCATTTAATTTCTATAATACCTTTTGAAGGAGTAAGTTTAATTTCGGGGCTGCTTTCCATGTATTGACAGTCATCGAACATCTTTCTAAATGTTTCACCATCACACATTCTTGTCGCATTTTTCGCCGAATTTTTCAATCTTTCTAACAAATTTTTCAAGATTTCGTCTTCGCTAGTGAAAGTTCTCATCCATTTAGGAATATCGACGTTTATTTTCGTTATCGGGAATTCATATAATGCCTTTTCCATAATTACACCAACGTCTTCAACGTTCATTCCCATAACGTCACAACAAATAACAGGCACGTTATATCTTTCTTCTAGACTTTCTTTTAGCCTTATCGTGTCCGTTTCTTGCGGATTCTTTGAGTTAAGCACTATAACGAAAGGCTTGCCACATTTCTTTAATTCCGTAACGACTTTTTCTTCGCTTTCCGCATATTTCGCGCGTGCTATACCACTTATGCTTCCATCTGTGGTTACTAATATTCCCACCGTAGAGTGCTCTCGAATCACTTTGTTCGTACCTATCTCCGCTGCTTGTTGAAAAGGTATCTCTTCTTCCGCCCAAGGTGTTTTTACTAGGCGTTGCTTTTCCCCTTCTTTATGTCCTAAAGCATCATCTACAAGATACCCTACGCAATCAATTAGTCTTACGCTTGCTTGAGCTGTTCCAAAATTCACTTCTACCGCTTCATTGGGCACGAATTTCGGCTCGGTGGTCATTATAGTTTTGCCGTCAGCCGATTGCGGTAATTCATCTATCGTCCTTTGTAATTTGTTCTTGTCTGATATTTTATCAAGTATCATGAGTTCCATAAATTTTTTTATGAACGTCGATTTACCTGTTCTTACAGGGCCTACTACACCTAAATAAATATCGCCACCTGTACGGATGGCGATATCGTCGTATATATCATAATTTAGCATTTTTCGCCTCCAATAGTTTTTATTAGATACTATGAAGGCAGTTTTTAATTTATGCGTTAATTACCTTTTCTGCCCAAGCAATTTTTACACAACAGCAAAATACTTTCATTGCCATTGTCAATTCTTCTATGCTTGGAAACGTGGGTGCTACTCTTACGTTACTATCGTTGGGATCTTTTTTGTAAGGATAAGTTGCGCCTGCAGGGGTCATTACTACACCAACGTTCTTTGCAAGTTCTACCGCTCTTTTTGCCGTACCGTTAGGCAAATCACAACTAATAAAATATCCGCCGTGTGGAACGAAAAGACTACAAAGATTATCTAATTCTTCTGTAAGAATACTAACGACGGTATCGAACTTCGGCTTTAATAATTTTGCATGTTTTGCCATATGTTCGTGTATTTTTTCTACACTACCAAAAAATCTTACGTGCGCGATTTGGTTTAACTTATTAGGTCCTATTGTTTGTAAGGTCATATATTTTTTCATTTCCGCAAGATTTTTTTCGTTGGCGCAAACGTACGCAACGCCTGCTCCAGGAAAAGTAATCTTCGACGTCGAACCGAACATGTAAACTATATCGTCGTTATCATATTCTTTTGCTACGTTAAGTAGATTTAGCGTTTGCACGTCTTCGTCGATATAGTGTACAGCATACGCATTGTCCCAATAAATACGAAAATCTTTTGCCGCCGGCTTCAATTGCGCAAATCTTCTTACGGTATCATCGCTAAAAACTATTCCTTGCGGATTGCTAAACTTAGGAATACACCATATACCCTTTACCGCTTCATCCTTTACTAGTTCTTCAATAATATCCATATCGGGACCATTTTCGCCAATGGGTACGTTGATCATTTCGAATCCAAACAATTCGGTTATAGCAAAATGTCTATCATAACCAGGTACGGGACAAATCCATTTTAGTTTCTCTTGTTTGTTAAAAGGTAAATTGCCGCCTAGACCAAATTGCATACTTCTTTGCAAATTATCATACATAATGTTAAGGCTTGAGTTGCCAAGAACCATTATTTCGCTCGTTTTTACACCGCAAAGTTCAGCAAAAAGTTCTTTCGCTTCAGGTATACCATCAAGACAACCATAGTTTCTATAGTCCATACTTGCAACTAAATTACTTTCTGAATTCAATGAATCAAAAAGACCTTTTGATAAGTCTAATTGCTTTCCATTAGGCTTACCTCTACTCATATCGAGCGAAAGCTTTAATTCTTTGTACTCTTCATATTTTTTTCTTTCTTCCGCCAAAATGCTTTGGGCGCAGTTTTCGGTATATTTCATTTATTTCCTCTTACGTTATATATCGTCTCTATTTTTGTTTCTTACTTTTATGGAAATCGGTGTTCCGCTGAAATCGAAGGCCTTGCGTAATGCATTCTCTAAATATCTCTTATACGAAAAATGCATTATCGTTTCGTCATTAACGAACATTGCAAAAGTCGGTGGGCACACAGACACTTGCGTCGTGTAATAAACACGCAACTTTTTGCCATTATAGTTAGGCGGTTCATTAACACTCATTGCATCTTGTAGTACGTCGTTAAGAATACCGGTTGCAATTCTTTGATTAGAGTTGTTATATGCTTCTTCTAGCGTAGCTAGCACGTTATGCGTTCTTTGTCCTGTCAAAGCACTAATGTACATCGGCTTGAAATAGCTCATGAACTTCAACTCTTCCTTCAATTTTTCATTGAACTTGTTGATGGTGTAGCTATCTTTTTCTACGGCATCCCATTTGTTCATAATGATTACAGAAGGCTTTCTACTTTCGTGAACTAAACCGCATATTTTTATATCTTGTTCGCTAAGCTCTTCACTCGCGTCAATAACAACTGCAACTACGTCCGCTCTTCTCATAGCATCGATACTTCTTATAACGCTATAATATTCTACGTCTTCGTTAACCTTGTTCTTCCTTCTAATACCCGCAGTATCTACGATACGATACTTCTTATCGCCAATAGAAAAAGGCGTATCAATAGCATCTCTCGTCGTTCCTGCAATATCACTTACAATAACTCTCTCGAATCCTAACAATCTATTAACAAGCGAACTCTTACCTGCGTTAGGTTTGCCTACAACTGCAATTTTTAACGCGGCTTCTTCATCTTCAGTGTCGGCTTTTTCGGGGAAGTGTGAAACTATTTCGTCTAGTAAATCACCTAAATTTAGGCTTAATTCTGCCGAAATAGGAATGGGCTCACCAAGGCCTAAGCTATAAAAATCGTATACACTATCAACTTTATCATTGTCAACCTTGTTGACGGCAAGAACTATGGGTTTTTTTGCTTTTCTCAAAAAATCAGCTACGTCATAGTCGTCGCTAGTTATACCTACTCTACCGTCAACGAACAAAACGATAACGTCGGCAAGATCTACAGCGAGTTCCGCTTGACGCTTAATATGACGCCACATTTTATCTTCCGAACGTAATTCTATACCACCCGTATCAACCATCGAAAAATTATATCCACACCATTCCGCGTCCGCGTATATTCTATCACGCGTAACACCAGGCATGTCTTCGACTATACTAATACGTTTTCCCGCCATTTTGTTAAAAAAAGTAGATTTTCCAACATTCGGTCGGCCTACTATTGCTACTAATGGTTTTGCCATTTTTTATCTCCTACCAATACTGCTTTTAAATAACCTTCGCCCGTACACTCAGCTACTATCACCTTTTTTGATAGGGCCTTGCTTAATTCCTTGACGCTCTTATTGTCTAAAAATACGTCTTCAAATTCTTTGAGCATGACGGACGGTATAACGAAATAATCGTTTTCACTACCTATGCTTTGATATTGTTTTATAATATCGGTTGCCGTAACCAATCCCGTAACGGTAACGGTTCTACCGAAGAAATCGTTTTTTACAACGTATATATTTACTTTCACGTTGTCATACGCACTTTCTACCATTTCTTTTGCCTTCTGCATTGTAGAAAATCCGCTAACTCCAGTGAACACACCCACAGTTCTTCTTTTTGCCTTTATCGGCGCCGTTTCTAGCGCGCATTCTAATTCATCAAAAAATTTCGGTATAAGTCCGACACCATTTTCTATTTGTTCATATTGCCCGTAATACGAAGCGTCTCTTACTTCTCGACAAGCTATTTGATACATCTCGTCTGAACAATAGCAAAAACCTACGTGAGCTTTATAAAAGCTTTCGCAAATATCTATTGCTTCCCCTGCTTGTTCCTTTGTTAAAGGGCTAATTTCATATTTGCCTTGTCTATGTGTGGTTAATCCTACGGGCACTATTGCTACGGTGCTTACGCCTACGTTGTAGAGATCAAGTAATGATTTCTTCAATATTTCACCGTCATTAATACCTGTTACAAGAACTATTTGTGCGTGGATAACTATTCCATTATCGACGAATCTTTTTATTTGTTCTAACTGATCCGCGCACTTCTTTATACCTAGCATAAACTTTATTACGTCAGTATCCGTTGCATGTACTGACACGTACAAAGGTGAAAGTTTGTAGTCGATTATTCTTTGAATATCCTTTTCTCTTAGGTTCGTGCAAGTAATGTAAGAACCACTAATAAAGCTCAAGCGATAATCATCGTCTTTTACGTATAACGTATCTCTCAGCCCGTCGGGCAATTGCGAAACGAAACAAAAAATACAATTGTTGCAACAAGTTCTTGGTGTAATTTCTACACTTTCATCAAATTCAAGTCCTAAAGTTTCGTCAGGTGAATCCTTCTCGTATTCAACAACTTGTTCTATCCCGTTGCGAACAAAAGTTATTTTACCTTGCTCACAACTATCGGCATAAATATAATCAAGCACGTCTTCAAACGGCCTATCAGAAAAAGCAACCACGTCGTCGCCTTTCTTTAGAATTTTCCTTACTATACTTTCTCTCGATATTGCCGTAATTTTTGCCATAGTACGAATATTATTATATATTTATAGAAAAAAGTCAAATATTACTTGTAAATTAACTAAAAAATGTTATAATTATATCGTTATGCCAAACGACGTAGTTACTTTATCCGCTATCTCAAAAGAACTTGATACCTTTTTAAACGGCGGTAAAGTTGAAAAAATTTATCAACCTGAAACGGACGAAATAACCTTAACTATAAAATCCCAACGCAAAATTCACACGTTGGTAATTAGTGCTAATCCTTCGCATCCCCGTATCCATCTAACGTCGCAAAAAAAAGAGAATTCTCTAGTCGCCCCTGCATTTTGCATGCTAATGCGAAAATATCTTATCGGGGCAACTATTCAAAACGTAAGCGTTTTTAATTCAGATAGAATTATAAAAATCACGTTTAACGCAAAGAACGACCTAAAAGATACTCATAGTTACTTCCTTATGGTGGAACTTATGGGTAGATATTCTAATATCATTTTGACAGACGTCAATATGAAAATTTTAGATGCTATAAGACGTATACATTTTGACCAAAGCACAACGCGTTACATACTTCCTAACCTTGATTACGTGTTACAACCACAAAATAGAATTTCTCTAAGCGACGTAAATTCTTTAACGGAATTCTTTAACAAAAACGAAACTATCACCGTTGACGAAATCCTAAAGAACGTCAGCGGATTTGGTAAAGAAACCGCTATGGAAATAGCGCAATCCGACAACCCGTTATCTAAGACGTTAGAATTAATCAATATCAATAATTCGGATTCCTATTCGCCTTGTTTGAGATACCAAAACGGAAAATTACGTGACTATTACGTAATGCCTTATTCGTGTGTAAAAGGTGAATACGAAGTATGCGATTCTTTGAACGATGCCTTAGATAAATTCTATATATTGTACGACGGTGAAGAAAGAAAAAAGGCGTCTACAAAGACTATAACTACGCTGTTAAAGCGCTTACAATCGAAGACAATACGTCGTATTAACGACAACAATGCCAAACTATTAGAGGGTCAAAAATGCGAAGAATTAAAACTTTATGGTGAACTTATTTTAAGCTATTCTTACATGATAAAAAAGGGTGCAAAGAGTTTAGTCTGCACCAACTATTACGATAATACCGAAGTAACAATTCCTCTTGACGACACTTTGTCCCCCGCCGATAATGCCCAAAGTTATTTCAAAAAGTATTCAAAATTAAAGCGCGCTTGTCAAATAGCAAAAGAACAATTAATCACGCTAAAAGAACAACAAGAATATCTTCAAACTATAGAAATAAGCATAGAAAATTGTTCGACGAAAGCCGAATACGACGAAATTCTTACCGAATTAAATACTCTTTTAGGGGTAAAAAAGAAAGTTTCGAAATCAAAACAAAAAGAAAAACCTACTAGACCTATTCATTTTTTTGTTAACGGCTATGATTGTTATTGTGGCAAAAATAATATTCAAAACGTAGAAACAACCTTTAACATCGGAACAAGTGGCGATACTTGGTTACACGTTAAAAACCATCACGGTGCACACGTAATAATCAAAGGTAATCCAGATGAAGATACCATTTATAAATGCGCACAAGTTGCTGCATTTTATAGCGAAGCAAAAAAATCAGATAAGGTTGAAGTTGATTATACTTTAAGGAAATTCGTAAAAAAAATACCTTCAGCAATGCCTGGAATGGTAACTTATACAAATTATCGAACTTTTTTGGTAAAGCCTTGTGATTATACACAAATACAAGATAACACGGAGATAAACAAATGAAATCATTAAAAGAACTTTATAAGGTCGGCATAGGCCCATCTTCTTCGCACACCATCGCGCCTTCAAAAATCGCAGAATTCATGCGTTCAAAATACCCTAGAGCAACGCACTTTAAAGTTATTTTGTTCGGCTCTCTAGCGTTAACAGGCAAAGGCCACGGTACCGACGTTGCTATTAAAAAAATTCTAGGTGAAAATACGGAAATTATTTTTGATATGGAAACCACTGACTTACCACACGTTAATACTATGGACGTGATCGCTTACGAGAACGATACTGAGCTCGCTTATAAGCGTGCGTATAGTCTTGGTGGTGGAGCAATACAAATTGAAGGCGAACCAGTTATTGATCCGCCAGAAGTTTACTCTCTTAATACTTTTAACGAAATAAAAGAATATTGTCAAGACAACGACATGCGTATATGTGATTACGTATACCAAACCGAACCCGATATAAAAGAATTTTTAGAAGAAATTTGGGCTTGCATGGTGCAAAGTATCCGTAGAGGACTAAAAGCGGAAGGTATCCTCCCCGGTGGCCTTAACGTCCAACGTAAAGCAAGACATTTATATAACCAACGCCATATAGATGAATCTCCCGAAACTAGAGAAAGTAGATTGGTTTGTTCTTACGCTTTTGCAGTTGCCGAAGAAAATGCAGGCGGTGGTCTTATCGTTACTGCTCCCACTTGCGGTGCATGTGGCGTGCTCCCTGCCGTACTCTTCTATCAACAACGCAAACACGGCATACCTGACTCAGTTGTAATTAATGCACTCGCGACTGCAGGAATTATTGGTAATTTGATCAAAACTAACGCTTCCATTAGCGGTGCAGAATGTGGTTGCCAAGCAGAAATTGGTAGTGCGTGTTGTATGGCATCAGGTGCTCTTGCTGAAATGTTCGAAATGGAACTAGATCAAATAGAGTATGCTAGTGAAATCGCTATGGAACACCACCTCGGACTTACCTGCGATCCCGTCAATGGTCTTGTTCAAATTCCTTGCATAGAACGTAACGCGGTAGCTGCTATGCGTTCAATCAACGCTCTATCTCTCGCTAACTTCTTAACCGACACGCGTAAAGTTTCACTCGACACTATTATAAAAACCATGTACGAAACTGGTAGAGATTTATCGTCTATTTACAAAGAAACTAGCAAGGGTGGCTTAGCTAAGAATTTCTCACCCTGTAATTAAAAATTCCAAAAAAATAAAGCCTAGCTGCTTAGCTGGGCTTTTTCAATGTACAATATCTACGAATTAAAGGTCATGAATGCGCTACATCCACAAGGTAACGTTATGCCGTCTTCACCTTCTATTCCTATTTCATCCGAATCAATATCGTGTTGGAATCCAAAGACTTTTTGTAATATATTTTTCATAACGCCAGGTTGAAGTCCCGTCGTATATGAATTAATCAAATAAAATGAAGGCGTGTCGCTAATTACACCTTTTGTGAGTTCTACAAGATCAAATATATTGTCTTCCAATTTCCACATTTCACCCTTTGGTCCTCTTCCGTATGACGGTGGATCCATTATTATAGCATCATATTTTTTGCCACGACGAATTTCTTTTTCGATAAACTTTACACAATCGTCAACGATAAATCTAGCTCTAGTCATATCTACGTTGCTTAAATTGCAATTTGTTTTTGCAACGTCGCACATTGCTTTTGCCGCGTCAACGTGACAAACGTTGGCCCCTGCAGATAGACAGGCAACGGTCGCTCCGCCAGTATAGCCAAATAGGTTAAGAATACGCAATGGTCTATTTTCTTCTTTAATCTTTGCTATCATTCTCGCCCAATTAACCGATTGTTCTGGAAAAATACCCGTATGCTTAAAATTCATCAATTTTAATTCAAAGGTAAGGTCGCGCCAGTGTACGTAAAACTTTTCGGGAACTTTTTTTCTAGTTTCCCACGCGCCACCACCTGTCTTGCTTCTATGATAAACTCCGTTGAGTCCTTTGTATTTATCCATTACGTAAGGTGGCGTCCAAATAACCTGCGGATCAGGCCTTAAAAGAGTAACTCCATTAAAATACTCTATCTTTTCGCCGTTTCCCGTTGCTATTAACTTATAATCTTTCCATTCGTTATTAACCTTCATTATTTCACCAGCTTTTTATCAATTTCTGCAAGTAGCGATGTATAATCAAAACTTACTTGTAATTTTTTTAACGTACTGACGTATTTTTTTGTAGCAACGTCATCATTAATATTCACAATCTCTCGTATTAGTCTAATTAATTCTATTCCAAGATCATCTCTTAATTTTTCTCTCTTTTTGTCAAAGTATTTGACTTTTACATCGGGCGCAAAGCCTATTCCATAAGTTGTAATTATTTTGTTCATAATACGCATTTTTTGATACACGTCCAATTCGGCATACAACTCTTTCATTAGCATATCATAGCTTTCTAAATCAGTATTAACGCTTGCTAATTTTAATGTGTATTTTGAATTGACGTACTCTAGTTTAAATTTAATATTTCTCGAAGATAGCGTATTTCTTATAATATTGTTGGTTGTTTTTAGATTATTGATAGCTGACACGTATAAATAATCACCCCAAAAGGTGTTAATAATCTCGTTCCTATCAATGCCCTCTTCCCCTCGTAGAACGTACATCAAAAATAGTTCCTTCGCTTTTCTTGTCTTCCAAACAATCTCTTTTCTGTCGACAAAAACAGCGGTCGTTCCAATAAATTTTACAGTTACGGTACTATCCATAAATGCATCAATTTCTTTCCGCTCCATTACGTTCTTTACTTGGCTCACGTACTCGGGTTCTATATTGAATTTTTCTGCACACTCAATCAAGGGTAAAAAGCACTTTGCACACATAACGAACAACATATGCATACCGTAATTTTTGCTAGCATTTAAGAACTTTGCAACTAGCGATCTACTTGTTTTGAACTCGTCGTCATCATCCTCAAATAGATAATTAATAACAATTGCCGTTGATATCAACCAAAAAGCCGAACGTTCGGAGGAATTTGCAATGCATTTCTTCGCATATAGAAGTGCATTATCCTTGTCTCTCAAAACCCAATAACAATATGCTGCCGTTCCTGCCATTGTTGCAGCGTATTTACTTCCCGTTATCTCGCAACGCTGCTCATACAAAAGAGCGATATCCTTACCATATTCAGCTCTTCCTATCTCCGCATAAATGACAGCCCTTATGCTTACCGCATTAAACAATGAAGACTCGCCTTGATTTCTCATAGAAAAATTCTTAACAGCAAAATCTAACATCTGCTGTGCATGAGCGTAATTGTTATAGTAAAAGCTTACTAAACCTGATAGCACGTATGCATCTGTTATGTTGCTACTTACACCATTAATATGGCTATTAACGATTATCTCGTCTGCTGCCTTTTTTGCAAGTTCCATATCGCCTGCAAAAAAGTATACTGCAATAATATTGTGTGGAACAACATAATAAGGAATATCAGTTTTTAGCTGTTTTAGTAGCTCAATACTGCGCTTATAGTTCCCTAAACCTAAGTTTGTACGTATACAGTTTTGTAACATACTATAATACCACGGCTTATCTTTATGCTGTTCATCTAACAAATATTTTTCATACGTCTTATATGTTGATACCTCTATATGTAGGTTTCCGTTGATAATTACGTCTGGTAAACCTTTTACAGTCTCTACGAGTTCTTCGATTGCTTCGATTCCGTATTTGTCAACTCTCTCACTGATGATATTCTTTGCATACTCTCCCGATTCACGTTTTTTATTTCCGAAAAACATTGATTCTGCAATCGCCCTTATCAATCTTGATTCAAGCTGAGATCTTTCTTCTACTTCTTTTATAAGCTCATTTGATTTTTGCAACGCTTCGTCATATCTCTTTTTCATCAAATTAGATGCTATAATTAAGTAGCGAACGTACTTATATTTATCCGTGTATCGTCTTTCACTCAAATCATATTTTGATAAAAACTCTGCTAATAAACAATGCATTCCTGCATTATTCACTATTCTTGATACAGCTCTATCTATCCATTCTTCTTTGTTATAGTTTATAGCTATGATTAACGCCAAAATATATTGTCGTGTTTCTTCCGAGCAAAAATATTCATATAAAAAGGTGTCGTACCATTCTGTATATTGAGCGCAATCTATTCCTTTATGTTCCTTCAAGAATCCTGCTAATTTGGTAGATATATGGAAAAGTTCGTCACCCTTTGCCATAATAACGCTGCGATATCTTCTAGCTATATATTCCGTTAGTTCTATTCCTCTTTTAGGATAAATACGCTCAATGATCCGTCTATCTACGTGTTCTTTTGACGATGCAATTTTAGCTAAAAATTCCCAATCTTTGTCGCTAAAATTTTCATTGATTATACTTTCATCAAATGGAGTTATTGTTAACCTATCTTTATTTATAAGCTTAGGTGCAAACGTATCGAAAACATTGTAATTAAGATCTGGAAAAGTGTCCGAGATGAGTACAATTTTCAAATTTTTTGGTGCATTCTTTATAATTGTTTCTAGTATTTTGTGATCAAAATCTTTATATAATTTTTCTAAGTCATCTATAACTAGCAAGCAATCGTAATTCCACGTTGCAACGTGTTCTAAAACTGCATTAATAATGATAATATCTTTGTTGTAGTCAGATTCACACTGATTAAATTGTAAGAACTTCATCAATTTGGACGGATCTCTTAACAATTTATACGCAAACGTCATTGCGAACGAATAGATATTAACGTGGCTTATATTTAGCCAAAACGTCCTTTGATAATTGTTTGCCAAATCAGCCACAAAACCAACGTGTTCACCATCAGACTTTGTAAGAATAATGGTAGACGAAGCCTTACAGGACATTATTTCATTAATTACGGCATAATTTTTGTTGTCCATATTTTCTCCTATTATTTCTATAGTAAATCATTAGTAAAACTTTGTCAACGATTTGGTCTTCCTTTTCATTAGCATAACTTTATCCTAAATATTTATATTTAGGGCTTATTTGATTGACGATAAGCATAGATTTTTGGTAATATATTAATAATTTACGAAAATCTAACCATATATTGGAGGAAATATGAAAAAATATAATATCGCCGTTGTAGGCGCAACTGGAATGGTAGGAAGCAAATTCTTACAAGTACTTTCCGAAAGAAACTTACCCGTTGAGAATTATTATTTGTTCGCATCGAAAAAAAGTGCAGGCAAAGTTATCAACTTCATGGGAAAAGATCACGTAGTTATTGAACTTTGTGAAGAAAACGTTATTGATAAAAAAATAGATTATGCACTATTTAGTGCAGGCGGTGGCACTAGCAAAGAATATGCACCCATTTTTGCAAAACACGGTATAACGGTTATCGACAATTCTAGCCAATGGCGTACCGATCCTAACGTACCCCTAATCGTACCCGAAGTAAACGGAGAATATGCAAAGAAGCATAATCATATAATCGCTAACCCCAACTGCTCCACCATTCAAGCTATGGTAGCTCTTAAGCCC
>JAZSMH010000017.1:0-6159 GCA_045535785.1 Clostridia bacterium
TGCAAAGTGAAGTTTTGTTTTGCAAACAAAGTTAAGGATAAAATATAACTTGCCTAACGGCAAAGCGATATAATCTCACAAGTGAGATTGGTATGGTTATTATATATTATTTATCCATACTTCTTCACTCTTCACTATTACCTATTCACTAAAAAATAGCGTGCTATGGATACACCATAACACGCATTATTATTTGTTTTGTAGACAACACCTAACTATTCAACTGCCACAGCGGCTCGCTGCGACCAACTGCGCTCCGACCGCCGTCGGCAAAAAACAGCGTGACAAGTAAAAACCTATCACGCCTTATTTTTTTATTTCATAGATAACACCCGAACGACCAACCCGCCAACGGGGGCTCCCCGTTACATTAGTTTTTTCTTCTTTAGGATGATTGCAAGTAGCCCGGTTATAAGTGCCGATGCACCCACTACCGCACCGAATGCCCAAGGCGCGTTAGAGCCGATAGCACCGGGGATACCGTCAAGGTTCATTCCGAAGAAGCTAGCGATTAGGGTAGGTACGGAAATGATAAGGGTGATACTCGTTAGCACCTTCATAACAATGTTTAGGTTATTGCTTATTACCGAAGCGTACGCGTCCATAGTACCCGAAAGAATGTCACGGTAAATGTTACACATCTCTATTGCTTGGCTATTCTCGATAGCAACGTCTTCTATAAGGTCTTGATCTTCTTCATGTTTTTTAATAAGGCTCGTGCGCGTGAGCTTATCAATAACCGCCGCGTTAGTACGTAGCGAAGTAGAGAAGTAAACTAGCGAGTTCTCGATATCAAGTAGTTCTATTAGCTCTTTATTCTTCATCGACTTATGAAGATCGCTTTGTATTCTTTGCGAACTCTTATCGATTTGGCGTAGGTAGTATAGGTACTTGGTCGCCACTTGGAATAGAAGTTGGAAAGTCGTACGGCTATGCATACGCAAGTCTAGGCCTTTGATTTTGGTAAAACCTTGACCGAACTCTTGCAAGATAGGCGTATCTTCTAGACAAACGGTTACAAAATACTTATCACGCATAATTATACCCATCGGTATAGTGGAATACGTGCAGTAAGACTTCTTGCTATCCATTATCACCGTAGGGATATCAACGAGTACCATTAGGCAATCGTCTTCTTTATCAATACGCGAACGTTCTTCTTCGTCTAGTGCGGCTTTTAAGAACTCGGGCAAAATTCCCGTCTTGCTCGAGATAAAATCAAGTTCTCTTTCGTCGGGGTTGATAAGTTGTACCCACTTATCGGAAAAATCAGAACTCTCGTTGATGAGTTCTTTTGGGATTCTCATTACCTTGTTTGACTTGGGGTCTGTATAACAAACACAAATCATAAAAAATACCTCCTGTAGTAAGCGAAACCATACTCGACTTACCACGTTCGGTAAATCGAGCGTATTAACCTAAAAAATTGCGACTGTAAGGGTCAGGGTCCATTACGCTACCTCCAAATTTGTTACTAACATTATAGCACCGCCATTTCAATTTTGCAAGTCAATTTTTCGCTAAATTTCGTTGCGTTGCACGTTTGCTTTTTTGACGGAAGAATATTACGTAATACTTCGTCCTATAGCATAAACTAAACACGCGTAATCAGGTAGTTATTTAGATAATGTTTAACCGACCAATATGCGCTGCAGGTCGCTCACCTGCTATTCTATTAATATGAGAGTTGGTGCGTTTCGGTATTCAAGTGGAGTACAATTAAAGTGTTTTTTGAATATTTTGTGAAAATACCCACAGTCGGGGTATCCCACTTCGAACGCAATATTAACTACGGGCATAGCGGTCTCTACAAGAAGTTTGCACGCTTTCTGCAATCTAAACTTCGTCACGTATTCGTTAACCCCCATACCGTACCGCGTGGCAAAAAGACGGCAAAAATAGCTTTTTGATAGGTCGCATTTATCGGCAAGTGTGTCAAGCCTTAATTCCTTATTGTAATTGTCGTGAACGTACTTAATAGCAGGCGCAATTATATCTTCATTTTTCGCATTTTCGGGCAATTTTTGTAAAGATAATCCACTTATCAAAAAAATCGGCTTTTTTTCGTCATCTATCTCAAAAATCGCAAGTTTTTTCCCTTGACTTAAGGCTAAATAAAGGTTTTCAGGACTGTCTATCAACAAATTTTGCATTTTTGCCACCTATCTAAATTCTAATAATGTCAATATTATACCATAATAAAATACGATTGTCTAATGAAATACACATTGTCAGTAGGGTATAATGAAAATGTAGCGTAATTGCTACGACAAAAAATCTAAAAAAACTAAATCATAATAAAAGGAGATTTATTATTTATGAGAAAAGCATTTATTTGTCCTTCCAAGTACGTTCAAGGTGAGAACGAATTACTTAACCTCGGTTATTTTGTAAAGACTTTTGGTAAGAAAGCATTACTTATCGCTGACCCGTTTGCATTAAGTTTGGTAAAAGACAAACTCGACGCTACTGCTAAGAAATACGGTGTAGAATTCGTATCCTGTGGTGACGTATTCAAGGGCGAATGCTCACGTACCGTTGTTGCAGAACTTCAAAAGATTGCTAAGGCTAACAAGTGTGCTTGTACTATCGGTCTTGGCGGCGGCAAGGCTATCGACACCTCCAAGTGTGTTGCTCAAGGCGGAAACCTAATCATCTGTCCTACCATCGCAGCTACCGACGCTCCTACCAGCCACAGTGCGGTTCTTTACACTGACAGCCACGAATTTGACGACTATGCTTATTTCCGTCAAAACCCCAGCGTAGTTCTTATCGACCTTAACGTTATCGCTAACGCTCCCGCTAGATTCTTAGTAAGCGGTATGGGTGACGCACTAGCTACCTATTTCGAAGCAAGAGCTAACGAACAATCTTACAGCAACGTTAACGCAGGACTTCCTTGCGGAGCTAACCGTGCAAAGGGCACCCTTCTTGGCTACGGCACCCACACTGCTCAAGCACTTGCAGAACTTTGCTATCGCAACCTAATCACCGACGGCGCTAAGGCAAAAGCAGCTTGCGAGAACAAAGCAGTTACCGAAGCTTTTGAAAAGATCGTAGAAACCAACATTCTTCTTTCTGGTCTTGGATTTGAAAGTGGCGGTCTTGCAGCAGCTCACGCACTACACGATGGTCTTACCGTTGTACACGAAATCCACGATAACAACTTCCACGGCGAAGTAGTTGCTTTCGGTACCATTTGTCAATTAGTTCTTGAGAACAGCCCCGAAGAAGAACTCTACGAAGTACTTGACTTCTGTCTAGACGTAGGTCTTCCCATCTGTATCCGCGACCTTATGACCAACAAGAAGACCGGTGAATATGCTAGAGATAGCCTAACCGAAGCAGAACTTATCGAAGTAGCAGCTAAGACCTGCATTCCTGAAGAATCTGTTCACAATATGCCTTTCCCCGTAACCGAAGATATGATTATCGCTGCAGTTAAGACCGCAGACGCTATCGGACGTGCTTACAAATACGGTGAATAATTCCTATTATTATAAGGATAAAAATCAATAAAAAATCGTAACTTTTAGTCGAGAGTTCGCTCTCGACTAAAAGTGGTTATTAATAAGGAGTAAAAACTATGAAAAAAATAATGAATACCCCCGAAACTTTCGTATACGATATGTGTTACGGCCTTGCTAAAGCACATCCCGACCTAGAATTTGTAGAAAAGTTCAAGATCGTTAAGAAAAAGGACATCAACGACGATAAGGTTAGCCTTATTTCCGGTGGTGGTTCAGGCCATGAACCCGCACACGCAGGTTTCGTAGGAAAAGGTATGATAGACTGTGCAGTTTGCGGTGACGTATTTGCATCTCCTTCTCAAGTACAAGTTTATAACGCTATCAAAAAGTGCGCTACCGATAAGGGCGTATTGCTCGTTATCAAGAACTACTCCGGCGACTGCATGAACTTCAACAACGCAATGGCAGACGCACAAGAAGACGGCATCAACGTTGACGCAGTTTACGTAAACGACGATATCGCAGTAAAAGACAGTCTTTACACCGTTGGTAGACGTGGCGTTGCAGGTACCGTACTAGTACATAAGTGCGCAGGTGCAGCAGCAGAACAAGGCAAAGACCTTGCAGAAGTAAAGCGCGTTGCTAATAAGGTTATCGACAACGTTCGTTCCTTCGGCTTTGCATTCACTTCTTGTACCGTTCCCGCTGCAGGTAAGCCCACTTTCGATATCGGCGACGACGAAATGGAATTCGGCGTAGGTATCCACGGTGAACCCGGACGTTTCCGTGAAAAGATTGACTATTCTAAGGGCACTTTTGCAGACGATCTAAGCAAGAGAATCGTTGACGACCTTATCGCAGATTTAGGTCTAAAGAAAGGCGAAGACGTTGTTCTTCTTATCAACGGTTTCGGTGGCAGCCCCTTACAAGAACTTTACATTCTTAACAATTCCGTAAGCAAAGTTCTCGAAGCAGAAGGCATCAACATCCATCGTACCATCGTAGGCAACTACATGACCTCTATCGATATGGCAGGTGCATCTATCACCGTACTAAGAGTTGACGACGAACTAAAAGCTCTAGTTGACTATCCCGTATCCACTCCCGCTCTAACCTGGGGTGCTGCAATGAACGAACAAGCAGAAGCTGCTCTAGAAGCTATCAAGGCTATCGGCAAAGCTCTCAACATTGCTCCTCAAGTAGAAGTTAAAAAAGCTAAGAAAAAGGTTGCAGTCGAAGAAGAAGACGCTAACGCAGTTTACGAAGTAGAAGGCACTCCCGCAATTGGCGAAACCATCAACACCGCTGCTTTTATCCAAGTAGTAGAAAAAATGGCTGACGTTATCATCGAGAACGAAGTTCCTTTCTGCGAAGCAGACAAAATGGGTGACGGCGACTTCGGTATGAGTATCGCAAAAGGCTTCAAGCAACTAAAAGCCGATTGGGCAACTCGTAAGAAGGGCGACATAGGTCAATTCCTAGTATCCTGTTCCGAAATAATCAAAGAATACTGCGGTGGCGCAAGTGGTCCTATCTGGGGTAGCGCATTCAAGTATGCAGGTAAAGCAGTTCTCGGCAAGACCGAAGTAAGCCTAACCGATATCGCATGGCTATTCACCGAAGCAAACCGTGGCGTTTACGAAACCGGCAAGAAGAGCTTTGGTAAGGGCGCAGACATCGGCGACAAGACTCTAGTTGACGCACTCAAACCTTGTGCAATTGCACTAACCAAGGCAGCAGAAGAAGGCAAGGGACTTATCGAAGGTCTAAAACTCGGTGCTATCGCAGCTCACGAAGGCGCAGAAGCAACCAAAACTCACGTTGCTACGCTAGGTAGAGCAGGTACCGTTGGCGAAAGAAGTATCGGCTATCCCGATGCAGGCGCACACGGCCTAGACGTTATCTTCAACGCACTAGCTGACTATATCGCTGCTTACAACAAATAATCCGCTACGCGCGGTGCGGCAAGGAGTGTCCTTGCATGCATATTGGCCGCAGCGAGCCGCTGTGGCAGTTGAATAGTTAAGTGTTATCTACAGAATAAAAAATAAGGCGTGACGATTTTTCGTTGCGCCTTTTTCATTTTTGGTTTAGCGTAAAGTAAAGTTTGAATAGATACTAAACGTTGACGAAAAACAATATAGATTGTATAATTCAATTATACAACTTTTATTTTTTGGAGATTTGTTATGAAAAAAGGGATTTTGCTTGTACTTATCTTAACCGTATTTATCGCAATTTGCACCTTTACCGCGTGTAAAGATACCAGTAGCGATAACGTTAATGACGGCGGACAACACGTTCATAGTTTAACTACACAAGTTATCCCGTCTACTTGTACTATTCAAGGCAGAAAGACTAGCACTTGCGAATGCGGATACGTATTCACCGAAGTTTTGGAATTAGATAGCGAGAATCACCAATTCGGCGCATGGTCGGTAGTCACTCCGTCCACTTGTACGACCAACGGTAGCCAAGTCCGTGCTTGCACGTGCGGTGAACAAGAAACAGGAAGTTTAGAACTAAATCTCAATAATCATACGTTTGGAGAATGGATAACTACACCTTCCACGTGTATTACGCAAGGAAGCAAAACTCGCACTTGCGAATGTGGTGAAGAAGAAACCGAAGAATTAGCTCTTGATCCAAATAATCACGAATTTAGCGAATGGATAACTACGCCTTCTAC
>JAZSMH010000035.1:0-8966 GCA_045535785.1 Clostridia bacterium
CAAACAGGTGATGTGACAGAGCCTTTTTAAAATATTTGCTAGTTAAAATCGCGTTCTGTAAGACATAACATAAGTATACCTGTGATAGGACTTGAAGTCGGGAGGCCAAGCGGTCTTAGGAAGACAATTTCATCACACAACTCCTTGGCTCACAGAACGACATGGCTACGATCCGACTTTCAAAAATCAAACAGGTGATGTGACAGAGCCTTTTTAAAATATTTGCTAGTTAAAATCGCGTTCTGTAAGACATAACATAAGTATACCTGTGATAGGACTTGCGAAAATAATTGTCACTATTGATATAGCGATAATTTCTGATTTTGTAATAGCACGTCTTAAGCTGCGGAATGCAAGAAAGCTGACGATTGCTGAGGGTAAAGGGGCAATAGCAAATAGAACGCCTACACCTGTAAAAATTAGCATATTATCACCAACAGCGCCAACGTCTACTCCAGCAATAATACAAATTATAAGCATTGCCAATGCCGCAAGCAAACAAATTACTCCGCATGCTAAATTGAAAAATTCCAAAATTCTCTTAAAAATTTTAGGTCTTTTTCTTGAAGTATGATTAACGGTATTGTTTGGTCTAGGTATATTTGTATTGCATTTTTCTACTCCACTATTTACTTTATTGCTAGTGATGCCTCTGCTAACATTATTTCTAGTAGC
The DNA here is from genome assembly GCA_045535785.1 of Clostridia bacterium. Lineage (GTDB taxonomy): Bacteria > Bacillota > Clostridia > Christensenellales > DTU072 > CAG-1782. The sequence continues at coordinate 676 of JAZSMH010000035.1, forward strand.
GGTTCCGCGTCCGCGAGTAAGCGTCCTAATCGTGAAACAGTCTTTACATATAACGGTGGACTTGTTAGAAGCAGTAGCGTTGTACAAATCTCCTTTATCATATATCACTTTACCACATTGTGAACAAACTGCGATAGCGGGCTTGGGTTCGGTGTAGACGATTTCTTTTTCTACCACCACTTCTCTCTTTACGTTGTTGGTGACGTCGTTGCCGAAAATTTCGTCGATGGAAACGTTGAATATCTTTGCCATTTCGTAAATAGTAGTTGCGGACGGCTCAACGTCGTTATTTTCCCATCTAGATACTGCTTGCGCGGTAACGAATAACTTCTCCGCAAGATCTTTTTGAGTAAGTCCTGCGTTAATTCTTAACTTTTTGATGTTCTCACCTATCATGAAAAAATCCTCCGATCTGTTTTCTTCTATCATAGCACATCACTCAACAAATGGTTGAAAAAATCGCTAAACAGTTTGTTGAATTACTCAATTATTTGTTTAATAACGATGTTTTTCGCATAAATTAGCACGTAGTTGCTCTTAAATTAAATTATAGTACACCATTGGTGTACTGTCAAGTTTTAGTTTACAATAATTTTATATACTATAAATATGAGATTCACTGAAGTATTCAACAAATTGTTGAACAATGAAAAAATAAAACAGACTGAGCTAGCAAAGGCACTCAACATATCTAGGCAGGCGATAACTAACCTAAAAAAAGGCATCAGCTTACCTTCTCTTGACGTGCTAATAGGTATAGCTAAATTCTTCGACGTGTCTACCGACTACCTACTAGGTATTGAGGACGAATATGGGAATAAGATTTAGCGTTATGCTAAAATTAACGCTAGTCTGATTTTATATTTTTGTTTAATATTATAGTTTGGGTATCGTAAAGTAGATATTTGGTATGCTAAATAGTTGTTTGTGAACATTAATTTCTATGAATAATTTTTAATTTATTAACGAAAAAGAATGGCAAAATTGCCATTCTTATTTTTTGCTCTTATAAAATAGTAAGTGGATATTTTTTAAGCTTTGAAGAACCAAAGATCGTCTTCTTCTATCTTCCTTAACGAAACTACTACGTCGATAGGTTCGCAAGATTTTAGTTTTTTTACGCTGTTTTTTAAAATCGTTGCAAGAATGGATTTTTCTTCCGACGTCAAAGCAAAAGTATGCTCTGCTATTATCAAATCCATATCATAAACAAACGGGTTGGGTGACGAGCAACTCGTAAGACCAATAAAAACTTCCACGTCGTTGTCGAATTGACTCTTGATTTGTTTTTCCACCTTTTTAACTTCATTTTGATTGTAGGGTTCTTCAAATATGTTGTGGTTGTATATTAGGTTAATCTTCTTCATAATTACCTCCGTTTTTTTACTATAACACACTTCTTTGCACAACGCAAGACATTTATGATACAGTTCGATTTTTATTCTTTGCGTGCAAGTTCTAAATCCATCGTGTCGTAGATGGTTATAGTGCCACCGTGATTATTTATGGCGTTTTTTATTTTGTTAAAAAACTCCGTTCTTATTTTTTCTTCTATAGCGATATGGTCGGAATAGGTGCCGAGAAGGCGGATATATTCTTCTGCGGTGAAGGTGCGCGTACGTTTGTAAATATGATATTCTATATCGGTAAAGCCGTATTTTGATGCGATATTTGCTAGCGTTGCCGCTTGATTTGCGTTAAATTCTACCAATTTTGCGCGCTTTTTTTGATGGTATTTATTATAATATTCTTCGTAGATTTCGTCTATTTCGTTAGCTAGCAAAACGTTAGTTTTGTCGCGGTAAGGGTGATTAGTAAAACGCGCGAAAACTCCGCCTTTTTTTAGCAATTTGAATACTTTTTCGTAGCCTTCTTTTTCGGGAATCCAATGAAAAGCGGTAGCGGAAAATATAAGATCGAAAGAGTTTTCTTCCAACATAACGTCTTCGAATTTGCCGTTAAGAACGAAAAAATTATCAAACTTAGCGAACTTTTTTGCTAAAAGTTTACAGAATAACGAGCCGTATTCTACCGCGGTGAGGTAACAACCTTTGTCAAGAATAGGTGCCGTAGCCTGCCCTGCTCCGCTACCTATTTCTAGCACGCTACTATCTTTATCAATATTGACGTAGTCGAATATCGTGTCATATAGGTCTATTGCGTAGCCCGGGCGGAATTTTTCGTAGTCTTCCACCACCGTATCAAAAGTCCATTCTAGTCCTTGCATATATCTCTCCGAAGGTTTTTATGCTCTCATTATATCAAATTAAGTTTTGATTTTCAATTAAAAAAAACCACCGCAAGTATGCGTGTTATCCTTAACGGAGAACACGCATAACTAAGTTTGCCCTTGCGGGCAAGTGAAGTTTACTGCGTAAGTGAAGTTATCCTACGGATAGTGAAGTTTTGCCTTCGGCAAAATGGGCAAACTTAACTTCACTTGTGCGTAGCACAAACTTCACTGCATAGCAACTTCACTTTCGCGGTGGCGAAAACTTCACTAACAGAAAAGAGAGGACATTACGGATTACCCCGTTTTGTTCTCTCTTTCTGTTGTATTAGGATTTGGGCTTAGCCCAAGTGTATTTGACTGGTCAAATGCGATGCTCGCACTTAGTAGAGTTTTCAAACCTCCGCTAAGAACGTCACCTTTATGTTTTTACTTTATTTTGTTGTTTTTATTATTTTTTGAGCGTGTTTTTGATTAGGCTCTTTGGTTTAGGTTGTTTTTATAACGTTGCGCCGAAGTCGGAAACGATTACTTGTCCTGTGATTGCGCGAGATTCGTCGCTAGCAAGGAATAGCAAGATATTCGCTATGTCGATAGGCATGCAGGGGCTTACCGAAAGGTTCATGTGCTTGTTCATTTGTCCCATCATGTTGGGATCAAGAGTTTTGGGATCGGTGGTCATCGTCATAGGGGTTACGATGGTGCTGGGGTTGACCGAGTTACAACGGATTCCCGTGCCAGTAAAACGAAGTGCGGTGTGCTTGGTTAGGCCGATAACCGCTGCTTTGCTCGTTACGTATGATGCACCGCCCGTGCCGAATGCGCCTGCAACTGAATCTAGGTTGATGATAGAGCCTTTGTTGTTCTTCATCATCTCTTTTACAACCGCTCTAGTGCAGTATAAACAACCTTTTGTGTTGATGCCCATAACCCATTCTAAATCTTCGTCGGTGCAAGATTCGATAGGCTTTAAGCCTTTTTCTAAAACGCCTGCGTTGTTTACCAAAACGTCGATTTTGCCATAAGTTGCAACAACCTTAGCCACCATTTCTTCTACTGCGTCCGCTTTAGAAACGTCGCAAGAGATAGCCAAAACTTCGCCACCGTTTGCTCTAATTTTGTCCGCAACTTCTTCTAATTGGGGTACGCGTCTTGCCGTGATAACGACTTTTGCGCCTTCTTTTGCAAACAACTCTGCAGTCGCTGCGCCTACACCTGAATTACCACCGGTAATAATTGCTACTTTTCCGTCTAATCTGCCCATAATTATCTCCTTTTGTATTGATTATAAACTTTCTTTATAAAATCACTAAATAGTTAAATCCCATATATTTCTTCCTTTGTTTTGGGTTGGTTTATTTTTATTATTTGTTAATCGTTGTATACGTTTTCGGCATAGTATGCTACCATTCCGTGTGTTTTCGCACCTTTTTGGATATTTAGCGCGGAATGGTTAAATATGGTTTTTAGGTTTTCGCAACCTTCGAACGCACAATCTCCTATACTTGTTACCGAGTTAGGTATGGTTATGCTTTGGAGCGAGGTGCAACCATAGAACACCCCATCTTTTATGCTTATTACAGAATCGGGTATGGTTATGCTTTGGAGCGAGGTGCAACCCTCGAACACACAATCTCCTATACTTGTTACAGAATCGGGGATGGTTATGCTTTGGAGCGAGGTGCAACCATAGAAAGCCTCATATCCTATACTTGTTATAGAATCAGGGATGGTTATGCTTTGGAGCGAAGTGCATTCATAGAACGCAAGATCTCCTATACTTGTTACAGAATCGGGGATGGTTATGCTTTGGAGCGAGGTGCAACCACCGAACGCGATTTCACCTATGCTTGTTACCGAGTTGGGTATGGTTATGCTTTGGAGCGAGGTGCAACCATAGAACGCCCCATCTACTATGCTGGTTACCGAGTTGGGAATGGTTATGCTTTGGAGCGATTCGCAACCAAGGAACGCAAGATCTCCTATGCTTGTTACCGAACTTGGAATATTGAAAGAGGTATCGTGCTTACCTATTGCGTATTGTACTAAAGATTTTTTATCTTTGGTGTAAAGATTTCCGTCTATTGAGGTATAGTTAGGATTACCTTCTTCTACGTTTATTTGTTTTAGTTGAGTACAATCAGCACATATACCTTCACCTATGCTTGTTACCGAGTTTGGGATGGTTATGCTTTGGAGCAATTTGCAACCCTTGAACGCCCAAACCCCTATGCTAATTACCGAGTTGGGTATGGTTATGCTTTGGAGCGAGGTGCAACCATCGAAAGCCCAAACCCCTATGCTGGTTACCGAACTTGGTATAGTGATACTAGTGAGCGAGGTGCAACTCGAGAATGCGCTTTCACCTATGCTTGTTACCGAGTTGGGAATGGTTATGCTTTGGAGCGAGGTGCAATCATAGAACGCCCAACCCCCTATGCTGGTTACCGAGTTGGGAATGGTTATGCTTTGGAGCAAAGTGCATTCATAGAACGCCTTATTTCCTATGCTTGTTACCGAGTCGGGGATGGTTATGCTTTGGAGCGAAGTGCAATCTTTGAACGCCCCATCTCCTATGCTTGTTACCGAGTTGGGAATGGTTATGCTTTGGAGCGAGGTGCAACCACCGAACGCGCTTTCACCTATGCTTGTTACCGAGTTGGGGATAACTACGTTACTGCCCTTGCCTATATACTTTTCTAGGACTCCATTTTTTATTTTAAAATCTTTAAATCCCATATATTTCTTCCTTTGTTTTGAGTTGGTTTTTTTATTATATCATAGGAAAAGAAATAATACAACGATTTCATGCGTTAAAGCAATGAAAGCAAGCATAAGTAAATAGTTTTGTTTCGAATTAGTTCTTGATTGGCTCCCCCAGTTGGACTCGACCAACGGTCCGATACGTGCATAGCACTTTCTACTTCGGTTACAAGCAGTTCACTGGACTGCTTGTTTAACACCTTTTGTTCCGGCGGCGAGCATAGCTCTTGCCCGCTTTGGCTACGGACAATTCACTGGATTGTCCGTTATACGCGTCTCCCCGGCGGCGAGCATAGCTCTTGCCCGCTTTGGCTACGGACAATTCACTGGATTGCCCGTTATACGCGTCTCCCCGGTGGCGAGCATAGCTCTTGCCCACTTCAACAACAAGCAATGCCGTACATTGTACATTTAGCACATTACTATCCTACGTTGCGCTATACAAATAATTAATCCATTGCAATACCCACATAATTGCTACACTTCTATCTATATGTATTAATGTATTACTGTGATTTTGTTATAACATATTTAATTGCTAAACTAGGTCAAGTGGAATTAAGGTGATGGGTGTTGTAAAATAAAGCAAGGTATGGTATAATTTTTGTGAGAATTTTTATAAATTCGAGATAAGTTATTATGAGTGCAAATGATAAAACTACGCAATATTATTCTACTAACAGTAGTGAATACATAACTTCTACAAAAGACGTCGATATGGCGGAGCATTACGGTAGATTCTTGCCGTATCTTGGTTGTGGCGCAAGGATATTGGACGTGGGCTTCGGCAGTGGGCGCGATATGCTTTATTTTGCAAGCAAAGGCTTCGACGTAGTTGGTGTTGATAACGTGGTTGAATTCGTTAATAACGCACAAAATATGGGTTTAAACGTACATTTAGGTGATTTTCATAATCTACCTTATGAAAAAGCGTTTGACGGAATTTGGGCATGCGCTTCTCTCCTACACTCGGATAATTTGCCGCTCGCTTTTGAAAATCTATATAAGGCCTTGAAAAAAGACGGCTATATCTATCTTTCTATGAAGTATGGAAAGGGCGAGCAAGTGGAAAACGGTAGATTTTATCAATATATCGACGAAGAGAAATTAAACGAGCTTTGTCAAAATGCGAATTTATCTATTGTAGAAATATATACTTCGGAAGATCTACTCAAACGAAATAACGGCTGGATAAATGCGGTAATAAGAAAAAAATAAATTAAAAACACCATCGATTGATGGTGTTTTGGCAATTTTCTTGTAAAATAACATGTTATTTATTTTAATAATTTTTTTAAGCGTCTTACCCAAAGTTGATACCACGGTGGAAAATCTATACCGCTTTTGGGTATAAACATTATTTCGTTAATTAGACCGTAAAAAACTACCTTGAAGTCTAGGTTTTCGTCTATATTATTGGTTATTTTTTTGTATGTTTCGTACAAATAATACAAGTTTCCCCACATGTTTTGCAAAGGATATAGTCCATAAGCATAGTCCGCATATATAGGTTGGTAGGGATCGATAAAACCTACGAGTTTAAATGATTTTGGCTCCACCATGACGTTCATTATATTTATATCACCGTGACATAATACCGCCTTATTGGGCTCTTTTGATATGCTTTTGTACTTTTTTATTGCCAAATTAATAAGCGCATAATGCTTTTTGTTAAATTTGCCACGCGCATATAATTCGTCCATATAACTAATAGCTGGCTTTAACTTTAACTCTTCAAAACATTCCGCCCACGTATTATATTGTGGGTTATTAAGATAGCCGTATTTGTCGCAGACGATATTCTCCCAACCTAGTATGCCGTTGATTATTTCTTTTGCAAGAGCTTTCTTCTTTTCTTTCGACCTAAAAATAAACTTGGGATGCAAGAGATTTTGCCCGTCCAAAAACTCCATAATCATGACGTTATCGTTATAAAAATAAACTTTTGGCATTTTTACGGTGGTATATTGAGAAAGAATATCCAACGTCTTTGCTTCCGTTTCGCTCAAGTTGTTTTTTGTATAGTATTTCACGGCAATGATTAATTCATTCTCAAGAGTTATCTTGAAGACTCTACCAAACGTACCACCGCCAAGAAATTTCGATTTTTTTACTTTGCAATTAAAAACTTGTTCTACAATATCGTGTTTATATCTCATTTTTCCTCCACCGCTTATCAATGTTGATTAATTTCAGTTTATCTTCTAATATGGAAAATTTATATCAAAATTAAGTTGTGTTTATCATATTTATGTTGAAATATTTCATAAAAGTGATATAATCAAAATATGAGTAATGAAAAACTTGTAAACATTAATATTCTACCTACCGTTAAAAACCCTATTTTTGAACAACGTGAAAATGCTATTACGCACACTTCGTACGTGACGGAAACTGCTTTTTATTCGTTGGTGCAAGCGGGTAACGTAGAAATGGTTAAATCTAGTATAAATGATTTCATTAAAAACGGCATTGTTATAGGTAGATTGTCAAACGATCCATTGCGACAAATACAATATTGGGCTGTTTGTTGTATCACACTTGGCATAAGATATGCAATCCAAGGCGGATTAGACGAGATAACTGCATATAACTTAGCTGATTCATTCATTATTAAAATTGATAAAATGAGTGACCCTGAAGAAATTATTGACTATTTGATATCAATTTTTTTAGAAATTACCGAACTAGTAAAGATTCAATCTCAACCTAGGTGTAACAAAGAAATTCAAAAGTGCATAAACTATATTCAAGTACATTTGCACGAAAAACTTACCGTCGAAAGCATATCAACGGCTATGGGATATAGCAAATCTTGGTTGCCACGAAAATTCAAACAAGAAACGGGAATATCAATGAGCGATTACGTGATGGACAAAAAAATAGAAGAAGCAAAAGCTCTGCTTCGCAGTAAAACACCTCAAAACATGGTAGCCTACTATCTTGGATTTTGTTCTCAAACACATTTTATACAATGTTTCAAAAAACGTTGTGGAATTACTCCTAATCAATTCGTTAATAAACAGTAATATAACACTTTTGTGGACGTATTGTCAGTATTCAAGTGCATTCTAGTATTGGTACCAACGTCCGGCGGCGGACATAGTCCTTGCCCGCTTTGGCTACGGACAATTCACTGGATTGTCCGCTTTACGCAGCAACCCCTTTGCTCGTTTCTCTCGCGCAGGCACGTTGGTTTGAGGCTAAGTGGGGTGAGTGACACAAAAAAAGACACCGTCGTATGATGGTGTGTTTTTTTGTGTGGCGCCCCCAGGTGGACTCGTACCAACGGTCCGTT
>JAZSMH010000054.1:0-1969 GCA_045535785.1 Clostridia bacterium
ACTAATTTCCCTATTTAAGCAAGACAAACGTTAGTAATTACAAAATCTACGTGATTTTCGATAAGATTTTGTGCTATTGCCTTGTCGTCAACGGTGTAAGTGAAAATAAGATGGTCGTTATCGTGAGCTCTTTCTATCACCGATTTTTTTGCATTTTGATAATTTATCCCTAAATTAAAGCCCATTTTCGTATAGCAATATCCTTCGTAAAGGTCGTTACCGAAAGCGAGAAGTTTTGCACGCGAATTAATCTTTTTTACGTGTTGCAAATTCTTGATATCAAAGCCCGCGAAGAAGATTTTCGATTGACTTAGCATTTCAAAAGCCCTATTAACGGCAGGGGTAAGCTCTTCTTGCGTGTATTTACCTTTTACCTCGATAAGGGCGATTTTGTTGCAACTTTTTAAGATTTCTAGATATCTTTCGTAAGTGCAAAGGGTATAAGTTTTGGTTTTATCCGCTTTTTCGTGCGCGTTGCTCGTATCTAAGGGTAAGCCTTTTATATCTTCGTAGTTTGACTGCGACACGAGTATATTTTTATCAACGAAAGGGTTGTCGTCGTGTACGCAAACCCAAACTTTGTCTTTTGTAAGGCGAATATCCGTTTCTATTCCGTCAAAAAAGGTATTTTCGCTCGCACCTAAGATACTTTCTTCGGTATTGTCGTAATATGCTCCGCTATAACCGCGGTGCGCGATATATTTGGTAGACGAATAGTTGCTATAATCGTAGGAATAAAAAGAATTGAGATGGACGTATGCAAAAGTAGCGTAGCCGAAAGTAAGTAGCCCGATAAGAACTACCGCTACGGATATGATAATCGCTAACTTTAACTTACTTTTTCTCATTATTTTTTTACAATTCCCCAAGTGTGCGTATCCAGTTGATAGTCGCTTGTTACCGTAACGCTCGCTTGATTTTCCGTCAAAGAATATTCTTCGGGTACGGTTACCGTAACGGTGTAAGCGCCTTGTTCAACTTCCACTTCGTAGTAGCCGTTAATCGTAGTGGTGGTTTCTAACACTACGTTACCGCTTGCGTCTTTTATAGTAACTTTCGCACCGTAGAAGTGCTTACCGATTCTTTCGTCCATTTTGCCGTTCTTGTTAGCGTCGACGTATACGAAACCGCTTATTTTCGACTTTTCGATATCTACCGAAGTAATTTCGTCGTCGTCATAAACGTTCGCGGTGTTGTTGTAGTCGATATTGTATTCAACGCCGTTCCTTGAATAGAGCTGTTCGTAGGGGTTGAATAGTCCGCAAGCAAGTTCTGTGCCGTTGGTAAATTCGTCGGTGGTTTGCCAAGTGGTATAGCCCGGCCAAACGATAGCGTAGATATGTCCCCAACTCATTGCGTCGATACCCGAATATAAATAAGTACTGTCCGCGTTAATATGTAAGCAATCGTTCCTTATCTCGTTATATTGAGTGGGCGCAAGTAGCGTTGCAGGTAAAGCTACGCCTTCGCTAGAACGATAGAAAGTTTGGGATATACCCAAAGCCTTAGCGTCTTTTACTGCACGCGATGCAAAGAGCATTACACCGCCGTCGTCGTAAGGGTTGGTTATATCGCCTAGCCATCTAATATGGTTAGTGGTATTTTTGACAGGCATTAAGTAGGGATCTAAATAGTATATACTATCGGGTAACACGCTAGCGTTTATCAGTCCGCACTTGAACGCAGTGGTGATATAACTTACGAAGCCAAAAGTCATCATACCGCCGTAAGAGTGCCCAAGTACTGTTATTTGGCTACCCGAATAGTTGGGATAACGTTTTAGCAGTTCAAGATAGAACGTACTCATTACTTCCACTACCGAATAGTTAAATTCTTCGTCTACGTGCCAATTTTTATCATCGTCAGCATAACGCTTAGGACTATCGTAGAACCATAGTTTTTCCGCAACCATAGGCATATTGATATTATCTTCACGAGAGAATGCGCCCCAATAAAAGCTAAGCATATT
>JAZSMH010000037.1:0-4948 GCA_045535785.1 Clostridia bacterium
CTTCGCGTTTTGCTCGGTTATATACCACTGCGGGTATACTGCCCTTACAAAACACTTGTCTTACTTGTATTTTTCTCGTCAATCTAGCAAAAAAAATTTTGCTATAAATCCACCATTTTATGTGACATAGCCTTTAAAAAAATAAAAGGAGTATTTATTTATGCAACAAGTAATTACAATTAGATCTTCACAACGTGCCCTTAACGAAAAGCTATCCACTTATCTAAGAAGCGGATGGAAAGTTGTTTCTATCACAAAAGGATCAGAATGGACTAGAGTTCTTACGACTTATTCCTGGACGGTTGTTTTAGAAAAAGCATAAGAATCATATATTTGATACCAATTACGAAATTAAATAGAACAGAGTATAATTCACCTGATTAATTAAAAACGAGCGGTTAATTACCGCTCGTTTTTTTTATGCAATTTGTAAAAAGTATGCTATACTAGTTAAACGGGAGATTTAGTTATGTTAGGTGCGATTATCGGAGATATTGTAGGCAGTAGGTTTGAATTTATAGAAAATAAGCGTAGCAAGGATTTTACCTTGTTTACGGAGATTTGCAAACCTACCGACGATAGCTTTATGACTTTGGCTGTTGCTAAGGCGTTGATTTTGGCGAAAAACGACAAAAACAAGTTAAAAGAAATTGTGGTAGAATGTATGCAAGACGTTGCAAAAGCGCACAAAAACACAGGTTGGGGTATGCACTTTTACCGCTTTTTATTTTTAGAAAAACACCCAAAACCCTACAATAGTTTTGGTAACGGTGCAGGTATGCGCGTGAGCCCCGTGGGTTGGGTTGCGGAAAGCGAAGAAGAAGTAAAAATTCTTTCGAAGATAGTCACCGAAGTTAGTCACAATCACCCCGAAGGGCTCAAAGGTGCCGAAGCGGTTGCTATGGGCGTATATCTAGCAAGAATAGGCAAAGATAAGGCAGATATCCGCGCAAAACTGCAAGAATACTACCCACAACTTGCCGACAAGAACTTCACTATCGAGAATATTTACGGTAACTACGGCTACGACGATAATGGAGCATGGGTAACTTGTCAAGGCAGTATTCCGCAAGCAATCGTTGCATTTTTAGATAGCACGAGTTTTGAAGACGCAGTAAGGAATGCCGTCTACATAGGCGGTGACTCGGACACTATTGGCGCAATGGCGGGCTCTATTGCCGAAGCTTATTACGGCGTGCCGATAGAGATGGAAAACAAAGCGTTAGAGTATTTAACCGACGATCTAAAAGGTATCTATTTTGCTTTCGAAACGATAAAAAAAGAAAGAATTGTAGCTAGCTAATTTATTATGATTTACGTAACGTCCGATATACACGCAGAATACGATTTATTTAGGAGCTTATTAGATAAAATAGGTTTTTCTCTTAACGACGAAATGTACGTGTGCGGTGATATGATAGAGAAAGGTAACGACTCGATAAAACTTCTTCGTTTTATAATGAATCATAAGAATATTCACTGTATTATCGGTAATCACGAATACGACTTTTTGAAGTATTATTGGTCATTAATGGAGCAAAATACCGACTACGATTTGGTGTTGGATAAGTTAAAGGCATACTTTCCACACGATGGATATCTTCTCGATTGGGACGTAGTAGACTATCTAGAATCGTTACCGTATTATATCGAAAAAGAGCATTTTATTTGCGTTCATGCAGGTATTCCTACCGATAGAAAAACGGGCGAATACGACTTAAAACAAGCATCTGTCAATCAACTTGTTTACGATAGATTGTTCAAAGAACCCAATAGACCGTTATCTACCGATAAGTGTATTTTTTTCGGACATACCCCCACTAGATATATCAGTGACGAAGACGAAATTCTCACTTATGATAATACAAAATATTCCAACGTAAACGGTGTAAAAAAATTTGCAAAAGTCCACCTAGATTTAGGTACGTACCTATGTGGCAAGTTGGGCTGTTTTTGCGTAGATAATTGCAAAATATTTTACGTTGCAAAAAGTTAAAAAGTATCGTTTTTACCTATTTACAAATACCCACCTATAAGGTATAATAAAAGAAAAACGTATTGGAGAAAAATTATGAAAATCATAGTAATCGGTGCAGGTAACGGTGGCTTACAATCGGCAAAAGTGCTCGCAAAGAACGGTCACGAAGTAATCGTATACGAACAAGGTAAACGCGGTTTTATCAGTTACGACTGGCGCGACGACGTCGAATATACGGTGTTTGACGATCTCAATATCGCAGTACCCGAAGGTAGTCACAGAATTCAAAACGTATCCTTTATGCCCCCGTTTAGCGACAAACCTTTGTTCATCTATCAAGAAGAAAGCAAGATGGAATGGGGTGTAGAAAGACGAGTTTTTTCCGAACAACTAGCCACTCTAGCAATGGACGAAGGCGCGACTATCTATTACGAAACCACCGTTGATAGCCTTATTGTAGAAGGTGATAAGGTCAAAGGCGTACAAGTAAACGGAGAGAAGATTTACGCCGATTTGGTTATAGACTGTTCAGGTGTTAATTCGCCGTTTAGGGCAACCGTACCCGATAGTTTTGGTATCGAAAAATCACCTAATAGCAACGAAGTATTCCACGTATACCGCGCTATGTACAACAAGGTAGAAGGTGTGGAAGAACCGACCAAACATAGAAGAGTGGTTTACTTACGTCCCATGGGACTTCTCGGTATTGCTTGGTGCGTTATAGAGCCCGACAACACCATCAACGTGCTTGTAGGTAAAATTGGCGGACTAACCGAAGAAGAAAAAGAAGAAATGCTTGCCTACGTCAAAGCAAGACACCCGATAGCGGGCGACGATATTGTTTACGGCGGTAGATTTGCTACTATCCCCGTTAGATATCCCCTTACGAGAATGATAGCGGACGGCTACGTAGCAATAGGCGACAGCGCGTTCATGACTATACCTATGATAGGCTCGGGTATCGCGTGCGGACTTAGAGCAGGTCAGATTTTAGGCGAAGAGATAAGTAAGGCTAATTCTTGCGATATCAACGTTTTATGGAATTACCAAGTTAGATATTATCAAGAAGTAGGCAACAAGCACTTCCTTATCGACAGTCTAAAACGTGCCGTTTTGGTAGGTAATCCCAAAGATATCGGCTACGTAATCGACGCTGGCTTTATCACCGAAGACGACATAAAAGGCATGACGGGCGGTCAAGGCAAGAAAATGGGATTTAAAGATATTTGCAAAAAAATCCCCGTTGCGCTCAAACGTTTACCATTTATTATCTTCTTTGTAAAATCAGTGCTAAAAGGCGTAAAAGCATCAAAGCTTGCAAAGAAAATCCCCACAGAATACGACGTTAAGAAAATAGCAAAATGGGAGAAAAAACTCAAAAAATATTTTGCATAAAAATAGTAAATATGTAACAAAAAACACCGCAAACCAAATGCGGTGTTTTTTAATGTAAAAGGTAAAAACTAATTATCGCTTTCTTCTGCAGAAACTTCGTTTAGAAGAAGTATTTCGCTAGGTGTTTCTATATTTTCTACCGTTTCTGTAGAACTTTGTTTTTTAACTTTCTTTTGCTCTTTTTTAAGGCGTTTCAATTCTTTTGCTTGCTCTTTTAGTTGCATAAGGCGTTCTTTTTTCAACTCTTTTTTGCGCGCTTTTTCCTTTTGCTTTGCTTCTTCGTTTTCTTCCACCAATTCGTCGAGAAGTTTTCTCGACTTTTCGCGTACAAAATCTTCCTTTTCTACGATTTCTTCGCGTTTTAGTTTACGTATAACGTTTTGCGCTTTATTTACCGCGTTTATCGTCGGCTCGAAGTCTGCATAAAGGCTCTCTAGTAAGAATTTTGCCTTCTTTTCTACGTATGCACTGACGATAAGAAGTAGAACTTGAATTATCCAACCAATCGCCATAAAAACGGTGGCAATGAGGGATAAAAAAGACGTCCCCGTCACGTTGTTGTTGACGATAATTATGCTATATACCGTCATAGCAAGCGAAACCGCGTTAGTGGTAAGTTTTAGTATTTTATAGATATTTTTTGAGATTTTTTTGGTCTTTTTTACATTTTTTTCCTTCTTTTGATAGGTAACTAAATACATAACTAAATGGAATACCGCCAAAATCGTCATCACAATATTTATGTAAAGATTGCCTTTCGGGATAGCGAATGCGAACACGAGATAGACAAGGTATATTCCTTGCATAATTAGGGTAAAAATATGCGCGATATTTTTCAATTCGTCAGTTGTGTGTTTAAGAGCAGCTTTTGTATATTTGAACATAAATTTCTCCTATTTTGTAACGATATGTTAACCGAAATCCGTGCGTTTGTCAAGGATAGTCGGTGTTGACAGTTAATACAATAAGTGTTATACTTATTGTAACTAGGCTTATAACGGAGAGTATTATGAAGTACAGAGAACTTACTTCTTCGCAAAAAATATTTTTCGTAGACAAAAGCGTATTTACTAGTACGCTTTGGAATCAAGCCTTTTTACTACTTTTTGACGAAAGATATTCTCACGAAAAAATAAATTCAGCCATTAACGAATTTACGCTCACTCAAGACGGCAGTAGATTGCGTATTACCGAGACCGACGGCAAGCCGTATAGCTATATTACCCCACACGAAATAATTGATTTTGAACGCTACAGGATTAATACCCAAGAGGAATTAGATGCTTTTTGCAAAGAAAAATTAATGATTAATTACGATCTTAACCAGCGTCTATTCCGCTGTTATATCATAGAGTATCAAGGTAAAGACGGCGTGCTATTTTGCGCGCACCATATTCTTTGCGACGGTATGGGTGTAAAGGCTTTCGAAATCATCGTCGATAGATTAAAAATCGACAAAAAAATGGAAGAATTTTCTTATCTAGTACAGATAGAAAAAGAACAAAATTATAGATTGTCGCCAAGATTTAGTCGGGATGAAAAGTTTTGGCAAAACGCTATGGATACCCACCCACC
>JAZSMH010000002.1:0-10050 GCA_045535785.1 Clostridia bacterium
GAATATACCGTAACCGAGTTCACTATCGACGAATATGGCGACGTATTGTTCAGTGCTAACGATATGAATTTAGCATTCAGTGACGACTATGGTGCAGATACCGTTGTTCTTACCGAAACTGACAATTACAGTATTTACGTAAGCATGACTCCCGTATCCGAAGAAGAACCCGAAGTTCCCGAAGATCCCGAACTTGACGCATTTGCCGGTACTTACACCTACAATAGTTTTACTCTTACTTTCAATGGAGCAGGTAATGGTGTTTACAACAATGGTAGCGACTGGAGCTTTACCTACACTGTAGTGGGTGACAGAGCAAACATTTCTACCTTTGCAGCATATGATGACGGCGAGAACTATGCAACTCTAACCGAAACTGGCGTTGACGTACACTTCTCAGGTAGTTTTGGTGATGACGTATTCAACGCAAGCTTTGCAAAAAAAGTAGATAGCGAAGAACCTGAAGTTCCCGAAGAACCCGAAGTTCCTGAAGAACCCGTTCTTGACGCTTTTGCAGGTACCTATACCTACAGCAGCTTCACTCTTACTTTTGATGGAGCAGGCAACGGCGTTTACAACAACGGAAGTGACTGGAACTTTACCTACACTGTAGTTGGCGACAGAGCAAACATCTCTGACTTTGCAGCATACGATGACGGCGAGAACTATGCAACTCTAACCGAAACTGGCGTTGACGTACACTTCTCAGGTAGTTTTGGTGACGACGTATTCAATGCAAGCTTTGCAAAAAAAGTAGTTAGCGAAGAACCCGCTCTTGATGCTTTTGCAGGTACCTATACCTACAGCAGCTTCACTCTTACTTTTGACGGAGAAGGCAACGGCGTTTACAACAACGGAAGTGACTGGAACTTTACTTACACCGTAGTTGGCGACAGAGCAAACATCTCTGATTTTGCAGCATACGATGATGGTGAGAACAACGCAACTCTAACCGAAACTGGCGTTGACGTACATTTCTCTGGTTGCTACGGTGACGACGTATTCAACGCAAGCTTTACTAAGCAAGCATAATAATCGTTGTAGAATAGTTTAACAAAAAACGTAGGGACTCATTTGAGTCCCTATTATTTTTTGTTTGCGAGAGCTAACATAACGCGCAAATTTTGGTTTTAAACACAATATTGAGGAACCTGATGAAAATATATGCAAATGACAATAAATAAAAAGCAGACGTTGATTTTCAACGCCTGCTTTGTTAGATTGAGATTTAAATTTTAAGCATTAGGCTTTTTAATTTTATTTAGTTGAGCATTGATTGCGAGAAGTTGTTCTTTTGTGAAGTTGATTCCCATCATGCCAATCATACCAACAAGACGAAGTAAAGTAAATCCGCCCATCATTTGCATCATGCTTTCATTCATTTCGAATCCACCCATCATGGTATCGCCTTGTTTGGGCATCATAGCGGAGAACATTTGTTGGAACATACCCATTCCCTCGGGAGTTCTCATAATGTCGCTCATTTTATCGTTGATAGAAAGGTATCCGTCAACTTCCGTTACGTCAAACCAATTAAGTATTGCGCTCTTTTCTCTCAAACGATATGCTTCGTTGAATACTTCAACCTTGCGTACCATTCCGCAGTCGCGATATTCACCGGCTACCGCTTCAATTTTGCTTTCACCTTTATTTTCTACGTCGAAGTAGAAGAAGTGATCGCTTGCGGTCTTTTTACCGATAGATACACCGTTTACAAAGAGTTCTACTTCGGGTAGGTTGGAATAAACGGTAACTTTAGTTACGTCTTCCACTCTATCAATATAGCGTTTTCCGCATAGGTGTACGAAAGGATCGTCGCTTAGCCATGCTTTGTATGCGTAGAAAGAATCCTTCTTATATTTTCTATCGAAATTAACTAGACCTTTGTGGTTTTGACCATTTTCACCGCCTTCGCTACGTGCGTCCGCGCCAAAGTCAAACATATTCCATACGTGAGTAGCCCACATATATTTTCTCGTGAAGAGTTGTTTTATGAGTTCTTCATGATAGTATGCTTGATATTCTTCAGTGTAGTCGCCTTGTACGGGCTTAGAAGTGTGCCAGTTAAGAGCTTCACAACCATATTCCGAACAACCGATAGGAACGTTGGGGTGCTTTGCGTGGAAATTATCAAACCAAGGACCGTTCATAGAAGTGTCGCCACCATACCAACCGAAATAGTGGTTATAAGATACGGTATCGGGAATATTGATATATTCGCAGTCGATAGAGCAGGGCGAAACAACCGCCATCGTGGTAAGACGAGTCTTATCCATTTCGTGGCATAAGTCGTTAAGAATATTGTGGTTTTCCAATAGGTCGGGATCGTTCTCACCCTTCATGGTGATTTCGTTACTTAGTCCCCAAACAACGATTGACGGGTGGTTGTAGTTTTGAACGATTAGTTCTTTCATTTGGCTAATGGTGTTAGCTCTACCACCGGGCATATGTTGAGAAATGTAGGGGATTTCCGCCCAAATTACAAACCCCATTTCGTCGCATAGATCGTAAAAATATTGATCGTGTTGATAGTGAGCAAGACGAATGGTCGTCGCGCCTACTTCATAAATAAGCTCTGCGTCTTCTCTATGGTGTTCTTTGGTAAGTGCGTTGCCATAGCCCCATCTATCTTGGTGACGTGATACACCGCGCAAAGGATATTCTTCTCCGTTTAGGATAAATCCGTTGTTAACATCGATTTCGTAATAACGACAACCAAAACGTACGCTTACGTTATCGATTACGTTGTCACCTTCGATTAGTTCGGTACTTAAGGTATATAGATAAGGATTTTTTCTACCGTGCCATAGCGTAGGATTAGCGATAACAAAGTCGATTTCGGTATCCAAAGAAGTGGTTTTGAACACCTTATTTCCTTCTTTGTCAGTTACGGTGTAACGTATGGATTGACTGTCGGTTTTGTTAGTAACGAAGGTTTTTACGTTTACTTCCGCGTTGTTTCCGTTGACGATAGGAGTAACCATAACACCACATCCACCATAGTAATCAAGGTCGAAGTGAGCGTTGTTTACGCAGATAATATTTACGTCACGGTATAGACCGCCGTAGAAAGTAAAGTCCGCTACTTGAGGATATACTTCCTTGTTTGCTTGGTTATCAACGGATATTACTAGTAGGTTGTCTCTACTGAGTGCATCGGTAATATCAACGCGCCAAGTAGAATATCCACCGTCGTGATGAGCAAGGTGTTTACCGTTTAGATAAACGTCTGCGGACGAGTTAGCACCTTGTATTTCGAGATAATACTTTTGTGCTTCGGGTAAATCAAGCTTATCAATAGTCTTTGCATAGTAGCAAGTACCACGATAATAATCGTTACCACCGTCTTGACCGTCTATATCATTCCAAGAGTGGGGAAGATTAACGTAATACCAATCTTTCGGCATTGTTGAAGGAACTTCGGACGCTTGTTTTGTGAACGCCCATTTTGCGTTAATGTTGAATACTTTTCTCATTTAATCACCTTTATAATTTTCGTTAAAATCGACGACATAGGGGACTAGCCCCTATATCAAGAATTATTGTTTGTTACGTTTATATTATTCGTTGTCTTCAGCGATTTCTTCGCTAACTACTTCGCTTACAACTTCACTAACTACTTCTTCACTGCCTTCCGCGTTTGCGCTAGCGTGTTTTGCAACAAGGTCTGCTTCCATCTTAGCAAGCGTCTTTTTGTCAAGGTTATAAACTAAGGCGATACCAACAAATTGAAGAATAGCGCTAAACATATAGAGAGCAGCAACTAACCAACACATGTTAAGAGCGGTTGCAGGTGTTTGACCAATAGTACCTAATTCGGAAACGTAACCGAGAGCACCCATGATTAAAAGTACGATCGAAGGACCTATGCCTTGTGCGAGTTTTCTAAAGAAAGAGTGAAGTGAATATA
The DNA here is from genome assembly GCA_045535785.1 of Clostridia bacterium. Lineage (GTDB taxonomy): Bacteria > Bacillota > Clostridia > Christensenellales > DTU072 > CAG-1782. The sequence continues at coordinate 3,911 of JAZSMH010000002.1, forward strand.
CAACACCTTCCTCACGTTTACCAAATTTCCATTCACTATAATCAATAGCATCTCCCATCATTGCCCAAGATACGCAAGTATAAATACCCATACCTATACCGAATATAGATAGAGCAATTATATACAGCACCATGCCGATGGTCTTGTCAGGGATTACAGGGAATATGAACATCAATGCCGCACCCAAAATAGAAACTAAAGTTCCTACAACGGAAGATTCTTTTTTCCCATATTTTTTAACGATTTTAGTAATGAAAGGCATAAATATAAGCATTGGTACAAAGCCTATCATTTGAACCAAACCAGAGAGTTCAGCCATTTTGAAATGAATAGCAAACATAATGGTTGTAGCTGTAGAAGCTGCGTTCATACCAAGGAACATACCCATAGCAGCAATCGTTGCTCCGACGGCAGGACGGTTCTTCATAAATTTGACAAAAGCATTAAAAATATTAAATTTTTCAGTTTTTTCGGTAGTTTTAATAGCATTTTCATCTGCACGAATGGTTGTTTTTTTAATCATAAACATAAATGCAACGAAGCCAATTACACCCATGATAAGTGCTGCCCAGAATACTCTTTCACCAAGGAGTATTTGTAACTTATCGCCAGTCAATGGGCTTAAAACGTTGTCGCCCATATTGTATGGCACGCCAGTGATTGGATTTTTACTAAGATTTTCAGGAGTAAATAAATGTTTAGACTCTTCTGGAATATCAATATTGTTTAAAAAATCCGCAGTTCCGTCGTAAGTAACTGTTTTCCAAATAAGAGAAGGAAGAATAACCATAGGTAAAATGTTACCTATCATTGAACCGATTGAACGCCATGTGGAAAGTTGCGCTCTTTCTGCGGTATCTTCGGTTACAAGCGAAAGCATAGAGCCGTAAGGAACGTTTGCGATAGTATAGAAAGCATCCCAAACGATGTAGCCGACTATAAAGAGGGTACACTTAAGCCATAAGTCAGCATTAGGGAAAGGTAAGAAAACCATTGCCCCACCAACGAGTAATCCAATAGCACCTATGAATATATAGGTTTTGAATTTACCCATTTTATACTTTCTTTTATCGTTGTCTATCAATGTACCGATAAGTGGGTCGTTAATTGCATCCCAAATCTGAACGATAAGCAAAAGTAACGATAATAATCCAGTTTCAATCGTCATGTACACCAACCAGAAAGTTTGAACGGTGCTTTTTAACGAAAAACTCATGTTACAGCCAAGGTCACCTGCAGCATAGGCAAGTTTATCTATAATACCGAACTTGCGATAACCTTTTTCGTCATACTGAATAGGTTTTTTTGCCATTTGTTTCTCCTTTTTTGTCATAATATGATAGCGCGCGAGCGCGCACTATTATATATAATTAAATTTTTTTCGTATATATATTCTCATAATAAATGCACGTTGTCAATACCCGTCTCGAAAATAAAAAATAGTAAAAAAATAGTAAAATCGCGCAAAGCAATTTGCGCGACCAAAAATAAAAAATAAATTTCTAAAAATTAACGTTATTTTTTAGAAAATATATAAATTTTCGCAAAGATTTTCCAAGTAATCACGTTTAATTAAGTCGTCTAGCCATTCTTTAGGTATGTTGTCGTATCCATAAACTGCCCCTGCAAGACTTCCGGCTATTGCACCAACGGTATCGGTATCTTCGCCCAAGTTTACCGCTTTTAACACGCACTCACTATAAGAAGAAGTGTTAAGTAGACACCATACGGCAGCTTCAATAGAATCTACCACGTATCCGCTACTTTTTATTTCGGATATATCGGCTGTATTGCCTTCGTTATTAATATCGGCAATAGAGTAGAAGAGTTTTTCGTAGTGTTTTGTTTCATATCTATTAGAATAATAGTTGCGTGCCTTAGTTAAGCCATTTTTTACTATATCTATTAGGTTAGACTTATCGACAGTTGATATTATTTCCCATAATAAGAAAGCGTATATTCCGCAAGCGATTTTCGATCTTTCGTGAGCATGAGTAAGAGCAGAAGCCATTTCTATTATTTCAATTTTCGTTCTAACGTTAGTGGGCATATTGTAAGTGTATAGAACGAAAGGATAAATACGCATAAGCGAACCGTTACCATTAGAACTAGGATCGCTCAGACCACATTCTGTATAAGATTTCTTTCCAAAAAAATAATTATCTATCGCACGAGAACAAGTGCCGCCTATATCGAAAGTTTTTCCAGTAGGCGTGAATTCTCCACTATACGACCACTTAGTAAAATTTAGCATGATTTTGTCAAAATCAATCTTACTTTGCGTTAATTCTTTTAGCGCGCAGATAGACATGCTAGTATCATCAGACCAAGAACCTTTTGGTACGTTATAGGTGCCGTATCCTAGCATTTTAGTGACCGGATTAATAGATAATTGCTTTCTAGTCTTGAATTCTACAGGTACGCCGAGAGCATCTGCGACTGCGTGTCCGATAGCTACTGATTTTACGATTTTTAAGAAATTTTCGCCCATTATACTCCTTGCTTTAATACGTTTATAAACTATTTTTGTAAATCTATATATAACTAAAAATAGAATAGATTTTTGAACTTTTCTTCAAGTGCAATGCAAAGTAGTAGTGCTAGTTTTGCAGACGGATTAAAGAAGTTCTCTTCTATTGATATGATAGTTCGGCTTGTAGTTCCTATCATTTTGTGAAATTTTTTTAAAACGTATCCCTATTGAAATAGATAGACGTTTATGTTAAAATAATAAGGTAGGAGAGCATTATGAAAAAGAAAATATTTATTATTGTTTTGGTAGTTATATTGGTTGGCATTATCGTATTTAGTGGTGTGCTTTTGTTGGGTTGCACGCCTATCCATTTTCATAGTAAAGCGGAAGACGGACAAATTAAGGTTGCTTGCGTAGGAGATAGCCTTACTTACGGAATGCTTGTTTTCAATCCTTTTGCTAATTCCTATCCTATACAACTTGGCAAAATGCTAGGGGATGATTATCACGTACTTAACTTCGGACATAGCGGTGCTACCGCGTGCGACGACGTTGCCGACTCATATAGGAAGACTTTAGATTACAAACAAAGTATAGATTATCAACCCAACGTCGTTATCATTATGCTAGGCAGTAACGATTCAAAATATAATATATGGCAAGATAAGGATCACTACAAACAAGAACTAGTGGAGATTATCAATATATATAAAGACCTTCCTAGCGTAGAGCGCATTATTTTGGGTATTCCTAACGCAGGTTTTTGCATAGGTAACAAAAAGGATTATAACTACGACATAAGCATAGTTAACTTACCTTTGGTTATAGAGGGTGTAAAAGAAGTCGCTAGCGAATATGGCTATCGATGTGTTGATACGTACGAACTAACAAAGAATCACCCCGAGTGGTACAAGCTAGACGGTGTTCACCCTAACGCAGATGGTGCCAAAGCTATGGCGGAATTGTTCTACGAAGCAGTTATAGCTTAAAACTTAGGAAAAATTCTCTTCATTTTTGAGAATTTTTCCTTATTTTTACAATCTGACAAAATTTAAATCATTTTTATAAAAATGGCTCTGTTACATCACCTGTTTGATTTTTGACGGAAAACTACTGTGCAATATTGATTGCGTAAAATATGCTAATTTTAGTAGTCACCTAAACGCCCAACGTGCATGCAAGGACACTCCTTGCCGCCCCACGCGTAGTGGCACAGCGGGTATACTGCCCTTACAAAACACTTGTCTTACTTGTATTTTTCTCGTCAATCTAGCAAAAAAAATTTTGTTATAAATCAACCATTCTTTGTGACATAGCCATAAAAATTAAAATTTTGTATTGACAAAAATTAATCTATATGCTAATATATAGTTACGTTGTGTGATAGGCAACGGTTTAGTGTTTTTTGGAAACAGGCTAGCCTGTTTGTTATGTAGAATACATAACAAAACAAGGACTTCATAAGCACAAAAAGTAAAGCAGCAATGGCTGTTTTTTTTAATTTTCTCGATAAAATCCCGTAATATGAACAAATCGAATAGACGCATAAGAATAGGTATTAAGCGACCTATCGAACGCGTCGTTTGTGTGTGAACCTACCTTAATTACACCGTTATCTACACTAGTAATTATTAGCGTATGATAAAAATTTTCGTACTCATCACCTAGTTGAATAATATCGCCAATTTGCATATTATTGGCACTTGATAGCATTCCGGTTGGACCTAAACTCTTGTTATTTATTAAGAAATTGTAAAGAAATTCAACACCTGCCCAAGAAGGGGAGCGATTATTTAAGTTTTTATAGTACCAACCGAATATAGGAGTGTAATTCATTTGAGGCGCGCCCGCGTAGATACATTGTGATACGAAGCTAGTGCAGTCACCGCCTAACTCGTCGAAATTGTAATATTTGTCGTTGCGTTTATACGCCCACTCTTTTGCGTAGTCAAGAGCCAATTGTCTATTATATTCAACGAAAACCATACTACATTTTATGATAAAGTAATTTGGTAAGTGACGGAAAATGATATGCGCGCGTAATTTTACGCGCGCATATCTTAGTTAAGGATTAAAAAGTATCTATTACATCAATTCGATCATCATTTTGTCGGCGACGAGAGCAATTAATTCACCATTAGTAGGCTTTTCACCTTTGCTGTATATCTTTATACCGAATATCGCGTTTATGTTTTCGATCTTACCGCGATTCCATGCGACTTCAATAGCATGTCGAATTGCTCTTTCTACTTTACTTGGGGTAGTTTCGAACATTTCAGCGACAGCAGGGTAAAGTTTTTTTGTTATAGAATTTATCATTTCAGGGAAGGCCACCGATAGTTTTACGGCTTCTCGAAGAAACTGATACCCTTTTATGTGGGGAGGAATGCCTGCTCTAATGAATATTCCACTTAATCTTTCGTCGATATTTTTTAGAGAAGTATTGAGCTTTACAGAAACGGCCTTTTGTAGCATCATTTTTATAAGTGAGGCTCTTAATTCTATTAATGAATATGGCTTATAAAAACATTCATCATGATATAACGCTTCGAGTCTAGTTGCTATATCTTCAGCAAAATATTTGCTTGTAAGAATAATCTTTGCACCGTGGTCTTTTGCGATATTTATTATTTCGCGACAGCTCTGTACGTCAATATCAATAATTAAACCGTTAATTTCGTTTTCGTCGGCAAAAGCTTTTACTTCTTTGAATGTGTTGCATGTTGCTAAATTGATTTCGTTGTCATTTTTAAAATAAGCGACGGCGTTTAATCGTAAAGTAGAATTATTTTCACATAAAATAACGTTATAGTTGCTCATAACTGCTCCTAGTTGATAAAATTGTGGTAATTTGTTGAAACTTGACACTATCATAGCATACTAATTTAATTTTGTAAATAATTTTTGAACAAATTTTTAATCAAATTTTGTACAATTTTTTTATTCAATGTCGAAAGATGTCGTAACTTGGTTCAAAATGGGGAATATTTGTGCGAATTATGTCAAATTATGTCAAAATTGCGTTTTTATAGAACTGTATGACATTTGGGGTATATAAAGATTTTTATTTACAATTATCGAATATGGTGGTATAATAATAAATAAGGATGGTGGATATGGTTAGATTTAACGAAAATGAAGAGATTGTAAAGATAGTAAAAGAAGGCCTAAAGCGCACTGGTGGATATTGCCCATGTAAAAGAGAAAGGACGGAGGAGAATAAATGCATGTGTGTAGAATTTCGCAATCAAATAGCTGATCCGGAGTTCGAAGGCTATTGCCATTGTATGTTGTATTATAAAGACAACAAATAATTATTTACCGCAAAAAAATCATTGACAAGCATAAAATATTGTGCTATTATTATTGGGCGTTAAGAATAATGGAATGAAAATTTCAGCAAAAATGGAGAAATACCCAAGTGGCTGAAGGGGCTCCCCTGCTAAGGGAGTAGTACGTTGATAGCGTAGCTCGGGTTCAAATCCCGATTTCTCCGCCATAAAGATACGCAGAATAGGATACAATTATTTGTGCCAATTCTGCGTTTGTTATTGTTTTTCAGGGGTATTTTTGCCCTTTCGAGGCATAAAAAGCATATTTTTGATAAAAGAAGCCCGTCTTCCGAGAGGTTTTACACTTTCGGTGGATGGGCTTTTTTGCTTGCGTT
>JAZSMH010000015.1:0-62790 GCA_045535785.1 Clostridia bacterium
CTTAGGTAAGTCAATAACGTATATACCACAATGGACGTTTAATAATTGTAAGAATTTAACAAACGTTACGTTTGGTAATTCGATAACTCATATTGATAGTTATGCGTTCTATAATTGTAGAAAATTAACGAGTATCGCTATCCCCGATAGCGTAACCGATATAGGTTCTTACGCTTTTTATGATTGCGTAAGTTTATCAAGCGCAAGCTTAGGTGATTCGGTAACACGTATCCCCAATCGTGCGTTTTCAAATTGTAATAAATTAACAACCATAACTATTGGTAATTCTGTCACAACCATAGACGAATATGCGTTCAATAATTGCACGAAATTAGCGGATATTATTATCCCCGATAGCGTAACGGATATAAGTTCTTACGCCTTTAATAATTGCGTAGGTTTAACAAACGTAAGCTTAGGTAATTCTTTAACATACATCCCCGATAGACTATTCTATGGTTGTGAGGATTTAACAAGCGTAACTTTTGGTAATTCTGTCACTACCATAGGCGATTATGCATTCTCCCGTTGCACAAACTTAACGAATATCGTTATCCCTGATAGCGTGATAGAGATAGGTACCTTTACTTTTTCTGACTGCACTAATTTAGCAAGCATAACCATTGGTAATTCGGTAACTAATATAGGCAATTTTGCTTTTGATAGTTGTACGAATTTATCAGACGTAATCTTTAGTAATTCAGTAACTAGCATAGGTTACGATGCATTCGATAATTGCACAAAATTAACGAATATCGTTATCCCCGATAGTGTAGTAGAGATAGGCGCCAATGCTTTCTATCGCTGCACTAATCTAACTAGCGTATTTATCCCCGATAGCGTTGAGCAAATGGGCTATTCCGTATTCGCTAACTGCTTGTCTTTGACCATCTATTGTGAAGCGGAAAGTCAACCCGACGGTTGGTCTGTCGATTGGAATAAAGATGGTCGTGAAGTCGTGTGGGGATATAGCGAAAATTAAATATAAAACTTTTGTTTTATTTACATGCTAAATTATAAATAAAAACACATAAAAATTATTTAGCAATACGTAAAACTTTTTTTCAAAGTGGTATTTTTGTTCTTCGGTGATTAAGTTGTAAAAATTGCAACTTTTTTGTTATATTGAAACAAATTACTTATTGACTGGCGATAGTTGATATTGTAGAATATTATTACAAAATAACTACTAACAATATGAATTAGATTAAAAGTATTATGAGGTGATATTATGGAAAGAACTAATTTTACGTTCGTTAAGCCCGAAGGTTGGCACATTATTAAACCCGAGTGTTATCGCGACTTTTCTATTTTGTCAACAGAGCTGGTTCCTTGTGCTTATGCCTTTGCTGTTGATCGTCCTGGTGGCGGTTATAACGTTATCAGTGTATTCGACTACGGTGAATGGGAAGAAAGCTTTATCAATGCCTATAAAAACCAAGTTGAAGTGATGAGGGAAAATCCAGAAAATACAGACCCCGTTAACAATTTTATCGAAGAAAATGCGGAAGATTTTAACGTTAAAACTACTTCTTTTATGCAACCTTTGTTTTGCAAAGATGGTAAATTTAGTGGTATGAACTGTTTGCTTAGTATTATGAAAATCGTAACAAACATGGGAGAAGCATATTCCTTACAAGCCTTTGTTAACTTTGATGGTAAATGTCTATGTTTTGGTACGTCCGCTTCCCAAATAGACGAAGAAGATCCATTCAACAGTATAATATCCAGGAATGACTTCATCCACGATATGTTCTACAAACTAATAAAATCTATAAAAATAGTAGACTAAAACTAGCACGGAAACAAATACTTTTACGTAAAAACCACGCATACCCAACTCTTACAAAAGTTTTGGCTAAGCGTGGCTTTTTTTATTTGCTACGTTAAACAAAAATTATTTTCTATAACAATCGTTCGCGTACGACTTTATAAATTATTTAGCAATTTCGTTGCCGATTCGTTGCCTAGATACGATGCCTTTTGTAGCCAACCGATACCGGTGTATCTATCCGCCCAAAGGTATTCTTTCTTTACTATCATGTATCCAACGCTATACATTGAATATGCGTCGCCATTCTCTGCCGCCATTAGATAGTAAGAATATGCTCTTTCTAGATTCTTGGTGGTTATTTTGCCAAAATAATACTCATCGCCAAGTTTCTTTTGTGCATTGACGTGACCTAAACTTGCGGCGGCTGCTAATTCTTGCAAGCCTTTTTGAATATTCTTTGCACAACCATTGCCGTTAAGGTATATTAGACCGAGATTGTAAGACGCGGATTTGTAGTATTGATAAGATGCTTCTTGGAAGTAAGAGATTGCTTTCTTTACGTCTTTTGGGTATCCGAACGAACCTTGCATGTATCCTACACCTGCATTATAGTATGCTACGCCGTAGTCGGCGTCAATGCATTCAAGAATTAGTTTTTTACCCTTTTCGTAATCAACTTTGCAACCATATCCGTTAAAATACGCGTATGCTAAAGCGTTCTTTGCGATTATATAATTAGACTTCGCCGCTTCTAAAGTTAGTTCAAAGAACTTATTTAAGTCTTTATCAACGCGCGCACCTAAGAAGTACATTTGACCTAGTAAGTATTTGGCAGGAACGTAATTCCAACTAGCGATTAGATCTAAACAGTTGTACGCTCTATCAAAGCTCGATTCGCTTCCTTCGTCGTATAGTAAATGCGAAAGGGCATATATATCCGCGCTAGAATTGTAGTCCATTATCCTTTCTATCTCTTCTAGCATCTTTCCCCTATTCTTAGGGTCGTACGCAAGGTTAAAATTATTTGCCTTAATTGCGTTAAGATATTCTTTTGCGCTATAAACGTAACGACCTTTGTAATTGCATCTACTATAATCCATATTTACCTCTCAATTTTAATTTACCATTTGGATTTTTCGTGCTTTTTATTTGATTACTCTACTTCGACTACTCCGTTAGGTTTTATGGTGATCTTCATACCGTCTTTTACGTAATTTAGGAATTCGTCGCCTAGTGAATCAACAACGGGCATAGAAACACCGTCTACCCATACGTCGGCAAGTACCGCGCCTGCTGCGGCTAGTGAGTCGATATGGTTAGAAAAGAGCATGCATGCGGGATTTTTTTCCATTGCACACGCACAGTATAGTACCAAACCACCCGTTGTAGAACCGATAGTTTGGGGCAAACAAAGCGCTTTATTAAGTAAAGATTTTCCATATAGATCTTTGTTGTTTTGATCGCCACACTTTACTTCTTTGTCGCCAAATTGCAAAGCGTTCTGGAAAGATGCTAGCGTATTGAAGCCTTCTTTAGTTACAACTGCTTCTGCAGTAACTTCGCCTGGGGTTACAACTCTACCTTGAAATTGTCTCATTAGTCCTTACCTCCCGTAATAATATTCAAAATTTCTTCATCTCTATAATATCTAGACGTCGTGTAGGTGCGTAACTTATTGGATGAAGTGATTACAGGCATCTTCTTACTTAGCGGGTTATTCATATACATAAGCGGACAAATGTAAGACGTAATAACACCCGTTGCTTTCAATCTCTCTGCGTATTCGGTTGCGTTAAATGCTTCTAACACGCCGGGAGAAGCAGTAAATACCGTAGGAATGGTTACTTTCTTCTTGTTGTTAGCCTTTAACGATGCTTCCAAATTAACCGTCCAATCTTTTAATTGTTGTAAAGATAAATGCGGACATCCAACGAAGCATAGCTTAGGCTTTGCGTCTTTATTCTTCCAAATTATCGGATATTCTCTTTGTACTCTTTCTAATTCTGCATCGTCAATAACGTATTCTTTCGCGCCGTCAACAATCAAGCTCTTGCCGAGTTCTTTTGCTTCGGGCGTTAGATTATCGATATGGTACAAACCAACTGCGCCGTTAGATGCGGTTGCCGCACCAAAATCTTTTAGGTACGAACAAGCGGAATCGTCTAATTCCGAACCGATCCATTTGTCTAAACCAACGACGTAAGGTACGTCTTCCATTACTTTCATACCAATTGCCGAGCCTAATAGTTGTGCTTCGGGTTTTTTGGTGGTAGCAACCTTGATAACCCAAGTTGCTTTTCTACCTTCGTCCGTCAATAGTCCAAAATAAGGAACGTAACCTACGATAGAGCCCATGATATCAATGATACCCGAGTTACGGTTACATCTAGCACCAAGAACGGAATTTGCATAAACTACCGCGCTAGATTCAGCCCACGATAATACGTCGCCTTTTTGCGGTTTGTTACCTACTTCGTCCATATAACAAGTACAGGTGAACGCGTCTTTATCCATTAGGCCTAGTTTATCTAATTGTCCTTCGTAAAAGTCTTGCTTTGAATACATGAATTTGTTAAACACTAATTTTTGCAACAAATTAGCGGGAACGTTCTTGTCTAAAGGACGGGGGTCAACGGAGAATTTTTGACTAGAAGATACGCCTTCGTCTAATAATCTTTGCATCAAATCATATACGGGCGACATTACTTTCAAACCAAAAGACGTAACTAAATGGTTGTATTTTGAAGTGATGGGAACTAGTTTTTCCGCTTCAAAAGCTTCACCATAAAGAACTAAAGTTTTCATTACTTTGGCTAAAGTTTCACCTTGTGCGCCGTCTAAAATAGCTTGTTGTTCTTTTGTTAATAACATAATCTATACTCCTATTAATTATATTTTCATACAAACGTCCCACGCGCCCCAAATAACGGTACGTAGATTACCAACGCTTGACGCATCACCGATTACGTGAACGTTCTTACCTTTGGTAACGAGCGGTGCGGGATTGTAACCAACCGATAGAATAACTGAATCGGTATCAACGGTGAAGGTTTTGCCTTCTTTATCCTTTAAGGTTACGTTGTTATCGCCAATTGCCACCAAGCCAGTTTCTAGATATACGGGAACTTTGTTGGTCTTAAAGAAATCACGTAAATAACTTGTATTTGCTAGACAAACGCCTTTGGTAGTGATTAGGTCGTCTTGCATTTCTACGATAACGGGGTGCTTACCTTGTAGGTATAAGTCGTAAGCAATTTCGCAACCGGTCAAACCACCGCCAACCACAACGACGTTGTTTCCAACGGATTTTGTATTCAACAAGTATTCGCACGCTTCAATCGCCTTGTCTGCGCCTTGTACGGGAATTCTCTTTGCCTTTGCGCCCGTTGCTACGATAATTTCGTCGGCATTTAACGACTTAATATCCTTAACTTCGGTATTCATATTGACGGTGATAGTAGGATATTTTTTCAATTCTCTAATGTACCACGCGATCAAAGCTCTATCTTTTTCTTTGAAAGACGGTGCGCTTGCAGCAATGAATACACCGCCTAATTTGTCGGTCTTTTCGTATAATTCAACCTTGTGTCCGCGTTTAGCACACAAAATTGCCGCTTCCATACCACCGATACCGCCACCGATGATAGCAACTTTTTTGCTATTCTTAGCTTTTTCTACGTAGTATTTTTTCGATTGCATCGTTAAGGGATTCAACGCGCATCTAGATAGTCCCATCGTATCGGTTAAATCTTGAGTGTTAGCGTGGCCTTTGCTAGAAGAGAAATTGAAGCAACCGCTATGGCAACAAATACAAGGTTTGATATCTTCTAATCTATCCTCAATTAATTTGGTTACCCATTCAGGATCTACCAAGAATTGACGAGCAACGCCAACTGCGTCGATTAAGCCGTCTGCTACCGCTTTTGCACCGATTTCTGCATCCATTCTACCTGCGCAAACTACGGGAATATCAACGAACTTCTTAATATGTGCAACGTCTTGAAGGTTGCAATTCTCGGGCATATACATCGGCGGATGTGCCCAATACCAAGAATCATACGTGCCGTTATCGGCGTTCAACATATCATAGCCTGCATCTTGCAAATATTTAGCGGCTTTTTCCGATTCTTCCATATTTCTACCGACTTCAACGTAATCTTCACCCGGCATAGCGCCTTCGCAGAATCCTTTCATTTTTGATTCTACCGAATAACGTAAAGAAACGGGATAGTCTTCACCGCATGCTTCTTTGATTGCTTTTACGATTTCTACTGCAAAACGATAACGATTCTCAAAGTTTCCGCCATATTGGTCGTCACGCTTATTGAAGAATTCAATAGCGAATTGGTCAAGTAGATAGCCTTCGTGAACGGCATGAACTTCAACACCGTCAACGCCTGCTTCTTTACATAGTTTTGCAGTTTTTGCAAAGCCTTCTATGATTTCGTGAATTTGCTCTACCGTCATTTGCGGACATTCGATATCGTGCGCCCAACGTGATTTTTGCGGACTAGGCGAAGCAAGTTCGTGACTAGTGTCAATAATCGGCTTAATTAATGCTCTCGTGAATTTGTTCTTATGTAACGGTGCAATTAACTCGGTAATAGCCCAAGAGCGCCCCATACCTGCTGTTAATTGAATGAATAATTTGGCACCCGTCTTGTGAATTTCGTCCATAAAAACCTTCAATTCTTTGAACATCTTCGGATTTTGCCATAACCATTTACCCCAGAACGTATCCTTAATAGGCGCGATACCGGGGATAATAAGACCAACGTTATTCTTTGCTCTTTCCAAAAATAGTTTGGCCGCCTCTTTATCAAAGTGACAACCCGTAAGCTCGAACCAACCGAATAACGACGTACCGCCCATAGGGCACATTACGATTCTATTCTTGATTTCTACGTTACCTATTTTCCAAGGCGTAAATAACGCATTGTACTTTTCGTTCATTTGACCCATACTACTACCACCTTTGCGTATTTTTTTTGAATAATAAGATTCATCTTATTAATACCTTCTTGTATTATACTTCTTTTAGTGCAAAATTGCAATATGCAAATGAAAATAAAATAAGACCGCCACCTAAATAGATAACGGTCTTGTTTGCTTTATTTCTTCCCTTTTTACCACACGGTAGGAACACCGTCAACGTAGTGCCAATACTTACCACTCGTTATAGGCTCGGTTTCGCTATAATAGTAACGGGTAGCTTTGAGTAAATTATCATTACCCCAAGCGATAGAAATAGTATTCCATTGATCCTTTGTTCCTTTGTAGTATATTCTCGATAAATCAATACAACTATAGAACGTATTAGCGTCTATATTTTTTACTCCGCTGCCTACAATTACGCTAGTTAAATTATAACAACTATAAAACGTATATTCTTGCAAACTTGTTACTCCGTCGCCAATTATTACACTTGTCAGATTATTACAACCATAAAACGCATATCTTCCTATGCTCGTTACAGAATTAGGAATTATTATTTCTTCTAAACTATCGCAATTATAGAACGTAGAAAATCCTATACTCTTTATAGAATTGGGAATTGTTATTTCTTTTATATGACCAACCCCATTAAATGCATAATCTCCTATGCTCGTTACAATTTTCTCTTCTCCCGATACGTATGTTTTTGACGGGATTACGACGTTATCTTCATTGCCCTTATAGTTCTTAATGTAAGCGGTATTATCTTCCATTATACTAAATGAAAAATCATTGTTAGCATCTTGCATTGTTACTAAAACAACAGTTGTAATAATCGCCGTCAATAAAACGATCGCAGACGCAATAACGATTATTTTTTTTAACTTACTTATTTTTTTAGGTATTATCTTGCCATTTTGGTAGGTAAATTTTTTTTGATCTACTACCGTTATACTTTTTACCTGTTTACTGGAAGATTCTGTTTCACAATCGCTCAAAATTCCATTATCGTCTTGTCCTTGATTTGCTTGCTCTTGTTTCAATTTGATAAGACGTTTTTTCGCTTCTTCTTGTTCTTTTTTAATTTGTAGAAGTTTCGCTAGTTCTTTTTCGCGCTCTGCCTTTGCTTTGGTAAGTTGCTCTTCTTGCTCTTTCTTTTGTTGCAAAAGTACCGCTAGTTCTTTTTCGCGCTCGGCTTTTACTTTGGCAAGCTGCTCTTCTTGTTCTTTCTTTTGTATTTCAAAACGTTCTCTTTCTTGTTCCGCTTTTATTTTCGCTAAACGCTCTTTTTCTTGTTCTTTCCTTAGTCTTTCAAGACGTTCTCTTTCTTTGTTTTGTTCTAATCTAATTTGAGCAAGGCGTTCATTCTCGCTTTCTCTTTCAAGTTTGATTTGCGCGACCTTTTCTCTTTCTCTCTCTTTTTCTATTTGAACACGCAAATCTTGTTCTTGTTCACGATTAATTTCTTCATTAACAAACGAAGACACAACCCTTCGCGTACCGCACTTCCTACAAAATGTTTCACCTTCTTGTAGTTCTTTGCCGCATTTTGAACATACGTTCTTGTTACTAATCGTTTGATTTACCTGTTGTTTTGCAACTATACGCGCCCCACACTTAGGGCAAAACGTTGCGGTAGCAGCAACCTCATTTCCGCACTTTGCGCAAATAACGTTACTCATTTTGTCCACCTATTTTCGTGCCGCATTTTGAACAAAATACGGTTTCTTTCTCAACGTATTCTCCGCAAATGGGGCAATGACCCATTTTTTTGATTTCTTCAACAGTTTGCACCTTTCTATAATACTCTTTTTTCCAAGCAATTTGCATTTTGTTAAAAATAAACTCATAGATAGGCTCTAGCTTCAATCTAAGTTCTTTATTCTTCCAAAACATTATTCTATAAATCGGAAATTTGGACGGCTTCGACTGTCCTTTATGTCCAATAATATATTGTCCCAGAAATAATCCCGGACGCCTATAACCAAGAAGACTTATAGTGTCTAAATTAACCACAAAAGACATTCTACCACGAACTGCCCATTCAAAAGGCAAAAGATTGGCATAAAAAATAACGTAATCTTCGTGTAATTCGATAGCACCAAAACTATGTCTTACGTAAGAAATAAGATTTTCTTCACTGTGTAATTTTTCACTTTTGTAAAACTTCATATAATATTTCTCCAAACATAATAATATTTTGACTATGATATCACAATTTGAGATATTTGTCAATATCTCTTATTGAGATAATATATACTAATTTTATGAGATTAAAGGAATTAAGAGAAGAAAACAATCTCAAGCAACAAGACGTTGCTGAATACTTACACGTAAAACAAAACACCTATTCTCAATATGAAAATGAGAAAAGGCAGTTGTCTATTGACATGCTGATAAAACTTGCTATCTTTTACAAGGTGAGTACCGACTATATATTGGAATTAGAAGATTAAAATAAGATTTTTGGGAAATAAAAAAACCACTCTTGCGAGTGGTTTTAATTTTTGTTCACGTTTTACTCTTATTCACCCTTGAAAGGAAGAAGAGCCATAACTCTTGCGCGCTTGATAGCTACAGCAAGGTCTCTTTGGTGCTTAACGCAAACACCGCTGGTACGTCTCGGAATGATTTTACCATTCTCTGCTACGAAGCGAGGACGGCGTTCTCCGTTACGGTCATAACTTTTTTCGCTATTCTTTTCGATGTCTTTTACTAATGCGATGTAATCAACTTCGTCTACTTTGTTAGCGCAAAAAGGGCATACTTTTCTTTTGGGCGCGCGTCTGTAAGCTGCGCCTTTACCTTCTTTAATCATGGAAACCTCCGTTAATTGTCAATAAATAATGTTAGAAAGGCAAATCTTCGTCGCCTTCAACGGGCTTTAGATCAGCAATCTTGGTGGGTCTAGCGGGAGCGGCTTCGGGGAGTTCGTTAACGTCGTCGTTACGGGTGCTAAGGAATTGTACTTCTTCAGCTACGATCTCTACCGTGTATCTCTTGGTGCCGTCGCTTGCCTCGTAGTTCTTATTTTGGATAGAACCACAGATGCCGACTTTGCTACCCTTTCTTAAGTATTTACCGCAGTTCTCTGCCATCGCTCTCCAACAAATGATCGAAAAATAATCGGTCTCTTTGTTACCGAAACGACGAGTAACGGCGATAGTGAACTTACAATTGGTTAATTCGTTCGAAGTTACGTTAACTTCGGGGTCTTTGGTCAAATTACCGATAAGGAATACCTTATTCATTTTTTTCCTCCTTAGATTCTGGTGATCATTTGACGAACGATGCTTTCGTTAATCTTCATTTGGCGTTCGATTTCTGCAGGAACAGTGCTTTCTGCTGCGAACTTAACAAGTACGTAGTAGCCTTCACGTTTGCCACCGATTTCGTAAGCGAGTTTTTTCGTACCCCACTTATCGATAGCATCAACCACTCCGCCCAATGATTCGATTAGTGCTGAGAACTTATCAACGATTTCGCTCTTAGCTTCGTCTGCTAATCCGTTGTCAACTATGTACAATAATTGATACTTGTTCATTGTCGTAATACCTCCTTTTGGTCTAATTATTAGGTCACCTTTAGTGGTGACAAGGAAAATAACGGTTAATACTCGTTATAAACTTCACGCATATTATACACGCGCAAAAAATATTTGTCAATTAATATTAACGAGATTTTAACCTTTTTTTGAAGAAAATTACGAAAATCTTACCTGTTGAGTTTTTGCGAAAATTAGGCTAATTCTTGCGCACACCTAAACAAAGCCTTGTACGCATGGTTAAATTATCACACGCTTTTGTCATAACGACATAAATGTATTATTTGGGTATCTTATTTTAACTAAATAGTTACCTATATTTGACAAACGCGCACCGAAGTGCGCGCCTGCCTGATTTTTTTGGAGAAACACAAATTGAAAAAACAATATTTTAGTTGATAGTAATTTTTTTAGATTCTACCTTTTTTTGAACGTCTTTTGGAACGAAGAGAGATAGAATACCGTTCTCATATTTTGCGCTGACGTCTTCAACGGTGACGTCTTTACCTACGTAATAGGAGCGAGAATACGAGCATACGCGTTCTTTTCTTAGGTACTTTTGCTCGGTTGATTCTTCCTTATTTGCCTTAACGATAAGGTAACCTTCGTCAAGATCTACGCTGATTTGATCCTTATTAAAACCGGGAAGTTCTATGTCAAGATCGTATCCTTTTTCATTCTCTCTTATATCGGTACGCATTCCTACCGCGCGTTCTATACTCTTAGCGGGCACGAAGAAGGAATTGAATACCTCGTCAAAAAAGTTATTATTGCTAATTGCTCTACTCATATAGTTCATAATATACCTCCATATTTTTTAATTGTTTAGCAGTCTATTAATTCGACTGTTAGCACTCTTCTTCCTTGATTGCTAACTTTATTATAGCACATAATTTTTGCTTGTCAATAGATTTTGTAAAATTTTTTATATAAATTTTTTTCCAAAGTTTATTTTAAGGTTTGGGTATAGATAAACAAAGAAAGGTTGTTAACGTAAAAAACACTTGATTTTTTGACTAACCTATGATAGTATATGCGTATAAAAACTTAATACGCGACATTAACTCAGCTGGTAGAGTGTCTTCTTGACGTGGAGAAAGTCAGCGGTTCGAGTCCGTTATGTCGCACCAAAAAATGCGCAGATATATTCTGCGTATTTTTATCCAAACTGAAAGTTTGGCATGTAATCACCGCAAGGTGTATGTAATCTAATAAACGTATCCACCGCTATAAGCAAGTATATGCTCTTTCAGTTTGATTACATGCAGTCTTCGACTGATTACATCGCCACTATGTGTCAATTACATACAATTGCGTTGCT
Source organism: Clostridia bacterium (assembly GCA_045535785.1). Taxonomy (GTDB): domain Bacteria; phylum Bacillota; class Clostridia; order Christensenellales; family DTU072; genus CAG-1782. Next base: position 11,575 of record JAZSMH010000015.1, read on the forward strand.
ATTGATTAAGGATACAAATTTATGAAAAAAGAAAATATATTACTTCAATATGCCGAACAATTAGCTATTGATGTAGAAAATCTATGCCAATCATTATCGAAAAATAAAGATATATCTAATACTGTATTTCAAATTAGAAAATCTTCTTCTAGTGTTTTTGCAAATATTTCTGAAGCACAATACCCACAAAGTTTAGCAGATATGCTTTCTAAATTAAAAATTTCACGTAAAGAATGTATGGAAACAGAGAGTTGGTTAAAACTTCTATATTCTACAAATTATATTTCAGAAGAAATATTCAAAACATATCGTAATGCTTGTGGTAGAATACGTAGATTAATCACATCTTCATGTATAACTATTGAAAATAAAATTAATAACGAAACTAAATAATTATTAACGGACGAGAACCGCAGGTGCGCAAATTCACGCTTGCGTGAATCTGACGAGTAAGAATACACCCTTTCACGCATAACAATATATTGATAGCTCATACATTAAATATAAATACGTACCCTATTCGAGTGGTCCGTTATGTCGCACCAAACAAAAATAAAACGAACCTTGATGAAAAGTCAAAGTTAGGTTTATTCTTTACAAGAGATTATTTCGGCTTAATTGTTAAGTTAAAATAATCAAAAATTCAATAGTAAAAGCCGAAGTTTAATCTTCGGCTTTTACTATTGCTAATTGTTGTTTGTCAAGTAAATTCATAAGTGGATATTTAAGAAAATATTCTTTATCATTTAGTTCCATTTCGCTTAAATATTTTTCTATTTCCATTTTAGATTCTAACAATATACAGCACGCTAATTTTATATCCAACTCTTTACTTTCATCTTTAATGGTAATAAGTTTATTTATCTCTTGTTTAGATAGTGCTTGTTTTCTTTTTATCGCTTGACATAAATTTATAAAATTAGTAATTGAATCGTTCTTTTCGTAAAGAATACTGGCAAGCGAAATACTTGAATTTAATACATATTCTTTTTTTGTCGCATCATAATGTAAAAGCATTTTTAACAACAAATTTATATGCGCACCTTCCGTTTTTTTAGGAATGCCATAATCCCTTATGGAGTCAATTAAAAGAGTATAATTAACATTATCAATCAAATTAAATGTTTCGGTTGATTCTTCCGCCAGCATTAAGTATGGACTAACAGGAATATGTTCTTCGTCAATAATAAGACAAAACTTTACTGCTGTATCATTAAAGATATTATAAACTTTGTTTTTACTCTTATTCTTTATACAGTAGCAATAAATATTTACATTTCCAAGTCGCAATACGCCTCGTCCTGTTTTATCTAACCCCAAAGATACTTCCTTGTCATATAATTCACTCTGGCAAAATTCATACAAATTATTTATTTGTTGTTGCGATAAATTATCAACGTCTAAATCTTTAACAATTCCCAACTTTGTGAAAAGCAACTCGACGTCTTTATAAAAGTTAAACAAACGCTGAACTTTTTCATAATCTTTATCTTTCAATGTCATTGTTTGTATGGGTAATTTATGTTCGCCAAACGAAAGAATCTTGCCACTATGTATTGATAATACAAAGTTCAATGTTTTTAAGCGATTTTGTAATGTTCCTGCATGCTTATAATCTAATGTGAATTTTTGTTCCTTTATTATTATCCAAATATATTGACCTATTTGAATTTTTGTTCCCAAATTATCGGTTACAATATCATATCCGTCATAGTGCTTAATCCCGTCAACATAAATAGGGATACAATTATGATGACCTATCATTAAATTCTCTACGTTTTCAAATCTATCTACTGCAAATTCAACACCTTTTTCATCCTTATAGTAAATATAAGGTTTTTGTGAACGAATTGAACTATAAATATCATCACCCTTAAAATTTGAAACTAAATCAAGATTAAATGTAAGAGTCGCTTGTTTTACCTTTTGTTTCAATTCATCTACTGATAAAACGTCAGGAATTAGTTGAGTTTGTTTTTCTGCATTTTTAATAAATTTTTGAATTATTTGTTTTACTTTGTCAGTATATTTTTCAGGAAATAATTCAAAAGGTAAACTTATCCTTTCACGACCATTTGCATTTTTAATTATTTTTTCCAAGTCATATAATTGCAGCTTTGTATAATATATTTTATATTCCGTCCCTACAAATTGCACCAGAAAATATATAACATTTTGTCTTTTTTTATAATTGATTAAGTCAGAAACTTCAACTTGAAAAGTATTTCTATATTTCTTAAAAGAACGCCCTTTAACCTGCACAGGAATTATGGCTTTTAGATTGCTCTTATTGAAATTATCGCTATTATATACAAATAATTCGCCATCCCAACTGGGAGTTTTATCCGCTTCTTTAATATATGGGTCTATTATCCCCGTAGCACGTAACGCTAACTTCACATAATCAACCGCATTACCTTCAATTATACTTTTTTCCATAGTAAAGTCCTTATTGCTTTTTCTTTTAATAGATTATACAACATTTAGGGTTAAAAATCAAGTTGACTATACCATATCTTGTGTTTATTGCGATAAATTTTACACAATATATCGTAGAATATAAAAAGCCGAGAAATGAATCTCGGCTTTCTAATTATTTTTTCAATCTTCCCATTACTATATGATATGTACGCTGCAAAAAATCTTCGTAATCATTATATATAACACCATCATTAAATGGATCTTTAATTTTATCCGAATAACACATCAAATCATTATCATTTATAATACTACGATAATAATCTGCATAATCAACTGAATTTCTAAAATAATAATTTAATGACTTTTCTTTTAATTTTATAAGTACAACAAGTGTCTTGTCGGGTGTGTGAAAAAATACGCTAGGATCATCTTTTGATAATGCTAAATATTTTTCCAAATTGTGCAATGAAATAACATCGTATTTTTTAAATGCACCACCATTACTATAATATGGCACTTTTTCAAAGATGATAAATACTTGGAAATAAGGAATCGAATTTGCCCTAATATTTGCTGTTTCACCTAACATATTTTCAAAATAATTGTTACTATTTTGAGAATAATTACGCATTACAAATTTCACAGCATATCCAGCAATAGGTTTTCCATTTCTTGAAATTGTTATATCTACATTCTTGGGATAATATCTTCCGTCAATACTACCTTCTTTCTCGTTTCCATAACCTTGTGATTTAATTGTAAATCCTTTTCCAAAAAGATTTTCTAAATCTTTCGCTATATACCCGTGTAAACTCTTTAATTTTGCCGTGCTTCGAGATGTCCCAACATTTAAATATGTGGCAAAAGATTTTTTTATAATTCCTAAAAATTCTTCGTTTGTCATTATTTCAAAATTCCCCCATTATATGCTAACTTATAATCAAGATATGCTTTAATATCTTTCGAAGAAAAAGTATAATAACCACCACTTTTATACTTTCCCAACAAAGATATGTACATTGAAAACTCTTCACTTTTTAATAATTTCGGAATTTGTTTTAATTCTTTTTCATCCCCTATCAGATATAAACCGCTATATACACCAGTTCCGATAGGAGCAGACAATATTTTTAAGTCTGCTGACGTCCTTAAGAGCGCATTGATAGAAATTTTATTTTTATACGTATCATTAATTGCTTGACTACGTCCAAATGCATACCAATGTGTCACTGTCTGATTCTCCGAACTTCGTTTCAATAATTTCTCTTTGTTGTTAAGCAAATATTTATATAGCTGTTCTTCTTTCTCTAATTCAACTTCAGATATTAACTTCCCGAGTTTATCATATGGATAAAATATTTGTTTTTCTTCTCCTCTCGATGCCTTAATTACTGGGATTATATATTTGGATTTAAAATGAAATGTGCCTATAAACACATCGTCGCATAGCGTTGCATAACCATTCTTTACTTCTATATTGCAGTGTCCTAAATTATAAAAAACATTTTTCAATATATTAAGATTTTCTTTCGTTGAAAAATAAAAATTGTTAGCAATATAATAATCATTTGGCGTTAGTGTTTCAACATAATACGGTATTAAATTCTTTTCATCAAATTGATAGTATTCTAATTCGTGAGAACAATGCTGTTTGTTGAGTATTACGATTGTCGTATATGTTGTTGCGTTAAACGCTTGAAAATGTTTTAGGTCAACAAGTTTTTCGATTAAATTTTCTTGAACGAAATACTTGCGCATATAATTTCCAGCCAAACTATTGAAAAATGAACTTGGAGTAATATATCCGAGAACACCATTTTTATTTAGCATTTTTAGACCAATTTCATAAAAAACAATATACAAATCGGTCATACCGTCTTGCGCAAAAGAAAACTTTTTTGCCATATCAAAAGAGTCGTCTAAATTGTGAACTCTTACATAAGGGGGATTACCCAAGACAAAATCCATTTTGCCATTGTATTTGTCTATGGTTAGTGTATCAGCGCAAATAATATCCCAAGAAACATCAGTTGTGATTCCATATTTTTTTGCGATAGCATTGACATTTTCCAAGCACTTTTTATGCTCAACAGGTTCAATTTCTATGCCGTGTATATAGGTTTTTAATTGATATTTTAAATCTTCAAAAGTAACATTATTACTTATTGCAATATTGCAATACCTATCTACTATTTCACATAAAAAAGCCCCGTCGCCACAACTATTATCAATTACGTGTTTATTTAGTATTGTTGCCCCGTTATAGTGAGCCATATCAAGTATGTTTTTAACTATATAATCGGGAGTATAAACTCTACCTTTTGATTTTTTTGCTGTTTTCGTATTTTCAGGCATACTTTTGATGCTCCTTTTGTACAATTAACAAACATCAAACTTTATAATACGCGTACAAATTAAGGTAATTTGTTCATAAAAATATAAAAAACCAGCACAAAAAGAATATCGTGCTGGTTTTTTATCACATATTGATTTTTGGAAAATTATTTGTTATAATATATTAAACGTGCATCAAATATAAAGTTTGATGCACATTTTTTATAGTAATTTTCCGAGTTTATTCATTGCGTTTATTTTGTGGTCGAGAAGTGAATGGGCGTAGCGAGTTAGGGTTATTGTGGGGTTCTTATGACCGAGAAGTTCGGAGAGGGTTCTTACGTCCATGCCACATTCTAGGGCGCGGGTGGCGAAGGTGTGACGAAGGGAGTAAAAGCCTTTATGGGCTATGCCTAATTTCTTTAATAAGAGTTCGAAGGTGCGTTGATATGAGCGCACGAAGACGGGTTTGGTACCGTCCGCTATAACGTAGTTACATTTTGACCGCTTTTTGAGAGATTTTAGTAATGGTAAAAGTTGTTTTGGGATCGGTATAATACGGCGCGAATGGGGAGTTTTTGGGGTGTCGATAATTCGAGTGTGTGTGCCGTTTTGGGTGCCGTCATAGCAAGTTTTTGTAACCGAAAGCATAGATTTTTGAAAATCTATATCATTCCAAGTAAGCGCAAGTAATTCACCTATGCGTAAGCCTGTATATAGGGATAGAATTATACCAAACAGTTTATCTTTTTTGTGATTAAGAACGTATTTTTCTATCTTCTTTTGCTCAAATAAGGTGAAGCAGTCTACCTGTTTTTCCATCGTCTTTGGGCGTCTTATTTTGTCGGCAACGTATTGTGACGTAAGCCCTAATAGACGTGCCGTTTTTAATGAATTTTTGATAACCGATATTACGGTATTGACGGAATTAGCGGATAGAGATTTTCCATTCTTATTGTTGCCACTAGTCAAAAGAGCAGTAACTAAAGATTGTAGGTCGATTGCGGTAATTTTGTCTAGCGGTATATTGCCAAGAGTGGGGATAATATGTAAAGCACAGATTTTACTATATCGTTCGTAGGTGCGTATTTTTACAGACGGACGAACGTAATTATTTAGCCATTGAGATAGCCACGCGGTATAAGTCATTGTTTTTCTCCTTTTGTTAAGTAATATTTTTTTATACCGCGTAATTAATATTTATTCCTATTTGTGGTTGTGTTCAATAGGTAACACCATTTATCCTATTTCACCACAATAGTTAGAAAACTAGGGTGATATTGGGTGAAATTGTTGATTTGTTGGGTTTTGAGTTGGATTTTTTTGAGTAAGAATATTGAAAGGTGAATTGCGGTGTGGTATAATTTAGCAAGCGTGGACGATTTTGAGACCGATTTTTCGCAATTCACTATTTTTAGCGAAGAAGAAGACCTTGGAATGGTGGATGCATCTATCTATACGCACAAGTACAGAATAAGCGAATTACCTTACGTGATGGGTACTTACGTGCTTGAAGGTAAGGAATACAAGCAAGAGAAAAACGACTATAGCGATGCTGACAAATACGTTATTCCTAGCGGCACGTACGTTGCGGAAAGTGGCGAAAGCTTTACTTTCTTATCGATAAAGCCTACGCACGATCAGTTGTTCTCATACAAAAACGGCGATACTATCGTCGAAGGTACCTTCACTATAGCGCAAGATAAAAAGACCATATATCTATATATAGAGCACGATTTTGGCATGAAGGTAACGAATGCCGACAAGGAGCATTACGATACCACGTTTGATATCTATTATCCGCCTGATTTTTACCTACGCGGTGACTTCACCTTGAAAGATAACTCTATCGTAATAAACGACCTATACCGTCATGGTGAAACGCAAACGGAAGTACAAGATAGCGTTTGGACTTTCGCTACTTATACCAAATAGATAATATAGTGCTTAATTTATAAGAAAAAGACGGCGAAATGACGTCTTTATTTTTTTGTTACGTATCTACCTAACGAACATATTTTTAGTGATTTAACAAAAAACTCGACCTAGCAAAAGTAAGTCGAGTTTTGGTATTTGTCTTTTTAGGCTATGTCATGAGCATTATAATTGGCTTGTTATTTTTTTATTATGGTATATCCGATTTTTGACGCTAACCACGGTAAATCGTCCATGATTTGATAATCGTATTTGATTACGTCGTTATTGGCGTAAGAATTGCCGTGTTGTATCGACAAGTAGTTAGCGTATTCTATAAGACCGTCATACGTCAAAATGTTGCGGTGCTTTCTTATACTAATTAACTTCTGCTTGTCACAAAGTAACGTCTCTTCTATCGTTGCAGGGAGATAACCGTTACAAATATGATAAGCATTCCAGCGTTGATGCTCTTGCATAGCGAAATTATTCCTAACCGTACCGCGTGTAAAATTGCAGTCTCCGTAATCTACCTCTTTAAGTCCCATTACCGCTTCTTTGTCGGTATAAACAATGGGATCGCCTTGTTGATATTTTGCTATGAATTCTTTCGACGCATCCTCACCTTCACCATTTACAAAATCAAAGCCCAGCAGGTGAAGCTTCGAGCGAATACTTAAGCACGCATATACGTTAGAATCACGTTGCACTTGTTCCCATTTTTCGTACCATTGTTTGTTCGCCTCTTTGAGTAGATATTCGGTTTTTAGGCTTCCTTTGTACTCAATCGTGTTACCCTTATCAATATTTACTGTAATGCTATCATCGGGATATTGAGCAAAAATATACGTAAGATGCTTGTTCTTTGCCATCCTTTCGTGTTGCTCGTTTACGATTTGTTTTACATCATAAACAATAGCGTCTTCGTTGCCGAATACAATGAATTTTTTCTTATTCTCATACTGTGGCTTAACCACCTCTTGCGAAAGAATACCGTCTCTTATTTTAACAAAAACCTTCGTCCTTTCGTTTAATTCCCATTCGACTAGTTTGGCACAAATTTTATCGGCAAAATCTAAATTTTCCATATCCGAGCCGTAGGCGATAATTACGTAATTGTAGGCATGATTATTCCCACGCGAGAGACTGTTTTTTAACGCATCGTAGAATGCACCGTCGTTAACGTCCATCTTAAAGAATTGCTCTTTCGCTGGAGGTATTGGTAAATCAAAATATTGGTCTTTTTTCTCCATTATACGAGGATACTCTCTACTGTAACGGAAATAATCGTGATTCAAATTCTTATCACACTCCGCTTCGCGGTTGTCAAATATATAGTAGTTGACTATTTTTTCTTTTACCGTGCCGTTAGCTTCGTCCTTGGTCAAAAACTGATTGTTAGCAACCGACGTAGAAAAAATATGTCTATTGGTTTTGCCAAAGCCTATCATTACCACGTTAATTTCCACTTCGGGCTTTATTGTAGCGGTAGCGTAATCAATTTGTTCTTCCGTCATGTATTCGGTAAGCGGATATTTGCCGACGAAGTCCATCGCAACTAGCCTATATTTGTTGACGTAACGTACACAGCCTTTGGTTTGCGAAACGTATATACCGAATACGGAAGCGTTTTCGGGCTCGCCGAATGCATAGCAATTCAGCCCTCTATCCTCCACAATAGACAATTTTTCTAGTCCGTTATCTATTATCGCTTTGCTTATTTTATCTACAAAAACAATATCTTGTGAGTCATCCTCAGTATTGACAAAGACGTTAATTAGCTTGCTTTCGCATCCGGAAAAAGATTTAACAAGCTGTGCTCCTATATCCATGCCCTTTTTGTAAGAATCAAGGGCGATTTTTTGGACGTAAGCGTAATCTCTAACGCTATCATCTACCTTATTTACCAAAAGCAATACGGGGATGTTTTCCCTTTTTGCCGATTTTATTATGCTTCTATTCCTTTCGTTGTCGCCAAGAATAACGCAGATTTTTTTCTCTTTTTTGTAGATTTTTTGACAAAGTAGCCAGTTGTACACCTTTTGACCAAAAATTGCCAACGTAAAGACTACTGCGTTAAGTGCCACCAAAATAAAGCAAACGTCGATGACTATGCGGTAATACAAATTAGCATTCATGAGAGAAGCCACTTCACCGTAATTATATTTGAGCACGACTAATTCAACGGTATTCTTAATAGCAGTGAGAATGGCGCCCCATACGGGAAGTCCGTTATGATAGGAGCCTAGCGAGAATAATAGTATCGCCGCTACGTAAATAAAGGCGAATTTACCCTTCTTAAAGCTCTTCAAAAATAATAATCTATCTTCTCTACTAGAAAAAGCTACCTTGTAGATAAATAGCCCAACGAGAAGTGCCATATAAATTAGACTAATTGTAATTATTGCAGTCATATCTTACCTAGAATATATTATTTTTTACGCTTACGCGCCATTATACCCAAAAACCACCCTCAGTGAATAAAGGTGTTTTTTTGTCAATTTTCTTTTTTTGCGGAATTATACCGCTACGACGCTATTACTCGCTAAGATATTCAAGTAATTCTTCGAGCGTCATCTTATTCTTGCACATCATGAGAATTTTGTCGTTGTATTCGTCTACGGTGTTGCACGCTATGATCAACATGTATTCAAATACCTCTTTTCCTAACAAGCTTCCCATGTAATTAGTGTTCATTCTGAACAATATTTCGCCCTCTGCAAAGTTGTAGTCGAACGCACCGTTAGCAAGTCTATAATTTATCAAATGAAGTGCGACCGCTATCTCTACGCGCTTATCTTCAGGAATATCGAACGGTAGGTATGATAATAAAGTAACGAATTCTCTATCAGCATCCACCCTAATTGATATTTTCATAGGTATATCTTCGCCATTAACGCTAGTGTTGATGGTTAAATCCTCTTCTTCCGCGTCAAACGTCCAATCCATGCTTTTGAACGTCTCGCATATCGTGTTAAATACCACTTTTGCTTGTTTTAATTTTTGTGCGTCTGCCATTATCTTATCCTCCAATTATTTTTTAAAATCCTATACGGTTCTTTTTATTTTGCTGTGCCAAAACAAACTCTTTGTCAGCAGTAGCCCTTTCAAAATCACCCTTTGTGATAGAAATCTCGCTTTCTTTGTCAAATAGACGTCTTATAGACGATTTTGCCCACGTTCTTTCGAACAAGTTACGTACAAAACGAGCGTTGCTGAATTCTTTTGATTGAATTATTTCGTCGGTAAGATTATCAAAATATTCTTTTACAGCCGGCAATAAATCAGGCTCATATTTTAATTTACCAAGCATAGATACGAATATCTCATACAATTCCTTTCTATCAAAATTCGGGAATTCTAGCGTATAGGGCATTCTACTTGCAAGCCCTGCGTTACTTTCCATTAACGTATTCATATCGTCGGGGTAACCTGCCATAATTACGATTAAGTCGGAGCGATGATTTTCCATCTCCGCTATTAACGTATCTATCGCCTCTTTGCCGTAGTCTTTGTTGTCACGTCCACGATATAGAGAATATGCTTCGTCAATAAATAAAACCGAACCATACGCATCGCGACACATACTAGCCGTCTTAGGAGCCGTTTCTCCTATGTATTGACCGCAAAAATCTCTACCTGCATATTCGAAGAAACTTCCCACGCGGAGTATGCCTTTTTCTTTGAATATTTTTCCGATAATTCTCGCCACGGTGGTTTTACCCGTACCAGGATTACCTACGAATCTCATATGCAAGCAAGGTGATTTTAGCTTCGCCTCGCTCCTTGCAAGTTCAATTTGTGCAATAATTTCGTTAATACGCTCTTTAAGCTTTTCGTTGCCCACTAATCTGTTGAGCATTTCGTATCCGCTTTCTTCAGTGAAACTCGTTGAGCATATAGCGTAGGCGTCCTTTTCTCTAATGATTAATTCTGCATTCCCCGAGCGAGCATTGGTTAGTTGTTTGGAATAAATCAATTCGTTAACAACTTTTTTTATCGTGTTGATTCCATAGAACCTGCCGTCGCTTTTTTCTTCTATTATACGCGTATAAAAACCTTCCCAGGCACTCTCATCCATGCTAAAACCGTACTTCTTTAATTCATATTCTGCTATTGTTTGAATCTCGTCCTTTGTAAAAGGTGGGAAAGCTACCGTCTTAATGAACATCAAGTCGTTCAAAGAACATCTTATTCTGTCCAAAACTTCTCTTTCTAAGAACGGTACTCTGAATATAACGATACGCCTATCTAATGCCTTCGATAGCTTTGTCAAAAAGCCTTTGAATGCTTTGTCGTTGAGATCGTTGATCCACTCACTAATATCAATACACATTATCGACGTTTCTTTTTCGTCGACAACAATTAACGTATCATCGATATTTTCGAACGGATCTCCCTTGCTATTTTTTGACTCAGGTTTCACTTCACTGATAGGTTTGTATTTCCTAATTTCCTTAATGTTTAACTCTTTTATCAAATCAGCAAACAGCTTTAGATACGTACTTAACCCGTTGCCGTCGTTAATAGAGAACAAATAACATTGATGAGAGAATATATTTTGCGTTTTATTTTGAATAACTTGCGTAGAAATATCGCTTATTTCTCTAGCAAGCGCCTTGAATTCTTCACATCCTACAAGAGCGTCAATTTTATCTAAACAGCTCTTTTTTTCTTTAAACGACTTGGTATATTGAGTATTCTCGTTACTAGCTTCTCTTTCGTTACTAGCGTCACTATCGTAATTTTCGTCACCAGCGTCACTATCGTTATTTTCGTCACCAGCGTCACTATCGTTATTTTCACTACCGGCGTTACTAGCGTTACTATTAGTTTCGCCCTCTTCATAAACCTCTATATCGTATATGTCGCTAGCTGTTTCTAAATTGTATTCTTCTTCCAAAAAGTGCTCGAGTGATGCTCTGAAGCGATCTATGTCAAAATCGTTGCTCTTTACACTTAAATAAACTCCCGTTATACTAGAAAATTTACATTCCAAATAATCACCAAATGCTTTTATCGCGTAATCACTAATAACCTTACACGGTAGTTGATCATCGGTTCTATGCTCTAAAACCCATTCGCCCGATAGGCTTATTTTAATTTTTTTCATTTGTTCTCCATTCGTTACGTTTACTTATTTCTTACTTCTATCAATTGTTTGGTCTAACTTCTTTTTATTGCTAGGAAGTTCATCGTAAGGCACAAGGTCGGTGTGCGTTTTGGCAATATGGTCTTTTACTTTACCGTAAATGTATCCTTCTGCGCGCATATAGGCATTCCAACGATTGTGCTCCATTACCTTATCTTCCCTGTCAGAAACCTTGTCGCTGTCCTTAAGCCCAAGTTTTTGCCTATATTGACCATGAAGTGCTTGGGCAATAGAAGATCTTCTATTGTATTCGTATTTTTCGTACAAAAGTTCGTTCTTTTGCTTTTCTTGAGCAGTTTTAGACCAAGATAAATGTATCCTTAATCCTTCTTTCTCCAACTCACTTTGTTCTATAAATTCGAGCGCATATCTTTCTTCCATACTCCCGATAAATTCTATATCGTAGTTCTTGTTGTTGATATCGAGTATACCTTTGTTCTTATCTATAATTCTGTTCTTTACAGAACCGTACACGATTGCTAGTATTCTTGCACTATTATCGAGCTGTCCACCGCGACGTAATTGCATACGAATACGCATTGCGGTTTCTATATTAAGTTCGTCATCGCCGAGCGTTACGTAAACGGTGGTTATATCTTTAATAGATACAAGCTCTTCTAAAAATTCGTGACTTTTTATATCGATTCCGTTATGAAAATAAATGTCATAAAAGGCATCGCCTTCTTCTCTTTTGTGATTGTGCTCTATGATTTCAGGAGCAAAACTCTTGACGTAACTTTCTATATTTTCCATCATATCGAATAGATGTATTTGCAATTTATACCCTTGCATTTGACCAAACCAAGAGATATTCTTGAAGAATTCTTGTCCGTAGCCGCCCATACCTACTATAACGATATTGATTAACTTTTCTTCCCCTTTGTCTATTGCATTTTCAAAAATAGAATGCTTTTGTAAAGTGTCTATAGCCAAATTCCTTGCGGGAATAATTCTGCGAACGTACATGTTGCCTTTGTCTGCAGAATTAAGTAATGCTTCGCTTTCAACGCTGTTCGATAATACGTAAAATTGCGTATTAGGGACATTGTATTTTTCATTTTCGCGACAACGCGTTATCATAACCAAGGCTTGTTTTAGATTGGTATCTTCGTTATCACTGATAAAATATATTTTTCGCTTTATATTTGTTTGCGAAGACTTTAGACTGATTTCCGTAACGTCTTTTCTAAAACATATCGCGCCTAGACGCTTGGCTTGTTCGATAAGTTCGGGCTTTTCTTCTTCTTCCTTTTCAAAAACGTCTGCAAAAATCACTATCTTTTTACCAACTATCGCAGGGTTAGTCAGTATATCCTGTGCAAGCGCAATAGACCTTTCGTTGAGTTCACTCATCACGTAAACGTCGGATTTTATACGGCAAAAATATCTAATCGTAGAAGATACGTTCTTAAAAAAGGACAAAACAACTCCGGCAGTAAGAACAGGTGCCATTACAAAAATTATTGCCGAATACGTTGTAAAAATCTGCATAAGAGTTTTGCCAACGGCCTCCGTTGTTACGGTGTTCTTTATTATTTCAAAATCTCCGTCCAAAATGAACAAACGTATGGTGTTATGAATAGACAACAAAATAGACTTTATCGTCTTTTCAAAAACCTCGTCGCTAGCAAAATAGTCGTTAAAATAAACGGGCAAGAACAAAACGAATGCCGAAAGGAAGAACCCTATCAAAAAGATTTGGAAGGGCGTCAAAATATGGCTTCGCCTTGTAGTAATATCCCTATGCTCCTTCAAATTCTTAACGTGCACTACCCTTCCTAAAACAATGGATAACACCACCAAACAAATAGAAATACATAATGCCACACAAATAGAAGTACCCATTTCATCTCCTTTTTTACAAAAAGTACACTTTTTGCCCATACTTTTCGTCAAAAAATCTCGTTTTTCGCTAAATTACAGTATAACATAACTCTTATCGTAAAGCAATATACTTTTTGCAAAAGTATCCATGCAATATGGTGAATTATCGTGATTTTTAGTTTTAATATTAATTTTAGTGCTTTTTAGGTGGTTTTACACCCGTTAATTCGTAGCTCATATCGAGTAAAAATTGGTGGTTTTCTTTTGAAACGCTACCGTCAAGAGAAGCGGTGAGCCAATGCTCTTTGTTCATGTGATAGGCGGGAAAAATGCCGTTTTCTTTACGCAAAACGGGGATTAGGTATGGATCACACTTATAGTTAACTACGTCTATATCTCCATCTTCGTCAAGTTTTAGTTTATCTTTACCTATCGTCATAATGATAGCGAACCATTTTCTGTTATTAGCGTGTCTAAACACCTTAAAGGTGGGCTCGTCAAGCCACGGGGTTTCGCCTTCTACTCCGTAGGTATCGAATATATATTTTTCTAATTCTTCTCTATTCATATTTTAATTATAGGCTATGTCACAGAAAATGGTGGATTTATAGCAAAATTTTTTTTGCTAGATTGACGAGAAAAATACAAGTAAGACAAGTGTTTTGTAAGGGCAGTATACCCGCAGTGGTCTATAACCGAGCAAAACGCGAAGTATTACGCAGTAGTTTTCCGTCAAAAATCAAACAGGTGATGTGACAGAGCCTAATTATATTAAATTTTGCTATTTTTTCAAGATTTTTTACCATTAAAAAATAGCCGATTTTGTTGAAAACGGCTATTATTTTATACGTTAGTTTTTTGCTATTATACAATAATAATATCGAGTGCGCTATCTTTAACGGTGAAGTTATTTACGTTGATAGCAAGGTTAACGCTGTCGCCTACGTTGATACCGTCACACCACTTAACTACTACGGTTTCTTCGCCTACGTTTATCTTAACGTATTTTTCTTCGCCGTAAGCAAGGACTTCTTTTACCGTGCCTAGTAGGGTTGCGTTAGGAACGTTCTCACTGCAAAAACGTACGTCGTTAACGTCAAAGATATATTCTAACGGAGTCTTAAATATCTTTGCATCCTTACAAGCAAATAGCTTGGTGCTAATTTCGTCTACCGCGGTGATTTGTTGTCCTGCCATACGGAAGTAGAAATTATATTTCTTCTTGCCATTCTCGCCCTTTTCTTTAATTTTCACGAAGTCGCCTTTTAGTGAATTAACCAAATTGATAGGTTCTACGTTGCATTCGGGGATAGCGATTTGCTTATAGTCGATACCAAAGTTAAGTTCTTCCCCTTCACTATATTTTGCTTCGCCTAATTCGGTAGCAAACATGGTTTTGCCTTTAACTTCTAGTTCGTACAAAGTAACTTTATCTACGGTCTCTACCTTAATAACTTTTGCTTTGCCGTTGCCGCTTCCTAGAATAACTGCTCTAGTAGGAAGGGTGATTTCTACGTTGTCCTTGTCTTCTGCCTTAATTGCTTCGGGCAAATCGAACACTTGACCGAACAAGTCGATAGTGTTGTTATTTACCGAGCAAGTGAGTACGTTGTTAACGGGAACGCGGATCTTAATGCTCTCTTCGGTCTCTTTATCAAATACGTGTAGGTTGTGCTTGTTGATAGCGATGTCAACGATATCTCCACGTTTTGCAAAGCAATCAGGACCTGCTTTAATGGTGATTGCACCTGCATCCGTTCCGTCGATGTTATCGGTGTTTAGGTTAGCATAAAGGATAGTTTCGCTACCCAAAGCTTCTACTACGCTAACAACTGCTTTTACCTTGATGTAGTTATCGTCTTGACCGTCGTACAACTTAACGTCGTCCGGTCTAATACCTACTACGACCTTGTGATTGCCGTCCATGTATTTGGTCATAATCTTATTGACGATACGATAGTCTACTTTTAGTTCGGTACCGCAGTCGAGATTGAAGGTTACTTCGTCGCCGTTTTTTACGATAGTGCCGTCGAAGAAGTTCATTTGCGGTGTGCCGATAAATCCTGCAACGAACATATTGCTAGGATACTTATATAGATTTTGGGGTGTGTCGATTTGTTGAACGTAACCGAGTTTCATAACTACGATTCTTGTACCCATAGTCATAGCTTCTACTTGGTCGTGGGTAACGTAGATAAAGGTTGCGTTAAGTCTTTCGTGTAAGCGCGTAATTTCCGCACGCATTGCTGCACGAAGTTTTGCATCTAGGTTGGATAGCGGTTCGTCAAGTAAGAAGACTTTAGGGTTACGGACGATTGCTCTACCGAGCGCAACACGTTGACGTTGACCGCCCGACAATGCTTTCGGCTTTCTATCAAGATATTCGGTGATACCTAAGATTTTTGCCGCTTCTATAACCTTCTCGTGGATTTCTTCCTTTGATAGTTTGAAAATCTTCAAACTGAACGCCATATTTTCGTAAACCGTCATATGGGGATATAGCGCGTAGTTTTGGAAAACCATTGCTATATTACGGTCCTTAGGCTCGAAGTCGTTGACGATAACGTCGTCTATTCTCAATTCGCCTGCGGATATTTCTTCTAGACCAGCTATCATACGCAAAGTCGTACTCTTACCGCAACCCGACGGGCCGACGAAGACGATGAACTCTTTATCTTCGATTTCCATACAAAAATCGTTAACTGCTTTTACCTTACCATCGTATACCTTATAAATATGTTTTAATGACAAATTAGCCATAACGTGTCTCCTTTTTTTTCTTATTCTTCTAATATAGCAATACTGTAAGCAGGCATGGTTAGCGTGCTCGTTTCTTCATTGTATTCAACTTTAGTGCCACCGTTAGCGCATAGACTGTCGCAAAGTACGGTGCAACCCCAGTTTTCTTCTACTTTTACTTCTTGACTGAACTCTCTATCAAGGTTAATTACTATTACGATACTCTTTCCTTCGTAGGTCTTACGGATAACGCTAACGAAGTTAGAAAAACTACCCGTCATACCTTCTACGGTACCGCGCGCGATCATGGGGAAGGTGTTCCTCAATCTCATAGCGTTCTTGTAATAGTTAAGAATACTATTTTCGTCCGCTTGTTGTTCTTTTACCGTAGGATAGTAGTAATTTTCTTCTGTGATAGTGATATTCTCGGGACTCTTGTAGCACCAACCTTGATAAACGCCTTCATCCCAGTACATAGCAATACGCTTGTGCGGATCACTACTAGCGGAATCTTTACTTATCATGCCGATTTCTTCACCGTAATAAACGAAGGTGCTTCCGTTAAGCATAGCAAGTAGTCCACCGGCCATTTTTACCTTATCTTCGCCTACCATGAAGGAACCGGGACGGCCCGTATCGTGATTACCTAAGAAAGGTGCAAGGATACCTTTTTGATATCTATCTTGAAGTTTTAGTTGTAAATCGGTATAGAACTTGCCGTTATCTACTCTTAAATCACGAAGTGCGCTTGCAATAGTGCCCGTACCTTGAGAGGTGGTGAAGGTAAAGAAGCTATCCACTCCGCTTTCGTAGTATTCTGCGATCATCATGTCGTTATCTATCCAGGCTTCGCCTACGATGTAGCAGCTAGGTTTGATACTTTTTGCCGTAGTATTGAGCCAAGATAGGAATTCTACGTTCTTATTTACGTCGCCAGTGTAGTAGCTAGTAACCGCGTCTAGTCTAAATCCATCTACGCCTTTATTTAGCCAAAAACTCATAATATTCGTTATTTCGTCTTTGACCGCTTGGCTATCAAGATTCAAATCGGGCATTCCCGACCAAAATCTAGATTCGTAGTAGAATTGCGTACCGCTTACTTGGGTATATCCACTCTCCGATTTGGTTTTGAAAACGTAATAGTCACCGTAAGGACCGCCTACTTTACCCGTGTTGCGGATATATTGAACGGCTTGTTTGAACCAGGGGTGTTCTACCGAGCTATGGTTAACTACAAGGTCCATTATGACTTTAATTCCCCTTGCGTGAGCTTCTTTAAGAAGATTCTCCATATCTTCTACGGTGCCGAAGTCTTCGTCAATATTGTAGTAGTCTTCTACGTCGTATTTATGGTAGCTCGTAGCGGGGTTAATGGGCATTAACCAAATTCCGTTGTAGCCCATTTCTTTTATATAGTCGAGTTTAGCGGTAACACCGTTAAGGTCGCCTATTCCGTTGCCGTCGGTATCGTAGTAGCTGTATACGAATATTTCGTACCAGTTCCTATAATTATCGTCGATAATATTGAGCTCTTTTTGCGGAATTTCGCCATTATTGCCAACGTCTTGTTGTTCTTGACAACCGAACAATAGTAGCGCGGTAGATAGGCAACAAATTATTAATACAAAAACTAATATTTTTTTCATAGCCTATCCTTTTACACTACCGCCGGTAATGCCTTCTACGTAGTATTTTTGTAGCCACATAAATAGCGCTACTATCGGTGTAGCAACGATAACCGCCGCCGCACAGAACGTGGTGAAATATTGGTGAATTTGTTCTCTTTCTAGCCATTTGTACATACCGAGCGAAACGGTGTACATACCTATATCAGGTACACCCGACATAATGAAACTAACGAAGATATAGTCGCACCAAGGTGAAATGAAGCTAATAAGTATGGTATAGATAATTATGGGCTTACTTAGCGGTATGATTATCTTCCAGAATACTTGTGCTCTGCTTGCGCCGTCTATTCTTGCCGCTTCGTCAAGGGACTTCGGTACGGTATCGAAGAAGCCTTTTGCAATATAGTAGCTGAGCGCCGCGCCCGCGGAATAAACTATAATCAAGCTAAGTAGTGATTGATAGTTGTTAGGAAGAAGTATTTTTAGCAAGAAATATACTGCCGTCATACTCATAAATCCGGGGAACATACCTAGGATAAGCATTACGTTCATCATAGGCTTTCTCATCTTAAACTTGATACGGCTGAATGCGTAAGATACTGCTAGCACGAATAAAGTCGTTATAATACAAGAACAAACCGCCACGATAAGGGTGTTGCCGTACCAACGCAAAAATTCGGTTTCTGTAAATAGTCTTACGTAGTTATCTATCGTCCAAGTCTTGGGGAAGAAGGTATCGCTCCACGCGCCCGGTTCTGCTCTAAACGATTGTACTACTAGATATGCTAGGGGTACTAGCCAAATGATAGAAAGAACTATCAATATGATATGCGTAGCCGTTAGACCGATAGTCTTACGTGCTTTCATACCGAGTTTTCTATTGCGTTTAACTTCCGCAGGTAGAGATGCTTCTAACTTATCAATCTCTTCCCACTCTCTTTTGATCGCTTCGTAATCGAGAGGAGCGGAAACGTTAATTACGCTAGCTTTGTTCTCAACGTTATTAATTTCACTCATTATTGGAAATCCTCCTCTTTCTTAACGGCAGACGACTTGTTGTATACGAGCAACGAGAATACTGCGGAAATAACGAACACTAGAATACCGATAACGGACGCGAGTTTGTAATCCTTGTCTACGCCTAGCGATAGCTTGTAGAGCCACGTTATCAATAGGTCGGTACCCTTTGCACCGTCGGTGTATTTGAGAATATCGCCCGGTCCACCGCCCGACAACAAGAATATTACGTTAAAGTTATTGATATTACCGATAAATTGCGTGATTAGGTACGGACCCGTTACGAACAACATATAAGGTAAGGTTATCTTGAAGAAACTTCTTACCGGGCCTGCACCGTCGATTTTTGCCGACTCATAAAGGTCGGCAGGGATATTCATAAGAATACCCGAGCAGATAAGCATACTGTAAGGAACGCCTATCCACATATTGACGATAATGATACAAATTCTCGTCGTCGTGATATCTAAGCCGAATTGCATATGATATCCAAAGATTTGTTCTATCCATTGCGTAATGATACCACCGCCTTCGTCAAGCATCTTCGACATAAGAAGTAGACTAACGAATTGCGGTACCGCGATGGTAGCGACGAATGCGGTACGGAATCCTTTTTTGAAGCGAATTCCCTTTTTGTTTATTAACAATGCAAGAATCATTCCGCCGAAATAGTTGGTAAAGGTCGCAAAGAACGCCCAAATTAGAGTCCACCCAAGTACTCTACCAAACGTAGCCGACCTACCCGTATCTCCGCTAAATAACGATGCAAAGTTCTCAAAGCCTACCCAATCGAACAAGTGATACGGTACTTCGTGCGAAGCATCGTAGTTGGTGAAGGCTATCATAATCATAGTAATGAGCGGTACGACCGTAAACATGAACAGTCCTACCATAGGAAGTGACAATAGCGGTAGATGGAACTTCCCGTCCATTAGACTACCTAGTTCTCTTTTGAAATTATCGGGTTTTTTACCCATAATTTTTGCTTCTTCTAGTCTTACGCTCTCTTTGATAGAACGAACGTAAACGTAAGCAAAGAACAATACTATACAAAGTGTAAGGATACCGTAAAGTAAGATATGGAAAGAGTTATCTCCCCAAACAACTTCGTATTCGCCAAGTTCGTCATTCCAGACGTTCGATTCGTGAGTTTCAGTCCTTCCGAGCGCTCCGCCCGTAAAGAAGTTCTCGAAGAACATTCCTAGATAACTACCGCCAAATAGCACTAGATATAGGATAAATACCACTTCTAGTAAGAAATAAATAATACCTTTTACTATTTGACCGCGAAATACGTGTCCCGTACCCATTACGAAGTACGAAATTTTCGTAACGATATCACCTTGTATAAAAGCAAGGAAAAAGTTCTTGATAGCATTAAAAAATCGGATAAAAAATGCCGACGTTTTTTTGCCTAAATTAATGAAAAAATTACAAAACGCCTTTGGAAAGCCACTAAAAAACTTCTTAGTCTTGTACGCGACTTTTTGGAAAAACGTCAGTTTGTAATACTCGAGATCCATAATAAGGTCCTCCGTACGATTGTAAAATAAGGGCAAAGGGTATCCCCTTTTGCCCCTATTTACCTATTTTTTTTATTCAGCAGTCTTATTAACTGCAGCAACTAATGCGTCGAGTGATTCTTGTAGCGTTGCGTCCGTTACTTCTTCACCGTTTTGTAGAGAAGTGATGATAGAAGTTACTAGACTGCTCATGGGAGTCCAATATGCGCCGGGAACGCCCTTTTGGGTACGGCTATATTGTTGTTGACTGAATACTGCACTCATAACTAGATCGTTCTTAACGATATCCATATCTGCAACAACCTTGTTGGTAGGTCCAAATCCTCTGGTTTGGAATCTTAACAATTGGTTTTGTTGGTTGGTTAGCCACATAGCTAGTTTGTGAGCTTCACCCTTATTCTTGGACATGTTGTTAACGCCCATTAGTTTGTAACCAAAGTAGCTAGTAAGTTGTTTTTGTTGTCCACCAATGGTAGCGGTAGGAAGTTTGATAACGCCCATGTTGTCGCCCCATGCTGCTTGGATAGCTTTTGCATTCCAAGTTCCGCTTACTGCTGCGATTGCTTCGCCGTTAGATACTGCGTTAAGAAGTTTTGCATCGTCGGTGTTAGCAACCAAAGCACCGTTGCTTAGGTAAGAACGAAGTGCTTTCATAACTTCTAGACCTTCTGCGTTGTTGTAGTTAAGACTAACTGCGGTTTCGGTCATGTTAGCATCGTAGGTTACGTCGTACTTTAGGTTAGGATTGCTGAAGAAGAAGCTGGATAGATACCAACCGTCTTCGTTTAGCTTGTAATGAACTTTTTTGTTAAGAGAAGCTGCTTTTGCTAAGATTCCGTCAAGAGTAGCTACGTCGTCAAGATTTAACTTGCTCTTGTCGTAATAAAGGAAGTAGCAGTTGTCACCAGTGCTAGGATATGCGTAAGTCATGTCTTCACCGTTGATTTTTACGGTAGCTGCGTCTACGCTTTCTGCACTGTTGATACTCTTAACTTCTTCAAGAATGTTACCACCAAGACGAGCAAGTGCGCCCGCGGTAACTAACTTGTTGATTTGGTCGGATGCAAAGCTGAATACGTCGGGACCGCTAGTAAGGTCGTTAAGAACCTTATCAGCTGCGTCGCTTTCGCTTTGTACGCCGAATAAGAACTTATAGGTGTTTTGCGGATTAGCGGCAGCGTAAGCGTTGCACATTTCTTTTAGCATTGCTTGGTCTTCTTGTGCGCCCCAAACTACTAGAGTGTACTTACTGCCTTCGCCTGTAGTGTTGCCACCTGTGGAATTGTTACCACCGTTGTTATCGGTGTTACCATCATCGCTACATGCCATAAACACGCAAGTAAATATAGAAAAAGCCATAACAAGAGCTAATATTTTTACTATCTTTTTCATGGTTATCTCCTTAATAAATTGATAAAAATAATTTTACGTATGGGCAGACTCGCCCATACGTAAAACGTCCGTTTGATATTTACTATTCAGCAGCAGTTACGGTAATAACGCCTTCGTTAATAGTGATAGTGTAAGTACCTGCGGTAGGTATGATTACGTTAGCTTGGCCGTCTTCGCCGCCACCGTACCATACGATGAAGCTTTCGGTACCGTCGTCAGCAACGTTAGCTTCTGCAAGAACTTCGATAATCTTGATAGCAGCGAATTCGCCTTCGCCTAACCAAGAAGCGGTGTCCTTATCTTCGAAAGTATAGGTGATGCTTCCGTCGGTAAGTTCGTTACCAACTTCGGGAGCCCAAGTGTCACCGTCAACGATGGTGCCTACTAGGTAGAAACCTTCCAACTTAGTAGCGGTTACGATACCACCAGCGTTAAGGTCTTCTGCATCGTTAAGGGTTAGCCTAATCATATAAAGTCCACTTTCGGAAACCATTACGTTAGCACCGTCTGCGTCAGCGCCGTACCAAATTAGGTCTTCACTGCCACCAGAGAAACCGTAAACAACTTTTACAGCACCCTTGCTTTCAGCCATCCAATCTTTGTAATCAGCGGAAGTGAAGGTGTAGTATGCTACGTATTCGGTATCACTTACTTTGGTAAGAGGATGTGCAGCGGTAGCAATCCAGCTATCTCCACCATCTAATACGCCAGCAAGGAAGAAACCTTCGCTTTCACGAGTAACGGTAGCTACGTCGTCAGCAACGTTGAACTTAACGGTGTACTTACCTTTGGTAACTTGGAAGTTAGCGTCAGCTTCGTCACCATAGTACTTGCTGTTAACGATGTTATAAACTTTTAGTTCTGCATAATCATATCTTTCGTAAACGGGATTACCTTCTTCGTCTACAACGGGTTCGCCCGCTTCAACCTTTTGGATAGGTTCGCCAGTTTCACTATCGTACTTAATTCCGTACATATCTTCGGTTACGAAGAAGCTTAGAGTGAATGCTTGCTTAGTAGCGTCGTCAGCGATCATTAACCATTCGCTGTCGTCTGCATATTCGGTGCTCCAATTATTCATGGTACCGATGATAGCCATTTTGTGGGTTTCTTCGATAACGGGAGCGTCACCAGTGCGTTCGAAGTAGATCTTATCGTAAGCACTGCTTCCGGGGAATGTTTGAAGAGTAAGTACGTAGATACCGCTCTTAGCAACTTTTACGTCCCAACCGGTTGCTACGTCGCCAAAGCCTTTGTTAGCGTAGAAATAACGTTCTTCGTTAACAACAACTTCACCTACTACGTCGCCGTCAGCTTCTTCCAAAGCGGTATATCCATTAAGATATCCAACACCGTGTTGACCGGTCCAGGTACCCTTAGCTCTGATTTGGAAAGCGTCGCCTTCATAAAGAGTAGCGGTGATGGTGAACTTATTAACGTTAGCTTCGTCAACTCTTGCTAACTTCATAACATCGGGATCAGATTCGTTCCAGTTGCTGTCCTTAAGAGTGCCTGCGCCACTACCGATTAGATACCATTCGGTCGTATCTTCGGTGAAGCTATCGGTACGGAATCCAGCAAAGATGTCAACGTCTTCGTTAACTGCCGTAGCAAAATCCCAAGCAATGGTTAGAGAGATTTCGGAATACCAACCCATAAAGGTCTTGCCTTCTACTTCGGGAGTCCAAGTGGTAAGTACGGTGCCCTTATCAACTTGTTCTTCTTTTAATAAGGTCGTTCCGTTGTACCAGCTTACGGTAACCTTGTCGCTACCGGTTTGATCTCCAGTATTGTCGCCACCAGTAGTATCGCCGCCAGTTTGGTCTCCGTTGTTATCGGGAGTACCTTCTTCGTTACAAGCAACGAAAACGGATAACGAAAGAATAGCTACAAGTACTAGAGCAAGACAAAGTAACAATTTCTTTTTCATGTTAACCTCCATTTTTTTTGCAAACTTCGTTTGCGGTTTTTTTTGTTTTTTTTATTGTTAAGAGTTAAGAAACTCTTTTTTTACTAACTAAGTTGTTATAGTTATGTAGAATACATAACTAAAGGGGTACCCCTTTACAAATCGTTCAAGATTATGATAACAAAGTTATCTCGTTTTGTCAACAGGTAAAAAAAAGAGCAACCTTACCCTACGTGCGTGGTAAAAGTTGCTCTTAACCTATTTAACTATTTTTTGTAAATTAGTACGCTTCTTGCGCCTATGGTGATAGTTCCGCTATCGGTACGGATAACTTCGCTTCCTGCGGTGTTGCCGTCTGCAAGAAGTTTCCACTCGCCGTTTAATTCGTAAGATAGGCTTTCTTCCGAAGGATTAATGATAGCGAGCATTTTTGAATTGGTACGGTTATCGGTGTAACTAACCACCATACCGCCGTTATCTAAATTGGTAAAGGTAATCGCTACGCCATCGTTAGCGCGAAGGACGTAGTTTGCATTTCTTAACGCTATCAAGCCTTTGTAATATTGCATAGTAGCGTATTGATTGCTATCTAAAGTTAAACTTTCCCAATCGATATTGTTGACTTCGTCGCTAGACTTGTAACTATTTTCGTCACCGCCCTTAGTACGAAGCATTTCTTCACCCGCTTGCATGAAAGGCGTGCCTTTAGAAAGGATAACGATAGCAAAACCAAGCTTATTCATAGCAATTCTTTCTTCTTCGGTGTTGTCCGCGTTAGAAATTGCTAATTTGTCCCAAAGCGTGTGGTTATCGTGCGCGCTAACGTAGTTAATGACCGCTCCATTCTTTACGCTCCAACCTGCACCGCCTGCGCCCGTGCCACCGCGGATACCGAATTTTACACTTTCTCTAGTAGAATCGTACGAGCCACTGATATAGCCTTTTGCGGTATGATTAAAGGTGCTACCCTTTAGTCCGTCTCTAATTACGTCGTTAAATACCGCTACGCTACCTGCGGCGCCTTTGGTTTTTTCTATCTTGGATATATTGCCTTGGTTAGCTTGCGCGCTTCCGTCAATGGTGCTACCCATAGTCCAACCTTCACCGTAGATAATAGCGGAAGGATTGATTTCGTGAACCGCTTGTTCTATCTTTTTCATGGTTTCTAAATCGTGTAAGCCCATTAGGTCGAATCTTAGACCGTCAAGTTTATATTCGCTAACCCAATACTTAACGCTATCTACCATGAATTTGCCGTACATTGCTCTTTCGGACGCGGTATCGTTACCACAACCGCTTGCGGAAGAGTTAGCACCCGTAGCGGTGTAGCGATAGTAGTAGTAAGGTACTATCTTATTAAAGGACGAGTTAGCGTCGTAAGTATGGTTATAAACGACGTCCATGATTACGCCTAGATTAGCGTCGTGAAGAGATTGAACCATGCGTTTATACTCGTTAACTCTTACTTCTCCGTTATAAGGATCGGTACTGTAGCTTCCTTCGGGTACGTTATAATTCTTGGGATCGTATCCCCAGTTAAATTGTTCGTTAGGGTTAGTTTCGTCTACCGTTGCATAGTCGTATACGGGTAGAAGATGTACGTGCGAGATACCGAGATTAATAAGGTAATCAACGCCCACGCTTACGCCACTAGAGTTAGTAAGTCCTCTTTCGGTAAAAGCAAGGTATTTACCTTTGTATTGAGAAGACGCTATCTTGTTACTAAAATCTCTTACGTGTACTTCCCAAATGGTAGCGTCGGTGTACTTAGAGGTAGAAATATATTCTTCACTCTCCCAGTCGGTAGGATCGGTACTATCTAAATCTATTACCATACCCCTGTCGCCGTTAACGCCTGCTGATTTTGCATAAGGATCAACCGCTTCTTGCGTACCTACCGAAGTGGTAACTGAATAGGTGTAATATTTGCCGTGACCGCAATTAGCTTCGGTATATTCCCAAACGCCTTTTTCGCCTTTAACCATTTCTCTATTAGCGTACGCTTCTCCGCCGTTACCTGCATTGAAAAGGTTAAGCACAACCTTACTTGCGGTAGGTGCCCATACTCTAAAGGTGGTAGACGTGCCGTCTATCGTTGCACCCAAGTCGTCACCGGTATAAACGTATTCTTCGATAAATTCTTCACTGTCGAATATATCGGTGGGTACTACTTCTTTTTCGCCATAGCCTTCGATAGCAAGACGGTAATTCTTAGTAACGTCGAGTTTTTCACTTACCGTGATAACGCCATTATCTACTTCGTTATCTAAACTACTCAAATTGGTTATTTCTATTTCTCTATCACCTTCGTAAAGCTTAACCATATCGAGAGACGTGATTTTCGTCTTCGGAGTAATGCTATAACGAATGGTATCAAACGCTGTTATTCCTGCAATTCTAAACATTTTTATAATAGTCAAATTCTCACCACCATCGGTGCTAGTGTATTGAAATCCGTCACCACTCTTTAAGTAAATAACGGTGTCTTCGCCTATCAAGGTTGCTTGACGGTCTTCTGCAAAGTCCTTAGTTGCCGTGCCCCACGCGTTACCACCGGGCTCCGAACAATCGCGACGTACGATAAAGCCTACGGTATCTATACCAACGGGTACGTTAATCATAGCTTTTGCTCCGTACTTACAAGGGTGTAGAAGATATCCGCTACCTTCTTTACCATCCCACCATACCCAAACGTCACAATTCTCTATAACTCCGGGATAGGACCAATAGAAAGTGATTTGATTATATCCTTCTTCCTTAGGCAAAACGAATTCTTCTTCGTTATTACCATCACCGCCCTCGTTTTCATTACCAGTACCACCACCAATATCGTCGGTAGCGTCGCCTAGGTCTTCTTCGCACGCGGTAAATACTATGCTCATGCAAAACAGCAACGTAAATATAACTACCAGCATAAGCTTCTTTGCTATTTTCATATTAAACTCCAAAAAACGTGATATACGGAAGCCAAACCGTATCCAGCCTAATTCTAACACTAAGTACAAACTTCGTCAAGCGCGTATATTTCACCCAAAACACGCACTCAAACTCAACGATAGCAAAAAAGAGCGAAAATTCGCTCTTTTTTATGATTTTTGCTAAAAATTTTGTTTTTTTATCTTTTAGCTATGGCTATTCGTTAGCTTCACCATTCTTTGAACCTTTTTTAGAAAGAAGTCTTAAGAGTTCTTCCATGGTTTTTTTCTTAACAACGAACCAGAGTATTGCCATTACGCCTCCTGCTAGTAGTATTGCGCCGAATACCGAACCTATTACGATACCTGCAATCGCACCGCCCGATAGGCCTTCTTCTAGTTCGATAGGTTCTTCACTTTCTTCCACAATAGGTAAGATTACCGTGAAAGCGTGCGTTTGTCCGTCTACCGTGATAGTGTAGGTTGCCGTACCCGTGGTGGTAGCGGTGGGTTCGGTGTTTACTTCGTAAGTATAACCGTTGTCAACGCTTAGGTGTTCAATAAGTCTAGTTATTTCTTTATTGCAACCGTCTTGCGAGCAAACTTTCTTGAGTAAGCCGTCGGTTTCTAACGTAGGCTCGGTTACTACTATCCATTGTCCGTAAGTATGCTCTTCGTAGTTAGCTTTATCTCCACAAGTACATTCACGGTAGTGGTGGGTGTCGGTAATTATCCATTCTCCGTAGGTATGCGGAAGCTTAGGTATAACTTCGGTTTTTTCTTGCTTACAGGTTGCGCAAACGTAATCTCTGATACCGCTTTCGGTGCAAGTTGCTTCTTTCGTCACCGTACCCTCGCCGTAAAGGTGTGCTTCTCTATCTTCTCTATCGCCACATTCTACGCAAACGTGCCAGTGGTAAGTAAGGTCTTTAGACCATTCGGTTGTATATACGTGATCGGTTTGCGGTATGGTTTCTTTCCTTACGTATTGACAGTCTTGGCAAGTGAACGTCATTTCGCCGGGGGCTGAGCAAGAAGTTTCTTTGGTTACTTTGCCTTCGTCAAAGTCGTGCTCTGCGTAGTCTTTCGGGAAGATGTCGTGTCCGCAAATAGCACTATGATAGTGGTGAGTTGCATTAGTCGTCCATTCGGTTGAATAAGAGTGTCCCGTCGCGGGTGCGCCTTCTTTGGTAACACGGCTACCACACTTACATACGCCTACGAGTACTTCGGCAACGTCGCACGAAGGTTTGGTTTGTTGCGACCAAGTATATTCGTGATGTTCTTTGGTTATAGGTGCGTTACCGCAAGTACAGGTTGATTCATGCCAGTGGTAATCATCATCGAAGGTAAATCCGCTTGCGTAGGTGTGTCCCGTTGCTTCATTGCCGTCTTTTTCCTTCTCAAAACCGCAAGTTTCGCAATAACCATACAATTTTTGCGCTTCCGAACAAGTAGCGGGTGAAATTTCTTCCCAAATCATTACGTGTTCTTGATAGTCGCTCTTCTCTAAAGTATGTTCGCAAGTTGCTTGATGCCAGTGGTGAGTGTCGCTCGTTACCCATTGCGTAGTGTCGTAGGTGTGTCTATGCTCGGTTACGTCAATGGTGTCTTGAGTGGTCGCTCCGCAGAAGCACTTGTATTCTTTGGTAATAGTAGTTTCCGTTTGGTCAACGATAGTGCCGTTATCCCATACGTGTGCGCTTTCGTCCTTGATTACTTCGTGACCGCAAGTTGCTTGATGCCAGTGCGTATCGTCGTCGTAACTCCACTCTTTACTAAACTCGTGGCCGGTAGCGGGGATACTTTCTTCCTTCTCGGTTAGACAGATAGTACACGTCTTAACGAGCAAGCCTTCTTCTTCGCAGTCGGGTTGTTTTTCTACAACGCCTTCATTCCAAATATGAACGCCGTAGTCTTTTTTATCTTCGTGTCCGCAGGTAGATGCGTGGTAGTGGTGAGTGTCGGTAATCGTCCATTCTTCCGCATAACTATGTCCGCTAGCGGGCTTATCTATACGGGTAACAACGTATTCGCAGATTTCGCAAACGCCTTCGTATGCTTCGGGCGTGGTGCAAGATTGTTCGCTAACCAATCTCCAACCATTAATTACGTGCGTGCCGTGGTCGGTTACTTCCATACATCCGCAAGTTGCTTCGCGCCAGTGGCTAACGCTATCGCTAGTCCACTCTTCCGAATAGGTGTGGTCGGTCTCAGGAATAGCAACTTCTTTTGAGTAATGACAAATAGTACATTCTAATACCATCTTACCTTCTTCGGTGCAGGACGCGTCCTTAGTTACCGTGCCTTCGTCCCATTGATGTTCGCCTTCTTCAAGTCTTACGTTGTGTCCGCAGGTAGATGCGTACCAGTGGTTAGTTTCGTTATAAGAATAGGTATCGGCGTACGTGTGCGTATGAGTAAGCTTGGCAAGTTCTTCTTCTAATTCGTAGCCACAAATAGAGCAAGTGTAAACCTTGATACCGTTATTTTCTTCGGTGGGCTCTAACGTAACTACGCCTTCGTCAAAGTCGTGCTCTTCAATATCAATTACGTCACCACATACGCATTCGTGCCAGTGGTTGTCGTCGTCGCTAGTCCACTTATCGGAATATTCGTGGGCGGTCTTAGGTAGCGACTCTTCTTTGGTTTCGCCACATTCGGTACAAGTATATAGTGCAGTACCTTTTTCCGTACAGGTAGCGGGATCGGTAACTAGACCGTTATCCCAAGTGTGGTCGGGGCGGGTAACGAGCAATGCGCTACTATCGTTAGAATAAAGCATTTCTTTGTCACCGCAGAGCAAGTATCCACCGTAAACAATATTGTCGTTAGTTCTAAATTTAGGTACCGCGTCAACGCCTAGTTTTTGTCCGAAAGCGTCACCAAGTAGGTATGCCACCTTACCACTTGTTAGGTCTGTTTCGGTTACCAAACTTGCGGTATCGTCTACCACTACACTGAAATAGCCGTCAACCATCTCATCGTTGTATTCTTCCGAAGAACCATATAATTTAGTTCCTATAGCGTAGTTGTTAACAATGCTTTCTATAGCCTTTTGATGTGCGCCGATATGTCCTGCAATAGCACCAACGTGAGTTTCGTTAACTACGTTGATACCGCCGAGAACAAGGTTGTTGTTGAGTACTAAGTATGAATCGCGGTGGAATCCAACTAGTCCGCCTACGTAGATGGCGTTGGTGTTGCTTGATACTATTTGACCATCGAATACGGTGTTAGTCATCGTTAGGTAAGGTACGGATTTATAGATATTGTTAGCGGGGCTATAGTTGGTAAATCCGAATATACCGCCTACCGCTTCTATGCCCTTACCGTTAGCGGTTATTATACCAGTATAAGAAGAATTATCGACGTAAGTAACGCTCGTATCGAAGTTGAAAGTGTTGTAAGCTAGTAGTCCGCCTACGTAAGCGGGGCTTACGCTATTTACGGTAATTTGAACGCTAGAATGAACGTTGATAATCTTACTACCTAAGCTACTACGACCTACCAAGCCTACGTACGTTAGCGAATCGCTATTCTCGGTTACGTTGACGTCGATATTTCCGTTAATAGTTAGGTCTCTGATAGTCGCACCGCTAGCCAAGCTACCTACTAGTCCGTATTTACCTACGGCAGTGCCCGTTACGCTTAGATTACTGATAGTATAATTACGTCCGTCGATAGTACCTTCGTAGTCTTGCGTCTTAGCAATGCCTACCCATTCTATATTGGATAAATCGATATCGTTAAGAAGTACCGCGCTCGCTTCCCTATCGTTATACGCATAGTTAGCAAACCATAAGAAGTTATAACCATTCTTGATAGCGTAGTAGCCTACGTAATCTTCCGTTAGTCCTAGTAAAGAATAGTTATCAACGGTAACTAGGGTGGCTTCTTCTAGCAATTCGCAGATACAAATACCGTCTACGTATACGTGATTGTCGTGTTCAAATCCACACTCGGTGCAGTAGCCGTCTTCGTATTCGTGCTCAACGTGAGTATATCCGCATTCGTCGCAAACGGTATCGGTGTATTTTTCGTGTTGGCAAATATATCCACAGCCCGTGCATTGATAATTCTCGTCGTAATGGTGGGGATCACCGCAAGTTACGGTAAGAATTCCCGTTTCGTACGATATATCGTAGTTATCGGAAGATAATCCGCTTACCGATATAACGTAAGTACCAACTTTGCTACCCACTACGTATTCACCGTAGGTGTAAACTAATTCTCCGCCTAATACTTCATTTGTGTCGCTTCCTAATAAGTATTCGTAGGTTACACCACTATTAGAAGGCTCTGAATTATAGTTAATGCTATGCGCGTTTACTTTGACAACTAAATCTGCTTTCGTTACTTCAAAACTAGCAGTAATAGAAGTGGAAGTGCCGTCTTTGGTGAAGATAATATTATAGGTACCTACGTTGATTACGCTTTCTTCAAAAGTCTCCGTCCAGTTATCTAAAATGAATTCTACACCCATAATTTCGTAGCCTAAGTATGCGTCTACTTTCACGTCTTCACTTAAATCTTTGCCTGCATAAACGTAACTATCTTTTATTCTTACGTTGTCTTCGGTTATGACTTCAGTAGTGTTAGATAGATAGAATTGTCCGTTTCCGCTCAAAGTATTGCCCGACAACGTTCCTATTAATTTTAGAACACCGTTATTTACTATTTCGTCAAAGGTTAAGGTAATGCCGTTGTTTACAACTAAAGTAACGCCACTAGGAATGGTGAACGATTCGGTAACGCTTCCAATTAAAGTGATAACCGAGCCGCTAGTTGCCACCTTGATTGCATCCGCTACGGTGCTAAAGTATTGTACTAGGTCGCCCGTAACCATTTTTACCGCGTCTATTGCGTTTCCACAATAATCGCAAACTAAGTTAGAGTCGCTATCGGTGTGTGAAGTTACGTTTTCGCTATCGTTAGCGTAGCCGTAAATGAAACTTTCTTCCGTGCAACCGCCCGTTTGACGATAGTATACTAACGCGCTATTTTTACTAAATTGGGGATACGGATCGCCACTAGCACCTAGTATTTGTCCCCAAACGTTGGTTTCTTGCGAAGTGCTACCGTTAAGTAGGTATGCTATTTCGCCACTAGCGAATTTTTCTATAGACGTAGCGTACTCGCCACCTTTACGGTTAGAGCTTAAACCATAGTCGCTATAGCAGTTAACGTAGTATCTGCCCGTATCGTAGCATCCAAGGATACCGCCCATTTCGCCGTAATTAGTCCTTACCAAAGTATTGTTGTAAGTAATACAATTTACTACCGAGTTGTTAACGTTGGAGTATCCTACTATGCCACCTAAATATGCCGTGCGAGAAATAAGTACGTTCATCGTTATCTCCGCATTGGTTACGTAACAATCAGTAACAAGACCTTGATTAAGTATTCTACCTGCAATACCTCCGATAGCAACGTTTTGAAGTAGCACGTAATCAAAATAGATACCGTCTACGCCGAGATTCTTGACCGTTCCCGAAATATTGCCGAAAATACCATAGGTTACGTATTGCGCTTCATTCTCGGGTGCGCGTCTTGCTATCGTAACGTTAGATAATACGCGAGAGTTACCGTCGAAGGTGCCTAAGTAAGTAGCGGATTCGTATATTCCGATAGGCGTCCACTTGTAGCCGTCTAAATCTAAATCGTTAAGTAAGATTGCGTCTACGTTGACGTTGCCTGCGTTTACGAATTCGGCAAACCAGAATAATTGTCCGATAGTGCTTATCTCGTACACGTTATTTTCGTTCAAAACTGCAGGGGTATATTTTCCGCAAGGACAAACGCCGTCTGAATTAAACGCGTGACTTACGGTAGATGCGGTATTAGTGTAAGTAACCGCCGTGCAGTTTTCGCCCGTTGCGTAAACCGCTTTACCCGTAAAGTTAGGATAAGCATCGGTACCTATCGTTTGTTTCCAAGGACCTTCCGCTTTCTTACCGTTTAGTAAGTATGCAAGTTTACCGCTAGTTACGTCCTCTGCGCTTATTTTAATCGCTTCATTTTGTACGCTACCCATTTGGTTAAGGTAGTATACGTTATCTATACATAGTCCCGAAGCATCGGGTATAATAGTGCTTATTTCATTTCCGTATGCATTGTGATTCTCTATAATACATACGCTATTGACGATAGAAACGTTGGGATGATACGAACTATGACTAGATATCAATCCAACAAAACCGCCGTACGAATTTTTGCCGGAAATAGATCCAATATAGAGTACGTTAACGAAGCTGATGGTGGTTACGTTGTAGTTAATTGAGCCAATAACGCCACCCGTCCAATCGTTAACGCCACCGTAGGTGTTGACGATATCTACGTCGATAATGCAGTTTTCTACTCTTACTGCATTGCTTGCGCTTCCTGCCAAAGGTCCATTGTGATAATAGCTTGTACGTAAGTTACCGCTTATGGTAAGGTTACGAATAGTTGCATTCGAGACGTTATCCATCAAAGCAACGGTTTCGTTCTTAATCGGTACGAAGTCAATGGTTATCTTGTGGTTGTTACCTTCAAAAATACCGCTAAACTTACTTATCATTACCGTTCCGTAAGGCGAGAGATCAATATCCGTCATCAAAATTACGTTGACTTCTCTTTGATTTGCATTCAAGTCTTCAACAAGATATAGATAATTACCTACGTTATTTATTTCGTAATATCCGTCTTCGTTAAGTTCGGTAGGCTCGTAATGTAATTCGCCTTCAACCTGACGGCAAATTCCGTCTTCACCGAATACGTGATTTTGCGGTTCTTGATAATCTGCATTCTCGATATTGGTGTACCACATAGCGTCACCACAATGAACGTATGCTTTATATACTTGCAAACCGCTAAGTTTAGGATACAAGTCGCTAGATAAATTTTGGTACCAAGTGATTACGCTTTGATCGCCGTTGAATAGATAAGTTGCTTCACCCGTTGTAAAGTATGTAGCGTCGATTTTGCTAGAATTACTGCTAGTAGGTGTCCAATATCCATATAAGGACATATCACTATAAGAGTTAGTTACGGTACCTTTTCTTGCATTATTGGTATCCACACCTACACCAACTAAGCCACCTTTAGCCGAACCGGAAAGAGTAAGAGCGTGCGTATAAGAATTATCAATCGTGCCACCATATAGTGCGCCTACCAAGCCACCTACTTCACCGTCGCTTAGGTATATGGTTACGTTAACTGCGTAAGTTCTTATTAGCTTACCACCGGTAAGAACTAGTCCCGCGATACTACCTACGCTAGTCTTTGATACACCGTTTTCGGTGAAGATGAAGTTTTCAATTCCGAAATTCTTGACCGTTCCGCTCAAAGTACCGAAGAAGCCGTAAGTTTCTACAGAGCCACTTTCACCAACGACGTCAACGTTAGTTACTACGTGATTGTTACCATCGAACGTACCGCTATAGCCAAGGTTAAAGCCGTCGCGCATGCTATAAAATCTCGTTCTTGCAAGCGGAGTCCAATCGTAACCACTTAAATCGATATCCGCCATAAGTATAGCGTTAGCGTTATAGTTACCGCTATTTACAAAGTGGTTAAACCATAGTAAGTCGGTTACGGTTTTTATTTCATAGTAGTTACCGTTCAACGTAGCCGCTTTGTAGTGGGTTTCGCCACTTACTTCAACGCAGATACCATGGTCGTAATCACAAGAAGGAATATCGGTGTCTTCTACGTTAGAGTAGCCGTCTACTACGTGACCGCAGTTGTTGTAGACGGGATATACCGTGCTACCCCTTAGTACGGGATAAGCGTCACCGCCTATGGTTTGTTTCCAAACGTTCTTGTTGCCGTTAGTGTTAAGTTGCATAGTAGCGTAGCCACCGCTTAGTTGTTCGCTACTAAAGTCGGAAGTTACGTACGATTTATAAATCACACTAGATGAATTATATCCAAGAACTTTCGTTTCGCTTGTGATACAGTTCTCGATAGCAGAGTTACTTGCTCTACCTACGATACCGCCTGCGTAACTTGCGTTAGTTGCGTTTACTACACCGTACGCGTATACGTTATATATATAGGTGTCGGTTGCAAAGCCTACTAACATTCCCGTACTTTCGCCACTTGTGCTAAGAGTATTAGTAACGTTAGCATTCTTTAAGCCAAGTAATCTAATGGTAGCGGATTGCGTATATCCAAATATACCTGCCATATAGTAAGTGTCGCTAAGGGTATAGGTAAAATTAGCTATTTCGTATCCGTTGCCGTCAAAGGTACCTTTATATGCAAGAGTGCTAGTTTTTCCGATAGGCGTCCATTCGATATCTTGTAAATTTACGTTGCTTACAAACTTCGCGTTAGCCGTTACGTTACCTTCGTTTACGTAGTTAGCAAACCACAATAGGTTACCCGCGTTAGCGATTTGATAATAGCCGTCAACTTCGGTGGGTACTTGATAGAATTCGCACGAGCAAATACCGTTGACGAAGGTATGGTCTTCTAGCTTATCCAACGTTCCGCAATAACTACAAGCGTATGCGTGTTGCGTTTCGTCTGCAAAATATTGATAATCGTGGTCGGGCACGCTTCTTACGTATGCGCACGTTTGTTCATTACAAGTTGCATCGCAAACGTTATCGAATGCGTGGGGATATTTTTCACTTTCGTTTTCTAATAGTCCACAACTTTGACATGCAATGAAGTGGTGAGTTTCGTCATAGCTAGGTACGAAAACGTGATCTTCTACTTCGCGCGTATAGTTACAACCAACTTCGTTACATAAAGTGTCGCAATCGTCGTCGTAGACGTGTTGAGTAATATCGCGTCTATATCCGCACTCGCTACATTGTTCCCAATGGTGAGTGTCGTTATGCTCTACTATATCGTATACGTGTTGGGTAGAAACCACTCTTTCGTACATACAGTCGGGGTTGTTACAAACGTTGTCGCAAACACCGTCGTATACGTGTACTATTTCGCTCGCGGTATTAGAGTACGCTATATTTTCACCGTAGCAATTATTAGTTAGATAAACGGTTGCACCATTAAACGTAGGATACAAATCGGTACCGAGAGTTTGCCTCCAGGTTACGTTAACGGAAGAATTGCCGTTAAGAATATACGCGTATTTTCCGCTACGCATTTCGTTAACGGTAACGAAAGTACCGCTTACTCCGTCGATAGCTTTGTTGTTGATATAATAGCCGTTAGTTACGCTTTCTGCTCCTACCGTTAGACCAGCGTAGGTAGTAAGTACGTTGTTGATAGTGCTTCCGCTAGCCGTTGCCGATAGGCCGTAAGCATTGGTTGCGTCAATACTTCCACTTACGTATACGGTGTCGATAGTTGCATCGATAAGTTCACCTGCTAATATTCCGGAAGGAGCGGAAGTGGTATTCTTAATAGTAGCAGTCTGGATACCCAAATTCTTAATTGTGCCGCCTACTACTCTACCAAATAGTCCCGCGGTATAGTCTGTAGTAACGTCCACGTTTAAGTTAGCTATTGCGTTACCTTTTCCATCGAATATTCCGCTATATTGTGCTACGTAATTACCTTGCGTAGGTGAATAAGCACCTATGGGCATAAAGTTAATACCACCTAAATATAGGTTAACGGTAAGCACGGCGTTTGCTTCGTAATTCCCCTTATTTACGTAGGAAGCAAACCACAATAAGCGGTTAACGCTATCGATTATGAAAGCCTTTTCGCTTATTCCGTCACCGTCAAGGTCGTAGTTACCTTCATGAGCGGGCGAGTAGCTATTACAATTAGCGCACTTGCCTCCAACGTAACTGCAAGTTGATTCGGTATTCGTGAATTCCGTGCCGTTACAATAAACCTTACTTCCGTTGATGATAGGATAAGTATCTACACCGATAGTTTGTCCCCAAACGCTATCAGCGTTGTATTTAGAAATTTCGTAAGCAACTAGTCCACTTGCAAAGTCACTCTCTGTATATCCGTTATAATCGGTTCTTTCGCTTGCTTTGTATGCGTTGTTGATTAAAGTAAGCGTACCTTCTATTTGATATGCGTAATCGGTATCGTTAGAGAAGTTAATTGAGTTGATGATAGTGCTATCGGTTGCTTGACCTGCAAAT
This sequence comes from Clostridia bacterium, assembly GCA_045535785.1. GTDB lineage: Bacteria > Bacillota > Clostridia > Christensenellales > DTU072 > CAG-1782. Next base: position 48,407 of record JAZSMH010000015.1, read on the forward strand.
GCAGCCGTATAAGTCGTGTACGTGATTTTTATCGCTACAAGACAACTGTCAATAGTGGAATTGTTTAAGATAGCCGCGATTGTACCGCCACCGCTAGAATAACTATTTTGACAGAATATACCGTTACCCGATACGCTAGAATATTGAATGAAAGAATCGTTCGCCGTGTGTACTATTCCGCCTGAAGGGGAGCGATGAGAATAAACGTATCCGTCAAAGTGGCAGTTGTCGATGGTAGAATTAGTTATTTGTCCGGCAAATACGCCTATGGAGCCGTATGCTTTTAGGTAAGAATCGTTAATAGTTAGGTTCTTAATTATAGCACCGTCTACGTAACCAAATAGTCCGAAAATATTGCTATCGTTCTCGTTATTTTTGTATAGACCGCTTATTGCGAAGTCGTTGCCGTCAAAAATACCCGTGTATGCAAATCCTCTTGCATTGCCTATAGGCGTCCAAGTGGTATAGGTACTAGCACTATTTAGTAGTTTCGTTCCCGATTCGTCCAAAACCGTAGGATTTAACGCAATATTGTTTGTCAAAATCGCGTTGATACCGGTATTACCGAATTCGTTAACTTGCGTACTAAACCATCTTAGATGAGCAAAGGTATTTATTTCGTAAACTTCGTCCTTATATCCGTCGCCGTCAACGTCGTACTTTTCGATAGTTAACGTAGGCGGATTAGAATTACCACAGTTATCGCAGTACCCTAGATGCGCGCAAGAGCTTTCCATATTAGTAAAGGTTGAGCCGTTACAATATACCTTCGGTCCGCCTTTTACGGGATAAAGATCGGTTCCTATCTTTTGTCCCCACTCTAAAGTAGGTTCTTTCGTAAGCATTACGTAAGCAACCCTTCCGTTAGCAAAATCTTCTTCAAGGAATTGGTAAGCAACACCTCTTGAACCAATTTTGTAACTGTTGTATATATTCAAAGGTGAGCTGTGCGTGCATAGATTTCTTGCAGTATAGAAAATTGTGTTTTCTACGTTGATAACGGTGGTTTCGGAAACAGTGAACACGTTCCTACTTACGGTGTTGTTGATAGCAAAGAGAGAATCGCTAATCGTTATGGTATTGCCGTTGATGGTATTAATAAGAATAGCTCTATTGTCGTAAGAAGGTGCTACCGTTCCTTTCATAACGACGTTATCTATAACCACGTTGTTTGCAGAATTTACAATTGCCGAAGCGTAGCTTCCTTCAAAATAGAAGTCTTCTAAGGTGATATTCTTTATAGTTAAATCCTTTGCGTGTGAAACGAAACCGCCGTCGCTAGCATTAGTGTACAAACCCTTAATGCTATATCCGTTGCCGTCTATCGTTCCGCTAAAGTAGTAATAGGAGTTATAGTAGCTATAACCGAGTCCCGAATAAACGTTGTAAGAACTAGAATTGAGCGCACCAGCAGAATTGAGCACGTTCTCGTTAGCTATTATATCGTTTAGTAATACGATATTGAAGTTCTCTACTCTAGCACGCACCTTTTTGCTTACCCAATCAAAGTCCAACATGCTGCTAGCGGCAACGTATCCGATATAGCTATCCGTTAAGCCATATTCGTTCACGTTTTCAGAAGTGATAAAAATAGGTTGATAATTATAACCGCAAGAGCAACTTAAATCGGTGAAGGTGTGTTCAACTTTCGTACTTTCGTCTATATGACCGCAAGCGCATAAATTGAAGTGATGCGTACTATCAAAAGAAGTGAGGAACTCGTGCGTGTGCGTATTCTCACATTGACAGAAAGAGCATACGTCTTCGGTGCAAGTGCTTACTGCGTTGGTATATTGAGTACCGTCGCAATAAACCTTATCGGTAGAAATGATAGGCATAGCGTCTACGCCGAGTTTTTGACCGATAGTGGTATTTGCGTTGCCTTTGTTAATTAAATAAGCATATCTTCCCGATGCTATATCCGCTTCGGTTGATTTAGCAAAAGATACTACGTTGAATAATTTTAGTACGTTACTTGCGTTAGCGTCCATTAATAGTTCTTCGGGCGTGGCACCTACGCTATAAGGTTGTACTAACGAAAGAACGTTCTTTAGGTATCCTGCTTTGGGTGTTCCGTCACCGAAAAGCGCATAATCAAGGTTCATACTTATTACGTTGATAACTACGTTGTCTAGATAAATGCTACCGGAAGTTATCGAAGATATAAGAGCCGCTCTACGAGCAGTAGGAGTGCTATAGTGATAAGAAGTTTGAATTTTACCTTCTAGGACGACGTTTTGCATCGTCAAGGTATTTGATATTCTTGAAAATACACCTACTTCGTCGTCGCTTGTAACGATACTAAAATTAAAGAAAGATATATTCTTTATCGTTACGTCGTTTATTCCATAGATAAAGTATTGCTTATCGGTAGTTATTCCCGAAACGGAATGACCGTTGCCGTCAAGAGTTAGATTTATCGTTGTCGTTATAGAAACAAAGGTATAATCGCTAGCAAAAGTTAAATCGTCAAGTAAAACCATTTTTACGTGAAGGGACGTATTGTTGCCTGCGTAATTTATCGCCCATACGAAGTCGCTAGGCGTTTTGATTGCATAGTATCCTACGTACTTATCGGTAGTGCCTAAACTTGAATAGTTATCGCTAGTGATTAACGTAGCGGGCGTTACTACTCCGCATGCACAGAAGCCGTCTTCAAAGGTATGACTTTCTTCAACGGAATGACCGCAACTACAAGATTTTACGTGACCTTCTTCGCTTTTTACGTAAGAAGTATAATCATGCGCCGTTACGTTAATTTTATCTTGACAGTAGGAACATTCTTCATAATGGTCGGTTTCGTTATAGGTAGGTTGATAATCGTGCGTAAGTTCACCGTAGGTGTGGTTACAAGTAGCGCATATACCTAATTCCGTACAGGTAGAAACCGTACCTTTACATTCTCCGTAATATGCCTTTTCGTCACAATTTGAACAAGTTTGATAATGATAACCGTCTTCCCATATCCATTCGTCGTTTACCGAGTGAGTAACGTTAGAAATATCGTTTTCACCGCAAGAATCATATCCCATATAAACGGTAGCATTGCTAAAAATAGGATAGTCTTCTGTTTGACCGCCGTTATCGATATTTTGACCGAAGGGTTTGCCGAGCATTGCAGCTAATTTGCCACTAGCAAAGTCTTCTTCGTTAATGGCTATTGCGCCTACCGAAGAAGTTCCTTTATTAGCATAATAATAAACGTTATCGACGTTGACTTCCCTTGCATTGACACAAACTACGTCACTAGAAGACGTGTGCGTACATTGCCAATTGAAGTTTACGTAAGAATTACTGATATTAACTACGTTATTGTTAGTAGCAACGAATCCGCCGTGATAGTATATCCATCCGTCGCGAATATAGGTTGCGAACAAAATAACGTTAGATATATTAAGGGTTGCAGTGTTAGTAACGGTAGATGCAAGTCCGCTTGCATAGTAAACGTCTTCAGTTGCATTTATTACCGTGTTTACAAACACTTTATCAACGCTTACTGTGCCGTTAACAACACCGAACAAAGTAGCGGTGCTCCTATAAGCGGTAGATAAATTTGCATTAATATTTATATTGCGGACGGTTACGTCGGTTACGTATCCCAAAAGCGATCCGTAAGTCCTAGTAACGGTATGGTTAAAGTTTATCGTACTGCCGTTGCCGTCAATAGCGCCTTTATAGGGTTTTGATTCGGTGGAAGCAAGGGCTTCGGTAGTGGTTATATCCGCACCAATATAGAGTTTTGCAGTAGAAAATTCGTTATAGTTTGACGAGAAATTATTTAAGAACCACTTATATTTAGAACTAGTATCAATGTAGTAGTAATCAACGTAACTTTCGTCAATTCCTAAGGTTTGACAGTCTTCTAGCGTTAACTTTTTGCTTTCTTGAATAACGCCACAATCGCAGACAGCGTTAGTATAATCGTGCGCGGTAGTAACTACGCTACCACATTCGCAAGAGGCGGTATGCGTGCCGTCGTTGTTATTAACGTAAGAATAGGTGTGCGCGACGTAAGAATCTTCTTTTTCCACTCCGCAACCATTGTCGCATACGATAGCGTGACCGTCACCGCTTATCGCTAGAATGCCTTTGTTAAACGAGTGAACGGCACCTTCACCGTAACTAAAAGAACATATAGTGCAAATTCCGCTTCCGCTTTCTAAACAGGGCGCACCGCCTTCGTGCTCACCGTGAAAAGCAGTGAAGTCACAATTAGTACATTTTTGGAAATGCTCGGTGTTACTATCGTTTACCGACCATTCATCATAACTATGGGTATTGTTAGAATATTCTGCTCCGCAAGCGTCGTCACCAACGTAAATGGTGGTTTCTTTACCTAATACGGGATTAGGATCAACGCCAATTTCTTGGCCGTAAGGACTTCCTAAAGAGTATGCAACCTTGCCGTTTGCGAATTCATTCGCATTAACCATAGTAAGACCTGTCGCAGAATTCTCCACGCGTCCGGTGAGCGCATAGCAATTAGTAAAAGACATTTGTGTATTATCCGACCATATATCAATGCCCGTTGACATATTCGTGATAGGATTGATATAACAATTAATATAGTTTTGTCGAGAATAGCTAGGATAATCTCCGTTAAAAACTTTTACTTTAGAACTGCTCGTAGACGTCGATTGTAAACTTCCTGCAAAATAACAATTAGTAAAGGTTACGGGATTGTTGAGATAGCCGTATCCAATGAAAGCACCGTATCCGGCGGTTGTTACCGAAGAATTGAACTCAAAATCAAAGGTTGCTTCTATACCTACGTTAGTTATAGTAAGGTTAGCACCGTCATCCGCATACGCAATAAGTCCACCTATAGCCGTACCGTAACCGCCTATGGTGTTGGAAGAATCTAATATAAGGTTAGTTATGCTTACCGACGCTTGCGCCCTATTAATTAAACCAAATCTTTCATTTTCGGCATAATAATAGACGTTCTTTATTTTATGTCCTTTGCCGTCGATAGAGCCTTTGAAAATATTGATAGGTACTAATTTTAGCCCGTCAAAATCTAAATCAGCGGTAAATTCCATTTTTGCGGTGTAATAGGAGTTTGCGTTTATGTAATCAACTAACCATAGATACTGTCCTGCGTTTTCTATTTGATAAACGTAATTGTTAGTATCGGGTTGCTCGTATTCACCACACTGACAAACACCGTTTTCGTATTCGTGAGTGTAATGTACCGATGCACTAGCTTCGTTAGGTGATACTGCTAGCGGTATCGCTAAAAGTATTACGCATACTGCTATTATTGGTAACAATATTCTAAATGCTATTTTCATACAGTCCTCCGTTTGGATACGTCCTAATTCTTTTTGTTAGAAGTGCAAAGACAGACGCCCATTAGGTCGTCCATCTTCTTGTAATGCGTGCAGTTGAAGCAGATATCAAAATTCTTATCGCCGTCAAAATGCTCGCAACCGTCTTGCATTTGCGTTGCAATCAAATATTTTTCTTCCGTGTATAAGGGGTTGTTGATAAGATCGGGGAATATGGGAATTAATTCACTGAACTTGCTATATCTATCAGCTTCTTCGTAATAGCCGTAGCGGATATCGAACGTGTGGTTAGATATCGTTATGGTTTTGTATAAATCGCCCTCTTTGATTCTCGTCATAGTTACCCTTTTCCCTATAAAAAAGCTATAATATCTTTATGCAAGAATATTATAGCAATTCTTTCTTTTTGAGTGTGATAACTATCGACTGCTAATTCGGTTTATTATTTTGTCTTTTCTTAAGCGAAAATAGACAATTAAATTATTAGCGCGAACTCTTTTTTGCTGTCGATACCCGCTTTATTCATGATTCTTACTATGGTTTGCTTTACCGTCGATTCGGATACCGATAGCATAGCGGATATCTCTTTTATACCGAAACCAAACACCGTAAGTTTTGCGATTTCGTGCTCTCTTTGCGATAAGTTGGTGACGATGAATTTATTCTTGATTGCACTAGAAAGTTTCGCCCAGCCTAATTTATACCTTTGATAGTATTCTTCTATTATTATGTTTGCGCTAGGGTTGATAAGACGAATTCTCTCTTGTAATAGCCCGTCAAAATGCCTTACGTACTCTGTCAGAATACCGTATAACCCGTCCGCAAGAGCTAACTCAAGCGCCTTGTCTATATGCGTTATCGCCGCGTCCTTTGCACCCGAATAGTAGTAAGCAACGGCACAAGAAAGACGTAGGTATATTTCGGGAATAATAGTCTTGTCCACCACCGCTTGAGTGATAAGCGGCTCGATTACGTTAGGTAAAATTCTCATAAGAGAGAGCCCTTTTATCCCCTCTAATTCAAACTCTTTCGATGCAATAGCGTACGCAGTCATGTAGATATATTTTACGTAAAAAACCTTCGCCGCAGGGTGAGAATCGCTAGGTAATAACTCAAAATTTCCAATTTTGAACCATTCGGGATAGTCTTTGCTATCGTATATCGTACTATTGATTATCGCAAGTGAAAGAGATATTATATCTCTTTCCGCCTGCGTCCTACACGGCGCTTCACAAATATGCTTTTTTGCTTCGTTCCATAAATTGATATCACCACGCCATATAGCGCATTGCGCAAGAAGCATACCGCCACCTAAGATAGCGTAGAAGCCCGAATGCGCACGCAAAAAATATCTCGCTCTATCGTATACCTTATCTATCTCTCCTTTGCGGTAGGCAATTTGCGTTTCGTAAAGTAAATACGCTTCGTGATTGTTGATTAGAAGTTCTCCACACTCTTCCGCCTTGCCCTTTTCGTTGTATACGTTAGTCATATCCAAAAAAGGCGTTTTCCTTGGCATCGGCAAAGTAGGACACTCGTCGTCCTGCTTCTGCGTAGGCAAAACGGCAGTAGAAGGTATCATCCAAGCACGCCCAAACCTAACCGTACCTTTAATTCTACCTTCGCTACAAAGTATCTGTACCCTGCGCGCAGATATTCCCCACTTCTCCGCCGTTTCTTTTACGGTAATCAATTTCATAATATCACCCATTCTTTATCTATTCGCTTTTGCGAACGATTCTTTCATTTTGCTATTCGCTTTTGCGAACTCTACCACAATTTTACACCAAAATTCCCTTTCTGTCAACGATTGTTTTTTTATTAGGTCAATCTAATGGTGTTGAATTCGTTCTTAACTCGTGGTATAATTATGGTTAAGGTAGAAGGAGATCGTTGTAATGAGTACAAATTGTTGCATAAATTGTCAAAGCAAGCGCCTAGTATATCGAAAAGAAACGGATACGTATAAATGTTTAGACTGTGGTTATGAGTATCAAAAGCAATACTTTTTTATATCGCATTCACATCTTGATATAGAGAAGGTAAGAATTATACGAAATATCATTGAAGAAACCTTTTTTTACGAACCTATTTTGTTCTTTTTGAAGTGCTTATCCGACGAGAACGAAATTCAAATGCTTATTCAACGTGAAATAAATGAAAGAATTTGGTTTGTATATTGCGACAGTGAGAATGCAAGAAAGTCCGAATACGTCAAAAAAGAAAGAGAAATAGTCAATAACCTTATCGCAAGTGGTAAAAAAATAAATTTAGTTAATATTGAGCTTGACAAATTTAATATTTGGGACGACGGTTGTTACGACTATATCAGGAATCAAATTGCTTATCGCATACGAAAAACGAAAATTTTTATCTCGTACCAACGTAAAGATTCTCCTTTTGTTAGCAGAGTAAAAGATTATCTTATTAATCGCGGTTTTTCCGTATGGACCGACCTAGACGTATCGTCAGGTGACTTGTGGAACGTTGCAGTTGACAGTGCCATCAAAGAACATTCTTACAAAAACGGCTTATTCTTGTTGTTGACGAGCGAAACCGACGTAAATAGCTACCACGTAAAAAAGGAAATAGAAACCGCCCTCTCGCACGGCTCACTCGTCTTACCCGTTCTCCTAGACAATACCGCCACCAACGAATCCCCTATCTCAAGCAACAATTTCTTATTCAACGAATCCAACTTCGACGAAGAAATCGAGCGCCTAATTACCGTAATCAACAAATTATAATTAACACCCCCGCCAACCAAACCAAAAATAAAACTCACCCAAAAGCCAAACGCTCACACGGTGCATTTCGTTTTTATGATCGTCCTTTCACTCCCAACAAAAATAAAACTCACTGTTTGTTATTAGGGGTTTACGAATTATAGATGTTAGAACATGTTATAAAAAGCTACGAAAGATATTTGCGAATATCTTTGTCTATTTACGAACGTTTATTCGCGTTTTTGGCATCCGGAATTAACTTTTGGATCAAAAAATTCACAAATAATTCTAGCAATTTTTTACCACAAAAACAGCCCAAATCGCCTCATCCCCGTTAGGATTTAATCACAAATCACGAAAATTTCAATAATTCTAATTTTTTGTAATTCCAAAACATTTAAGATAAAAGCTATGAAAGTTAGCGCATGTTATAAAAGACAAAACCGATACTATGCATTTTAGTAAATAACACTTCTGTTTATCTACAGATTACCCCTCTTATCAAATCTCGTTGGGAGTGAATTAATTTAATACAAAGTTATAACACGTTCCCCATTATAAAAACGAGCATCTTCCCCCATTGCAGATATAATTCTATCCCTCAAGTTGTTAGTTTTTCCTTCAACTATATCGCTATATTTGAACGATATAAATGTCTTATACACCATAATTTTCTCATTGTTTTTCCACAAGAATATTTACTCTCTTCTTTCAAGGAGTGAACGTGCAAAATCCATCCCTTGATTTAATAACTTTCTTTTCATTTCTCTTTTATTATTTTCTGTCTGTTCACTTTTATTAAACCAAAGCTTTTCTCGCTTGAACACACCATTAATTTGGTCAACAGTTGCTGCCTCTCCAAAAATATCGGTCATTAAGTACATTATATCCGTCACACTAAACCACTCCCCAGCTTTTTCATTTGTAACAATGAACATCACCATCATCATCTTTTCCTTAAAATCATGAAGCTTTTTAATTTCAGGATATTTCGACAAGTTTAACTCATCAATATTTATACCTTCATATTTTGATTTAACCTTTACCCGTGACTTCTTTATTTTCGTACTTTTCTTTTCGTCTTGTTCTTGAGGGCGATAACTTTTAATGTACTCTATACCTTCGCTAGAAATAATGTAGTATTTAGGGCTTTTCCTTCCATTATCAGGGTCATCCATAATTAAACCTTTCTTCGCTAAATCGGTTAATAATTGACTGGGATTAGAATATTTATTGCGCCTTGCCTCATTATAATACTGTTTTACAGATTCTATTGAAAAAGATTTTATTCCGCTTTTCTTTTCGTAATAATATGCAGAAATTAATACAAAGTCTCGGTCATTAACTTTTCCAAATTTTCCAACATAAGAAGATAAACTGGTTCTTTGCCAATCTATATCTTCAGCTTGGTTATATTGTAATGCCGTAGCCGAAATAGCAGGTGTTTCACCAATCATCACGAGCGAAGGCTCTGTTTCAATATATTGATTGCGCACATTTCCCCCGCGTGTTCTTACTATCGCATCAACTGCCGCAGGCAAAAGAGCGTTCATGAAAATTTCACGCTCTCTTTCAATTACTTCCGCACTCCCCTCTGCTTCAAATTCTATCTCACCTATTTTAAATTTTACTTTGTTTTCCATTTTTTCCCTCCATATTATATTAGTCCTGCTTTGTTGAACAGTTCTTCAAGCATACAACGATAATCAATTTTTATATCGTCTATATCTTTCGCTCCAGCTGTATATGTAATTCCATGCGCCGAAAAATTCCCTACTTGCCTAAATGTATCAAATTTTGATTTAATACGTGACAATTTTAATGTTTGATCATCTTTCGCTATTGCAACAATGCGTTCTAACATTACATATCCATTTCCAGATGAATCCTTAATTAAGTTATCAATTTGATTGTTTTGAAACGATAGAATTAACAAAATCTCAAATATTCTTCTCATAAGTACAGCACAAGCATCATAACAATTGTTCTTATAAGAAGCATTGATTTGCTTTATGATTTTAGTGATGTATTCTCTTTTCCCACAAAACTTAGTTTCGTCAATCAATTCACTTGCCGACAAAATTGTTTCAGTGTCCGACCACAATGCACCATATTGCTTATCTAAGTTTTCTTTTACCGCCAATATAAATTCTATCTTGTTTTTGTCTAACTTGGAATTTATGAAACTTTTATCTTTGCCTTTTAATAGTTTTTCTTTTAATCGTGATAAATTAGGCTTATTACAACCGAAATCCACAAGTCTTTCAACTATTTCAGGCATACTAAAAATTGAGTTTCCTGATTCTTTGTAAGAATAATAACAAACCAACTTAACACGTTCCGCTTCACTTTTCTTATTAAATTCTGTTTTTTCTATAAATTCTAATATTTTCAATTTGATCTCCTAAACAACTCTTTAACTTTTTCTATACTAACATCTGGCACGCTACCGTATAAGCCTTCAAGATAACGTTCCGAAAGTTTGTGTACCTTGCGCGGTGATTTATTATCACTTTCTGCCAAAGGTACAGCTACACTGATACCATTTTCATCTTTTGACACGGTAAATATTTGGTCAACACGCAATCCTTCGTCTAACAACTTTACATTATGGGTTGTAATTATTGCTTGTCCTCGTTTACTATTGGTAACACCATTATTAAAAAGGTTTAATAGTAACTGAGCATAATAATAATGTAATGCTGTTTCCACTTCATCAATAAGAAGCAATCCACCCTCTTTCAACGTCTTAATAATTGGCGCTAAATAAAGTATAAGTTTTTGCTCCCCGCTTGAAATATTATAGGAATCGTCAAATATTGACAACTCTAACTTTTCAATTTCGCCATTTTCTTTCTTCTTATCAAAGGACATTTTTATATCGTAAACGTAAAGTCCGTCTTCAGATAACCTAAGACTTCCGCCTACATTTCTAACGTTACTGGCATTTAAAGCCTTTAATACGGCATCTGGATTTTTATAGTCTAAAACGCCTAAATCAAGTTTTCTTTTTTCAAATCTTAAGCCTTTTATAGACTTGTCCGAATATGACAATATTTTATTTGCTATCTCTAAATATTCGGGATTGTCGTCATAAATATCCAAACTGTTGTTGTTTCTATTTGCAGATTTAATATTTAAAAACCATTTGATAACGGCTTTTCCATCCGGACACATCTCATCTTTGATATTACCATTACAGTTAGAAAGGAATAATACCGAAGGATTCAAATCAAACACGTTGCTTAATTTTATAAATTGCTCTGCTGCCTTAATCAGCTTATCGCCATTTCTTTCAAATAAAACTTTCTTGCTTGAAAGTCTGCCTTTGTCATTAGTTTCTCTTTTTGCTAAATATTCATATAGTATTTCCTTGTTACAAAATGAAAAATTGTAATAATATAAAACTTTTTCAGCCCCATCTAAAGTAAATTCAAATTCAAATGAAGTAGGTTCATTGCTAGCCTTTTCATCAAACATAAATATATCTGGGTCTTCAAAAATATTTTCCTTATCTTTCATTGCATTGGCTGAGTTTAATATTAGGTAGCGTGCGTAAGAGATTGCTTTTAGCATATTTGTTTTTCCCGCTGAATTTGCTCCCACAAACAATAAACTATTCAAAATCCTGTTTTTCGTTGAGAGTGTAGAATCAATTAAGGAAATATTACTTTCTTCATACTGTTTTATCTTAGAAGCAACAAACGAAATATCGTTTTTGTATCTATATGATTTGTAATTAGATATAGAAAAATTTATAAGCATTTTGCATCCTCCGTTTATATATTACTATAATTATTGCCTGTTGTCAAGCAAAAAACACGTTTCGTGCATTTTTTTTGCACGAAACGTGTTTTTGCGGCGATGTTTTGTCGCCAAATAAATAATTAATACTATTTCATACATGCGCCGCAACAACTTCTATCATTATATCTCTTCAATTCCTAAACTCTTCAAATATTCATACGTGCCGTTGTAATATTCTGGTAAACGTGTACTATCTTCCCAGAATCCACTCGGATTTTTATTTCCGTTACCTTCTGGAACACATATCACCATACCAGCTCTTGCACGTGTCAATAAAACACGGTAAGCATTTAGCATATACTTCATTAAATCTTGCTTGCTTTCGCTCGTCGGCGTTTGCTCTATCCATTTTGTTTGACCGTTAAATCTGTAGAAACGCCACTCACCGTTTTCATATCGCATATCGGCATCCCAAAGTAAGCAAGTATAATCAAGTTCTAACCCTTGAACTTGAATTTCCGTTGCGGCATCTTCAAGATAGTTCGACGCTCGTGTGTCAATTTTATCTTCCAAGAACCAATGAACGGCATTTTCATCCCCCGAAGGTAAAACGTGAATACCCAAAGGCTTAAATCTTGCCGATTCCTTTGTTATAAGAACACCCGTACGTTCCGTTCCCCTAACTTTATCGTGCAACCACCTTTTTGCTTTTTCCATATCCCTTGTAAGCACAATAGGATACTTGTCCTTAATTTCTTTATACAATTCCGCAGCAGTCGGCTCAACAGCAAGTAATGCGTGAACAAACGCAGAAAGTTTTTCTGCTCTATAAGAACGTAATGAAACCGCAAGGTGTAAATTATCAGAATATGTAACCTTATCGTTCTTTTCAAGCAATTCGTTTACTTTACCCTCAGCATATTCTGTCTCTGTTAATTTCGACGAAATGTAAACGTTCCAATGTGGAAATTTTTCATTAAGCGCGTTAATCCACTCGGAAATACCAGCTTCACCTGTGTTAATTTCTTGACCGCCACCAACAAGACAAATAATCGTTGCCCAATCTTCACGTTGATCAAGCGACCAAATCAAAAATGCCGCCTCAGACATGGGAAAATTAGGAACTTTTAATTTATTACCGTACGTTCCACCTCTTTTAAGATAATCAGCAAGTCTTTTATGCGTCCAAGAACGTTGTGCTTCGTCAAAAATCGCAACGTGTTCTACTTCGCCGTAGCCAGATTCTGCGAGTTTTACCGCCTTTTCAGGATCAATTTCTAAAACGCCATTTTCAACGGGATTTTTAATTTTTGCAAGCATATTATCGCGATAACGGTGGATAATTTGAATAAACTTACCTACTTCTCTACGAGAATCAGAAAGCTTTTTATTTTCATTTCTGTTACGACACTTTTTGTAATTATCTTTTGCTAAAGCTTCCGTCAATACTGCAACCAACGGTCCGTTACCAGAAAGGTAAACAGCGCCTTCATCCTCAACGGGCCTATTTTGCCCTTGATACGTTTGTCTTACGGCAACGTCAAGTCCAACTAGCGTTTTGCCCGCACCGGGAACACCTGTTACAAAGCAAATACTTTTTTCTCTGTTTGTTTTGCTCTTTTGTATTACGTCAAGAATGTATGCAATCGTTGCATCCGTAAAAACTTTGTCTGCCTCGTGTCTGGTAATATCTTCTACTGAATGGCTTTCATAAAGAGTTTTTGCCGCTTCAATAATCGTCGGCGTCGGTGCATAAGGACTAATTATCCAATCTGGATTAACTTCAGGCTCATTTGGATATTTCTCCAATATTTTTGATATTAAATTTGCAACGCCTGCCTCGCCCGTAACAAGAGGATTAACTACCCTATCATCATAAACGGACAATCTAATATCGGTAGACGAATTGCGATAATTGGTTGCAACTAAAATTGGTACAATAAGATTATCCTGACTGTATTTATGAAAATTTTTCAAATCAAGCGCATAATCAAGAACTTGATCAATATCCGACTCTAAAATTCTTGATTCACCAACCTTAAACTCCACGCAAAAAACAATACCTTCAAGAAGTAATACCACGTCAATTCTCTTTCCAAGACGTGGAATATCATATTCAAATATAACTTGTCCGTTTTTATCTGAATAATTTGCTAAAACGCCCTTTATGATAGATATTTCTGCTTTCCACGCTTCTCTCGTAGTCGTAAGCGCATCACCGTGATAGTTATCACATAATACACCAAATATTGAATTTTCATCAGCAGTCATAAATTGTTTAAAACTGCTGTTATATAAACAACGAGCCATAATAGATTATCCTTGTGTTTAATTAAAATTTTTTGTAAAAACTACTTTTCTTTTATATCAATATTTCTTCCTTTGCAAAGGCTATTAACTTTTCTTTATTTTTTTTGATGCATTTTTGCCTTTGCCATTTTTCTTACTCCTCGCCAATCAACTTTTTATAGTTTCTTAAAACTTGAATTGTTATTGTAAATAAATTTCTCAAATTTTCAATATTACTAGGATAATGATATATTCCGATATGCGCAAACGGTTTCATCCCTATTTGAAACCCTTGATAATCATTTAACGGTTTAGAATACGTATATTCATT
>JAZSMH010000071.1:0-27401 GCA_045535785.1 Clostridia bacterium
AGGTCGATCGTGATAGCAAATTCGAATCCTAGACTTTCGATACCAAGTTTAACTGCGATTTGGCTAATGGTGTCGTTAGCATAGCCAACTTCGATTGCTAGATTGGGGCAATAGTTCTTCAAAATGTAATCGTAAGTAACGATTTTGCCATCCAATTCTACTCCGATAGTATCCATAGCGGTATCGAAGTAACCGATGATATCACTGAAGCCTGTTATAAAGGTAGGAAGCATGCCAAGTAGAGTACCTACGTTCTCTTCGCTTAGTGCGATAATGGTTTTGTTATCCTCTTCGGATACTATCAATAATTCGCTTACGATTTCTACAAGGCTGGTGCCGTCACCGGTTCCGCCTAATTGCGTTGCGAGTTCATCGAAGTCAAGATTTTGGAGAGCTTCCATGTTTGCTAGATATTGAAGAGCCTTCATACCTTCGGTAGTCATGTGATCGATGCTATCTTCTAATGCAGCAACGTTTACTTGTACCTTACGAGCTTCGGTAGACGTGGAATTGATAAGGTTAAGGGGTTGAATGATATAAAGCGTGCCGCCTTCTACGCTATCTCTACCATAACCTATTCCTGCGTAAGATTCGCCGTCAACTTTAACTGCTAAGTCTGCTTTTGCGCCTTTGCTTCTTGCATTAGCCTTCAAGCTAAGTGCAGCGTTGTGGTTAAATTCTTCGCCTACCTTGATGGATCCGCCGATAGCCACGTCAAGGCCAACGGTTTTGTTAGCGTTGATTTCGGTAACGGTATCAATCAAAGTACCAGCTTTTTTAACTACTTCTACTATTTTGCCTACAGCATCTACAGGCTCTTTGGGCTCGTTGCCGGGATCATCGGTATTTCCGCCGCCGTTATTGTTGCCGGGATTTTTACCGCCATCATCAGTGTCGCCACCGAATAGACCGTCACACGCCACGAGAGCTAGAGCAAGCATTGCTATAACCATAAGTAGAACTACTTTGGTCAAAACATTCTTTTTCATAAAACCTCCTATTGTTCTAAAGCGTTTTGATTGTTTTTGTTTTCTATTTTCTTACGTCGTATAACTATCGTTATACAACATTATGATAACACAATGATTTTTTTTTGTCAATACAAAATTTGCGCGCGAACGCGCGTGACGTAGTTGACCTTATGGTCAACAATGATGTATTACCCTACGGGTAAAATGATGTTACGTCGCTACCGCTCGTAATGATGTATGCCTACGGCAAATGATGTATCGTCTTGCAGACGAAATTATGGATATTATTTTAGGCTTTGTCACAGAAAATGGTGGATTTATAGCAAAATTTTTTTTGCTAGATTGACGAGAAAAATACAAGTAAGACAAGTGTTTTGTAAGGGCAGTATACCCGCTGTGCCACTACGCGTGGAGCGGCAAGGAGCGCAGCGAGCCGCTGTGGCAGTTGATCGGTTAGGTGTTATCTACAAAATAAAGAAATAAGGCGTGTTATAGTTCATTCTATAGCACGCTTTTTTATAGATCACTACGCGTGGGGTGGCCGGGAGTGCAGCGAGCCGCTGTGGCAGTTGAATAGTTAAGTGTTATCTACAGAATAAAAAATAATGCGTGTCGGGTGTATTCTTGACACGCTGTTTTTTTTGGCGTTTAGATGACTACTAAAATTAGCATATTTTACGCAATCAATATTACGCAGTAGTTTTCCGTCAAAAATCAAACAGGTGATGTGACAAAGCCTTATTCTATATCGTAAAGTGGCATTGTTTCTCTATTGCGGTATTCGTGTTTTTCGTAATAGCCGATAAGGTTGTCGTTGTCGTCGCGAAGGGCTATCATGTAGACGTCCTTGTTTTCTTCGTCGTTGCGGTAAGTGTAGACAATGTTGTTGTCTTTACTTAGTTTGAACCATTCGAGTACTTTTTCTATGCGCGCATTGGCGTAAGGCGGATGGCAATTCTTCAAATTCTTACCGGTTAAATCACTGCGATACCGCGCTTTTGCAGACGGATTCATGTATACTATAATCGACTGCATATCACACACCACTATCGGTGCTCTGTCCTGTTCTAAAATGCTTTTCATTAATTGTGTTATCATAATTCACCTTGTTTTTAGTTAAATCTTCGGAAAAACCCTTTTTTTCGATAAAAAAGGGTTTTTCCATACCTTTTCCCAAAAAAACTTAATTAATTCATTATCAGTCGCTCACCTGCAAAACGTTTATTTTTTCTTTTTTGAGTAGGTATGCGTATGCTACTAGTGACACTATACTATCAAACGCGTTACCTATTCCAAACATTAATGCTATTCCAATTAACGTTGGTTGCCAAACTTTGGTAACGTACAAAATAAAGGCTATACCATAATAAATGGTATTCGTTACTACCGACTCGAATAGCATATAATTCGTCTTGCCTAATCCATAAAAGGTCGAATCAAATACGTTTTGAACGGCATATAATACGTAAAACCCAACTAGCACGATTACTAACTCAAACAACTTGTCTACGTCGCTAAATCCTAGCACGTGAGTCATAAAAGGTTTCCATGCGGGAATGCTTATCGCCCACACTACTACAATAATCGCGGTAATACCAAAATAAGCCAACGAATTTCGACGAATATTGTCCTTATCTAACGCAACTTCTTGCTTTATCAATTCGCCTAATTGTAACACCGGCAAAAGCAACCAACCCCAAATAAAATTGTTAGCCACCCAATAAGTGCCTTGTTCGGACACAACGTTAACCATTCTTGCGATCATCACCATATAGGCGACGTTACGCACTAGTGATTCTATACCAGAAATTCCACCAACTTTGGCAAATTCCTTAGCCCAAGCAAAATTAAGTTTTTCTTTTTTGAATACCTTTATTCCTTCTTTGTGAAGAAGGATAATTGACACTACTAGAAGCAACACGTTAACTATAATATTCGAATATCCTATTCCGTTCACTCCTAGATTTGCCGATATCGACAACGTAGATACAAGAAAAGTATCCGACAATAGACATAATATAAGTTTTGCTCCCGTTAGTGCATAAAGGTATCTGCTCTTATTAATCGTCACTAATGCTACAAGCGCAAATTGTGTGAGAATGGAAAAAATATTAGCAACACTTTCTATTCTTATGTAAGTTGCCGATGCTTGTATTATACTCGCATCCGTTGCCATTAATTTCAGTAAAGGCTCTGCAAAAATAAGTACAATTACGGAAAGTATAGTATATACACCGAGCGAAATCAACATTCCCGTTCGTACGCGATTAGAAAACTCTTCTTTTTCTTCTTTTACCTTGCCTACGAAATAAAATAAAGGTAGTATTATTGCTTCATTAAGTATTTCATAAAGTAAATTTACCCACGAAAGTTGTCCCGCTATCGAAAATGACCATTCTCCAGGTAGTTGTCCAAGAAAAAACACTCTCACTGTCGTATAAATAGTCGGCACAAGTCCGAGTACGAGAAGGGCAAAAAATAATTTATAGTTAAATCTACTAAATGATAGTTTGATTTTTGAAAACATATTTATTTTTTTAATTGTATTGCTTTACCATCTCTAAAAAGACCTTGTTAATTTCTTCCCAAGGTTGGGTTTTTTCGGCGGGCATTTGGGCGAGAATATCGGTGATTTTGTTGATTTCGTTATCGAGATACTCGTTTAGCTTGTAGAAAGGTTTGCCCGTTTGTATTTCGGGTGAGTTCATTTTGATATCGAGAAGAGTCTTTACGATGGGTTTTATCTCTTCGTCTAGGTATTTTTCCATCAAAATGCTAAACTCCATGGGTGGTGGGGTGCCTTCTTTTAATATCCATTTGCACGCAAGCAACGGTCTAAGCACGTAAAAATATTTCTTTAGGCGCACTTCGTCACCTTTTAGATATTCTCTATAGTTTCCCCTAGCGGTATTTAAGTAGTGGTACAAGCCCGATTTTGCCAAAAAGTAATTGTCTATTATATTGGCAATATTTTTCCACTCTTCGGTGGTTTTGTAGATAATGGGTGAAGAATTCCATTCAAAAAGCGTGGGGTTAGATTTTCTTAATAAAATTAGGGCTTTTTTTACGTCCCAACCGTTTATATCAAGCGTATCGTCAAGTTGCCATTCTATAACGTCCCTAGTTTTGTCTAAGCGCAAGTAATATTCTTGCGGTCTAACGTAGATAAATCTTACGTCGTAGTCACTGTCGGGCGAAGCAAATCCCCACGCACGGCTACCCGATTCTACGCAGTGAAGTATTTTGACGTTTTCTTTAATTTCTATCTCTTTAAGTTTCTCAATAATTAAGTCTTTCATTATCGTCCTTTTATACAAAATGCACCCCGAAATAATGAGGTGCATCGTTTATAGAAGTTGTTATTTTATTCTTCTACTTGTTCTTCCGTAGTTGCTGCGGCTTCTTTGAGCGCGTCTACGCTTTCTACGGTTTCCGTTGCTACTGCACCGTCAACTTCTTGAATTGCTTCGTCTAAGGTTACTTTATCTTTAGCTAAGATTGCGTTTATCTTGTTCTTGTCGAGCTTCAATCTAGAATAGATAATTAAGCCGAAACCTACGAAGAATACAACGCCTACGCATAGTATCCAACCGATACCTGCCGCTGCTTGCTCGGTTTGGGTTGCTGCACCCGACTTAAAACCGATGGTATCTAGTAGCGCGGTAGAAACTGCCGTTACTATACCTTGACCTGCCTTGTAGCAGAAAGTCATTACGCCCGCAAAGGTACCAGTCTTATCTTCACCCGTTTCGTCCTTAACGATAACTACTACGTCGCCTACGAGTGCTAGAGGCATACTATACAATACGCCCGTGCCTGCGCCTGCTATCATTAGCGAAGGTGCTAGTATTACTACGCCTAGCCAACTTAATTCACCAAGTAAAATTTCGTTAATATGGCTTCTGCATAGGAATGCTATGAATAGAAGTACGCAACCAACGAAGCTTATGATAAGTCCGGTGAACATTGAGAATTGTTTACTCTTGCGTTTAGCTAGTTTTGCCCATACCGGTTGACAACCGATAGTCATAGCAAGTAGCAAGCCCATAAGCACGTACATTTGTACGGTTTTTAGTGAGAAAGTAAAGGTAAATACGTTAAAACCTAGGGATATAATCAAGGTTGCACTCATCATTGCTACTACGTAGCCGATAGCGATAACGCGCATTTCTTTTACCTTGAACGCACCGAAGAAGTTACGGAAAATTGCACCTATGGTGACTTGGCCTGCTTCGTGACGCTTTTTACGCAAACGATTACGAACAACCATAGAAGTGAGTTTGCCTTCGTAGCCTTCGTCGATAAGTTCTTGACGGCATTGTTCCATAGTGAATTTAGGCTTAGCGGCGTTAAGGTCGATACCTTTTGCTATAGCTTCTTTTTCGTCACGTAGACGCAAAATCTTAACGTATCTACGGGTAGCGAGCATTAAGAATGCGCTAGTTGCAATACAGACACCCGTTGCTACCCAAGAAAAATCAATATAGCCTTGCGCTACCATTTGACCTTTTCTAAATTCTCGTCCTAAATTGTTTATAAATTCTAGCGCGAGAGTTTCTTGTTGCGAGCCCGTTGCGTTAACGATATTAGTTATGTTGTAACCGTTATTTTGTGCCCAAACGGTAAGTGCGGAAACGATATCTTTGCCTTGTGCTTCAAGTTCGCCACCAAAATATATACCCGCGTATTTGTTTTGGAAAGAGCCCATAATAACTACGGGAAGAAGCATACCTACGATATAGAATATCGAGCGAACCGCTTGGATAGTCGTTCTTTCGTTATAGTCGGTACTCATTTCTACACTGAACGCGCCTACGGGTGTGTAATACATAGTGTTGAAGGTACGGAGTAAGACTAAGAATATGGTAAACCATACGAAAGTACCTACCATACCGAGCGTTTGGAAAGGTACGTACCAAACTGCTACTGCACTAGCCATCATGCCTATAAGACCGATCAACATAAACAAGTGACGTTTGCCAAAAACTTTGCTATTAAAGTTATCGGAAACGTAACCCATAATCGGATCGCTGATAGCGTCGCAAATAACCGCTATACCTACCGCTATACCCATTAGCGTAGCGAAGCCGTCACCGATACCCGGCAATGCCATGGTGCCGAAAGAGACAATGTACGTAGCAACCGTACAACTTACCAAACTATAACCAAGATCGCCTAATCCGAGAGCGATCATGTCAAGTTTGCTAACCTTGTTGCCGCTTCCGGAAAAGATTTTGGCTAATTTGTTCTTGAAAGCCATATTACACCTTCCCCAAAAAATTTTTTGGTAGTTACACCATAAGGTGTACTTCCCTTATGGGGCATTATAACATGGAAAGAACTTTTTGTAAATACCAAAAGTGTTTTTTTGCGCGCGAATATGCGTATGCGCGCGCCCATGCGCTCTTCATAGTTAGATAGTTAGGTACGATTTTCTATTGACTTTATACGAAAATCAAGTATAATATACCTATCAACACATTTTTTACAAAAGGAAAATTTTTTATGAAAAAAGCTTTGCACGTTATTGTCTCCATTATAAAAGTGCTAGTTATTCTCGCACTGATTGCAGGCATTGTATTTCTTATATTATTCCCTGCAGAAACAGAAGAATTTAGCGCTGACTTTATGTTCTTGGGTATACCCGAAAAACCCGAACTTTCGGATACCTTACCATTCGAAAAGGGATACCTACCTGACGAAAACGATATGCAAGCAAAAATTGCTTTTGCTGTAGAACTTTATGAAATAGCGTGTCTTAACTATAAGAACGCACCGCAATGTCTATATGCGGTAGACTGCAAGAATGATACCACCGTAATGCCTGGCTTCCTTAATATGAAGATGACCGTCAACGGATACCGCTATCAACTAAAGACTAATACGGAATACTACTATACAGAATATTCGGTATCGCCCGGCGGAATCGGTAAAGTTATGGAAATGCTTAATCTGAAAACTGAAGATACAATGTTCGCGATACGTTCTTACACGAATAGTGATATGGATTATCTCTATACCGAAAAATCACTTAGTCCGCAATTCATTACCGATGAAGAAACGGGCGAATTGGAAATAGTACGCGACTGGTCGGAAGGCAATATGGTCGCTGGTTACGAAAATCAAAAAAATCAACCTATCTTCAATAAAAATCAAGTGGGCACTTATTATCAAACCGATCAAACGATAAATGCAAATACCGTAATAAACGCGGAGGTTAGTTACAATGAAAAAGGTGGATTCTACGTGCTAGTATTAGAGCTTGACGTAAATAATCCCGAAACTACAAAAAACAGTATCGGTAACTTACAAGCGGGCGCCGGCGAAAGCGCAAAATACGACTCGATGGTAGAGACTATCGAGATATGGGATAACGGATACTTCCGTACCTTCTTATCGTTAGACGAATGGTCAACACCTATAATGACTTCGGTACTAGATTACTCTACTACTTTCTATTACGACGATGCACATATGATTACTGCAGACTATATGGACTTCGACGAAATTAAGTCGATAGCAACCGCTCAATAATCCCCTACTTTTTTTAAATTACGGCGGAGTTTACTTTTTCGGTAAATTCCGCCTTTTTTTGTAAAAACTTTCTTTTTGCTTGCAAAACGCGTGATATATATTTATAATGTTAAATATTATAGTAAATTTTGGGCGCAAGCGTTACGCGCGAGCGCAAGACATGGAGAAACTTTATGAACGGACAAAAAAACATAATGGATATTTTGAGAGAAAGAGGCTTTATTAAGCAAACGGTTTTTGAAGAAGACTTATACAAACTTCTTGATACCGAAAGCGTGCCTTTTTATATCGGATTCGATCCTACCGCCGACAGTCTACACGTAGGACACTTCCTAGCGTTAATGGCAATGAGTCACATGCAAAAGGCAGGTCACAAGCCTATCGTGCTTATCGGTGGTGGTACTGCTATGATTGGTGATCCTTCTGGTAGAACGGATATGCGTAGCATGATGACGAAAGAAACCATACAACATAACTGCGATTGTTTCCGCAAGCAAATGAGCAAATTCTTCAGTTTTGAAGGAGAAAACGGCGCAATTATGGTAAACAACGCAGACTGGCTACTTGGTCTTAACTACGTAGAATTCATTCGTGATATCGGCGCGCATTTCTCGGTAAACAGAATGCTTACTGCAGAATGCTTCAAGCAAAGACTAGAAAAAGGACTTAGCTTCTTAGAATTCAACTACATGCTTATGCAAAGTTACGACTTCTTAGTACTTTGTCAAAAGTACGGTTGCTTACTTGAATGTGGTGGCGACGATCAATGGTCGAATATCTTAGCAGGTGCAGACCTTATTAGACGTAAGGAAGGCAAAGCTGCTTACGCAATGACTTTTGAACTACTCACTACTAGCGAAGGCAAGAAGATGGGTAAGACGCAAAAAGGTGCCGTATGGCTAGATGCTAACAAAACTACGCCTTACGAATTCTATCAATATTTCCGTAACGTTGACGACGCGGACGTAAATAAGTGCATGCGTTTCCTTACCTTCATGGAAATGGACGAAATCAACGCACTAACCGCGCATAAAGACGAAAGAATGAACGCAGCGAAAGAAAGACTTGCTTACGAAGTAACCAAAATCGTACACGGTGAAGAAGAAGCTAGTAAGGCGCAAGCGCAAGCTAGGGGTGCTTTTGGCGGTGACGAAAACGCAATGCCTTCGGTAGAAATTGAGCTCACTTCTAGATTAATTGTTGACATTATGGTTCAAATCGGCGTAGCAAAGAGTAAGGGTGAAGCACGCAGACTTATCGACGGTAAAGGTGTAAAGATCAACGATACCGTAGTTGATAACTACGCATACGAAGTAAGCGATAGCGAAGCTAACAACGGCTTTATCATTCATAAGGGTAAAAAAGTTCACCTAAAAGTTAAGATTAAGTAAAAAATGGAATATTTTACGATAGACGGCAAAGGGGAAGCAACGTACGAAATTTCGCGTTCAATTTTTATTGCCAACGTTATGGGAATAGAAACTTTTGACGAAGGAATGGATTTCGTAAAAAACGTTTCGAAAAAATATTCGGACGCTACCCATAATTGCTATGCTATTATCGTAAAGAACGGCGAACAGAAGTTCTCGGATAATGGAGAACCGCAAGGGACGGCGGGTATGCCTATATTGCAGGTGTTGAAAAAGAAGAACCTAACTAACGTCGCTTGCGTAATCACAAGGTATTTTGGCGGAATAAAACTAGGTGCAGGCGGACTTGTTAACGCGTATACAAAATCTACCGTCCTTGGTGTAGAAAACGCGAAAATAATCAACAAAAAACTTAGTAGCGTACTAAAAGTGAACGTTGATTATACTTTGCTTGGCACGTTAAACGGTGTGGTATCTTCTTACAATTTACCCATTATCGACACCGAATACGGTGACAGCGTAAAACTTACTTTTGCCGTGCCTACCACCAAAGAAAGTGATTTTTTATCAACTTTGACGGAAAAAAGTAATGGAAAAATCACTGCAACAAAAATTAATTCTCAATACGTGACGTATTGAAGATAAGGATACAGGAGTTATATTATGAAAATCACATTGACAAGCAACAAAAGACAAAAGCCTGATTTTAGCAAACTTGGCTTCGGCAAATATTTTACCGACCATATGCTAGTTATGACTTATTCGGACGGAAAATGGAACGAGATGGAAATCATGCCTTATAGCGACTTCAAACTTGAACCTTGCACTAACGTACTTCACTACGGTCAAGGAATTTTTGAAGGAATGAAAGCTTATAAGAATGAAGAAGGCAAGATAACGATGTTCCGTGCGTACGATAACTTAAACCGTATGAACAAATCGGCAGAACGTCTTTGCATGCCTACTATAGACGTAGAAGAAGTAATGAGCGGTCTAAAAGAGCTTATCAAAATCGATAGCGATTGGATTCCTACTGCAAAAGGTACCGCGCTTTATATCCGTCCTACGATGATCGCTAACGACAAAATGCTCGGCGTACACGCTGCGCACAACTATATTTTCTTCATTATCCTTTCCCCCGTTGGTAGCTACTACGCTAACGGCCTAGCACCTACGAAAATTCTTATCGAACAAGAATACGTAAGAGCGTCTTTAGGCGGTACGGGCGAATGCAAGTGTATGGGCAACTACGCTGCATCGTTACTTGCAGGCGAACTTGCAAAACGTCAAGGCTACGATCAAGTATTATGGCTAGACGGTGCGGAAAGAAAGTACGTTGAAGAAGTAGGCGCAATGAACATCTTCTTCGTAATAGACGGTGTTGTTATCACCCCTGCGTTAGTTGGCTCTATTTTGCACGGCGTAACGCGTAAGAGCGCTATAGAAGTACTTCGCGATGCAGGTTACAAGGTAGAAGAAAGAAGAATAAGCGTTGACGAAGTTGTAGAAGCACACAAGAACGGCACTCTTAACGAAGTTTTCGGAACGGGTACCGCTGCGGTAATCTCCCCCGTAGGCGTCCTTCGCTATAACGGTGAAGACCTTATCGTCAACAACAACGAAATGGGTAAAATCAGTACTTACGCTTACGATACCATAACGGGTATTCAAACGGGTGCTATCGAAGATAAGTACGGTTGGGTAATCGACGTAGAATAACAATGAATTATATCATCATCGCAAGAAAATCTGCATATCCGTTGGATCTAATCAAAAAGGCCGTTGATTTGATAATAAGTAACGGTCACAACGCTTATTGCCTTGAATCGGCAGTAGGTTTAATTAACTATTCAAAAATTCAACCTATTAGTGAAAAAGATTATGGCAAAATTGATTTTGCAATAGCTTTTGGCGGTGATGGTACAATTTTGAAAGCGGCGAAACTACTTGCTACCTACGAAGTGCCCGTACTAGGAATTAATTTAGGCACTATTGGTTATCTAACGGACGTAGATAAGGACGAAGCGTTGGTTTCCATAGAAAATCTACTCAATAATAACTTCTTCGTAGAAGATAGAATGTCTTTATGCGTAAAGTCAAAGCACGGTGAATTCGTCGCGTTCAACGAAGCGGTGATACATAGGGGCGCGCTAGGACATATCATAACTATCAGCGTGAAGATAAATAATCAACTTATTCAGACTTTACGCGCGGACGGTGTGATAGTCGCTACGCCTACAGGCTCTACGGCGTACAACCTTTCGGCAGGCGGACCTATCATTACTCCCCTATCGAATTCTCTCGTCCTAACACCTATCTGCGCGCACTCGCTTACCGCGCGTCCGATAGTAATCGGTGAAGAAAGCGAGATAACTTTAAGCGCGTCTTCCTTTAGGTCGGACGAAAATCCGTCCTTAGATATAGACGGAAAGACGGTGGCAAAACTAAGCGAAAATGAAGCTATAACAATATGCGGTTCTAGTATTAAATTCTTACTAATCCGCACGAAAGAAAACAACTTCTTTAGCGTACTACAAAAGAAATTGGACGTGATAGACTAATGAATTATTCTTGGTATAGGTTAGATAACTCCGCTATCGTTTATCAAATGGTACTCACTCCCGAAACGCAAAGTATCTTCCGTATGGGCGTGAAACTAACTTCACCTATCAATAAGGAAATTTTGCTAGAAGCGGTAAAAACCGCGCTAGTGAGATTTCCTTTTTTTAAGACGGAATTAAAACGCGGTTTCTTCCGTCCCTATCTAGACGAAAATCCCCTACCGCCCGTTGTTAACGAAGATAACGGACTTGTACTTAATATCTTCAATTTTGCAAAGAATAATCACTACTTATTCCGCACTTCTTACTACGGCAATAGGTTCTTCATTGACTTCTTTCACGGGCTATGCGACGGTACGGGCGCGATAGAATTCTTTAAGTCCGTACTCTACTATTACTGCGAAAAAATAGGTAATCTTATATCGGATAAAAATATCCGCACTCTTAATAGCAGTCCTAGTAAGGAAGAATTCGAAGATAGCTTCGATAAGTATTACAAAAAAGTAAACGTAATGCGCGGTACAAAATCTATGGCAGGCGGTACTGCGTATAAGATAAGGGGAAAACAATTCCGCAATTTTGGATTCGGATTCATTCAAGCAACGGTTGATACCGATAGCTTACTTAACTTAGCACGTAAACATAACTGTTCTATCACCGTTTACCTTGCTGCGCTTATCTTACTAGCAATAGCAAAAACCAACGTTAGGGCTCCACAAAAACACAATATGGTTGCCTTTATCCCCATTAACCTAAGAAAACGCTTCCCTAGTGACACCTTAGGTAACTTCACGGTTTTTGCTAAATGTATTATCCCAAAAGACACCGAGTACACGTTAGAAAATCTAATAGAAGTATTAAAACAACGTATGAGCGAACAGCTTGACGAAAGAGAGATGCAATTAAAACTTTCGTTCTCGTCGTTAATGGCAAAACTCTTACCGCTAAAAATAATGCCGTTGTTTTTTAAGAGCGTTGTTTCGCGTATGGGAAGAAGGCTAACGCCCGGTACGAAGCAAACGTTCATACTAAGTAATTTAGGTAAACTTGATATTGATCAAAGCGAAAATATCGACCACTTTTGGTTTAATCTTAATTGTAGTAAAAAAACGCCTAATAATATAGGCTTAGTTAGTTACAAAGATAAGACGGTGATATCCTTTACGCGTAAAATAATCAGTACCGAGATAGAGAGAGAAGTTTTGTCTACGCTTGCTAGTGAACTTGGCAACGTGGACGTAATAAGCAATCTAAGGGAGCAAAATCATGCGTTGTAATAATTGTCAAGTTAATATAAAGTGCAAAGCGGATCGTTGTCCCCTATGCGGTGCGCCCGTTAATGCTGACGGCGAAGTGCCTTTTGCAAAAAAAGATAAGGCGTCCTTAAAAAGATTTTATCTAACTTTATCATTACTTATCGTTTCGTTAATCGTTACTGCAGTTTGCATTACGCTCAACGCGCTTGTTTTTACCACTTCTTATTGGAGTGCGATAGTTGCCGTTGGTTGTTTCTTTATTTACTACACGGTATTCTATACTATTTTCACGCAAAACCGCTTACATAAGCGCATTTTAGGGCAAGCGATAATTTTTGGAATAAGCATAATCGTAATCAAATTATTCGTAAGTGGCTCGGCTTTTGGGTACAGTCTTGCGATACTTATTGCTACCCAATTCTATCAAGCGGTGCTTGGTATTTATCTAATACTCAAAAGGGAAACCGCGTCAAAATACGCGCTCACCGCGATATCAACGAGTGTGGTTTGCCTTATCTACAACGTGATTTTCTTATTTATTAATAAACCTACCGAATTAGACCTTAGCGCAACTCCTTCTTTTAACACCGAAGCGTATTTGATGCGCCTTAACCTACCTATAATGGTGAGTATATGCTTTACCGTCGTTTGCATTATTGTCCTTGTTGCAGTATTTGCAAAAAGTCTAAAAGGTGAATTAAAAAAGGCTTTTCATCAATAATTAGCAACAAAATTTCGTCAACATTTTTATTCATAGCTAATATAATAGACTATGAATTATTTCGGTACGGACGGAATTAGGTTAAAGGAAGAATTTTTTACTGAAAAGTTCTTGTATTCGTTAGTCGGGGCGGTTGCGCGCCTTGATTATAAGTGTGTATGTATTGCGCGCGACACTCGTAAAAGTGGTGTTTTTATCGAAAGCGCGCTTTCTTTTTTGTTCAATTTATTCAATATTGAAGTAATCTCACTTGGGATAGTCCCCTCGCCTTGTCTTGCGCTTTGCACGCGTATTCTAAAATGCGACCTTGGAATTATGATAACGGCAAGCCATAATCCGCCCGAATATAACGGAATAAAATTCTTCGATTGCTTCGGTAAGAAAATACCCAAAAAAATTGAAGAACAGATAGAAAACCACCTAAAAAGCGAGTATTTGTTCTCATCGTTACGGCAAAAGTCGCGTGTTTTTAGCGGAAAAGATCTCTATATTGAGTATTTATGCGATAATTTTTCATTCAATCTTGAAAATTCAAAAATACTGCTTGACTGCGCTAACGGCGCAACGAGTAATTTCGTCAAAGACGTATTCAGTCAGTTTTTTTGTAGCGTAACTACCGTTAACGATAGTGATAACGGCGAGTTAATCAACGTAAATTGCGGTGCAACACACCCGAAAATCGTAAAAAACTACGATCTTGCTTTCTTTTACGACGGTGACGGCGACAGAGTGATTGCTAGTAACGAAAATTCTATTCTTGACGGCGATGCGCTTATTTATCTAGTAGCGAAGGACTACAAAACTAAACATTTACTCAACAATAACGTCGTTGTCGGCACAATAATGACGAATATGGGTGTGGAAAGAGCGTATAAAAATTTGGGTGTAAAACTACTGCGTTCAGACGTTGGGGATAGGTGCGTGTACGACCTTATGCAAAAAAGCGGAGCTTACCTTGGCGGTGAGAATAGCGGACATATAATATTCGGTAATTATTTTGCTACCGGTGACGGAATATTCTCTTCGCTCTATTTAGCGGATATCAATGTAAAAAAGAAGTTATCGACGGAAGAAATCACCCTACTTCCTACCTTTAATAGTGAAGTATGCGGTGAAGAAAACGCGCTTATTTATGCAATAAATAACGTAACTATACCTAAATTCGATAGCGTTAGGACGGTGGTAAGGAAGAGTGGCACCGAGCCTAAAATAAGGATAACGGTAGAAAGCGAGAATACTGATAGCGGTAAAAACGCACTCAATTTAATAACGGATATGATAAGGGAAAAGGTCAATGAATATATACAGAATAAAGACTAATATCTATAACGAAGTAACGATTGCAGGGCGGACTTTAAGTAGAATACAAGACTACTATATACCTAATATTATCGATATAAAGAGCGAGAACGAGATAGTAGACGCAGACTTCTACGCGCTTATTCGTGACGATACGCCCTTGCTTACTACTAGAATTATAAGCCTTGCTAAAAGTCGTGCTATAAAAAATAACGCGCCTATAAAAATCGGCAGTGGGGTTGTTACGAAAAAAGATTTTACTATTGAGCCTATTGCTTATCGCTCGCCTTTGTGCACGGTTTTTTCACCCAAAAATTATGCGTTCATTCTAAATACTATCAACAAGCGGATACTGTCATACCATAAGTCAAACGGCGTGTATATAATGGACAACTCAACCTTCATTGACCTTGACGTCAATATAGAATGCGGTGCGTGTATTCGTCCTAGGGTTACTCTTTCGGGCAAAACGGTAATTCACAAAAACGCGCTAATTAGCGAAAACTCACATATAATAAATTCTACCATAGGGCAAAACACTGTGGTACTATCAAGTTATATAATCGATAGTAAAGTGGGTGAAAATTCTTCGGTAGGGCCGTATGCTGTGATACAAAAAGGTGCTAGTATCGGTAACAACTGCCGTATAGGCGACTTCGTAGAAATAAAGAATTCTATCCTAAAAGACAACGTAAAAAGCGCACATCTCACCTACGTAGGTGACGCATTAGTCGGCAACAACGTCAACTTAGGGTGTGGGACGGTATTTTGTAACTACGACGGCAAACAAAAACACCGTACGACCGTCGGTGACAACGTATTCGTCGGTGCTAATACTAACCTAATCGCGCCTATAATAATAGGTAGTCACTCTTTCATTGCGGCAGGTACTACCGTCACGAAAAATATACAACCCAACTCTTTTTGTATATCTCGTTCTCCTTTGCAGGTGAGCGACCTGCAGCGCAATTGGTAATTCAAGTCTTGTCTACAAAATTAACTTATTGTGCGTAAATAAGTGCACTCGATTTTAATTTTTATTATCAGGTGAGCGACCTGCAGCGCAGTAGGTAATTCAAGTCTTGTCTACGAAATTAACTTATTGCGCGTAAGCAGTGCACTTTTTTTTATTTTAGCTATGTAGCATAAGCACTACGATATCGGCAGGGTTGACGCCGCTTATATGAATGCTGCCATATAATGCGGTATCGTTATTTTATTATCAATTTGCCCAATATTGGTACTTGTTAATTTGTAAGCATATGGCGGATTCCATTCTCTAAGAAATTCATTCAAAGAGTGCGTTTCACCTCTTTTGCTTTTTACTTCAATAGGTATAATAGCACATTTTTGTTCAATCAAAAATTCTATCTCTTGAATATTATTTTCTTTTTTCATATAGTGTAAGGTATACCCTTTTTTATTGAGAATATCAAAAATTAAATTTTCATATATTCCACCTTTGGCAGGACCTTTTAATACGTTATTAACAAGAGCAGTTTGTGTTTCTATACCATAAAGAGCTGTCGTTAATCCTATATCGGTTGCATAAATTTTGAATTCGTTCGACTTTTCGTATGCTTTTAGCGGTAATTGTGGTGTAGAAACGTTAAAAACGAGCTTAATCATTCCTGCATCACTTAACCAATCTAAAGCATTTTCGTACTTTTTGTAAGAACTACGCGGTGCCACCGTTGTATATTGAAATTTTGTATATTCCTTTGCTAATTGACGGGGAATAGAATAGTAACAGTCTTTTATCTTTTGACGGTCAACCGTTTTTGCATATTTTTTTATATCTTCTTCATATTCCGTTAAAAGGCTTAACTGCTTTTGATATACTTCTTGAAAGTTGTTAGTCTTAAAAAAGACGTTAACAACGTCAGGCATTCCTCCAACAACAAGATATTCTCTCAGTATCTTACTGAACTTTTCGTGAAGAAAATCGGGTATTCTTTCCTTGGAATCAAAATATGATTTTAACGAACTTATAGAACTTGCATCATAACCGTATGCCCAAAGAAATTCTTCAAAATCTAACGAATTCATTTCGATTTGTCTTTCGTATCCCACGGGAATTGATACAATATCCTTATAACATAATCCCAACAATGAACCTGAAGATACCACGTCGTACTTATCGTCTGTTGCGAGAAATTTTATTGCCGTACGAGCATTGGGACAATGTTGTATTTCATCTAGGAATATCAACGTATTGCCTTCAATAAATTTTACCTTGGGAAAGCTTAAAGAAATTCTTTTGTATATCTCCGACGGAGTCAAATCACCCTCAAAAATTGTTTTGAACTCGGGATTTTCATAAAAATTGATTTCTATAAAACTATCATACGTCTTTCCAAACTCTCTTATAATATATGATTTACCAACTTGTCTTGCACCTTTTACTAATAGACATTCTTTACCCTTTGTTTTTTTCCACTCAATAAGCTCTTGATAAATCTTTCTTTTTAACATATAAAACTCCTTTTTTATGTGTTGATTATACCATAAAAATGGAATACCGTCAATAAATATTTGAATATTTTGACGATACTGGTGGTAAAAAAGTTGAATATTTTGACGATACTTGTGGCAAAAAAGTTGAATATTTTGACAATGTTCTAAAAAATAAGCATTATTAATCATAAAAAAACAGCTATTTTATTATAAAACAGCTGTCTAATATATTAAGATTCTTGTTATCCTAACTATGTAGCATAAGTACTACGATATCGGCAGGGTTGACGCCGCTTATTCTTGACGCTTGGGCTAAAGTGAGCGGTTTTATCTCTTTTAGTTTTTCCCTTGCTTCGTTGCGTAAGCCTTGTACTTTGTCGTAGTCGAAGTCTTCGCCTAGTATTTTCTTTTCGAGCTTTTTCATCTCTTTGATTGCTTGTTCTTGCTTGTTTAGGTACCCAGAGTACTTGATTTCTGTCGATACTCTATCTAGTAAGAACTTATCGAACTCGGCAAAGGTGCTATCTATTGCGATAAGGTCGTCTTTAGTAAGCGTGCTTCTTTTTAACACTTCTTCCGCGCTTATTCCGCTATGTGGTAACGGTTCGTTCTTACTTTCAAAGACTTCTTTTACGTCTTTGGGACTATAACGTTTCTTGAGAGCAAGACGGATTTCTTCCGCCATTTTTTGTTTATTAAGGAACTTATTATATCTTTCGTCGTCAACAAGACCTATTGCTCTACCTATCTCGGTAAGGCGGACGTCGGCGTTATCTTGACGTAAATTAAGTCGATATTCTGCCCTAGACGTCATCATTCTATAAGGTTCTTCGGTGCCCTTGGTAACGAGATCGTCGATAAGAACGCCTATGTAGGATATATCTCTCGTAAGGACGAGCGGATCTCTATTTTCTAGATAAAGCGCTGCGTTGATACCTGCAACAATTCCTTGACCGCCTGCTTCTTCGTATCCGCTACTACCGTTGATTTGACCTGCGCAGTAAAGACCTTTTATGCCCTTTACTCCTAACGTGGGAAGCAAAGCTAAACTATCAAGGCAGTCGTATTCTATCGCGTAGCCGTAGCGCATAATTACCGCATTCTCTAATCCTACAACGGAATGAAGCATTTCTTCCTGCACGTCGTAAGGAAGTGAAGTAGAAAGCCCTTGGATATACATTTCTTCATTGTTTTCCCCTTCGGGTTCAACGAAAATTTGGTGTCTATCTTTATCGGCAAAGCGCATAACTTTGGTTTCTATAGACGGACAGTATCTAGGGCCCGTACCCGTAATGGTGCCGTTATAGAGCGGGCTTCTTTCTAGATTATCAAGGATAATTTTGTGCGTGGTGGGGTTGGTGTAAGTAAGGTAGCAACTTTGACTATTCCTTGGTGAAAATTCCGTCATTTCGCTAAAAGGATAGATATCTTCGTCACCTTTTTGCTCGACCATTTTGTCAAAATCTACGCTACTACGAAGTACGCGCATAGGTGTACCCGTCTTAAATCTTCTTATAGGTAGACCTAACTTAATAAGGCAGTCGGTAAGGCGCGTTGCGCTTTGATAACCAGCAGGGCCTACGTCGGAAACGTACTCGCCTATTATTATTCTACTGTTGAGATAAACACCGCTTGCAATAACGACTGCGTTGCAACCTATGGTTTCGCCTAGAGCGGTTTTTACACCCTTTACAACACCGTCTTCAACAACTATTTCGCTTACTTCACCTTCTAAAATAGTCAAATTAGGTTGTTTTTCTAACCTATTCTTCATAAGAACGTGATATTTTTCTTTGTCTACTTGGTTGCGAAGAGATTGTACCGCGGGGCCGTTACCTAAGTTAAGCATACGCGTTTGGATAGTGGCTAAATCGGCAACTATACCCATTTGACCGCCTAAAGCGTCAATTTCTCTAACGATATGCCCTTTTGCAGTCCCACCAATGTTGGGGTTACACGGCATGAAAGCGATAGCGTTAAGGGTAAGGCTAACCAAAAGCGTGCTATGACCTTTTTTTGCTAGGGCAAACGCGCTCTCTACTCCTGCGTGACCGCCACCTATTACCACCGCTTCAAAGAATTTACTCATTATTTTGCCGTTTTTTCGATTTTTGCTAAATTCTACTATTTCGTAGCTAAATATTTTTCTACTATGCCGTTTACTTTGGACTTATCGAATTTGCCTGCAATTAAGGGCATAACAGTCTTAATTATCATACCTTTGGTTCTAGGTGAAGCGTCTTCGTATACGTCCGCTTTTTTGATAAGTTCTAGCACTTCTTCTTCGGTAAGTTGCTTGGGTAAATACTTAGTAAGGATAGCAATCTTATCTTCCGCTTCCTTAACTTTTTCTTCATTTCTACCTAAAGAAAACTCTTTTACTTCTCTTTGAACTTTTATTTCTTTACTTACGCATTCGATAACTTCGCTATCGTTAACGACGTAGCCTGCTTGAGTTTTTTCTCTACGGAGAATTTCTGCAATTACCGCTTCGAGCGCGCTCTTTGTAAGCGCGTCGCCCGTCTTTCTTGCGTTAGTAAAATCATTTCTTATCGTATCTTTTAACATAAATAACTCCTAGTTAAGTGCGAGTTTTACCGTGATAACCTTACCTGCTAAGGTGATATCGGACTTAATTTCGGTATCGATATCGTCCTTTATTTCGGTTGCGAGGATATCGGCTTTTATTCTATCTGCGTATTCTTGTACCGCTTCTTTTATCTCGGTATCTTCGCTAATAAGTGCACAAATTATACGTTGTTCTACGGCAAAGCCTGCTTCTTTACGCATAACTTGGATATTTCTTATAAGTTCTCTTATTAGTCCTTCTCTAATTAGGTCGGGGGTGAGAACGGTGTCGAGTGCAAGGGTAAATCCTTGCTCGGTGCTTACTACGTAGCCAGCTTTAGGTCTATCGTGTTTATCGAACGTGTCGGGGGTAAGTCCACTAAAGTTACCGATATTAACTTCGCCTGCAAAGTACATTTCTGCTAAAGATGCCATACCTTCTCTATCAAGGCCGTCAACTAGTGCTTTTAGTTTTTGCGCTTCGCCTTTTAGTTTTGCACCCGCTACGCGGAAGTTAACGGTGAAGTAATTTTCGTTAAAGGTAGTTTCGCTTCCGAATACCACTTCTTTTACGTTAAGTTCTTCCTTAATTACACTGATAAGGGGCGTAACGTTCTTTGCCTTAACTTCGTCACAAGCAATGATAAGTTTTGATAAGGGTTGTTTAACTTTAAGTTGCGCTTCGTTACGCATTCTTTGCGCGGTAGTGATTACTTGACGAGCAATTTCCGTTTCTTCTAGGACGGTTTCGCTACTACCGATATCGATTGCAGTGGGGTAAGAAGTTAGGTGTACGCTAATAGGCGCGTCTTTTTCTATCTCTCTAACCGTGTTTTGATAGATATGTTCGGTAATGAAAGGCGTGATAGGTGCCATAACGCCGATAGTAACTTTGATTGCGTTGTATAAACACCAATAAGCGTTAAGTTGATCTACCTTATCGGTGGACTTCCAGAATCTCTTACGGTTAATTCTTATATACCAGTTACAAACGTCGTCGGTGAAGCTTTCAAACTCTTTGATAACCTTTGCTACGTTGTAACTATCCATACCGTTCTTAGCAACCTTTAAGAAAGCATTCGTTCTCTCGATTAGCCACTTGTCGCTATGGGTAAGGCTAGCATAATCAACTTTATGGTTAGCAATATCGGGATTATCGATACTTGCGTAGATATTGAAGAAAATATATACGTTCCAGAAAGATATAATCTTTCTTCTTGCTTCGTCGGTAAGATTGTAACCAAAACGAACGTCGCCTACAACGGGTGCGGAACAATATAGATATCTAATGGTGTCTGCGCCCATCTTCTCTGCAGCTTCGTCGAACTTAATCATTTTGCCCGTTTTTGAGAACTTAGTGCCGTCTTCTTGAATAACGGAAGAGTGAGTAACTACTTTCTCGTAAGGTGCTTTGCCGGTGAGAACAACGCTCATAAATAGTAGTGAATAGAACCAAAGTCTAATTTGTTCTTTCATTTCTATTACTAGTTCGCTCGGGAAGTTAGCGTTAAAGTATTCTTTGTCGCTAAAATACTTCTTGGTCGAAAACGGCGTGATACCAGCATCTAGCCAACAGTCACCTACTTCGGGTACGCGTTCTACTAATTCGCCACACTTAGGACATCTAATCTTAACGCTATCGATGTAAGGTCTATGTAGGTGGGGTACACCGTCAAGATTGCCTTTTTCGCTACGTTCTAGAAGTTCTTCCTTACTACCGATTACCGTAAGGTGACCGCACTTTTTGCAAGGATAGAAAGGTAGGGGTAGTCCGTAAAAACGTTTTCTACTGTTATTCCAGTCGCCCATGTTGTTGAGCCAGTCAACCATACGTTTGCCTGCAAAGTCGGGTTCCCACTTTACAGAATTAGCCGCTGCAATAAGGTCGGGCTTTAGAGAAGCGGTAGCAATGCTCCATTCGTCAACTAACTTAAATACGACTTGGTTCTTACAACGCCAGCAGTGCGGATAGCTATGCTTGATAACTTCCGTTTTATAAAGGGTGTTGTTCTCCGTCATGATACCAACTACGGTGTCGAGTACTTCGCCCGTACGCATACCGGTGAGCGCGCCGAAACCTTCTTGAATGATACCGTTGTCGTCGATAGGACAGATTTGGGGTAGATTTTCTTTTTTGCCTAGTTCGAAGTCTTCTGCTCCGCAACCGGGTGCAATATGAACTACGCCTACGCCTTCGGTAGCGTCTACGTCTTCCCAAGCAACGATTTTGTGCGTAAAGTTTTGCTTTTCAAAGGTGGGAAAAACGGTGGTATAAGTTTTGCCAACGAGTTCTTTACCCTTAAATTCGTCTACTACGGTAACGATATCGCCCTTCAATCTATGAAGAGCTGCTTTACCAACGATAAGGTACTTGTCGTCACTCTTAACTTGTACTCTTAGGTAGTCAAGTTCGGGGTTAACTGCGAGTGCTACGTTACTAGTAAGCGTCCAAGGTGTGGTCGTCCAGAACATAAGCTTGTCGTCCGTGCCTTCGATAGGAAGTTTGCCATAAATAGAAGTGTGTTCTACGTCCTTGTAACTTCCGCTCATTTCGTGCTCTGATAGCGACGTTCCGCAACGGGGACACCAAGACATAAAACAGTGGCTCTTAACGAGTACGCCCTTCTCGTGGCAGACTTTTAGGAAGTGCCAAATGCTAGTGATGTTAAGGTCGGTGTTGGTGTAGTAACTGTTATCCCAGTCCATCCATTGACCTAGGCGCTTGCTTTGTTCGGTAATGATACCCGAGAATTTTTTTACTCTCGCCATACATTTTTCGGTAAACTTATCCATGCCGTATTCTATGATACCGCGTTTATCTTGTACGCCGATTTCTTTCTCCGCTTCAACTTCTACCCAAAGACCTTGCGCGTCAAAACCGTTTTGGTACTGACAGCTCTTGCCGTGCATAGCGTTGTAACGGATATTGACGTCTTTTAGCGTACGTCCCCACGCGTGGTGGATACCCATGGCGTTGTTAGCGGTGATAGGACCGTCCATAAAGCGGAATCTCTCACCGTTCTTATTCTTTTCTACGAGTTTTTCAAAACATTTGTTCTCTTCCCAAAACTTCATCACCGCGTGTTCGTTAGCGATAAAATCGGGCGTAGCGTTCTCTTTGCGCATTTGTTCCTCCATATATATGCCGTAATAGCAGTTAATTTTGTTCGATATTTATATATTATAAATATAATTAGGGCTATTGTCAATCTTTGTTACCGCTTGAAAAGGTGATTTTGGTAGGAAAAAATCAAAAAAGCATATTGAAAACGGACGGGAATTATGATATGATATAACTTAGGAAAAATTATTATTCGATTGCGGTGCGTATAATGCTTTGTTTGCGCAACGGAAACTATTACAAGGAGATAAAAATATGGCAAAAAGTAATTGGTGGAAAGAAATGGTCGTATATCAAATATGGCCGAGAAGTTTTTGTGACGGTGACGGCGACGGTATAGGCGATCTAAAGGGCGTATTAAGTAAACTTGAATACATAAAAGACCTTGGCGCGACGGCTATTTGGTTCTCTCCCCTTTACGTATCTCCGCAGGCAGACTACGGCTACGATATTGCGGACTACCGCAACATTAACCCTGAATACGGCACTTTGGACGACTTCAAAGCGGTCCTAGATAGAGCGCACGAACTTGGCTTGAAGGTAATAATGGACCTTGTCGTTAACCACACGAGTAATCAACATAAATGGTTCTTAGAAAGTAGAAAGGGTGGTGACGACAACCCGTATAAAGACTACTATATTTGGCGCAAAGGTAAAGGTAAGGACGGCAAGAAGTTCCCTAACAACTGGACGAGCACCTTCCCCGGTGACGGCTGGGAATACGACGAAGTGCGCGGTGAATACTACTTGCACCTATTTGCAAAAGAACAACCCGACCTAAACATGGATAACCCCAAAGTTAGGGAAGAAGTTAAAGAAATCATAAAATATTGGCTCGATATCGGCGTAGACGGCTTTAGAGAAGACGTAATCACCTTCATATCTAAGCGCGAAGGCTTGCCTAACGGATTTTTCTTAATGCCCGCCGCTCGCGGTATGGAACACTATGCTAACGGTCCGCGTATTCACGAATTCCTTAACGAGTTCAAACAAGTATGGGATAGCGACAAGTACGACGCTATGACGGTAGGCGAAGCACCTATGATGAATCCTAAGCTCGCGCTTAAATACGTATCTTACGACAAGCAAGAACTTAATCAAATGTTTAGTTTCCAACACATGGAAGCAGACTGCTTCATTTATAGCTGGGTAAGAACGAAATTCAACCTAAAGAAGTTGAAGAAAATCTACAACAATTGGCAAACAACCCTTTATGGTAAAGGTTGGAATACGCTATACATAGAAAACCACGATCAACCGAGAGTTATATCCCGCTACGGCTCGGAAAAATTCCGCGTAGAAAGTGGTAAACTCCTTGCTACGATGTATCTATGCCAAAGCGGTACTCCCTACATCTATCAAGGTCAAGAAATCGGTATGCTTAACTGCCCGCTAGAAAATCTAGAAGATTACCCCGACGTAAACACGCACGCTTGCTACAACCTATTCGGTAAACTTCTTTCTCTAGTTGGATACAAGGGTGAAAAACTCCACAATAAGCTAATGGGCCTTGCTAGATACGCCGCTCGTGACAATGCAAGAACGTGTATGCAATGGGATAATAGCAAGAACGCAGGCTTCACAACTAACGAAAAGCCTTGGTTCGTTGTAAATCCTAACTATACCGAAATTAACGTTAAGGACGCTCAAAATGACGAAAATAGTATCCTAAACTACTACAAAAAGTTATTGGCTATCCGTAAAGAAAATCCCATCTTCTTGTACGGTGACTTCAAACTATTATATAAGAATCATAAGGAATTATTCGTATACGAACGTTCTTACGAAGGTCAAAGAATGCTAGTTGCGCTTAACTTCAGTGAAACGGATACCGCGTTAAAAGTTAAGAACTTCGACCTAAATAAAGCGGAACTTATCCTTAATAACTACGAAGTATCTAACAAGAATGAACTTAACGTCCTCCGTCCTTACGAAGCACGCGTATACTTTATTAAGTAATAAGTAATAGGTAATAGGTAATAAGTAATAGGTTTTAGGGAAAATTATGAAGAAAGAATTTCACAAAATATCGCTAACGAGATTCGCGCCTACCATCGCTAAAATAAGCGGTGTTAGTGCGCCTATCGACGGGGACAAGGAAGTAGTAGACGAAGTAATAGACCTAGTAAAAAAGACTACGGGAAAAGAAACGGTAGACAAAGTACTTATCTATAATCCCGATGCAATCGGCAGATATTTTTACGAAAAATATAGGGAAAAAATATTCGCTCCGCTTGATAATATTAGCGATATAAAAGTACCTTTTTTAACTATGATACCGCCCAAAACTCCCGTATGTTTTGGCACGATGTTCACGGGTGCAACGCCCGAAGTACACGGCATACAAAAGTACGAAAAGCAAGTAATTACTATCGACAGTCTATTCGACGTGTGGGCGCGCGAAGGTAAGAAGGTTGCGCTTATTTCTAACCCAAATCAAAGCATACCGAAGATTTTTGCTAACCGCAATATCGACTACTACCCCGTTAAATACGACACCGAAGCGGTAGAAAAAGCACTTGAACTTATCGCTAACTCCGACTACGATATAATAGAAGTATACAATCAAGAGTATGACGATATGTTGCACGTAACCTACCCTAATTCTTATTTTTGTAGACGTGCCGCACGCAAATACGTAAAGAACTACGTAAAGCTCGTAGAATGCGTAAAAGAGCATTGGAAAGGCAAATCTATCCTTACCACCTTCTCGCCCGACCACGGCGGTCATAGGGTGCTAAATTGCCTATTAGGCACGCACGGACAGGATATACCCGAAGATAGGAATATATATCATTTTATATCGTGCTACGATATAAAATGACAAAAGACGAGCGATGGCTCGTCTTTTTTAATGATGTATCACCCTTAAGGGTGAAATGATGTTGTGGCTCTGCCACAATGATGTATGCCTTACGGCAAATGATGTATCGTACTGCGAAAGTTATGGATAATCATATAATAATATCCATAATTTTTACGCAAGTAAATACATCATTGTTGACTTCATAGTCAACTACATCATTTTTTGTCGTTAAGACAAAAAAAATCACTTCCCGAAGGAAGTGATTTCTTTTTTAATTAAAGTTTTGTTACCGATTATGCAGCAACGGGTGCTTCGTAAGCAAGAACTGCTTGAAGTAGTCCGAATAGCATATCAGTTACGTAGTAGCTACCAAATCCGCTAACGGGGGTTTCTACAGTTGCAACAAAGCTTACTGCTACGTCGACTAGATTTTCGGGGATTTCTACAAAGTAGTTGTCACGATCATAGAAATCGGTGTCGGGCGTGTAGGTGTCGAAGAAGACCTTGCCACTTAGTTTTGCATAGCTTGCGCCGTCCTTAGTGGTCTTAACTTCTATCCAACCGTTCAAGCCTTGATCCTTCATGGTGCCTGCGCTTACGTATAGTTGTTGTAATAGAGTATCTAGGTTAACGCCTACGATACCTTCGATAAAGTCAGCATTGAATAGCGTGGTGTAGTCGATTCCGCTACCATCGGGATCGGTTCCGTCCGGAACTAGTGCCCATAGACCGTCGATTAGAGATACGCCAAAGTCGATTAGGTCTTGTACGGTAGAGGTAGCTTCGCCGTCAAGTTTTACGTTGATGAACTTCAATACGAAGTCAGCTAGATCTGCACTGTCTTCGTCAACTACGTTGGTAAGTTGTGCGCCTGCTACTAATTTAACGCCTGCATTGCCTTCTAGAAGAATAGAATCAGCGTGTACTGCGTTCAAAAGTAAATCTTTGTTTTCGGTATAGATAGCGATGATGTTAGCTAGAGCATCCATCAAACTTTCGGTTTCTGCATCTAAGAAATGCGTATATTCGCCAATAGTGTCTACTAATAAGGAAGTGATAACGGGATCTAAATCTTCAAACGTTTCGATTCCGGTAGCGGGAGCGGGCATTTCTTCAACAAGACCGGTCATACCAATAAGGCTATATACTAGATCATAGATGGTTTGGAAAATGCTTGCTTCTTCTTCTGCTGCTGCGGAAGAGGGGTTAAGGTCGGGGCTGAATACAACGTTATCAGTGATAGCGTCGTTGATCATCTCTATGATGCTTTGGCCAAGAGAATATGCATATTCGGTCTTGTAGCCTTCGCCGTCTGCGTTAAGAACGTTAAATGCTTCGTTAGCATTGAGATATACGGTTTTGCCATTGAATACGCCAACTGCTGCTTGTACACCGTTAACGGTAAGTTTTGCATCAGCAACGTGGTTGCCGTCTTTTTGGAATGCATCACTGGTGTGAAGTACTAGATCAAGAACTGCGTCAATACCCTTTACGCCAAGGTCAAGACCAACAGAAGCTTCTAGATCTCTCTTTTCGTACATGGGGAAGTTGAAGTTAACGCCGTCTTCGTCTTTGTCAACAACTTTGAAGGTTTTGAGGTCGATCGTGATAGCAAATTCGAATCCTAGACTTTCGATACCAAGTTTAACTGCGATTTGGCTAATGGTGTCGTTAGCATAGCCAACTTCGATTGCTAGATTGGGGCAATAGTTCTTCAAAATGTAATCGTAAGTAACG
>JAZSMH010000028.1:0-43781 GCA_045535785.1 Clostridia bacterium
CGACAATATCGGAGTAACCTACGGTGATAGTATACCTACTTACACGTTTAAGGCAGACGGACTAGTAAATGAAGAAACTATCGAAGTACTAGGTACCCCCGAAGCAGTATGCGCTTACGTATTTAAGTCTAACGTAGGTAACTATCCTATCACCATTAAACAAGGTAGTTTGGCAAGTGATAACTATACTATCACCTTAGCACAAGGAATTTTAAGCGTAGCTAAGAAAGACGCGGTACTTAACCTAGCTGATAGCACTATTACTTACTACGATAACTATCCTACCAACAACCAATTCGCTGATAAACTATCAGCTGAAGGTCTAGTAGAGGGCGATACCATTGCTCAAACGCTATGGACTAGCGAAGCTAAGTTTAGCTCCGAATACGCAGTAGGTAACGACGTAGGTAACTATGAAGTAGTAGTAAGCGGATACGCAAGCAACAACTACAATTTAACCATTAACAAAGGTACCCTTATCGTAGAAAAGGCAAGTCTAACCGTAACGGTAGTAGACGACGAGATAATTTACGGTAACGGTTACACCGCTAGCGTAAATTACCAAGGCTTCTTAGGTAACGACACCGCAGAAGTAGTTAAAGA
The DNA here is from genome assembly GCA_045535785.1 of Clostridia bacterium. GTDB lineage: Bacteria > Bacillota > Clostridia > Christensenellales > DTU072 > CAG-1782. The sequence continues at coordinate 604 of JAZSMH010000028.1, forward strand.
TTTAACCTTTAGTGGATACGACAACGGTGGAGTAAAAGAATATACCATTAGCGCAACCGCTAATGCAGATAACTACGATATTACTTTCGTAGACGGTACTTTGACGGTATCAAAGAGAAATATCTATCTAACGGTAGAAAGTAAAGGTATAACTTACGGTGACGAAGAACCCGAATATACCTATACTATCAAGGGATACCAAGACGGACAAGATATATTTGCTTATGACGAAGATATCAATACTCTAGGTACTCTAGCACTAAACGCTACTAACTACTTAGGTAACGCAGGTATCTACGATATCGTAGCAAGCGGACTAGAAAGTGATAACTACGCAATCAATATCACTAATGCAAAACTAACTGTAAGTAAGAAAGCAGTTACCGTAACTCCCGACAATATCGGAGTAACCTACGGTGACAGTATACCTACTTACACGTTTAAGGCAGACGGACTAGTAAATGAAGAAACTATCGACGTACTAGGTACTCCCGAAGCAGTATGCGCTTACGTATTTAAGTCTAACGTAGGTAACTATCCTATCACCATTAAGCAAGGTAGTTTAGCAAGTGATAACTACACTATCACCTTAGCACAAGGTACTTTAAGCGTAGCAAAGAAAGACGCAGTACTTAACTTAGCTGATAGCACCATTACTTACTACGATAGCTATCCTAACGATAACCAATTTGCAAGCAAGTTGACGGCAGTTGGTTTAGTTGAAGGCGACACTATCGCACAAACCTTGTGGACGAGTGACGTAACTTACGTTTCTACCTACGAAGTAGGAAGCGACGTAGGCGAATATGACGTTGTAGTAAGCGGATATGCAAGCAGCAACTACAATTTGACTATCAATAACGGTACTCTTATCGTAGAGAAACGCGCTCTTACCATTACGGTAACGGTTGACGCGCACAATTATACCAACAAAGAGATAGTTTATGGTAACGCATTCGATAATCCCACTATTACCTATAGCGGTCTAGTAGGTAACGAAGCAAACGATCCGTCCTTAGCTATTAGCGGTCTTACCGTTGTAGGATACACTAAGGGCGACTCGGTAGGTGCTTATACCGTAAAGGGTGCTAACGCAACTTCTACCAACTACGCTATCACTTACGTAGGCGATACGCTCACGGTAAAACAAAGAGCAATTTATATCACCGTAGACAGTGCAACCATTACTTATGGTGACGAAGACGCAACCTTTACTTATTCGGTAGCAGGCTACAAAGACGGCGAGCCCATTTATGCGGACGGCGAAGATATCAATAGCCTTGGTACCGTATCCATTAGCGCGTTCGATTCTAACAACGTTGCTTACGTAGGCAATGCAGGCGTTTATAGTATAAAAGTAAACGGACTTACTAACAATAACTACTTAATTACCGTTACCGAAGGCAAGTATACCGTCAATAGAAAGGCGCTCACCGTCACCGCTAATAATATGACTATCACCTTTGGTGATACCGTATCCACCACCTACAACGGAGTAGTAACCGACGGCTTCGTTAAGGGTGACACTCTCGATAACCTAGGTACGCAAGTGGGCTACACCTGTTCGTTCAAGGCGGATAGAACGGGTAAAGCAGGCACTTACGCAATCGTACCTAAGTTAGAAACCAATAACTACGAAGTAACGGCAGTTAACGGCACTTTGACGGTTAATAAGAAAGCAATCACCATTACGGCAGATAGCCATACCATTACTTTTGGCGATGCAAAACCCACGCTTACCGCAAAATCTAACTACTACGCTTATAACGACACTATCGACACCGTTGGTACGTTCGATATAAGCAGTGCATACGCTAGATACAACAACGTTGGTAGTTATACCGTTACTTTGGCTAACGCATCGTCCGATAAATACACGATTACGCTAGTAAACGGCAAAATCACGGTAAAACAATATTCAACGGAAGTAATTTGGGTAGGAAATACCGCAAGTTACGTCTACAACGGCAACGATCAAGGTGGCAACATTACCGCAAGCTATTACGACGTATACGGAACGAAGATAACTAATGCGATTACTATTAGCTTTAATAATAAAGCAACCTTCGCTAATGCTGATTACAACGCAGAGAAGAGTATCTTCAAGTATGCAGGTAGTTATGGCGTAACAGCAACTACTAGCGACGGCAACTATGCGTTGACCGGTTCTTCGCTAACGTTAGTTATGGGTAAAGCAAGCTATCAAGTAAGCGATATTCCTGCGCTCAGCGTGACTTTGAGTGGCGAATATTCACCCGAGAAGTATCTAAAGACCGATTATAACATTAAGACTACCGACAATCCGTACTTCGATTGGAGTGCTGATAAAGTTCCTACCGTTGACGTAAAAGAATACGGTGCATACTACAACGCAGATCCCGATAACTACAATAACTACAACTTCAACCTTACCGTAGATATCACACCTGCTCTCGTTAGACTAGGTGACGGTGCTAATCAAGTAGCAACTAAGAATTTGATAGAAGTAAGCATTGACACAACGAGTACTAACTTAAGTCCCACTTATACTTACGTACCTGATATTTATTGGGTAAACGGTGGTAAGGTAATTGGTAGCGGATATACCATTTCTTATTCGAATGGTAATACCTTTACCCCTGGTAGCCACTATACGGTGATGACTTTCTCATCGGTTAACTACGTAATGGATACGGTAGAAAGCATAACTACGACTACTAACTATAACAACGTAACCGCACTCAAATATTACGTAAAATACAAGAGTATAGACGTAGGCGGTACACTATATACCGTAGAAGATGCAATCAACGTTGCTACTTCTGGCAATATGATAGTCAAAGCAAACAATAGCTTTGCTACACAACAAGAATTCATTGACGAATACTACAACACCGATGCATTCTATACCATTAAGAGTGGCGTTACGCTACTAGTACCTTTCACGGGTGACACTAGTGCAGTTGGCTTTGCAACGGGTTATATTGGCGAAGGCGAATCAGGCTCTGCGAACTACAACGCACACCCAGACGTAGAACATACCGCAGATTTAGAAAAACTTTACGTAACGCTTACCGTACCGAGTAACGTAACTATTAACGTAAGCGGAGCAATTACCGTAGGTGCTCAAACAGGTACAATTAAGGCAGGCGTACGTCAAAACGGTATTTTCGGTGGATATGGACAAATTAATCTCGAAGGTAATATCTTCGTTAATAGTGCTAGCATGAACGTATACGGCTACGTAAAAGGCAATGGTAAGATTACGGCAACAGGTTCTACACAAGTAACGGAAAATATGTTCATAACGGGCTTCTCGGGCGGTTCGGTATCCGGTGCACGCTTTATGGGCACGACTTCAGTTAGTGCACTTAAGTTCATATCGGGTGGTGATTATACAGTAAGTAGTCCTAATATGTTCCCGTTTAATCAATATGAGCTACGCGCAATACAAAGCAAACTAGAATTGCAGTACGGTACCAACTTGCGCGGTATGATAAAGATCGCAACGTCCGAACAAAGCGCTAGTTTGATAACCATCAAAGCAAAAGTACACCTTGCTTATATGAATGTTATCTCTTCTAACGCATCTACTGCAAGTAGCGGTATAATAAGAATGACCGCTTCGGGAAGTAAGGTAAATAAGTCATTTGTTAATGGTAGAGTAAAGATTAATACCGAAGGTACTATAGTAGACGGATACACCACGCTAAAGGTTCCCGTAATGGCTAAGAGCGTGGTAATGGATAGCCAAAAGGTTATCTTCCCCATAGACGGTAGAACGGACATAACAATTGATAGCGGTACGTTTACACAAAGTTATATGTTCAAATTGTTACCCGGTGCAACCCTTACCATTAAGAGTGGCGCAACCTACAATATGAGCAACACTATGGTTACTTATAAAGAAGGCTTTACCGATAGTTATCCTTACACGTATCCTACGGGAAGAGGCGATTCGAGAATTACGGTAGAAGGTACCTTCAACGTAAACGGAAAATTCGGTGGTGATATTTATGGCGTAAGCGGTGGTAAAGTAGTAATAGCTAGCGGAGCAACGATAACGTCCGTTAAGTCGCTTGAAGGTAACGGGACTATGGAAAGAAGCGGTCTAAATATAAAATTCACCTTCACCGAAGCACAATCGCAAACGCGTAACTTGACCTTGAATAACGCAAGTGGCACCACTGCCGCAAGCACGGGTACAACGTATACCTATAACGGCAGCGCGTGGGCGTAGTCGCCTTGCGGCGAAATGATGCGTTGTCTATGACAACATGATGTATTTGCTAACGCAAACATGATGCCGCCTACGGCTAATGATGCCGCTTCGCTAATAGCATTTCGCTACGCGAGTGAAATTTGCAACTTTGTTGCAAGTTGTGGATAAATAATCATTACGTTCAATAATGCGCAACGAATTTCGTTGCGCATTGTTTTAGTTATATTCGCTACGTAGTGTATTGCTTACGCAATTACTTAAATATATTTTATCCGTAATTTTTGCGTTAGCAAATACATCATTTCGCCCATAGGGCGATACGTCGTGGCAAAGCCACTACGTCATTAGTGTAACGGCATCATTAACGAAGTGGCATCATTTTTTTGTGGTCGCCACCACAAAAAAATACGTGCTATGGATACACTGTAACACGCGTAATAAACTTTATTTAGTAGACAACACTTAATTTACCAACGGCGCCGTGGTCGCCACCACTCGACAAAATTCGCAATTTTTAATTTTGAGTTGGTAAGATATTTACTTGAATAGCAAAATTGAATGTGGTATCATATTATCAGTAGGTAAATAAGTGGCAAAGTTAGTTAATCTAAAAAAACTTAATGATAAGAATCTTGCTAGCGTGAGAAAGGAATATTCTCACGCATATACCACGTATGGAGAAGAAAAACCTAAAGGCAGGAAGAGAAAGAAGATAGCTAAACTCGTTATTAATAGTTTGGTTATTTGCTCGCTTGCTATCGCGGTAGTGCTTATTACAGTAGTAGGTACTATGTTCTCTACACCGTCAGGTGGTAGCGTCGATATCAATTACGATTTAGCTAACCGCCATAATTTCGTTGGGCTTGCGCTAGCGAGTGATAACGCTAGCGATAATATCACCATTGACGAAAGCCTTGACGATAAGGAATTGGCAGTGTTTCTATACAATACCGCGTCAAACAAGGCAAAATCCGCCATTAATATGACCGCCTACAACGACGGTTGGCTCGTTATGATTATGGGTGGCTCGCCCAACCTTATCGATATCGATTCGGTTATAATGAAGACGCAGGACGAGTATTTTTCGATAATCTACCACTTAAAAAATTCCGTACCCATTCTCGACTCATTCATCGGTGCTGCTATTGCAAAAACCACCGACGTAGTAACTACCGAAAGAATGTATGCCGACAAGAATTCCAAATATCTTGCTTATCAAAAGGTTAAGAATTGTGATTACGACGATAACGGCGTGCCTTATGCTAACTGGACTTCTATCGTAGATATCACCACGCAACAAAGACCGCTACCCGTTTTTAACGAAGCACAAAACGGCAAATTCGACATTACTAAGCATATAATGGCGGTGGATACCGTTACGCAAGCATCGGTAAAACACGTAAAAAACGGTGGCTACTACGAAGTTAAAGTAACGTACGACCACCTTAACCCCGACACTTACGTCAATTCTTTGTACGATATTCAATCGGGCACGGGGGACAAAAACGCACTTTATACCCAACTTACCGCAGAATTCACCGTGTGGGAAAACGGCTCTTTCCGCTCTTTCTTCCTTAACGAAAAATGGTCTGCGAAGATGATAATCGACCTAGAATTTGAATTACAAACCAACTGGCTATTTTCTTACGATATATCCGATTGCAATATCGACACCTACCCCGATGCGGTAGCGACTAAAAATGCGGTAAAATAACCCGCTTGCGTTTAATATAATATCTAAAGTAGTTGGAAAAATTTTTATATTGACAATTTTTATATTCAGCACGATAATATTAAGAGAAACTAATTTTGTATAGTATATTACTATATAGGATAAGGAAAAAGGAATTTTGTTATGAAAAAATCAATTTTTTTAGTTACCGTAGTTATGCTACTTATAGCAACGTTACTAGTAGGCTGTCAATTTTTGGGCGGAGATAACGATAGCGGTAACGATAACGTTAACGATAATAGCAATAATAACGATAATAGTGGTAACGATAACGTTCAAGGGGGATGCACCGAGCATAGTTTGAATGGAAATTGCGTATGTACTAAATGTAACCAAACTTTTCACGCGCTCTATAACTGCGTATGTACTAAGTGTAATCAATCTTTCCACGAAACAACCGACTGGATAGTAGAGAATGAAGCAACTTGTACGCAAGAGGGTACGAAGAGCAAAAAATGCAATATTTGTAACACCACGCTAGAAAGTATAAGCATTCCAAAAACTAATCATAGCCTTAACGAAAACTGCGTATGCGGTTCTTGTAAAGCGAGCCTTCACGAATTGGACGTAAATTGCAAGTGTAGTGGTTGTAAAAAAACGTTCCACGCACGTGACGGACTATGTAAGCACGATAACTACGTTTATTTTGGACTTTATCCGCAAACCATCAAAGAAGATAACGTAACGATTACGGATACAACCAACGAGCAAGGCTATTATCTAGGATCGGACAACGAGTGGTACGCAAAAATCACCGCAAAACCGAAAGATACGGGATATACCTTTTCTAATGGTGAGAAGATTTATAGTAATACTACTTATTATTTCAAAATTGAACCCATTAAGTGGAGAATACTTAACGAAAACGAAAATAAAGCGGTAGTTATATGCGATAGCATAATAATGAACGAGTGGTATGACGCAAGTTCTTGTAATTATCAAGAGAGCGATATAAGAGCGTGGCTAAATAACGACTTTATCAATACCGCTTTTACTGAAGAACAACAACAAAGAATCTTTACAACTACCGTAGATAATAGCGTAGAAAGTACTGGGTACGAAAGCAATACTCACGCGTGCGAAGATACGCAAGATAAGATATATTTACCAAGTTACGTAGACGTAACGAACGCAGATTACGGCTTCGACGCGGATAATTTAACCAAAGACGATGCGCGTAAACTATCCACAACCGACTACGTAAGAGCAATGGGTGTAGACGTAGATAGCGACGGTTATGCTTCGTGGTGGTTGCGTTCACCGCATAACAAAGGCACCGAATACGTGCGTTACGTCAGTCACGTGGGACAAACGCTCAATTACTACACCGTATCGTACTTCGGTTACGGCATAGTGCCAATAATGACAATTCAACTTTAACGTCTATTAAACAAAGAAATTATGCGTGTTATGGTATATCCATAGCACGCTTTTTTAGTGAAAAGGTTTTAGTGATAGGTTTGTTATCAGGGAAGAAAAAAAATAGTTTAAAGTAAAATAAAAAACACCCCAAAAGTTAGTCACTTTGGGGTGTTTTTTAAGTATAGTATTGTTTATTTTACGAATATAGTTATTAGTCCGCTATTGAGTGCGTACTTTTGGCAAGTTGATTTTACGTTGTCTTTTAGTGAAGCATTGAGCGTTATTATTCTTAATGCGGGCGAATGACGTACGGTGGATAGGATATTGGTTATGCTTGCCGTTATGATTACACCGAGTAGTGATTTTTGTTCTTCGTTAAGGTTAACTGATTTACTGATACCTTTTTCGTCGGTGTAGTATGCTTTTAGTGCGCCTTCGGTGAGTTTTAATCTATATCCGGGAAGTAGCGTTGCTAGTGCAGAATTAACTTTTGCAATAAGTAGTCCGTCTGCGCTTCCTAAGGCTATTTCGTCAAGTTCTGATAGCGTTTTGCGTAAAATTGAACGCGTTTTGTATAGTGCTTGCGATTGATTTTCTATACGCGTTGCTATTATTAAGTCGGTTTTTTCATTTGCAAGCAATTTTTCATTTTCGTCAATTTGCGCAACTAATTCTTTGAGCGCGGCAATCTTTTCTTCTTTTAGATTTAGTAAATCTTTGTTTTCGTCAAGTACTAATTGAAGAGCGAGTGCTTTTTGCGTAAGGAACGCTACGTTATCGTCCGCGTCTTTTAATTTTTTCGCGATTTTTTGGCTTTCTTCATCGCTTAGGATAGAAGAAGACAACTCTTCATAACTCTTACCGCCCGTCACGCTTTCGTCATAGTCTAGGCTTTCGGTAAGCACTTCTAAATACGCGATATCCGCGTTAAGAATAACCTTTCTTTCTTCTATGGACTTGCGCAAAGTATCTACTTCCGCTTGCTTATCTTTTAATAAACGCGTGAGCGCAACGTATTCGTCTTGTTTTTGTTGACGATCTTTTTCGGCAAGACGGATTTCTTTGATTACTTCGTCGTAGTGTTCGCCCGTTAGGCGGAAGCAAAGGGTATCGTAGTCGTATTCCTTGCCGTCGATAGTTACGATATCTTTTTCGTTAAGCTCGGTTTCTATTTCACTTAATTCAAGGTTAAGCGCAGTTAATTTTTCGTCCGCACTTACTAATACAGCAATAAGTTCGTCTTCTTTTTCTTCAACGGATATTGCTTCGTCAAGCATAGAAAAAGCGGTTTTGCCGTCTAATTGATTTCTAAAGTCACCGTTTACTTCGTTGAATTCTACTATCATTTTGCGCGCGTCGTCGCCGTAATTTTGGATAGAGGGGAGTACCGAGTTTTCGTAACGCGCAATAGTATCGGTAAGCTTAGCTATTACGTCTTGCGCGTGGTTTTCTTCGGACGTTACTTCCTTGACGTCTTGAATGAAAGCGTTGAGTTTGCCTACTTCTTGGATAGCACTCTCTAGATTGGCAGTAAGTTGATCGTGAGTATCTACGTTACACTCGGTATATAGATTCTTGATCATACGCATTTTAATAAGCTTAGTGCTCTCTAGACTCTTAATATAGCCGTTAAGGGTCTTTTCTTGGTCGATAAGGGCACCCAATCTCTGTTGAATTGTCGCGGACTTAGCTGCGTGCTCGTCTACGATACCGCGGAGTTTAGCAATATCTTGGTTGGTGTTGTCGATACAGTCGGATAACTTCTTGAGAGCTTCTTTTGAGACCACTTTTTCCATAATGGGCGCGGTACAAATGGGACATTTACCACCGTATTCAATTTCGTCCAATTTAGAAAAATTGTACATTTCCGAATTAAGCACTATTAGTCTTTCTTCTTGTTTTTGCAAACGGAGGGCAATTTTTGCAGTGTAGTTATCGAGCGTTTCTTTCGCGCTATTGAGTGCGGAAATATTTTCTAGACATCCTTTTCTTACTTCCACGTTCTCGTCCACTTTTTTGTCGATAGCGGATATCTCTTGTAATAGAGAAGCGGATAGTATTTGGTTGCGGTAGAGATTTTGCTTGTACCTTTCGAGCGCGCTAAGTTTACGATTAAGAGCGTTCAAAGTGCGTTGGTCGGCAGGTAGTTCGCTAAATATAGCCGCTTTACGCGCCTTTGCATCAATAAGGCGTTCTTGCTCTTTCTTTAAGTTTTGCTTGATTAGGTCAAGTTGTGCCGTTTGGTCAGCATATAGATTATCGATAAAGGAAGCAAGTTCTTCTTTTTCAGATACTATCGCTTCTAACCCTGCGCCTTCTCTTATTGCCTTTTTCTTCTCTGCACCGTAGTTATTCTCGGTAAGGCGTTTTATGGTCAACGCAATTTCTTCTTCAAGCGCGTATTTACTTTCCATAAGTTTTTCGCGCTTAGAATTAAGCATTTGTCTTCTTGCGATTAATTTGCCGAAGATAGCATTGGCTTTTTCTATTAGGTAATCGTCGCGTTTACCTTCGGTAAGGTTAGCTTCGATCAATTCGTCCAAAGCAACGTTAAGGGCCTTTACTTTTTCGTTTGCTTCGAGATAAACTTCTTCTTTTTTCTTTGCTACGCGATAGCCTGCGTTGAGAGAAGTTTCTAACTGCAATAGCGTTTCACCGTCGGTTGCTAGAGAAGTTTCTAAATCTTCCTTTTCCTTTCTCGTAACGGATGCGGTTTTTTCGATAGAGAGTTGCTTTTTGAGTTTTTCACTTAATTGATACTTTTCTCTATCTTTTGCCAAAGCTTTTACTTTGTTTTCTGCATTTTCTAACGCTTTTTGCGTGTTTTCGTATTCGCTTTGCGTATCTAATAGGTTTTCGATACTTTCTACGTCTTCTGCTAAAGGTGTTGCTTCTTTTTTTAGTGCAACTAGTTTGTTTTCGTAATCGTTTACCGAAGCAAGCACGTCTTCAGCGTTGCGTCCCTTGATTTCACCTAGTACGTCGAGTTTGTTTTCTATCGCGAGTAGGTCTTTTTCGTAAACGTTGCGCGCGGAAGTGGTAGAAGCTTCGTCAACGTATTCACCGATTACGTCGCTAAGGAAAGTTTTTGCATCGCTCAAAGTGCCGTCTACTACGGTCTTACTATCGATGACTGCCTTTTCTAGCCAAGTGTTGATATTCTCGCTACAAATAGGGCTAAGAATATTGCTAATCTCTATTGGGTCAAAAACGGGAGCGTGATTGCCTACGACAAGGGAGTTTTCGTTTTTCTCAAAATTGCGCGTAAGGACGTATTCTTCATCGTTATGAACAAAATTAAGCGTTGCGCTTCCTTCAAAAAGGGTGTCGTTGCCAAAAAGGGCATAACCTAAATGTTGCTTCAACACGTTGATAACGGTAGTTGGGTAGGTTACCGCTTTTTCAAAATCGTAGGTTTCCGTTGCGCCCATAACGGCATTAATGCACAATTTTTTTACAATCATATAGAGATCTCCTTGCTTTGTTGTGTGGCTTTATTTTTCAACCACTAGATGTTGTGTATTGAAAAAAAGTTGCAAAAATCATTAGCAACGCGCGCTTATGTATGTTATACTTTGTTAAGTATATAAGCAAAAACCGCACAGTTATAACTATTATACAACGATATTGAAGTTTTTGCAATATCTTTAAGGAGCGGTTAAGCAAGATTCGGAGAGAAAATGACGGTAATTAAAATCGGCAGTGATTACAAAAAGCGCGGATTTACGCAAATAGACAACCTTTTTTTGAGCGACTACGTAGGCAAAGCGGACGGCACGGACGTAAAAATATACATGGTCGGGCTTTTCCTTGCCGAGACCGATTATAGCGGTGACTATATTCAAAGAATATCCACTATGCTAAAAGTGAGCGAAGACAGAGTAAAAGAAGGCTTTGCTTATTGGGATAAACAAGGACTAGTGGAGATGACGAGCGGTGGTGATATAAGCTATCTTTCGGTAAAAGAGCCCGTCACCCCGATTATTAAGTACAACGCGCAAAAATTCAAGACGTTCACCGAAGAAACGGTACGTATTTTCCCCGAAAAGATACTTTCGCCTAACGAATACAATAGATATTTTGAATTCATGACGGTTAGCGGTATGGAAGTTAATTCCATGCTACTTATAATGCAGTATTGTAAAGATATGGGCGGTGGAAGGACGGGCACCGACTACGTACTTGCCGTAGCGAAAGCGTGGGCGGAAGAAGGTTTACTCAAAGAAAAACAAATCATCAACCGCATTGACGATATGGAAAACAACCGCGAAGATATGCACGTATTATTTGATACGCTAGGTATAAAACGCGCGGTAAGCGTAGAAGATAGACATCTCTATACCACTTGGACGAATGGCTACGGCTATCGCCTTGACGCAATACTCACCGCGGCACGCTCGTTAAAGAAACGCGGTGGAATGGAAAAACTCGATAATCTTATCAAAGAGTTACAAAAAGCGAGCGCGTTTTCTTCTGCGGAAATAGAAGAATATCTCAAGAATAAAAAACAACTTAGAGAACTTTGCATACAGATTTGTAAGGATATCGGCGTGTACTATGCCGACACCGAAGGCGTTGCCGAAGTTTACGTAGCACCCTGGCTCAATTTAGGCTTTGACGACAAAGCACTTATAAAAATCGCTAAGTTTTGCTTTATCCGCAACGCGCGCAATCTTGACAGTATGGAACAAATGGTCAAGAAATTCGCAAAACAAGGCTTGTTCACCGAAGAAGATATATCTTCGTACGTAGCAAGACAAATAGAACTTGACCGCAAGATAAAAGAGATTTACGAAAAATGCAATTACGTTGGTGCGGTTGGACAAAAAGATAGAGAGAATTACCGCAACTGGATAGAGTGGGGCTTTGATGAAGACGTTATTATGGCGGTTGCCGAACGCTTTGCTGATAAGAACTTCCCCATGTCGGGTATCAACCGCGCTTTGGGACAATTGAAGTTAAAGAATATATTCGATCTTGACGGCGCGCTAAATCACCTTGACAAAATGGAAACTTCTAGTGTAAAATCAAGCGAAAACACCGAGTACACCAAACATCAATATACCGAAGAACAACTTAAAAAGGCATTCGTTAACTTCGACGATTGGGATTAATAAATTATGAACGCAACCAAAATAAAAGCACTAGCCTTAATAAAAGAGAACAAAAAAATTGCCGAGCAAAAGCACGGTGAATTTTTGGAATGGTTAAAAAAAGACCCGATTATCGAAGAAAAGCTACGCCGTCAGAATGCGTTGAAATGGGACTACGTGGTCAGTTATAACAACGTAGAAAGGTCTATTATAGAAAGTAAACTTAACGAACTTGATAGAGAAATTGAAGAGTATTTTGTAGAGCATAATTTGGATATAAAATACCTTTATCCCGTATATTCTTGTGAAAAATGTGAAGACACGGGCGTATATCAAGGGGAAGAATGTGAATGCGTAGAGAGAATGGTCGCGCTCCTTACTCTTGAAGAAAACCCCACGTTAAAGAATTGTTCAAAATCACTCAAAAATATAGATTTTGACTTCTATAAGGACGAAGCGGAGCAAAAAGTAAAGTACGTTAAGTGCATATACAAAGCACTCAACGAAGGAAGTAAAGCGTACTACCTACTAACGGGTGCAACGGGCACTGCAAAAACTTACGTAGCAACCGTTGCGCTTAACGAAATGCTCAACAAAGGCTACGGCGTCAAGGTTATGAGCGCGATTAAACTAAACAAAGCATTCTTAGAATACCACTGCGCACCGCTAGAAAAAAAAGATATGCTTTGGCAGAGAATAATAGGCTACGATTGTATGCTAGTTGACGACCTTGGCGTTGAACAAGTTTTTAATAACGTAACTATTCCATACTTGTACGAATTCTTGGTAGAAAGAATGGAAAAAGTAACCTTCTTCACCACCAACCTAGATCTTATCGATTTAGAAAAGAAATACGGACAAAGAATACTAAGTAGGTTGCTTGATAAACGTCTATCGCTAGCAATAGAATTCAAAGGTAAAGACTTGAGATTTAACTAAAAAGGGCGCGAAAGGCGCTCTTTTTTGTAGACAACGCTTAACTATTCAACTGCCACAGCGGCTCGCTGGTATTGTTTGCCTAACGGCAAAGCGATATATTCGCGTTGCGAATGCGATATGTGTAAATAGTATTTACACGCGATATGTTTACTATCGTAAACGCGATATAATCTCACAGGTGAGATTGTTATGGTTATTATATATTATTTATCCATACTTCTTCACTCTTCACTAAAAAATAGCGTGTCAAGAACATACTTAACACGCATTATTATTTGTTTTGTAGATAACACTTAACTATTCAACTGCCACAGCGGCTCGCTGCGACCAACTGCGCTCCGGTCGCCACCGGTGCATGCAAGGACACTCCCTGTAAAAATGCGAACAGAATAAACTCTGTCCGCATAATTACTTTGTTGAATGGATAGCAGTTGACCGACCAACTGCGCTGCAGGTCGCTCACCTGCGCTTGACTATTATACTTTTGGAAAGTATAATAAAAGTTAGAGTTTTATGAAAAAAATAGTTATTGTTTTGGTGCTTATTATACTTTTTAGTGCCGTTGGGTGTACCGCAGGTGATAACGCGGTAGGTTTTACCGAATACGGATATTTTGGTGCGGTGCTTACCGTAAAAGGCTATTGCAAAAAGTCCGTTATGGACGAGATAAAGGACGAAACCAAAGAGTTTTTGGCGGAGTTTTCGTTAAAAGTAGACGAAAGTATAAGCGGTTCTGATTTATATAACTTTAACAACGCTATCGACGGGCAAACGATAGAAGTAAGCGAAGTTACTTATAAACTATTGTCAAAAGCAAAAGACGCGTATAGCTTAACTAACGGCGACTACAACCCCTGCGTGTACCATTTGGTTGACTTGTGGGGATTTAGCAAAAGATTCTTTACTAATTACAAGAAGACGAAAGTATACGATAGAGATTTCGTCGATAATTATTATCCTTTGCCCGATGCTAAATATATAGACGCGTTCAAACAACTTACCGATTTTAGTAAGGTGGAGTTTAGCGAAAATAACGGCGTATATACCTTGACGAAGAATAATACCAAAGTATCTTTAGACGGAATAGATTACTATCTAAAACTAGATATCGGCGGAATTATCAAAGGATACGTTACCGACGTCGTTAGGGCAATAATGGTAACCAAAAACGTCACTAAGGGATACGTAAATTACGGTACGAGTAGTCTTTGCCTTCTCGATAACGCCGATAATACGGGATGGGAGCTAACTCTAACTCACCCGCGACAAAGCGGTACTTATTGCGATATGAGGATAAGTAATAAGTTCGTTGCAACTAGCGGTGATTACGAAAGATTTTATGACGTAGACGGCAAAAGATACAGTCACCTTATCGATAGTAAAACGGGGTATCCAATAGACAACGGCGTTTGCTCGGTGACGGTATTTTGCGACGACGGATTGCTTTCCGACGCGCTTTCTACTGCTTTATCCGTAGGTGGAAAGGAAAAAATAAAGAGCTTTGCAAATAGCGAGTATGCAATAAACAACGGCATAAAGGTTGTTGCGGTATTTGAAGAAAACGGCGAATTAAAAGTTTTTTCCACACAAGAAATTACGTTGAAAAAAGGTATTGAGTATGAAAAAAATTGACTATTTCGACGTAAAAAACGAGAATAAAATTTTCCGCAAAGGGGATATAATTGTCTACGCGGTAGCGGTGGTAATTATTGCTATTTTGCTATGCGTTTTTCTAATTCCCAATCAAAATAAAGGTTCTTTACAAAAAATAGAAATTTTTTATAAAGAAAGTGTTGTTTTTTCCTATCAATTTTCCAGCAAAAGTGTTATCATAGAGAATACTGACGGAGTAAAAGTATACACCGAAGAAAGTAGCGACGGACTTGTAGTCCGTATCGACAGTGAAAAAGGGCATAACGTGTTGCTTATCAAAAACCATAGTGCGGTTATGCAAGAAGCGGACTGTAGCGTGTACGCCGACTGCGTTAATAATTTTGGCGCGATAGAAAAAGGCGGAGATTTTATCATTTGTCTACCGCACGAATTGAAAGTAGTTGGTATAGGCGAAGTAGACGACAACAAGGTGCAATTATGAGAGAAAAGTTTAGCGTAAAGAAAATTGCACTGCTTGGAGTGCTCACCGCTTGTTCACTTATTACTTTCTTGATAGAGAGCTTGTTTCCGTCGATATTGATACCCGGGGCGAAACTCGGTATAAGTAACGTTTTCGTACTGTGGGCGCTCGTACTATTCGGTGGAATGGAAAGCGCGGTGGTGCTCGTGGTGAAAACCGTACTCGGCGGACTGATAATAGGCAATCCATTCGGTATAGTTTACGGACTTACCGCAGGGGCGGTTGCATTGACGGTAGAGTGGGTACTATTGAGATTTTGCTATCCAAAGGTTTCTATCGTCGCTATAAGCGTGGTGGGAGCGTTATTGCATAACACGGTGCAAACGGTACTTTTCTGTCTAATCTCGGACACGCCTGAGTTCTTTGGGTATATGGGGTACCTTGCGTTAATCGGCGTGTTAAGCGGTGGCTTGGTCGGGTTAATAACGTACTTACTAATCAAAAAGATACCGAATTCGGTATTTGAAAAAATATTAATTACTACGAAAAAAATCGGAGGTAACAGTGAAAGCGAAGAAAGGTAAATTCTTCAATCGCGGTGCGCACGTTAAGGACTATAAGTATCTTGCTTGCGACAACCCGATAGAAGTATTAGAAGCGCCCGATATCGTGAGCATTGCACTTGGACAGCATATAGGCAAGCCGTCCGAGTGTGTCGTAAACGTGGGTGATTACGTATACGAAGGGCAACTTATCGGTAAAAGTAGCGGTTTTATCAGTGCGAACGTTCATTCAAGCGTAAGCGGTACGGTTAAGGCGATAGAACAACGTCCCGACGTGAACGGCAATATTGGTTCTTACGTGGTTATCGAGAACGATAGACATTATCAAAAAATGTATCTTGAGCCACTTAACGATAGAGAGCCCGCTACGCTAAAAGCACGTATTCAAGACGCGGGCATTGTCGGAATGGGCGGTGCAGGTTTCCCCACTAACGTAAAACTCTCACCGAGAAGTAAAGTAGACACACTAGTTATTAACGGAGCTGAGTGCGAGCCTTATCTTACGTGCGACTACAGGTTAATGTTAGAAAAGACCGAAGAAGTGGTACAAGGTATAAGACTGCTTGCTAAAGCGCTCGAAGTAGATAATATTATTATCGGTATCGAAAAGAACAAGCCTAAGGCGATAGAAATTTTTGAACAGTTCGACGATATGACCGTCGTTGCGCTCAAAAAAGTCTATCCAATGGGCGGTGAAAAGCAACTTATCTATTGTTGTACGGGTAGAAAAGTGCCCGTAGGCAAACTCCCTGCAGACGCAGGTTGCGTAGTGCAAAATATCGCTACTGCGTACGCCGTCTATGAAGCGGTAGAACTCAACAAGCCCCTTTATGAAAGAGTAATGACGGTTAGCGGTCAAGGCGCGGTACATCCTAAGAACCTTCTTGTGAAAGTAGGCACGAACTTCTCATACGTAAGAGAAAATTGCGGAGCGAAAGAAACGGTAAGAATGTTCGTTAGCGGTGGACCTATGATGGGACCTGCTATGATAAGTACCGATATTTATACTACCAAGACCGCTTCGGGCTTCTTGATGCTCGACGAAAAGGAGGTTGATATTTGCGAACCTACGCCTTGTATCAACTGCGGACGTTGCGCCGACGCTTGTCCTATGCACTTACTTCCGATGCAAATAGATTTTTACACGCAAGCAGGCGATTACGAAAAGGCGGCTAAATTCGGTGGCGTTAATAACTGCATTAGTTGCGGTTGTTGCGCTTACGTTTGCCCCGCAAAGCGTGCACTCGTACAAAGTATCACCCTTTGTAAGAAAAAACTTAACGAAAAGAGAGGTTAATAGATTATGAAAAGAGTAGTTATCAGTGACACCCCTCATTTAAGGAATAAATCAACGACTAAGGGCATAATGCTCGACGTCATTATCGCATTGTTGCCTGCCACCGTTGTAGGTTGCGTATACTTTGGCTGGAGAGCAGTCGTTACGTTAGTACTAAGCATAGCGGGTGCCGTTCTCACCGAATTCGTGTGGCTTCTTTGTAAAAAAGTGGACGTAAAGACCATAATCAAGCAATTCGACCTTACTAGCGTGGTAACGGGACTTTTATTAGGACTTACTATGCCGGCGTTCGACTACGCTAATTGGTACGTACCGCTACTTTGTTCGGTATTCGCTATCGGCGTGGTAAAAATGCTCTTTGGCGGAACGGGTAAGAACATCGTTAACCCCGCTATTGCAGGTAGAGTATTCGGCTTTATCGCATTTAGCTCGGTTATGGTATCCGGTTGGATAGCGCCTAGCGTGGGAATTCTCGACGATAGCGTACTTGCAGGCGCAACGAGTATCACTAGCGGTGCAACACCCCTTACTAACTTGCTTGCGGATAAGCACATGGGAGTAGGTAATTTAGATCTACTTCTTGGTACGGGCGTAATGGGTTGTATTGGCGAAACTTGTAAGGTTGCGTTAATCGCAGGCGGTATTTATCTTGTTATAAGGAAGGTAATCAAGTGGCAATGGCCGGTAATTTATATTGCAGTAACGGGTTTGGTTAGCGTAGCGATGACGGGTACTTTTTATTCATTTTTACCCTCAATACTAAGCGGTGGACTTATCCTTGGCGCAATATTCATGGCTACCGATTACGTAACCAGCCCTAACAATAAATGGGCTTGCTACGTCTACTACGTAGTGCTTGGTGTAATCACCGCACTTCTTAGATACGGTACGGGCATTGAAGTAGTAAGTTTTGCAATTTTACTTATGAACTTAATCGTGCCTTTACTTAACACCTATATTAGACCGCGTCCTTTCGGTTCTACCCCTATCGTAGAAGTAGTTAAGGAAAAATTGGCTAAATTAAAGAAAAACAATAGCGAGGAGGTTAAATAATGACGATAAAACAATTCGTAAAAAGTAAAACCTTCAAGTGTATACTAGTGCTACTTTGTATCGCGCTAGTTTCGGGCGCACTGCTTTCTATCTGTAACGACTTGCTCGCGGTAAGCGACGAAGAAAGGGTAATGCGCACCATAAAAGGCATCTACGGCACCGAAGTAGGCTATACCGAACTTACAGCTAACTACAAAAACAACGTTGGCGAAATAGTAAGCGTATACCAACTTGAAGACGGCAACTATCTTATCAAATCAAAGGGAAAAGAAGGTTATCAACAAGGTACCATTACCGTATGGTTGGTTGCTGAATTTGAAAACGGTGTGTTTAGTAAAGTAGGTGCGGTAACTATCGCCGAATACGAAAAGCAAACGCTTATGAGTAAGTTTAATTCTTCTATACTTAGTCAATATAAGGGCGAAGTAGCAGAAGACGAAGACTTTAACGTGGTAGTAGGCGGTGCGACTTTCTCAAGCAACGCACTTAACAATGCAGTCAACACTGCTATCGATTACGTTTATCAAGAGCTTAATAAGTAAGGAGGGTTTATGACAGCGAAAAAATTTAAGAATATAGCTTTAGACGGCTTGTTGACGAATAACCCGACTCTAAGACTTGTGCTAGGTACCTGTCCTACGCTCGCGCTTACTACCGCGGCAATGAACGGTATCGGTATGGGGCTTGCAGTAACGTTTATACTCATTTGCAGTAACGTTATTATATCCTTATTAAGAAAGGTAATTCCTAACGAGGTAAGAATACCCGCGTTCGTACTAATTATCGCGACTTTCGTTACTTTAGTAAGAATGTTACTTGATAAGTTCATACCTTCCCTATATGAATCGATGGGCGTATACCTACCCTTGATAGTCGTTAACTGCATTATTCTAGGTAGAGCAGAGAGTTTTGCTAGCAAATATCCCGTGCTTGATTCCGCTTGCGACGGCTTGTTCACAGGCTTGGGCTTTACTTGGGCAATGACTGCGATGAGTATTATTAGAGAAGTGCTTGGCGCAGGACAACTTTTCGGTATAACCTTGTGGGATTTCAAAATTGAATTCTTTACTTCAAGTGCAGGCGCGTTCTTCGTATACGGTATTTGTATAGCACTATTTAACGCAGCGTATAGTAAAATCGATGCAATTATGCGTAGAAAGAAGTTTATAAAAACTTATAGCGCACCCGTAGGTAGCGTCGACCTTGCTACCGACAAAGTGGTGGCGGAAGCGGTTGCTACCGTAGCAAACAATAACGAGGAGGTAAAATAATGGGTACTTTTATGATGGTAATTATTTTAGCGGTATTCGTTAATAACTTCGTTGTAGTACAATTCTTGGGAATTTGTCCTTTCTTAGGTTTGTCGAAGAAAACGTCTTCTGCGGTAGGTATGGGCGTTGCCGTAACTATTGTTATGGTAATAACTTGTCTTATCACTTATCCCATATATACTTATATACTCGTACCGCTAGGACTTGAGTATATGGAGATTATCGTATTTATCTTCGTAATAGCGGCGCTAGTGCAAATGATAGAAAAGGCTATTAAAAAATTCAGTCCGCCTCTATACAACGCAATGGGTATATACTTGCCCCTTATTACCACTAACTGTGCGGTGCTCGGCGTAGCGGAAGCGGTAATTGATAAGACGGCAATGATTTCCACTATAGGCGCGGCCAACTTAGGCGTAAGCGTGCTTTACGGATTGTTCGCAGGCGTAGGCTTCACGGTAGCTATAGTAATACTTAGCGGACTACGTAGCAAAGTCGACTATCTAGACACGAGTAAGAGTATGAAAGGCTTCCCGATAACCATGGTGACGGCTTGCTTCATGGCAATGGGCTTTTATATCTTTAACCTTATATCATTATAATAGGAGGGAAGTATGACGAATATAATCAGTGGTGTAAACTGGGCAAGCGTTGGTATCGTGCTAGGAATTATAGCAGGTCTTGCAATAATATTTGCTATTCTTATCCTTATAGTAACCAAAGTTTGCAAAGTAAAAGAAGACGAAAAGGTTTTGAAAATATTAGAACAACTTGCCGGTGCTAACTGCGGTGGTTGTGGACATACCGGTTGTGAAGGCTTTGCAAAATCTATCGCGGAAGGTAAAGCGTGCCTTAACGACTGTCGCGCAACAAGCAACGAAGCAAAGGCAATAATTGCTAAAATTAGCGGATTACCCTTTGAGGCGCAAGAACCTACCGTAGCGGTTGTAAAATGTAACGGCGGTGCTAACGCTGCCGCTAAATACGAATACGTAGGTAACCCCGGTTGCGTTAACCGTATGGTATATCACGGCGGAGAGAAGATTTGTAATACGGCTTGCCTAGGTGGCGGTACTTGCGAAGCGGTATGCCCCGAAGGCGGTATAAAAGTAGGTAAAGATGGTATAGCGGTAGTAGACCGTACCATCTGTACGTCTTGCGGTGCTTGTATGTTAGCTTGCCCTCGTAACTGTATAGAAAGAATACCTGCAAAAGCAAAAATCTACGTTGCTTGCTCGACGAAATGCAAAGGCAAAGAAGCAATGGCTTTTTGTAAGGTAGGTTGTATCGGTTGCGGACTATGTGCTAAAAAATGCCCCAACGGCGCGATAACCATGGTAGACAACCTTCCCGTTATCGATTACGATAAGTGCGACGGCTGTCTAACTTGCGTAGAAAAATGTCCGCGTAAGTGTATAAAAGAATACAAATAACGTTTTTTAATCAATAAAAATAGGGCAGTACGTGGGTACTGCTCTTTTTATTTGATAAATTTTGCATAAATATTCATTTATTTTTGCATAAAAGCATAATTTATGAATAAAAATAAAATTTTTAAAAAAATTATGCAAATTTGCTTGCAATATTTTTTTGTTAGGTGTATGATAAAGGCACAAACAAAGAAAGCAACCCAAACGGGCGAAGAAAAAGGAGAAATAAAAATGAAAAAATTAATTATCGCATTACTTACGGCAGTATTAGCAATAAGCTGTATCGGCTTTATGGTAGCATGTAATAGTGGCGCTACCGCAGAAGCAGTAGAAGTTAAAGAAATAGAACTAACGGCAGAAAGCTACGCTTTCTTAGTAAAGAAGGGTAACACCGCTATGCAAACCGCTGCTAACGAATTACTTGCTGAACTAAAAGAAAGTGGAGAACTTGACAACATCATCAATTCTTTCTTCGATGGTACCGCAACGTTCGAATATACTAACCCTGCAAGCAAAGACGGTTGTCTAGTAGTTGCTACTAACGCTTACTTCCCGCCTTTTGAATACTACAATGGTAACAAACTTACGGGCGTTGATATGAAGATAGCATCTTTACTTGCTGCAAAACTAAACAAAACTCTTTATATCCTTGACACCGATTTTGATAGCATCTTCACTAGCGTTAACACTGATCAAGCTGACATCGGTATGGCAGGTATCACCGTAACTGAAGCTCGTCAAGCAATCTACGACTTCACAACCGAATATTATGAATCTGCACAAGTTCTTGTAGTAAAAGAAAGCGACACTACTTTCGACGCTTGCAAAACCGCAGCTGACGTAGAAGCTATCCTAGCAGCTAAAGGCAAAGATTTTATCGTAGGAACCCAAAACGGTACTACCGGATATATGTACACCGCTGGTGACGTAGACTTCGGATACGACGGATTCAAGGGCCTTACCGTAAATGGTTACAAGACCGGTGCTCTTGCAATAAAGGATCTATCCAATGGCAAAATCAACGCAGTTATTCTTGACAAGCAACCTGCTCTTATGATTTCTGCAAGCACCAACGCTTCTATCAAATAATAAAGGAAATTTATGTGGGATATTTTTGTTAGACAATTCGTCACTTTAGACGGATACAAGATTGTCCTAGAAGGATTACTGAACACCGTAATTATTGCGGTGTTCGGTTTGATTTTAGGATTTATCCTAGGTAGCATTTTTGCCGTTATCCAAACCGTACCTAGCTATAAGAATCCGGTTATCGTTTTCTTAAAAAAGTTTACCGACGTTTACATTGCAATATTTAGAGGAACGCCGATGGTAGTACAACTATTGATTCTACACTTCGTTTTGTTCCCGGCAATAGGACTTTATATTCCTAACATAATCATTGGTGATTTCGTTATACAAGGCGTCGTTATAGAAGCGGTCATTGCTTTTGCACTCAATAGCGCGGCTTACATAAGCGAAATAATGCGTGGCGGTATCAATTCGGTAGACAAAGGTCAACTTGAAGCAGGTAGAGCACTAGGACTTAGTTATCCGCGTACTATGCTTAAAATAGTAATACCGCAAGCGTTCAAGAACGTACTTCCTACGTTAGGTAACGAGTTCATCACCCTTATTAAAGAAACGTCCGTTACGTCCTTTATCGCGGTAACCGATCTTACTAAGGCGTTCCAAAATATCGCTAATAGCACGTACGAATATATAGTACCTTATCTAGTATTAGCAGTATTCTATCTAGTACTCGTTATTTTGATTACCATTTTGGTAAAAGTACTAGAAAAACGTATGAAAAATTCTTAATTTTGGTAAGGAGGTATTATGGAAGAACAAAAACAAGTATTAATTAACGTATGTAACCTTACCAAGAAGTTTGGCGACCTTCTAGTCCTTGACGATATCAGTGAGAACGTCTATCAAGGCGAGCGTATCGCAATAATCGGCCCTAGCGGTGGTGGAAAGAGCACCTTTTTACGTTGTCTTAACGTTCTAGAAGATCCTACGGCAGGTAAGATAATTTTTGACGGAAACGACCTTACGGACATAAAGATTGATATCAACAAGTGCCGTCAAAATATGGGTATGGTTTTTCAACAGTTCAATCTATTCAACAACCTCACCGTTATTGATAATATCACTCTCGCGCCTATTACCGTCAATATGCAAAAGTTGAAAGAGGCGAGGTTGAACAACAAAATAATGCCTTATTATAACAAGTATTTAGAGAAGAATAAGGATAAAATTTGTGCTAAAATCGATAAAAAACTCGCTAAACAACAGGCAATTATTGACGAAACTAAGGTTTTGCTTGCACCCATAGAAGAAAAATGGGAAGCAACCAAGGTGGTAGTAGATAAAGCGGGCAAGAAGATGGTAACGTATGATAAAAAACTCACCAAAGAGAAATTAAAACTCGTTACTAAGATAGAAAATGCAGAAAGAGTAATCAAGCGTACGCATTATCCCGAACCGAAAACATATATCGAATCGCCTTTGGTTAATAGATGTTGTTTAAATAAATATACAACTCAAATAGAAGAAAATAAAATAAATGTTGAATATTGCGACAGCAACACTTTTGGTGCAATTTTCAGAAATAACGGAGATACATCCAGTATTTTTGAAAATGAAAATGGTACTAAAAAAGTAAGTAGATCAATAATTAAAACAATAGATTTTTTAGGTGAATGTTATTCGACATTGATACAAGATTGTCTAAAAAATGATTTGTCACATGTAAATGATAGTGTTGGACATTATACTAAATTTTTCAACGAAACAAAAAAAATGTTCAACAATTCGATTAAATCGATTTATAGGAATGTTAATTATGATATTTCTTCTAGTATATTAATTGGAATAAATAATAAATTTGTTTGTGGTGGCGACAAAGATTATGATAGCGTAATAAAGGTAGTAAGTACACTGTTTGGTTTTAACGATATAGACACTTTTAAACAATGTGCGCAAAAATTAGTTGAAATGTATCTAGAAAACCCAGCGAAAGCGTCAACAATAAATTGTAATAGTAGGTTAAAATACAATGGTGCAATTTATACCAAAAATGGATCATTCGTAATGCCTTTCTCGTTTATAAATGAAGAATTATCAATTGTTTTTGCTAATGTTATAGTTGATAAAGAAGGAAATATGTCTATTTGGATTAGTGATATCGACTTGGCATTTACTATGACAAAATTGAATAAAAATTACAAAATGATTAAAGACGAAAGTGTAGAGCAAATTACAATAAGTGGTCGTTGCTGTCTTTTTGAACAGTATTTTTATAACAAAAAAGAAATTGTAAAAGCGGCGGAAGAAAAGGCTATGGAACTTCTTGCGCGTATCGGACTTAGCGAAAAAGCGCACGTCTATCCGTCAACGCTTAGCGGTGGACAAAAGCAACGTATCGCTATCGTAAGAGCACTCGCAATGAACCCCAAAGTAATGCTCTTTGACGAACCTACTAGCGCACTCGATCCCGAAATGGTAGGCGAAGTATTAGATTTAATTAAGCAAATCGCATCGGAAGGAATGACTATGGTTATAGTTACTCACGAAATGGGCTTTGCGAAAGAGGTGGCAACAAGAGTATTCTTCATGGATCAAGGCAAAATTGCCGAACAAAACACCCCCGAAGAATTCTTCTCTAATCCCACTAATCCAAGGCTGAAAGAATTTTTATCCAAAGTATTGTAGCAGGTGAGCGACCTGCAGCGCAGTTAGTCGGTTAAGTGTTGTCTACAAAACAAATAATAATGCGTGTTATGATGTATTCATAGCACGCTGTTTTTTAGTTAATAGGTAATAGTGAAGAGTGAAGAAGTATGGGCCGACGGCGGTCGGAGCGCCACTACGCGTGGAGCGGCAAGGAGTGTCCTTGCATGCATATTGGTCGTTCAAGTGTTATCTACCAAATAAAGAATTAATGCGTGTTATGGTGTATCCATAGCACGCTATTTTGCAGGTGAGCGACCTGCAGCGCAGTTAGTAATATAAGTGTGTCTTTTAATTATAGTAGTAACTGCTATAAAGATATGCAATAAGTAAAATTTTTTGGCGGAAAGGTTTGGAAAACTCACCTTTTTTGTAAAAAAGGGGGTTTTCCAAGAACTTACCAACAAAACAAATTACTTCTTAATACGCGTGGCGCATTTGGTGTTAAGCATAACGTCGTTGACTAGGATAGAGGACGCTTTGCAGTAGTTATCTTCGTTATAGATACAGGTAGCGTAGCATTTTATGGTAGAAGGTGCATCGTTTAGTAATTCTTCTGCGACTTCCATTTCGCGGAAGGTTTGTTCTAGTGCACCGCCGGGGCGTTTTACCTTGCTTTCGCATACGGCTTTTTCGCCTATTGTGATCGCGCCTGCGTTGCAGTGGCATTTTAGGTTATGTTGACAGTTAGAAGTGGTACATTTTAGTTGTAACATAGTATTTTCTCCTTATTTTCGTGATTTTAGTATAAATAATTAGATAAAATTTATACCGAGTTGTTCATTAGTGCATTGACAAAGGGCGGTTTCGTGGTATAATAAAAAAAACGGTTTTTGGGAGAGAAATAATAATGAAAGTTATATTATTACAAGACGTAAAGCCGATTGGCAAAAAAGGCGACCTTGCGGAAGTTAACGACGGGTACGCAAAGAACTTCCTTATCCCTAAGAAGATGGCTGTAATGGCTACTAAGGAAGCGCAAAACGAGCGCAAAATGCGTATCGCGCAAGAAGAGAGAAAGGAAGCGGAGAACAAAGCTAACGCATTAAAAATGAAAGGTGAACTTACTGGTAAAGTAATCACCGTTAAGGTAAAATGCAACGAAGATAAGATGTACGGTAGCGTAACCACGCAAGACGTAGCGAAAGCACTACTTGACGCAGGATACACGGTAGACAAGAAGAAGATCACCTTGCCTTCTACCATTAAGACGCTAGGTAAGTATGAAATCGAAGTATGGCTTTATAAAGAAACCACGGTAAAACTAACTATTGACGTAGTAGCACAATAAAAAATAAATCGGAGGGCGCAATGAAAAAGAAGAAGAAAGTAGCAGAACAAGTACAAGCACAACCGCAAGTACAACAACAAGGTTATTACCCCGCACCTTATTACGGTGGCTATCCGCAATATGGATATAATTACGGTTATCCTAGACCGATGCAACCGCAAATGAATGCGCTTCAACCTATTGAACAAAAACAAGAGAAGCCTGTCGCAAAGCTTAACGAAAAGCGTAATTGGGCGAAGATGTTCTTCTTAGGAATTCTTACTTTGGGTATCTATCCGATGCTATGTTGGTACAGAATTGCTTGTGATATCAACTTGATTGCATTTAAGCACGACGGCAAGCGTACGATGAGTTTTTGGCTACTAATGTTCTTAGGGCTTATCACTTGCGAAATAGCTACTTTGGTATGGCTACACAAAATCACCAATAGAATAGGTAACGAATTAAAGACAAGGAATATCGATTATAAACTAAGCGCAAAACACTTCTGGCTATGGAATACGCTCGGTTTGTTAATTGTAGTTGGACCGCTAGTATATATCCATAAAGTATGCAAAGCAATGAATTTACTTAGCAAAGACTACAACCAAAAAGGTTAAAAGAAAACCAAAAGAAAAATGTGTTCTAATGGCATAGCGATAATTATTATCGCTATGCCTTATTTATTTTGGCTCCGTACCCCTATGACTATTACGGTAATATTAGCGCGGTTTTTTGTGAAAATATAGCGGTTAATCTTTAGTAAAGATTAAAGGAATAAAATGGTGTTTACAATATCGATATTTTCGTGTATAATAGAGTTTGATGAAAAAGTTAGTTTTTGTTATTTTAATAAGTATCGTCATGGTGATTCTTTTTACCGGTTGTAGCGGTAATTTTGACGAAATTAGCATAGTTGCTAGCGACGTAGTGGGAGCTAAGGCAGGCGACTATACTTTGCCGTACGAAATCACCAATTACGAGAAGTATAGAGTAGAATACAACTTGAAGATTGACGTCAAGATTTACGACGGCAGTAATCAAACGGTAGAAGTAATTAATAATAGAAAATTCAAGGTAGAACTCGACAAAGAATACACCGTTTTTGTAAAAGTCACGGGTATTGTTGACGGTGAAGTGCATCAAAAGAACGCGGTGTTTACCGTAAAAGCGGAGAGAAGCCCCGTTAACGTGATATTTATGATCGTCAACGACGATATCAACAGACAGCTTACGAAATTTACTTTGCCTTACGGCGGTACGTTCGATATGAATCAATTACCCGAGATACCCAATATATATCCAGGTAGTGAAAGCACGGGTTATACCGAGATTTTGTCAAAAAAATGGATAGTCGAGATACCCGACGCGGAGGACGAAGAGCTAAAAGCAGAGCATCTTACTAACGTAACGCGTAATATCTACGTATACACCTATTACGAATATAACGTAACGCTAATCACTTACGAGGTTACTTTCGATACCGACGGCGGTACGGAAATGGAACCCGTCAAGGGTAACGCGAATTATATTCTAGAACAGCCCACTCCGCCCACTAAGGCAGGATACACTTTTAGCGGTTGGTTCACCGATAAAGAGAGGAAGGAAAGGTACGATTGGAGCTTCTTCTATACGATTAATAGGAATTTCACCTTATATGCAGGCTGGGTAAAAAATAACGAAAGCGAAGCAAGCGCGTTAAAGAACTTTGATTTTGCCGAAAAAACCGACGAATATGGCGAAAAATATTACGAAATATCAGCTAAAGATATTGCGGTATTGGACGAACAGCTAGTTTTGCCCACCACATACAACGGCACGATAGTTAGAGGAATAAAAGAGAGCGGTTTTCGTAACAGCGCAATAACCTCCGTACATATTCCTAATAGCTACTTCGACATAAACGAAAGAGCATTCTTTGGGTGCGAGAAGCTAGTAGAGGTGACCTTTGAAGAAAATTCTACCATGCAACATATGACGCTCGGCGTTTTTGCAAGCTGTATTTCGCTCAAGTCAATAGCTATTCCTGACAGTGTAAAAATCATTCAAGCGAGCGCTTTTATGCGCTGTATCAGCCTAGAAGCGGTAACGTTACCGAGTGAACTATATTCTATCAACAAAGAGGCATTTAACGGCTGTATCTCGCTAAAAAGCGTAACCTTGCCTAAATCATGTAATAGCGTATTAGAGAATGCTTTTTATGATTGCACGCAACTGTCTACCTTCACTATACCCGAGGATACGAAACTCACCGTTATCGACGCAAGTGCATTTACGAATACTGCCGTTACCGAAATAAAATTACCGTATATTCTAAAAGAAAACAACCCCTTCGAGGGTACGGACATAAGCGTAACATTCTACGACAAAATAGAAACTGAAGAATAAAAAACGTGTCAGAGAATAAAAAACGTGTCAGATGGTAGACACGTTTTTTATATGATGTAGTGGCTTTGCCACAATGATGTATCACCTTCACAGCGGCTCGCTGGTATTGTTTGCCTAACGGCAAAGCGATATATTTGCTTTGCGAATGCGATATGTGTAAATTGTATTTACACGCGATATGTTCACTATCGTAAACGCGATATAATCTCACAAGTGAGATTGTTAAGGATAGAATATCCACAACCTACCGAAGGTAGATTTCATCACGAAGTGATTTCACCCACGAAGTGGATTTCACTTGCGCAAACGCGCAAATTTCATTGGTGCAGCGCACCTAGCGGTCGCCACCGGTGCATGCAAGGACACTCCTTGCAAAAATGCGAACAGAATAAACTCTGTCCGCATAATTACTTTGTTAAATGGATAGCAGTTGACCGACCAACTGCGCTCCGGTCGCCCATAAAAAAGTGATAAGCATTTTTACTTATCACTCATATCACTTTATTTCGTAGTTGACACCTTATATATCAGGTGCCAGCGGGGGCTCCTTGCAAAAATGCGAACAGAATAAACTCTGTCCGCATAATTACTTTGTTGAACGGATAGCAGCTGACCGACCAACTGCGCTGCAGGTCGCTCACCTGCTAGATTTCTTTCTTGTCGTTCTTCTTATAACCTAGGCCGTAAATTTCCGTAGCGGAAGAGACGATAATGAACGCATCGGGATCTTCTTCCTTTACCACGTCTTTGAGCTTTGGATAAAGGTGTTTTTTGACTACCACCATAAGAATTTTCTTTTCTTCACCGCTATATCCGCCGTGTCCGTCAAGCACGGTAAGACCTGTGTTTACTTCCTTTAATATACGCGCTTTCAGTTGATCGGGATATTGCGTTATTATGTGTAATAGCTTTGCGTGATCGTAACCGTAAAGAAGCTTATCGAACAACACGTCAAGGATAACGATAGTCACGCCCGAATATATCGCGCGTTCAACGTTGATTTCGCCGAACCCGAACGCCGATGCTACGATAACTACCATATCCATCATCATGAGTAGCCTACCGAGCGAAAGACGTTGGAATTTTAGGCGGATAAGCCTTGCAATTATCTCTACGCCACCCGTCGTTGCACCCATACGGAATATGAGCGACAACCCAAGCGCGGCGAGCACGGCACCGAGCACAACGGACATGAACTTGTCGTTGACAACGGGGTTACCACCGTTAAGTAACGTAAGAATATAGTCGAATAGCGTAATTAATAACGAGGATACTATCGTACTGTACACCGTGGAAAATAAGAACGCCTTGCCGAATTTGATTAGACCTATGATAAGCAATGGGATATTCATGATAAGCACGATAATACCTGTGTTGATGGGTATGTAACGGCTAAGCATAATGGATATACCCGTAAAACCGCCTAATACTAGGTTGTTAGGATCGATGAACAGCGCTACGCTACACGCGTATAGCGCGCAACCGATAGTCATTACGACAAAGCGTAAAAAAACCTGCCACGGGCTTGAATTCTTGAGATTAGCAAAATCTATGTGTTTCATGATACCTTCTTTGGTTAGTGCCGACGCGACGAATTATAACACCGAATTGCTTCGGTGTCAATTGGTAGGCATTATAATACTTCTTTAGGTAAGAATGCAAGAGGCATTAATTCTTTGAGCGTATATACCTTGTAATCGTCGGGCGTGCCCAAGACTATCTCAAAGTTCTCATCGCAAAATTCCGTCATTACTTGTCTACATACGCCACAGGGCGCGCAAAAGCAAAGTTCTCCGCCAATCTTACCGCCTGCTATTGCAATAGCTGCAAAATTTTTCTCGCCCTCTGATATTGCCTTTACGAACGCGGTGCGCTCTGCACAAATAGTAGGCGAGAAAGATGCATTCTCGATATTACATCCCGTAAAGAGCCTGCCATTCTTTGCCATAAGGCACGCGCCTACGGCAAAATTCGAATAAGGTGCAACCGCACGCTCGCGCGCACCTACTGCAGTAATCAATAATTCTTTGTACATATTACTCCTTGTGTATCACGTTGAGCATACTCTCGCCACTTACCTTTTGGGGATCCAATTCTAGGTATTCGAGCACCGAAGCAGCGATATCAGCAAAGCTATCGCGAGTGCCGAGATTGATGCCTTTCTTTATGTTGTTGCCGTAAATAAGGCAGGGTACGTATTCGCG
This sequence comes from Clostridia bacterium, assembly GCA_045535785.1. Taxonomy (GTDB): domain Bacteria; phylum Bacillota; class Clostridia; order Christensenellales; family DTU072; genus CAG-1782. The sequence continues at coordinate 31,213 of JAZSMH010000028.1, forward strand.
CGAGTGATCGGTAGACGGGGTGGCAGGATCGCAACCGTGGTCTGCGGTGATGATGAGTAAGTCGTCACAACGCATTAGACGTAAGAATTCGCCTAACTGCTTATCAAAGTCCGTCATAGCCTTTGCGTAGCCGTCTATATCGTTACGATGACCGAACTTCATATCGAAGTCTACTAGGTTTACAAAACATAGTCCGTTGAATTCACCGCGAGCAATATCGATAGCTATATCCATGCCGTTAGCGTTGCTCTTAGTGCGGTGACTTTCGGTAAAGCCGATACCTGCGAAAATGTCGTAGATTTTGCCTACGGATATACTATCAAGACCGTTTTCTTTGATAACGTCTAGCATGGTAGTGCCTTGCGGTTCTAACGAGTAGTCGTGACGGTTAGCCGTTCTAGTGAAAGGATATTCACCGGTAAAAGGGCGAGCAATAACTCTACCTACGCCGTGTTTACCTTGTAGCATATTACGTGCGATAGAACAATATTCGTACAATTGTTCGATGGGTACTACGTCTTCGTGAGCGGCAATTTGGAATACGCTATCTGCGGAAGTGTAGACGATAAGCGCGCCCGTCTTTACGTGTTCTTCACCGTAGTCTTTGATAACTTCGGTGCCGGAATAGGGCTTGTTGCAAAGCACCTTCCTACCGGTTAGACGGCTAAATTCTTCTATTACTTCGTCGGGGAAACCGTCGGGGTAAGTGGGTAGGGGATTGGGTGATATTATACCTGCTATCTCCCAGTGACCGATAGTGGTGTCTTTACCCATAGAAGTCTCTTTCATTCTTGCGTAGGACGCGAGCGGTTTTTTCACGCCACCGCCTACGGTGTCAATGTTGAATAGACCAAGTTTTTTTAGATTGGGGCAATTAAATTCTTTGCTCTTTCTAATCGAACGTAAAGTGTTGCTACCTTCGTCGTTCCATAAATGCGAATCGGGCATTTCTCCGATACCGCAACTATCAAGTACAATTATAAAAACTCTCTTTTTCATAGTTAAGTATTATGCAAGTTCTAATGCAATCTCCATCATTTTTGTGAAAGAATTTTGTCTTTCTTCTGCAGTCGTGTTTTCTTCAGGATAAAGGAACGAGTCGCTTACGGTACAAATGCAAAGTGCCTTTTTGCCAGCGCGAGCAGCGTTACAGTATAGAGCGGCGGATTCCATTTCTACACCAAGAACGCCCATTTTTGCCCATTCAATACCGGAATTAGATTCGTCGTAGAATATATCGGAAGAGAAAATATTACCTACCATGTATTTTACGCCCGCTTTGTCGCAAAGTTCTACCGCTTTTTTTACAAGACCGAAGTCCGCGATAGGTGCGTAGGTGCCGGGTAGGTTGTATTGAAGCGCATAGTTACCGTTGGTGCAAGCACCCATAGCGATAATGATATCACGTACGTGTAGATCCTTATGGAAAGAACCGCAAGAGCCTATTCTTATGATATTCTCTACGTCGTAGAAGTTGAATAATTCGTAAGAGTAGATACCTATTGAAGGTTGTCCCATACCGGAAGCCATTACCGATACTCTCTTTCCTTTGTAATAACCGGTGTAGCCGTTGACACCGCGTACGTTGTTAACGAGAACCGCGTCTTCTAAGAAATTCTCTGCGATGAATTTTGCACGCAAAGGATCACCGGGCATAAGTACGGTTTTCGCGAAATCTTCTTTTTTTGCTGTAATGTGTGGGGTGGGTATTGGCATAACGTTCTCCTTATTTTTCTTGAGATTTTACTATTTTTACAATTCTGCTAGTGCCTAGTCTGTCTGCACCTAAGTTAACGAAGTCTTCTGCGTCTTGAACGCTCGATATTCCGCCTGCAGCCTTGATTTTTACGTCTTTTCCTACGTATTGGGTGAAAATCTTGATATCTTCACGAGTTGCGCCCGACGTGCTAAAACCTGTGGAAGTCTTGATATAATCAGCTTTTGCTTTGGTTACTAGGTCGCACATAATAGCTTTTTCGCTATCGGTAAGTAAACAAGTTTCTATTATTACCTTCAAAATCTTATCTCCGCAAGCTTTCTTTATAGCGATTATTTCGTCTAGGATATAGTCGTATTCTTTAGCTTTTAGCATACCGATATTGATAACCATATCAATTTCGTCCGCGCCGTTTTTTACTGCGTCTTCCGTTTCAAAAACCTTACAAGCGGTGGTATGATATCCGTTGGGGAAACCGATTACGGTGCAAATAGCGAGTTTGTCACCTACGTATTCTTTTGCCTCTTTTACGTAACAAGGGGGGATACAAACCGAAGCGGTCTTGTATTTCATTCCGTCGTCACAGAGTGCTTTTATTTGTTCAAGCGTTGAAGTTTGAGCAAGTAAAGTGTGATCGCATTTTGAAAGAATTAAGTTAATGTCCATTAGTTGTCCTCCTTTAGTTTGCAATATTCATTAGCGATTTTTGATGCGAGAGTAGCGTTGTTGAGTACCAACTCTATGTTACTATGCAAGCTACTTCCTGCGGTTATTTTTTGTATTTTGTCTAGTAAGAAAGGTGTAATTTCCTTTCCTTTGATACCTTTTTCGTCACATTCTCTTACCGCGGATTCAATTACCGCGTTGATATAGTCGCTATCCATAGAGAATTGTTCGGGAATGGGGTTAGCGACGAGCACGCCACCGTTTAAGTTAAGTTCTTCCTTAACAACGAGCGCCTTTGCTAATTCTTCGGGCGTGTCTACTCTGTAGTTTACCTTTAGTCCGCTCTTACGCGTGAAGAAAGCAGGTAACTCTTCCGTTTGATATCCAACTACGGGCACGCCTTTGGTTTCTAGATATTCCATAGTTAGATTAAGGTCTAGTATACTCTTTGCACCTGCACAAACTACGCAAACGTCGGTGAAAGAAAGTTCTTCTAGGTCTGCCGAAACGTCCATGGTGTCTTGTCCACCGCGATGAACGCCACCGATACCGCCCGTTGCAAAAACTTTAACCTTTGCTAAATTAGCAAAAATCATAGTTGCAGCAACGGTAGTTGCGCCGTCCTTTTTGCCTGCGATTACGAAAGGTATATCGCGTCTACTTACCTTAGTAACTTTCGTGCCTTCGGTAGCGAGATATTCTATCTCTTCTTTGCTACAACCTACCGTAGGTACGCCTTTTATGATAGCTATAGTTGCAGGGACGGCACCGTTTTTACGTACGGTTTCTTCTACAAGTAATGCCGTTTCGTAATTTTTTGGATAGGGCATACCGTGAGATATAATAGTTGATTCCAAAGCAACGACGGGGCGATTGTTGCGTAACGCTTGCATTACTTCGTCGCTTATTTTTACTTTTACGTTCATTTACGAAAAAATCTCCTTAACTTATGCTTTTATTCGTTCTTTTATTAGACTTATTATCGTCTCTACTGCGATTTTGTTAAGTCCGCCTTCGGGGACGATAAGGTTGGCGTATTTTTTGGACGGCTCTACGAACGCTTCGTGCATGGGCTTAGTTTGACTTAAATATTGCGATATTACCCAATCAAGGTTACGTCCACGCGTTTTTACGTCGCGAAGTATTCTTCTCAGTATTCTTACGTCGGCATCGGTATCGACGAAAATTTTTATATCGAGCGCATTCCTTAATTCTTCGGAAGAAAAGAGCATTATTCCTTCTACTAGTATAAGCGGTTTGCTTTCTACCGTATTGTACTTTTCTTCACGTAAGAAGGTAGTATAGTTATATTCGGGCATATCTACGCTCTGACCGTTCTTGAGTGCCGATATGTGATTACGTAGCAATTCTACGTCGAAGATATCGGGGTGATCGTAATTAAGCTTGGTACGTTCACTGAACGGAATATCGGGGAAGTCCTTATAGTAGTTATCCATTCCTACAAGCACTGCGTTACCCGAAAAAGCATCGTATACCTTTTGGCAAAGAGTAGTCTTGCCACTACCCGAGCCACCGCAAAAACCAACTACTAAGCTCATGAGAAGATACCCCTTGCTTCTTGCTCTTTTTTGCGTTGTAGCCAACACTTACGGCACATTGCCATATATCTATCGTTACCGCCCAGTACTACTTGCGCACCGCTGTATACGACATTGCCGTTGTCGTCGAATCTTGCGTTGACGGTTGCTTTCGAACCGCACGTGCATACCGACTTAATTTCGCTTATCGACTGCGCTATTTCAAAAAGTCTTTTGCTTCCCGGGAATAGGTTGGTTAAGAAGTCGGTGCTTAAACCAAAGCAAAGTACGGGGATATCGTAGTCGATTACTATTTGAGTTAGCTCGTCTACTTGCGTAGGGGTAAGGAATTGACATTCGTCCACGATTACCACGTTGCAGTCAGAGTATTTCTTTACGTAAAGGTCAAATACGTTGACTTCGGGTGCGACGGTTACCGCTTCTGCGGTAAGGCCAATTCTCGATTTTAGAATAGTTGCTCCGTCACGGTTATCGGTAGAAGGCTTCATAAGAAGAACTTTCATACCGCGTTCTTCATAGTTAAATTTCGTTATCAGTGCTTGTGCAGTTTTTGAACAGCCCATAGCACCGAATCTAAAGTATAGTTTTGACATCTAGTTTACTCCACTTTTTCAAAGACAAGAGGTCTTTCTTCGGGTTTATTTTCACTTATCGTAGTAGAAGATAAGAATTTTATCTCGGCATTGACAATTCTATCAAGGTCGCTTGTGTATAGGTATGCAATAACGTCCCCTTCGTTAACAAAATCGCCCGTTTTCTTAACTAGCATAATGCCTGCAGAGTAATCGATACTTTCTTCTTTCGTATTGCGTCCTGCACCCAAAAGTAGACTGCTTATTCCGTATCCTTCGGTATCGCATTTGGTAATATAGCCCGCTTTCGGTGCTTTAACCGCGTATTCGTAAGGTGCTTTTGCGAACAATTCGGGGTTAAGAATTACGTTCTCGTCACCGCCTTGTGCTTTTACCATTCTTACGAGCACGTTGAGTGCGGACTTATCTTCGATAGCCTTTTTCGCCATTTTTTCGCATTCATCATAAGTGCCGAATTCACCGAGATAAAGCATATTTGCCGCCAAAATGATACAAATTTCGGTAAAATCTTCGGGGCCGTTGCCGTTAAGGGTGTCGATTGCTTCCTTTACTTCGAGCGCGTTGCCGATAGCGTTGCCGAGCGGTCTATCCATATCGGTGATAAGAGCAAGAGTTTTTTTGCCCGCGCGTTTACCTATATCGACCATAACGGAAGCAAGGCGTCTACTGTCTTCTACGGTTTTACAAAAAGCACCGCTTCCCGTCTTAACGTCTAGTACGATAATATCGTCGTCGGCGGCGAGTTTTTTACCCATGATAGAAGATACGATTAAAGGAAGGCTATCAACGGTAGCGGTTACGTCGCGAAGAGCGTATAATTTCTTATCCGCAGGTGCAAAATCTTTACTTTGTCCAATGATAGCAACGCCCACTTCGTTGACCGCTTCAATGAAAGTGTCTTCGTCAAGGTCGGTTTTCAATCCGGGGATACTCTCAAGTTTATCAATCGTGCCACCCGTGTGACCTAAACCCCTTCCGCTCATTTTTGCAACCTTTATTCCAAGAGAAGCTACGATAGGCGCAACTACTAGGCTAGTTTTGTCACCAACGCCACCGGTAGAATGCTTGTCCGCGCGCACTCCGTTGACTAAAGAAAAGTCGGCTTTCGGTCCTGAATCGCGCACCGCGAAAGTAAGGTCTGCAATTTCTCTATTCGACATGCCCTTAAAATATATAGCCATGCAGAGAGCGGACGCTTGATAGTCGGGGATTTCGCCCTTAACGTAACCGTCTATGAAGAAATTTATTTCTTCAGTGGTTAACTCTTTGCCGTCGCGCTTATTTTTTATAACGTCGTACATTCTCATAGCAAAAATTCTCCTAAAACGATTTTGGTATATATATTATAATATATAAACCAACATATATCAAGGGGAAAATTTAGAAAGTTTTTAGTAAAACTGCGTTTGTGTATGATAAGTTTTGACTTATTTAGGTTATTTATGTATAATGTAGGCGATATGGACACAAATCGATTTTATGCAAAACTAAAGAAAATGCAATTTACGCTATGTAACGGCTTTACGAAAAAAGGTAAAGTCGTATTCGTAGGCGATAGCCTTACGCAAGGTTGTGATCTAAAAAAATTCTATCCTACCGTTGACAGCGTCAATCGCGGAATAGGCGGTGACACCCTTCAATGGTTATTTTTACGCACCGACTGTAGTATTTTTAACCTAAAACCCAAGGCAATCGTATTTTTGATGGGTATCAACGACCTTAATTTTTACGGCGCAAGCGTAGAAGATATGATGGATAGATATACCGCTTTCTTTTCCCTTTTGCAGAAAAAATGTAAAGATACGCCCGTTATAGTACAATCACTTTATCCCGTAATTACCGAAGGAAAAACCAAATATCCTATGGTAAAAGGTATCAAAAAGAGCGTAAGTTTGCTTAACGAATATCTAGAAAGATTGTGCGAAAACTACGGATATATTTTCGTCAACGTTTATGAAAAATTAGAATGTAACGGACAACTTGACGAAAAATATTCTAAGGACTGCTTACACCTTAACGACGAAGGCTACGAAGTAGTAGCGGAATTGATTAACGAAAAATTAGGCGAAGTGCTTATTGATTAGTAAGTCTATTGAGCGCGTTTTTTTCTTCCACCGTTTTTACGTAATTTGCGAAAAATTCGGTGGCTTTTTTATTTTCTACGAAAGTTTCACTAGTGTTTAAGTTGCTCCATACGGAAAGTATTTTTTCGTAACTATCGGTGTTGACGTCCACTTGCTCTATTTGTGCGCAGTACAAGCCCCACATGTTATTGTCGTCGCGGAAAGTAGTAGATACCTTGTACGACCAGGTAGTCCAGTGACAACCCACGCTTTCGTACGCGTCAAGGGTGTTTTGCCAACTTTCTATTTCCGAAAAAGCGGAGAATTCGCCAATGAATACGGGTACGTCGAGTTTTTTGTATCCGCGAAGTTTGCTCTTTGCGTATCTCGTTTGTTTACTCACCGATTTCGTATCCGACCAATGGTAGTTGTGGAATTGATAGATTACGTTTTGCCAACCGTACTTGCTAGGTGCGGGTAAATTCTTTACGTCCCACGTACCCATCATTATTATCACGCGATTTTCGTCGATTTTTCTTATTTCTTTGTAGAGCCTATCGTAAAAATCCCAATGCTTTTTTTCAGTGTTACCCGTTTGATAACCGCTAGTAGGTTCGTTGAGTAAATCAAATCCCGCTATGGTAAAATTATCTTTGTACCGCGTTGCTAATACTTTCCAAAGTTCAACGGTGGCGTTCATATTTTCTTCGCTACTGAATAACTCCGCGCTATGGACGTTGCCCGAATGATCGTACCCGTTTTGCGAGCCGTACGCACCGTGTAAGTCGAGTATAACGTAGAGTTCTTTTTCGGCGCACTTTGATAAAAACCAATCTATTTTTTGAAAACCTTTTTCATAATAAGTACCGTCTAAATTTGTCAAATTGACGTAAGAAATGGGAAGACGAATGGCGTTGAAACCAAGTTTTTTTACGTTGTCAAAGTCAACTTCCGTCCACCAACTATCTTCGTATGCGTGTATAAGGGTACGCATACTGCTTTCACCAAAGCGGTTAGATAGTATCTCTATCGTATGGTTATAACAACAAGTAGACACGGGGCTCATCCAATTTTCGTGTATAAAGTAGCTACCTGCGTTAGTTCCTCTTAATCTAACTTTTTCATTTTGCTGATTAACAATATCTTTGCCTACTACGCGTAGTTCCGAATAGTAAGTCGGATTTGAAGTATCCGAAAAAGTAAGTTCGGTACACCCAAAAGTTAAAATTGCGTTCAGTAGCAATATAGCGATAAATACGGACGAAACAAAAATTTTCTTCTTCATAGTGATAATAATATACCATAGGTTGGGATTTTTTTCAAGACCATTCTATTGCAAAAAACTAATTTTCAGTTTATCATAATATTGCTATGAAGAAGTTATTAAGTAGACTTAGTAAAAAAGTAAAAATACTTATAGTCGTTATTTTGATAGTTATATTGCTAGCGGTTGGACTAGGGGTATATTTTGGTGTATTTTTTGAAGTGCCACACGGAATTAACTTAGAAGAATATTTGAGTAATGCTAAGCTTGTTTGGGGTGACGAATTCGATGGAAATACCCTTGACGAAAGCAAGTGGAGCATTCAAGGTAAAGGGGAGAAAATAGCAAGGCGCGGTGGCTATTGGACGGAAGATGCGATCAAAGTAATCGACGGTAATCTCGTTATCTCAACGTACAAAGATAACGGCTACTACCACTCGGGCGCGCTAATAACGGAAGATAAGTACGAAAGTAAATTTGGCTATTACGAGATACGTTGTATATTGCCAAAAGCCTATGGTATATGGTCGGCGTTTTGGATGATGCCTACGACCGAGCTATTTGAATTGGGCGAAACTAACGCAAACAAAGCGGGTGCAGAAATCGATATTTTTGAAGCTCCCGCGTATCCTAATTTGCGCGTGCAACAGGCATTCCATATAGGTGGATATGAAGAAAATCACAAGTCTACAACCAACCCTAAGTGGCTTACCGCATCATACGGAGATATCTACGATAGCTATCACACCTACGGGCTATATTGGGATGAAAAAACCTACGTCTATTACGTAGACGGAGTGGAAGTATGGTCGCACGCAAAGAAGAAAAACATATCCCACGTCCTTGAATACCTATTTTTGTCGGTAGAAGTGGGTGGTTACGTAGACGACAACGGACTTCCCGTAACGGGTGTTGCGTGGAATAATCCGCTCATGTTCAAGAACCCCGACTTTGAAGGTAACGACTGGTCAAAAACTTATAATTTTACCATTGACTACGTAAGGCACTATCAGTAAACGTTGACTAAAAGTCAACATTGATGTTACGTCGCTACCGCTCGTAATGACGTATGCCTAACGGCAAATGATGTATCACCCTAAGGGTGAAATTATGGATAAAATATAAACTAACTGCGTTTTAGTTTTCAGTAGAGCATATAAAGACACTCTTTGCTATTATAGTTTTTCTTGACCTTATAGATAAGTAAGATGCTGTACAATTCGGTAATTAGTAAAAAAAAACGGATAGACAATCACGTCTATCCGTTTTTTTGGAGCTGATAACCAGATTTGAACTGGTGACCTCGTCCTTACCAAGGACGCGCTCTACCGACTGAGCCATATCAGCAATTTTGTATGCGTCCTTGTACCAAGAACGCGCTCTTCCGGCTGCAAGCATAGCTTTTGTCCGCTTTGGCTACAAGCAATTCACTGGATTGCTTGTTTAACGCGTCGCGCCCACTGGGCCATATCAGCACCGCATTTAGAGCATAATCATTATATTTAAGAAAGTTATATTTGTCAAGCGGTTTTGAAAAGTTTTAGTAGAATAATTGTTTTTATGGGGAAAATTGTGTTTTTATTGGATAAGTAGATAATATTTTATACATAAATACGATATTGACAATGGGTGGTTGGTAGTGTAAAATATTATAGGTATGAAAATAGATAAAGACATTATTTATAATTAAAGTCGTTATTGGCCGTTTCGGGCTTGCTCGTTATGGCATTTTTTATAAGTAAAATATAGTTAGGAGAAGAAAATGAGCGAAAAGAATTGCAATCTCTGTTACGTTAGACAAATAACCACACCTATTCGTAGTCCTAAGAGCGTTTATGATTTGCCGTCCTATGATAACGGCGTGACGAAACCGCCTATGGGTTGGTCTAGTTGGAACTGCTTCCGCAACAACATTGACGAGAACAAGATTATATCAATCGGTGAAGCGTTGATTAAGACGGGGCTTAAAGATAAAGGCTTCGTTAATCTCAATTTGGACGACAACTGGCATTCTTCCATGCGTGACGAGAAAGGTGAACTTCAAGGCGACTTGGAGCGTTTTCCTAACGGCATTCCTAACCTTATTGCTTATCTCAATTCTAAAGGGTTAAAAGTGGGACTTTATACAAGTAACGGCACTCTTACTTGCGAAGATTTGCCCGGTTCTTTTGGCAATGAAGAACGCGACTCGTATACCTTTGCTAAGTGGGGTGCGGAATTCTTTAAGTACGATTTTTGCCACCACAAGCCCTTTACACCCGTTGCACCCTTAGTTGCCGCAGTAGGTCTTATCAACAAAGATAATAAAAAAGATCAAATCACTCTTACTGTAGATCAAGCGGTTCTTGGCGGTAAAGCAAAACTTATTAAAGACGAGCGCATGCCGGGTGGATACCACGTAAAAGGTCTTAACAAAAATAAAGGTATCGTTATCTTTGAATCGGTAAAAGCAAGCGAAGGCGAGTACGTAATGACTATCACGACGAGAAAACGCGGTAAGCAATACGACAAGTTCTTGGCGGTAGAAGTTAATAACGACGTCCAAATAGTAACTATCCCAGGTTGTGCGAAATTCAATCACACGGCAAGAGTACAATGCAACGTAAAACTAACCGAAGGTGACAATATTATCAAGCTCTACAACCCAATTACGAGCGTAACCGACGGCTACGTTATCCAATACCGCACAATGGGTAAATTGCTAAAACAGGCTACCGAAAGAGTTGCTAAAGAAACCCAAAAGGAAGAAAAGCCTATCACTTATAGCATTTGCGAATGGGGTAGAAATAGACCTTGGCAATGGGGAAGAACGGCGGGTAACCAATGGCGTACCACACCCGATATTCGTCCGTGGTGGCTATGGATGATGATGATTTACGACTTTACCGTTAAACTATATAAGTATTCGGAAAAGGGTCACTACAACGATCCCGACATGCTAGAAGTTGGCAATGGAAAATTAACGTACGACCAAAATAAGAGCCACTTTAACTTATGGTGTATGATGAACGCACCCCTTATTTTAGGTAACGACTTGCGTAAGTTTATTAAAGAAGACGGCACGGTAGATAACGATAACGTCGTTTTGAAAATCGTAACTAACGAAAAGATGATCGCTATCAATCAAGACGACGAAGGCAAAGCTTGCAAGCGCGTAAAGCACGGATGTCACGTCGACGTACTCGCAAAGCCGTTAGCAAAAGGAACCGCGGTATGTATCTTCAATCGCTCGCCCTTTAAGAAAAAAGTTAAGTACGATTTGCGTAAGCTAATTGGTGACGAATACGTATTATTCTCGGATAAGGACGAATATAGCGTAGAAGACTGCTGGTCGGACGATAAGTTCGTAACGAGCGGAGAACTCAGCGTAGATTTACCACCTTACGGCTCGGTAGTTTACGTAATCAAGTAAAAAAATTATCATTGATATAAAAAGGAGAAATTATGGCTAAAACACGTTGGTACAAAGACGCAATAGTTTATCAAATTTATCCCCGCAGTTTTTGCGACAGCAACGGCGACGGAATAGGCGATATAAGAGGTATTATTTCTAAACTCGATTACTTGAGAGATCTAGGAGTTACCTGCGTATGGCTAAGCCCTTGCTACAAGTCGCCTAACGCGGACAACGGCTACGATATCAGTAACTATCGTGATATTATGGACGAGTTTGGAACTTTGGAAGATTGGCAAGAGATGATAGACGGCATGCACGCTCGCGGAATAAAACTCGTTATGGATCTAGTTGTTAACCACACTAGTGACGAGCACGAATGGTTCGTTCAATCGCGTTCTAGTAAGGACAATCCCTATCGTGACTATTATATATGGAAAAAGGGTAAGGGTAAAGACGGCAAGAAGCCCCCGAACAACTGGACGTCGCGTTTTACCGGCTCTGCTTGGGAATATGACGAAACCACGGGTGAATTCTATTTGCACCTATTCCATAAAAAACAACCCGACCTAAATTGGGATAATCCGAAAGTAAGGCAAGAAGTCGTTGACATTTGTAACTACTGGTTCGAAAAGGGCGTAGACGGATTCCGTTGCGACGTTATCACTTACATATCAAAAGACAATAGATTTCTTAACGGAAAATTCAACCCCGCTACCTGCGGTGACGAGCACTTCGTTATCGGACCTAACTACCACGAATATATTCACGAAATCAACCAAAAGAGTTGGTCGCTATACGATACCATGACGGTGGGCGAAGGTCAAGGTATAACGGTAGATAACGCTCACGAAGTAGTTGCGGAAGAAAGAGAAGAATTAGACTGCGTATTCACCTTCGAACACCAAACGCAAGTTGACTCTTTCCTTACCACCGTACCCAAAAAATTCAGTCTACGTAAGTGGAAAGAAGTCTTTTCTAACTGGCAAGCACTACCCGATAGTTGCTGGAATTCTCTCTATATCGAGAACCACGACTATTCGCGCGCTTTACCTAGGTATGGGAAACTAACTTATAGAGAAAAGGTAGCCAAAATGCTAGCTATTAGCATTAACTTCTTAAAAGGTACGCCATATATTTATCAAGGTCAAGAGATCGGTATGACTAACTACGCGCACATGGGACGTAAAGAATACAAGGACGTTGTATCCACCCGCATTTACGACACCGTCAAAAAAATCGCACCTTTTGCGCTACCTATCGTAGTATGGGCACTTAATAAAAAGGCACGCGATCACGCGCGTACGCCTATG
>JAZSMH010000048.1:0-4102 GCA_045535785.1 Clostridia bacterium
GGTTGCATTTTCATCAATTACTATGCTGGTTACGGTGCCGTCTAATAAGTACGTTACTAACTCTTTTACGTGTTCAACGTTAGCTTCGTAACCGGGAACTAAGGTTTCAACGATAGTTGCTAATGAAGATACTACGTCATCAACGGGTAATTCTAAGGTTGCTTGTGCAACGTCTACTAACTTAACGCCTTCGTATAAGCCAATTAGTTCTTCAATTACCGCATCAATAGTTGCATTTTCTATACCGAAGCTATCAATAACTGCCTTAATATCTTCTAATACTGTGGTTACTAATAGACCTTCCGTTAATACGGGATTAGAAACAGTTCCGTCTAATAGGTCGGTTAATAGTTTTGCAATAGCATCAACATCAGAGAAGTTGTAACTTATTACGTATGCAACTGCATTGATTACGTCATCAACGGGTAAATCAAGAGTTGCTTGAACAACGTTTTCTAAGGTTACGCCTTCATATAGGTCGCTAAGTGCCTTGCAAATATCGGTTATTAACTTAATTTCGCCTGCTAATCTATCAATAATTGCTTCTACGTCTGCAATTACTACGGGAACTAACTGTGTAAGTTCTAATTCAGGCGCACCTAACGTACCGGTTAGAATGTCGATTAGTAGTTTTTCTACTTGACCTACTAATACCTCTTCAGGCATAAATACTTCAACGATGTTTGCTATTGAAGCGATCACGTCGTCAACGGGTAAATCAAGAGTTGCTTGAACAACGTCTACTACTAATACGTCTTCATATAGCTTGTTAAGTTCTTTAAATATTACGTCGCATGCGTCACTGATGTAATAAACGTCAATAACTGCCTTAAGGTCTGTTAGCACCGTGGCTACGAATAAACCTTCTGTTAATACGGGGTTAGAAAGGGTTCCGTCTAATAGGTCGGTTAATAGCGTTGCTATAGCATCAACGTTAGAGAAGTTGTAACTTACTACGTATGCTACTGCATTAATTACGTCGTCAACGGGTAAATCAAGAGTTGCCTGAACAACGTCTACTACTTTAACACCTTCATATAAATCCTTAAGGGCCGTGAAGATATCGGTTACTAACTTGATTTCGCCTGCGAATCTATCAATAATTACTTCTACGTCTTCTAATACGGTATTGATTAATAGACCTTCCGTTAATACGGGAGCGGTAATAGTTCCATCTAATACGTCGGTTAATAGTTTTGCAATATCATCAACGTCATAGAAGTTATAGCTTACTACGTATGCCACCGCATTGATTACGTCATCAACAGGTAATGCAAGGGTTGCATCTACAAAGCCTTCTAAGGTTACACCTTCGTATAGGTCGCTAAGCGCCTTGCAAATATCAGTTACTAGTTGAATTTCACCAACTAATCTATCAATAATGTCTTCTACGTCTGCAATTACTACGGGAACTAGTTGAGTTACCTCTAATTCAGGCGCACTTAAAGTACCGGTTAATAAATCGGTTAGTAATTTTTCTACTTGACCTACTAGTTCCTCTTCAGGTACGAATACCCTAACGATGTTTGCTACTGCAGAAATTACGCTATCAATGGGTAATTCTAAGGTTGCATCTACAACGTCTACTACTAGCACGCCTTCGTATAGCTTGTTAAGTTCTTCAAATACTGCATCACACGCATCACTTACGTAGTAGTTATCAATAACTGCCTTAACATCTGCTAATACCGTGGTTACTAATAGACCTTCCGTTAATACGGGAGCGGTAATAGTTCCGTCTAATAGGTTGGTTAGAAGCTTAGCAATATCATCTACGTTATAACCGTTGTTGTTTACTACGTATGCTACTGCATTGATTACGTTGTCAATGGGTAAATCAAGAGTTGCTTGAACGAAGTTTTCTAAGGTTACGCCTTCGTATAAATCTTTAAGTACCTTGCAAATATCGGTTACTAGATTGATTTCGCCTACGTATAAATCTAATATAGCTTCTACGTCTTCAATTACTACAGGAACAAGCTGAGTAAGTTCTAATTCAGGCGCACTTAAAGTACCGGTTAAGATATCGGTTAGAAGTTTTGCAATGGTATCAACGTCTATTACGTTATAACCTACTACGTTTGCTACTGCATTGATTACGTTATCGATGGGTAAATCAAGAGTTGCTTGAACGAAGTTTTCTAAGGTTACACCTTCATATAGACCGCTAAGTTCCTTGCAAATATCAGTCACTAGTTGAATTTCGCCTACGTATAAGTTTATTAGAATTTCTACGTCTGCAATTATTACGGTAACTAGTTGAGTAACTTCTAATTCGGGCGCACTTAAAGTACCGGTTAATAAATCGGTTAATAGTTTTGCAATGTCATCAACGTCTATTACGTTATAACCTACTACGTATGCTACTGCATTGATTACGTTGTCAATGGGTAAATCAAGAGTTGCTTGAACGAAGTTTTCTAAGGTTACTCCTTCGTATAGATCGCTAAGTACCTTACAAATATCAGTTACTAGTTGAATTTCGCCTGCTAGTCTATCGATAATTGCTTCTACATCCGCAATTACTACGGTAACTAGTTGAGTAAGTTCTAATTCAGGCGCGCCTAAAGTACCGGTTAATAAATCGGTTAATAGTTTTTCTACTTGATCTACCAGTACCTCTTCAGGCATAAATACTTCAACGATATTCGTTACTGAAGCGATTACGTCGTCAATGGGTAAATCAAGAGTTGCTTGAACGATATTCTTAAGCGTTACGCCTTCGTATAGCTTGTAAAGTTCTGCAAATACTGCATCACTTGCATCGCTATAGTAGTATTCGTAAATAATCGCTTGGATATCGGCAAGTATTTCGTTTACATATTGATCACTGTTAAATACAGGATTACCAAGTGTTCCATCAATTAAATCATCAACAAGCTTAGCGATTCTATCTACTAATACTTCTTCGGGTTCAAACACCTTAATAACCGTTACTATTGAAGCTATAACAGATTCAACGGGTAAATCAAGAGTTGCTTGAACTAAATCTAAGATAATTACGCCTTCGTATAATTTGATAAGTTCATCAAATACTACTTCGCTTGCATTGCTTATATAGTAATATCCAAGGATGATTTCTATCTGAGCAAGAACGTCACTTACGTAAAGGTATCTGTTTAAAGAGGGATCACCAATGGTATCTACTATTAAATCAAGTAATAGGCTTTCTACGTCGTTAATGAAGTCAACCTTTTCAAACGAGGTTGCAATATCAACGATGTTTGCTACCATTATTATTAAACCGCTTACGTTCTTATCCTTAATAGCATCAATTGCGCCTCTTACGGGAACGTCTATTAAGAATCTTTCTACTTCATCAATTATGGGGTTAGCATAAACGTCATCAAGCACTTCGAAGGGAAGTAGATTAATGATTTCTTGAACTTCGTTGATAAGTTCGCCTAAGGTATAAGATACAAAGGTTACTTCTACGTTATTCAATCTACCGCCTAAAATTTCATGAAGAACTTCTTCTAACTTGGTTAAAGCTGCAACGTATTCGGTTAAGCTTAGTTTTTCTATAACTTCTTCTACAAATAGAACGTTAAATACAAAGTCTATTACGTCATCAACGAAGAATTCGGGGATTGCGCTAAATACTTCTCTTGTTAAAGCATCACCGTAAATCTTAGCGATTTCTTCAAAGATTACCCTAACGATATTGCTTTGAGTGAAGTGTGCAACAACTTCGTAAGTAGCCGTTACTAAGTCTGCCATCTTACGTGTGCCGTGTAGTCTTACTTCACCAAGCTTACCTTGTAGCATGATTTCTAGAACGTCTGCTATATCGTTAATTAGTACTTCGTGTTCTCTTATTGCTCTAATGCTTACTGCAACGTTTACAATAGCGTTAATTACTTCGTCTACGTCGAACTCAGGAATTGCGCGGAAGATATTCTTTGCAATGGTATCTTTATATAATCCCTTAAGTTCTGCAAATAGTACGTTTAGAGTTTCGCTATCATAGAAGAATGCATCTGCTAATAAATCTGCATCGTCAATTAAGGTGCTTACAGGTACTAAGCCGTTTAATCTGTGTACCCATAAAGTACCTTCTAATACGTCGATTAGAGTTTGTGCTACTGCGTTAATCTTTGCT
>JAZSMH010000019.1:0-20942 GCA_045535785.1 Clostridia bacterium
GGAGAGCCTTTCCAAATAGCTTATCTATGTAAGCGCGGACATAGCGTCGGTAATAGTGGTGCGGTAACTATGAGTAGACATATCATCCGCTTTTTTACCGTAGCGGTAGCGGTAATTCTTATCCTTTGCATATCGCAAGTAAGCACCAATATCTACGTTATGCTTGCAGCGATTATTAGCGTGCTAGGTGGATTAGTAGTACCCACGTTTATGCTCATTTGCGCGTTCAAACCCAAGGTAGGTCAAAAAATAACCGACTTTATCGTCAAGCTTCTCGTTAAATTAAGATTGGTAAAAAATCAAGACAAATTTAGAAGCAAAGTTAACAAAAACTTAGAAGAGTTCTTAGGTGGGATAAAATATCTAAGCGCGAACAAATATCTCATAGTTATTATAGGACTTTGTTCGCTTGTCGAGATGTTCGCATACAACTCCGTTCCTTTCTTTACTATGAAGGCGTTAGGCGTAGAAGGGGTAACCTATTGGCACACTTTGGTACTCTGTTTGTTCGTTAATTACGCATCTAGCTTTGCACCTACGCCAGGTGGCGCGGGGATAGCGGAACTAAGTTTTTATGCAATTTTTGCATCCTACATTGGTGACGGATTACTATTCTGGGCAGTGCTATTTTGGCGTATATCGGTGTTCTATATTCCCGTATTTATCGGCTTTTTTATGCAACTTACTTCGTCCATTAGAGATATGGTACTTCTAAAAAAGGGGAAATAAACCAACCTTAAATTTTTGGTTATCTATTGCATTTACGCGCGCGTTGTGATACAATAAAAAAAAATTATAATTATAAAGGGTGTGTTACATGCGCGCGCACAAGAGCATTTTCGCAGTGATTTCTATAATACTATTTGCTTTCGTTATCTTTTTGGTAACGCCCACCCGCCCGCCCTTTTTTGCAGAAGCGGAAGATTTCGATATCAATTCTTACCTGACTTATACCGACGGTACTTATAACGAATTCACCATTGATAGTGAAGTCGCGCTTCAATATTTACTTGACGATGCTAACGGATATAACCAATACACAACCACCGTTATTTTTGGCAAGAATATAACGATTACCGAACTTTTTACCGAGCAAGAAGTTAAACTCAATATTCAAGGTAATAATAAGCGTTTATTGCGCGGTACGTATCTAACGAATAGTATTTTCGGTACGATTAGCGGTTATATCAAGAATTTAGATATCGAGCTTGATTCTCTAAGCGATACCGAAAGCGGAATTATATCGAAGGCTATTTCAAGTAGCGGAGAATTAGATAACGTTACGCTATATTGTAGATGGGATAAAGTAGTACAATGTGCGTTCACC
Organism: Clostridia bacterium; assembly: GCA_045535785.1. Taxonomy (GTDB): domain Bacteria; phylum Bacillota; class Clostridia; order Christensenellales; family DTU072; genus CAG-1782. Next base: position 1,328 of record JAZSMH010000019.1, read on the forward strand.
GAGACTAACGACGGCGTCATTAACGATTGCGTTAATTACGTAAAAGCAAAAGTTGCCTTCTACCTATTGGGCACGGGTGACGTCACCTATTGTGAGGACGCAAGTTTACATAACAACGTCTTTGCCTACGTTACGGTAGACGGTAGCGAATACGCTATCAATAACGTAAGATTGTGGATAGACGACGAATATATGGGTACGCAGTACGTGAGCGACTACGAGAGTATCTTATGCTACTACGAGGGCGCTACCTACAAGTGGTACAAGGGCGACGTGCTTTTTGCCGACTCTTTCGGTGAGGTAGACAGCTACCGAGTAGAAATAACCATTGGTACGATCTCGGTAATACAGACTTTTTATATCAACAAAACTTCTTACAGCGAGCATTGTGCTAATAGCGGTTTACCCGTCATAAGTAGTATAGATAACTTCGACGACCTTACCTATCAATACGTAGGCGCGCCGATAAGTATAGAAGAGCCTTCTTTAAGTACGGACAAACAATCACAGCTAACTAGCGACGGCTTTACCTATTCGTATTCTCTATCCGACACCGTCTACGGAGTAGGGCAGTATACCCAAACTTTCAAGGCGACTTCGCATAACTTCCTAGACGTGATATTCACGCGCAAAATCACCGTCACGCCGATAGTGCTAACGGCACGATTATCTGATTTAACGGTAGAATTTAACCAAAACGCCGATTTATCCACCATCACCGTTATCGATTTTGAAGGTGCGGTAGGCGACGACGTAGACAAATCGCTCGTTGAGCTATTCAGCGACGAGGGAAAGAATTTTTACGATTACCTATCCACCGACTACGAGGTAGGCGACGACGTAGGCACGTATTCGATTAATCTAGATATCAATACACTCAACAATTATCAATTAGCGTTAACCAAAGGCACTATCACCGTCATCGTACGAAAGCTAGACGTATCGGCTATTCTTTTTGAAGACGTCACGCAAGTTTACGACGGAATAGAAAGACAGCTTCTTGCAACCAATATTCCCGACGGCTACGTGGTTAATTATAGCAATAACGTCTACAAGGATGTATGCTCTAAGACTGCCTTGGCAGAATTTTACCTTGACGATAACCACACCACGGCGACCATAACCGCCGATATCACCGTCACGCCTACGGCTATCACCGTCACGCCCGTAGACGTAATCAAAGACTTCGGCTCTCCGTATAGAGCGAGCGATTTTGTATTGAATTTTAGCGGAATAATGCAGGGTGACGAAATAACTGACGTCAACGGCGACAACCAATTCACCATTACCGCCTTTGACGAAAGCGTAACTCTTAACGAGGGCGATATCCCCAACGCAGGCACGTATACCGTGCGCGCGAGCATTTTGAACGCACCCAAGAACTCTAACTACAGGTACGAATTCACCGACGGAAGTTTGACGATTAACAAAATTTCTCTCACCACTTTTTATAAAAACAACGTTAGTGGTAATAACGATACCTTCGACGATTTTAGCGTTGACTACGACGAAAGCGCGCACACGCGCACGATAACCGCATTCGACGGTACCGATTTTGAAGTAAACGTAACGTACGAATACTATCAAGGCTCTAATTTAGTTAGCGAATGCGTTGCGGTAGGCGAATACAAAATAATAGCCATCGTCACACCGATTGAGGGTACTCTCACCGCGCGCAACTACGCCACGACGACGTATCAGTGCAAATTAGTCGTCAATAGAATTAGCACGAGTATAGCATTCGTGGAAGAAAGCTACACTTTTGAATACGCTTACGATTTAAATAACGGCCAAGCGGTAGATTATGCGATTTCGGATAATTTTGAATACGTTACCACCAATATTCCCGACGGTGCAATCGTCAACACGTATTGCGAGCAAGGCAAAGCGGATAGAGTAGGCACATTCCTATTTACCGCAAAGTACGACGGCGACGAGAATCACGCTCCTAGCATAGCAAGAGTGTATTTTTACGTCACTACCAAAAAGGTCGATATCAACGTAAAGCGCGACTTTACGTATAGCGCAAGCCCTATAGAAATGACGGTGCAGTCGTATAACTATTTAGGTAAGAGCGAGGGTGAATTAACCCAATCAGACTTCACCTTTACCTACGTTAACAACAAGTACAACGCCCCCATCGAGTATATCGCAGGTGCAGGCTCGTATACCGTTAACGTAACTTGTAATAACCTCAATTACAATCTTCTCACTAGGAGTTTTACTATCACCGTCAATAAGCTAGCGGTGGACGTAACCATAGGTGATATAGCGATTACCTACGGTAACACCGGCGAGATCATTTTACCTAGTGGCGACGTTATTTACATCTACGATAGCTACGTTTCACGCCTTAACTACTACGTAGCAAGCACCGACAAATACGTCAACGTTTCGTTCAGCGTTCCAAGAATCGCCGGTAACGAGTATTTTTCCGCTAACACTTATAACGTAACTAACGAAAGTTTGATTGAAGACGATAACTATCAATTCAATTTGGTAGGCACCAATACTTTCACCGTCAGTCCGAGAGTGATTAGTCCCACTTGGTACGTCGATGGTAGAGCCGTCTATACGGGCGGTACCGCCTTCGTCTATGCCGGCGAAAATTTGAATTCAAGAATAACCTATGGCTTCGTTAACTACGCGCCGAAAGAGGGTATAAACAACGTTATTTCTTCACTAGAGATAAGGAAAAACGGTGTAAAAACCGACCTATTGCACGCAGGTTCATACAGTTTGCGCGTGCTACTTAACAACTCGCCTAACTACGTATTAGATAACGAAAGCAACGCGTTTGCGGTGGATATATTGCAGGTTACTCTCTCTATCACCGTTAGCGACGCATTCGTTATGCGCTATGAGAATTTCTTTATGCCGTCCTTTACCGTGCTAGGTTTACGCGGTGCAGACAAAGATAAGGCATTGAATACTTTGGATGGCTATTCGTTCGTAATGGATTGCTTATACGATAAAGAAAAAGCTAAGGTAGGCGATACTTACAGCATAAGCGGTGCGTTCACCTTTACCGACTACGTCGTCCCTGCCGACTACGTATACGCAGGTACTTTGACGGTAATAGACGGATATCCCGAATATACTTTACCTAACGCAACCTACGTCTACGACGGCACGGAAAAGAGGGTAGTGCTAGGTGAAGTAATGGAGGGCGTCACCGTAAATTATGAGAACAACGTTCAACGCTACGTAGGTCAATACAACGTAATAGCTACAGTTACTTACCCTTCGGGTAGAAAGGTTACCTTGCATTCTTACCTAACCATTCTACAAGCGACGCCCGTGATAAAAGCTGAGCAAAAATACACTGCGTTCAAGCAAGGTAAGGCGGTAACCAAAGATTACCTTACCGCAACAGCAACCACCTCCGCAGGCGCACCCTTGACGGGCTCGTTCGAATTTAGCGGAGAATATACCTTGAACCGCGGTGAGAACAAATATCAAGCAAAATTCACCCCAATGGATTCGTATAATTACAAGACGGTTATTTTTGACGTCACTATTACCGCGTACGTAATAGACGGCGGATTGATACAAATAAGCGGTGGTGATTTTACTTACGACGACGGAAGCCTAATTATCAACAAAGTAATGCTTATCACCCTTGATAAGTCGACTATAGAGCCCATCGCAAAGAACGTGCATTTATTGAAGAATCAAGCGACAGTCACGTCTATCACTCTCGACAAAGAAGAGAGTTTCACTCTAGGTATAAGCTACTTCGAAGAGGTAATATATAGCGAAGAATATAGCATAAAGCTCGTACAGGGCGAGATAGGCGACGTAGAAGAGGTGCAAGCAGGTAGCGCGATGTTAGCGTTGAGTTCAGCTGTGCTGAACGTGGAGACGGGCACTATTTTCGTCGATACCGACGGAGGTAGTATTAAGTTGGATGGCAAATTTAAAAATGAATATACTCTATACGTCAACGACAATATGGTGGATATATATACGTTCAACGGTGACGAAGAGAGTATTTCTATAATTATCAAGAACAAAAACTTAGGCGTTAGCGTATATGCCAAGACGTTTAAGATAGAATGGGTGGAGGATCCCGCCAATTTACCGACGGATGACGGTACCGAAATAAAGGACGACGGAGTCGTATGGCAAGACTGGTACGGTGGAGTTATCGGCGGAGTAGGCGGAGCTGTTATTCTAGCCGTAGTGCTGATACTCATATTGAAGAAGAGAAAATAATTTCGTTAACAACGAAAAAAGGAGTCATTTTATGAAAAGAAAAGCGTTAATCATTTTGCTAGCACTGTTTACTTTCAGCGCATTGATGATTTTCACGTCGTGTAGCTTTCTCTTTCCGTCCGAAGAAGGCGGAAAAGCACCTACTATCGAAAAAGTAGAAGTTATCAAAGCAACGAACGACTATTTCGAGAGCAAAGAGTACCTTTTTAACAAAGATTGTACCAACCCGTTAGCCCTCGACGACGGAGAGGAGTATTACGTAGTTTTACATTACGACAATCCCGACAAAATGCCCATAAGCTACGTAAAAATCAACGGTGAGAAGATAAACAACACCGATTTTGCAAAAGGTTCGAATACCTCGAAGACCTATATCTACTACAAAGTAGACGATATGGCTAACAGTGAGGAGCGCTCGTACGTAATCAATAGCGTATTCTACGTAAACGGCTCTTCCACGACGAAAATGAAGTGGAATAGCGAGCTTACCGCTGAGCAAAGGGTAGCTTACGTTGCAATAAGACCTACCTTCAAACTTACACTCAATTACATGAACGCAGATAGACGTGTATCGGGTAGTGATGAAAACAGGACGAACAAGGTAGAAACCATCGAAAACGTATACTACAATGCAGAAATGTCCTACCATACCGTCACTCCCGACTATTCGGGCGAAAGTGTTGTGCCTATAAAGAACGGAAGCTGGGTATTCGCAGGCTGGTATACCAAACCCAACGGTGAAGGCGAACTAGTAGATGCCGATGATCACTACTATTTTTGGTGTGACGTAACCCTCTACGCGCATTACGAAAGAATGTATAACGTAGAGATTGTAGAGCTTGACAAGCCCATTATCTACGAGTATAGGACAAGCGCTGGCTCTACTAAGCAACAAGAGTTTACCTCCGGTGCGGTTATTACAAATAGAGATTTTAGCGAGAACGAGCTAACTCACTTCCCCACGCTAAATCTTACCGACACCATCGTTATAGAGACCATCGACTATACCGAAAACATCGGCCCGTACGGTGTGCCCGTCTATGACGTAAAGGTATCATCTAGCGAATATCCCATCGTCAAGATAGACAACAACGCTTTTGCAAAATTCAGCACGTTAGTAAGCGTAAACGTAGGTCAATTCGTTGAAGAAATAGGCTACTGCGCTTTCCAAGCGTGTGAAAAAATGACGACCTTTAATTTTCACGAAGATTCCGTTTTGAAATATATCGGTGACTACGCTTTCGAAAGCACCGAGGTTCTCGGTATTAACCCTCCCTTTACGCTACCCGATACCGTAGAATATTTAGGTAACTTCGCTTTCCGTTACAGCGGTTGGAGCAACACCCGTAACGCAGGCAGTGCAAGCGGTGGCGAATCGGTTTTGAGAGTAAAAAAAGATTGGAAATTCATCGGCTACAAGTGCTTCTTCAATACGGGATTTAAGTCCATCGTATTCGAACCCGGTTGCTATTTTGAAGACCAAATCGACATGGATGAGGGCAAATCACTAGAAAGTAACCTCGGCTATAAGACCATTCAAAAGGATAAGAATCTCATTGGTGCAAGCTTATTTGCATGCAACAAGAATTTAACTAACGTTCAATTCCTTACCGACGAAGACGAGAAAAACGCTCTTAACCTTATTCCCGACGCTTGCTTCGACCTATTTAGCTGGACGAGTAGTTCCGCTATGATAGACTATATATCGTTTAGCGAAGGACTCACCTATATAGGCGAGAGAGCGTTCTTCTATCAACAAAAGATTCCCGAATTAAAGCTCCCTGCGTCACTAGAAGAAGTAGACATCGACGCATTTTACGAGAACGAAAGCGTAACCGCCCTTACCTTCGGCGGTGACGAAAGTCAATTAAAAATCCTTCATAGCAACTGCTTCGGTAACTTGATAGTGCTCGACTCTTGCGAAATTACTTCTACGGTATTTCATAAGTACGGCTCGGGCATATTCCGTGGCTGTAACCGTATGAAGTGCGTTATTTTTAGCGGAATTACCGAAATTCCCGTTGGATATAAAGAAGACGAGCCGGGTTCTGATAGAGAAGTAGTAGTAGGCCACTACCAAAGTGACTTCTTGTACGCTACCGGTGAAGCAGGCGATACGGGTAATAACGACGGCACCACCTATTCGTCACCTTTGCGCGTATTCTGTATGCAAAACATCGTTGACGAATTTAAGGAAGAACTTAAGCGTGGCAAAGAAGTTCACGCAGGTAACACGAGTTCTGGTACTAGCGCATTTAGTAGCGCGGTTTTCGTTCACCCATTAGAAAATTTACGTGAATACAAATATACGTACGAAGGCAAGGAGTACGAGGTTACCGTTGCCGTTCAAGAAATTTATAAAGCAAGTAACCTAAAGCCCACCACTACGCGTTTAGGCTATTCGTTAGTTTATTGGTCGGTAAGAAGCGAACACGTTATTTTACCCACCGCTAACGACCTAGATTTACCTGACGAAATTAGAGAAGTAGCGATGTATTCTATTCCTACGTCCGTTAAGACGGTAAGAGTACCTAGTTGCTACACTAGACTAGAACACGATGCGTTCAACGGCTGTACACAGCTTTACGAAGTAATTTTTGACGATATCAATACTCTTGAGTATATCGGTAAATACGCATTTTTCGGCACCAAGATTACCGAGTTTACGGGCGGAGAAAATCTCACCGTTATCGGCGACTACGCATTCAGAAGATGTGCTTCCCTAAAATGGGTAGACCTACACAGAACCGCTATCGTCAATAAGTACGACGGTAGACAAAAGTACACCGACCAATTCAAGTATGAATACGAACTTGAAGATAACGATAGAGACGACAAGAACTGTCTTGGTAACGGCGTATTCCAAGGTTGCTCCGCGCTCACTTGGATTTACCTTCCCGAGAACATCGCCCAACTTCGTACGGGTACTTTTGAAGGTTGCAAAGCTCTCGTAACGGTAATTATACCCGCACCGAGTATCAGTGAAGAAACTAGCGCAACCAAGAACGAATGCTTCTACGAGTACAACACCCCGAACTCCATTTACGAAGCGTCCACCGTACACAATATCCAAATCTACGTAACGAGCACCGCGCAAGATAGCCATAACTTCATCTATCAACCGCAAAAACCCTACATGCTCATTACGTCCGATATAACCACACCCCCCGCAAACTAATTTAGAGATAAATAAAGGAGACTGATTTTTATGGAAAGATTACTAACTGTTTTTGGCGAAAACCTTAACAAAGATTTACCCCTTAACGATTACCCAAGACCGCAACTAGCGCGTGAAAGTTTTGTTAATCTTAACGGAAGATGGCAATACGCTATCGTAGATAAGAATGAAGAACGCGTTGGCTACCAAGGCGAAATTATCGTACCTTTTTCCCCCGAGTGTATCCTTTCGGGCGTAGAAAAAATCGTAAAACCCACCGACGTACTCTATTATTACAGGAAGTTTAACTTTAAGAAAACCAACGACGTCGTTATTTTGCACTTCGGCGCTAGCGACTACTACACGGTTGTTAAAGTTAATGGAAAAGACGTCGGCTCTAACTACGGTGGCTACTATCCGTTTTCTTTCGACGTTACTTCGGTAATCGTTGACGGCGAGAACGAAATCGAAGTTATCGTAACCGATCCTAGTGACACGGGTACGCAAGCAAGAGGCAAGCAAACCACAAAAAGAGGTGGCATTTGGTACACTCCGCAGTCTGGTATTTGGCAAACGGTATGGCTAGAAGAACTTCCCGCTTCTTACGTAAAATCTCTAAAAATCACTCCCGATATAGACAAAGATATAGTTAACGTTGAGATAGGATATTCCGCTGGCGCGGAAGAAACCCGTATCACCGTATACGATAAGGGCGAAGCTATCACTACAGTAACTACTTTCGACGGCAAAGCGGTTATTCCTATGAAAGATTACCAACTTTGGTCCCCCGAAAATCCCTATCTATACGATTTAGAAATTTCCCTTTACAAAGACGTCGTTAAGTCGTATTTTGGTATGCGTAAATTCGGTATAGGCAAGGACAGCAAGGGTATAAGCAGACTTATGCTCAACAATAAGCCTTACTTCCACAACGGACTACTAGACCAAGGCTATTGGAGTGACGGTATGTATACCGCACCTAGCGACGAAGCGCTTATTTACGACATTAAGACCATGAAAGATATGGGCTTTAATATGCTACGTAAGCATATCAAGATAGAGCCACTTCGTTGGTACTATCACTGCGATAGACTAGGTATGCTAGTATGGCAAGATATGATAAGTGGTGGCGGAATTTATAACTTAGGCGCAACTACTACCGTACCTGCACTTAACTTAGTTTTCAACACCAAGAAGTTCAGTAAGAACGACCAAGAGAAGAACTATGCGTTCTTTAGTAGAGAAGATAGAAAGGGTAGAGAAGAGTATTACGTAGATAGCGAAAGAATGATAGACCTTCTTTACAACGTAGTTAGCCTATCGGTATGGGTACCTTTCAACGAAGGTTGGGGACAATTCGATGCTATTAAGGCTTACGAATTCTACAAGGCAAAAGATAATACCCGTATTATCGACCACGCAAGCGGATGGCACGATCAAGGCTACGGCGACCTAAATAGCTTCCACATCTACTTCACCGCATACGGCTATCCCAAGTACGATAAGAACGACGATAGACCGATAGTATTGAGCGAATTCGGCGGATACAGTTTGCAAGCAAAAGGCCACATGTACAACACCGAGAAGTTCTTTGGCTATCGTAAATACTACGACCAAGATAAGTTCAATAAGGCACTATCTAAGCTCTACAAGAAGGTAGAAAAAATGATTGCACGCGGACTTTCCGCAACCGTCTACACCGAAGTAAGCGACGTAGAAGACGAATGTAACGGACTTCTCTCTTACGACAGAAAGCTCGTGAAGACGGATATGAAGATGATGCAAGAACTCAATAAGAAGATAAAATTATAATATGCTAAGCGAAACCAATTTAAGCGTCTTTGACGCGGTAATGACCTTCCTTGAAGGCGGTGACTACGTAGTTATCGCTAAAGAGGAGTTAAAAGCACTTTTACCCGAAACGTTGACTATGGCGGAAATCAACACCGCCTTAGTTTCGTTACAAACTAACGAACTTATAAGAATTCGTTATAGCGACGTTAACGTCTACTGCCTTGCTTTGTTACCAAAAGGCGTTCTTATGAGCGAGAAGCGAAAAGAAGAGCAAAAGAAAGCGCGCGCAATAGCGGAACAAATTGCCGAGCAACGCGACTTGCAGAGAGAAATGCTCGCAAATAAGGCAAAGGAAGAAAAAGCGCAAGAAGTAGAAGAAAAACCCGTGCTCAATATCGTAAGCACCAAGCGCGTTGCACTTGTAGCAGGGCTTTGTTCATTCTTCGGTAGTCTAGTTGCAGGTTTGGTTATTTTAGCGGTATTATTAGCGAAATTAGGATAAAATTATTATGGTATTAGGAAAAAAAGAACGAGTGTTAATGGACGTTATTTATAAAGAAGCAAGTACTTCTAGTAGCGGTCAATGTCTTATGTCGCCCGTAGATATATTGTCAAAAATCCCCTACAAAGTAGATTTTCGCGAAGCGGATTTGGAAGAAAATATGAACCAACTTATGCTCGACAACTACTTTGATTACGAAAAAGCGAAAAAAACCAACGGTGACTTGATGTATATCATTACTTTGCGCGACAACGGACTTAGCTACCAACGTGACAAACTCGTTGCTAGAAGAAAATTGATTACAAGAATCGCCCTTACCATAGCGATAGCCGCGCTATCCTTTTCCTTTAAGTACATATTGGAGGCGATTTTCGGTTAATGGATAAGTTCGAGCTTGTTAGCAAATTCAAGCCGTGCGGAGATCAAGAGCAGGCTATAGAAAAACTCTGCCAAGGTATCGAAGACGGCTTGCGTACGCAAGTACTACTAGGTGTTACCGGTTCGGGTAAAACTTTCACTATGGCTAACGTTATAGCAAAACTCAACCGCCCCACGCTAGTTATTGCGCACAACAACACGCTTGCAGCCCAACTTTGTAACGAATTTAAGGAGTTCTTCCCCAATAACCGCGTAGAATATTTCGTATCTTATTACGATTACTACCGCCCCGAAGCATATATCCCTAGCACCGATACCTATATAGAAAAAGATATCAACACCAATGACGAAATTGATAAATTACGCCACTCCGCTACCGCGTCACTAGGCGAAAGGCGCGACGTAATAGTAGTAGCGAGCGTAAGTTGTATCTACGGCCTAGGCGCACCGCAAGAATACTTTAACCAAATGATCTCTTTGCGCCCCGACGACGAAGCGGATAGAGACGAGATAATCGATAGATTAGTAAAACTTCAATATAAACGTTCGGAATACGAATTCGAGCGTTCTACTTTTAGAGTAAAAGGCGACGTACTAGAAGTATTCCCAAGTAACAACTCAGGTGTTGTTATAAGGATAGAATTTTTCGGTGACACCGTTGAGAGCGTTTGTGAATTCGATCCTACGACAGGCAAAAAGGTAAGTAATCTATCCCACGTTGCTATTTTCCCCGCTACCCACTACGTAGTAGGGGATGAGAAGGTGGAGAGTACTCTTGTTAGAATAAAAGAAGATATGATAGCGGAGAGTGCCGCTTTTAGAGAAAAAGGCAAACTTATCGAAGAACAAAGGCTAAAAGAACGCGTATCTTACGATATAGAGATGATACGCGAGATAGGGTACTGCTCGGGTATAGAGAACTATTCAAGATATTTTGACGGAAGAAGCGTAGGACAACCGCCCTTTACGCTACTTGACTACTTCCCCGATGACTTTTTGATGTTTATCGACGAGTCGCACATGACTATTCCGCAACTACGCGCCATGCACGCAGGGGATTTTGCTCGTAAAACAAGCCTTGTCGACTACGGTTTTAGACTAAAATCGGCATTCGATAACCGCCCGCTTAACTTTGAAGAGTTTAGCAATAGATATTCGCAACTAATTTGCGTAAGCGCAACGCCGGGCGAGTACGAAATGAAAGAGCAAAGTAACGTGGTAGAACAACTTTTGCGCCCCACGGGACTAGTCGATCCACCTATCACCATTCGCCCAACCCAAGGGCAAATAGACGACCTTTTAGGCGAAATCTATTCCGCAATAGAGCGTAAAGGTAGAGTGCTTGTTACTACGCTTACTAAAAAAATGTCGGAGAGTTTAACTAATTACTTGCAAGAACACGGCATCAAAGCAACCTATATGCATAGCGAGATAGAATCGCTAGAAAGAATAAGTATAATTAATGCACTTAGACGGGGCGAAACGGACGTAATAGTAGGTATTAACCTACTAAGAGAAGGTCTTGATATCCCCGAAGTTACGCTAGTAGCTATCTTAGATGCTGACAAAGAAGGATTTTTACGCTCGCGTTCGTCCATAATTCAGACGGTAGGTAGAGCGGCGCGTAATGCCGAAGCCAAGGTTATCTTGTACGCGGATACAATGACGAGAAGCATGCAAGAAGCGATAACCGAGACGGATAGAAGACGTAATTATCAAATGGAATATAACCGCATACACGGTATCACACCCAAGACGGTTATCAAAGAAATTAAGAACGGTATTCTCGTCACCGAAAAAGCTCAACCCGAGAATAAAAAAATGACGAGAAGCGAAGTTACCAAAGAAATAGAACGCTTGACGGGACTTATGAAAATGGCTAGCGCACAGCTTGATTTTGAAGCGTGCATAAAACTTCGCGACACGATTATGGAATTAAAACAACTATTGAAGAAGAAGTAAAATTTATGGATAATATTGTAATAAAAGGTGCAAAACAGCACAATCTCAAAAATATAGACCTTACCTTACCGCGTGGCAAACTTATCGTTTTTACAGGTTTAAGCGGTAGCGGTAAGTCAAGCCTTGCTTTCGACACGATTTTTGCCGAAGGTCAAAGAAGATACGTTGAGAGTTTGTCTAGCTACGCGCGCCAATTTTTAGGGCAAATGGATAAACCCGACGTTGAGAGCATAGAAGGGCTTAGCCCCGCTATCAGTATCGACCAAAAGACCACTTCGCAAAATCCGCGTAGTACGGTAGGTACGGTTACCGAAATTTACGACTATCTACGTCTTATGTACGCAAGGATAGGCGTACCCCACTGCCCCGAGTGTGGCAAGGAGATAAAATCTATCACCATCGACCAAATAGTTGATAGAGTGCTTCTCATGGAAGAAAAAACCAAATTTATGGTGCTTTCACCCATCGTTAGGGGAAGAAAAGGGGAATATAAGAAGAATTTTGAACAACTTCGCAAGAGCGGTTACGTCCGCGTTAAGGTAGACGGCAGTATATACCTACTAGAAGAAGAGATAAAATTAGACAAGAATATAAAACACGATATTAGCGTTGTTATTGATAGACTTAGCATTAAGCCCGACGTAAACAGAAGACTTACCGACAGTATAGAAACGGCGCTCAAGTTAAGCGGTGGACTAGTTATTATCGAAGCAAACGGCGAAGAAGAATTGTTTTCTACCAACTATGCCTGCCCCGACTGCGGAATTAGCGTAGGCGAAATCACGCCAAGAATGTTCAGTTTTAACGCCCCCGTAGGCGCGTGCCCCGCGTGCACGGGACTAGGTTTTAAGAACGAAATCGATTTAGACAAACTCATTCCCGACCAAACGAAAAGCATAGAAGACGGCGCAATAAAATGCACCGGTTGGAATTTAGAAGCAGGCGCAATGGCGAAGATGAAATTCCGCGCGCTTTCGCGTAGATACGGTTTTTCTATGAATACACCTTATAAAGATTTACCCGAAAGGATAAAGAATATCCTTCTTTACGGTACGGGTAACGATACCATAGAATACGAAGCCAACACGCGCAATTTTTCCATGCGTTTTGACGGCTACTACGAAGGCGTAGTCAACAATTTAACTCGTAGATATAAAGAAACGCAAAGCGACGCGGCGCGTGCCGATATAGAAAAACTTATGACCGCTACCCCGTGCGAAAAGTGTAAAGGTAAGCGTCTTAACAATATCGTGCTAGGCGTAACGGTAGGCGGAATGAATATTAGCGACCTATGCGATCTTTCGGTTGATAAGACGTGTGAATTTTTTGACAACCTTTCTCTTCGCGCAAGGGATAGAATAGTAGCGGATAGCGTGTTAAAAGAAATAAAAGAAAGACTTAACTTCTTACGTAACGTAGGTCTTAACTATCTTACTTTATCGAGAGCGAGCGCAACTTTAAGCGGTGGCGAAGCGCAAAGAATAAGACTTGCTACGCAGATAGGTAGCGGACTTACGGGCGTACTCTATATCCTTGACGAGCCTAGCATAGGCTTGCACCAAAGAGATAACGATAAGCTCATTGCTACGCTAAAAAGGCTAAGAGATTTAGACAACACCCTTATCGTAGTAGAACACGACGAAGACACCATAAGGAGTGCCGACTTCATTGTCGACATCGGTCCGGGCGCAGGCGTTAACGGTGGTAGAATCGTTGCTTGTGGTACCCAAAACGATATTATTAGTAACCCAAGGTCAATAACGGGCGATTATTTAAGTGGAAGAAGGAAGATAGAAGTACCTTATCAGCATAGAGAAGGTAGCGGTCACGATATCGTCATAAAAGACGCTCATCAAAACAACCTAAAGCATATCGACGTAAGTTTTCCGATAGGCAAATTCACCGTAGTAAGCGGTGTATCGGGTAGCGGTAAGTCAAGTCTAGTTAACGGCATTTTGCACCCCTATTTAGCAAGCAAACTCAACAACGCGCATACGCCTTTAGGAAAAAGTGGCGAGATATTAGGACTAGAACACCTTGACAAGGTTATTGCTATCGACCAAAGCCCTATTGGTAGAACGCCGAGAAGTAACCCTGCAACCTACACGGGAGTTTTTTCGTATATAAGAGAATTGTTTTCAAAAACGCAAGATGCACAATCACGCGGTTACGGCCCGGGTAGATTTTCCTTTAACGTAAGCGGTGGTAGGTGCGAGAATTGTTGCGGTGACGGTATTATTAAGATAGAAATGCACTTTTTACCCGACGTCTACGTACCTTGCGAAGTTTGTAGGGGCAAGCGCTACAATAGAGAAACGCTAGAAGTAAAATATAAAGGCAAGAATATCTACGAAGTGCTCGATATGACGGTAGACGAAGCGTGCGACTTCTTCGAGCCCGTTCCGAGAATTTTTAACAAGTTAAAAACTTTGCGTGACGTAGGTCTAGGGTATATAAAACTCGGTCAACCCGCTACAACGTTTAGCGGTGGCGAAGCGCAAAGAATAAAACTTGCTACCGAACTTAGCAAGCGTTCTACGGGTAAGACGGTGTACATTTTGGACGAACCTACCACGGGACTACACTCTTACGACGTAGAAAAACTCATTACTTTACTCAATAAACTTGCCGACGGTGGCAATACGGTAATAGTAATAGAGCACAATTTAGACGTCATTCGTCAAGCCGACCACATCATAGATTTAGGACCAGACGGCGGTGACGGCGGTGGCACGATAGTGGTACAAGGCACCCCCGAAGAAGTCAAAGATTCGCATTTAGGCTACACTTCTATATACATTTAGTATATAGATTCGGCTTTTGCATTGACATAAATGGGAAAAGGGTATAAAATAGTATATTAGCATAGTAAAGTAAATGAGGAGAAGTAATGGTACATAAGTTTGAATTAAAAGTTGACGTTAACGGTTTTTATCGCATCACGGATAAGGTGTTAGAAGTAATTAGCAAAGAAAAAGTAGAAGACGGCATTTGCGTTGTTTACTGTCCGCACACCACCGCAGGTATAACCATTAACGAGAATGCAGACGAGTACGTTGCTCGCGACGTCAACCTTGCCTTAGATAAAGTTTTTCCAAAAATGAAAGAATTTTTACACGACGAAGGCAATAGCGACTGTCACGTAAAAAGTAGTGTAATAGGTGCTAGCGAAACGCTTATTATTGAGAATGGCAAACCCATTCTAGGTGTATGGCAAGACGTTTATTTTGCCGAATTCGATGCACCTAGAGTAAGAAATTATTACGTAAAAATTATAAAAGGATAGGAGATAAAGAAAATGATTGATCCGAGAATGGCAACTTTAGCCAAAAATTTAGTTAATTATTCTTGTAAAGTTCAAAAAGGTCACAAAGTGCTTATCGAAGCAACTGGCGTGCCTGAAGAAATGATTTGCGCACTAGTAAAAGAAATTTACGCAGTAGGCGCATATCCTTACGTAGAACTTGGTAACAATAGAGTTAAGCGCGCTATCATGATGGGCGCAACCGAAGATATGCTCAAGAGCTGGGCGGACTACGATTCTTACAGAATGAAAGATATGGACGCTTACATCGGTATTCGCGGTGGTAACAACAGTCTAGAACTTTGCGACGTACCCGACGAAAATATCCAACTCTATTCAAGACTTTATTCTCACCCCGTTCATCACGAATTACGCGTTAACCACACCAACTGGGTTGTTCTCCGTTGGCCTACTCAAGGCATGAGCCAACAAGCAAAGATGAGCACCGAAGCATTCGAAGACCTTTATATGAAAGTTTGTACTCTCGACTACGCTAAGATGGATAAAGCTATGGATCCTTTGCAAGAACTTCTCAATAAGACCGACAAAGTTCGTATCACCGCAGTAGATACCGACCTTACCTTCTCAATAAAGGGTATCGGTAGCAAGAAGTGTAGCGGTAACATGAATATTCCCGATGGCGAAATCTATTCCGCACCCGTAAAGAACAGTGTTAACGGCTATATCCACTACAACACCCCCAGTATTGAGAATGGTTTTGAATATAAAGACGTAAGACTAGTATTCAAAGACGGCAAAATCGTTGAAGCAACAGCAAATAACACCGAAGGCGTTAACAAGATTTTCGACACCGACGAAGGCGCTAGATACGTTGGCGAATTCGCACTAGGCGTTAACCCCTTCATCACCGAACCTATGGGCGATATCCTATTCGACGAAAAAATTCGCGGTTCTATCCACTTCACTCCCGGTAGTTGCTACGAAGACTGCAACAACGGCAACGTTAGCGCAGTACACTGGGATCTAGTGCTTATCCAAACCCCCGAATACGGCGGTGGTGAAATTTGGTTCGACGACGTTCTTATCCGTAAAGACGGTAGATTCGTCATTCCCGAACTTGAATGTCTCAACCCCGAGAACCTAGTATAAGTGCTTTGCACTTATGAAATTTGCGCTTTTGCGCAAGTGAAATACACTTCGTGTGTGAAATTCGCTTACGCGAGTGAAATTTGCACACAAGGTGCAAGTTGTGGATATTTATCCTTAATTTCACCCAACGGGTGATACATCATTTTTGCGGAAGCAAATACATCATTACGAGCATACGCGAAGTTACATCATTGTGGCAAGGCCACTACATCATGTTGCCGTAAGGCAACGAAATAAAAACGGAGTTTAAAAAATGGGTGAACAAAAGAAAACTAACGTTATAAAGAAACCTAATCCTTTCGCTTACACCTTGCCTGCATATTTAGTCAAGGCGTTTAGTCGCGTTTATTGGGGACTTAAGACGGATAACAAAGAGATTAAGCACTTGAAGTCGCCCATTTTAGCGATTGCACCGCACATGAGTACTTTAGACGTAGTAGCTACCGTTTGTACCTTGCTTCCCGCTAGATACAACGTAGTCACTGCCAAAGACTTATTTACGTGGAAACAATTGAAGCCCTTTATAAGAGCGTTTGGTGCTATTCCTATCAACCAATGCGCTATGGATTTAAGCAGTATCAAGATGATTAAGGGCGCAATTGACAATGGTAACAACGTGCTTCTTTATCCAGAAGGTAGGACGAGCCTTGACGGCAAGAATCAATACTATCTTAACCCCTCTATCGGTAAACTTATAAAATTCCTTAACTGCAACGTAGTAGTAGTTAACGCTAACGGTTGCTACGCAACTAAGCCTAGATACATAAAAGGCTTCCGTAGGGGCAAGATTGAGAGTAAAGCAAGCGTGCTTATTACCAAAGAAGAACTCGCAACCCTTTCACCTAAAGCAATCTACGAGCGAGTAAAAGATAGCCTTGTCACCAACGATAATATTTGGCAACAAAATAGCGGTGTTAAGTTCAAGGCAAAAGAGCTTGCCTCTAACCTTAACTACGTACTCTATAAGTGTCCGCGTTGTGGCACCGAGTACGAAATGAGCGCAAGCGGTGATATTCTCAAATGTAACCACTGCAACAACGAAGTCCGCCTTACCGCCGACGGTCACCTTGTACCCATATGCGATAGCATTAGTATAGACAGAATAGATTTGTGGATGGACTACGAAAAAGAGAGTATCCTAGAAGAACTCAAAGCCGAAGATTTTGCTATCACCAAGCCCGTCACCGCATTTATAAGGAACGACGAGAAGCACGAATATATCGAGATAGGCGAGGGCGAACTCTTCATCAACAAAGAATTCATAGGCTATAACGGTACGGAAAACGGTGCGTTCACCGAAAAGAAGTTACCGCTCAAGAATATGCCCACCATTATCACCAAGAACAAAGAAGGTATCGATCTTATTTTTGATAACGTGACCTACCGCTTCATGTTCACCGAGAAAAAATATTCTACCAAGTACGGACTAGTAGTAGAAACGTTATTTAGCATCAATAATGGTCTAATTTAATATATTGTATGAAAAAAATCACGTTTAGGAACAAAATGCGCATTGTCAGTGCGCCCAACCCTAAAGGTTATTGGGGTAGAAAAACGCTCAAAGCCATGAATAACGACCATTCGCGCCTTACCGATTGGGGTATTAGCATGTTCGATATGCCCGATAACCCCGTCTGCCTTGACGTAGGTTGTGGCGGTGGACTTACCGTGCAAAAACTCGCAAGCCATACCGAAAACACCGTCTACGGCGTGGATATCAGTGACGAAGCAATATATTTAACGCAAAAACTCAACAAAAAAGACGTAAAACACGGCAAAGTCGTGCTCATTAAGTCGGACGTAAAAGAACTCAATATCCCCGATAACTCGATAGATATCGCTACCGCGGTAGAAACCTTCTATTTTTGGCAAGACAAAGTCGCGTGCCTTACGAAAATCTATAATCTTCTAAAAGACGGCGGACAACTAGTAATTATGCTCGATGCCTACGACGACGGCGACACCGATTATATGCAACATATAGTCGATATGATAGGGCTAGAACTCAACACCATCGACCAGTTCTATTCCATGCTCTCTACCGCAGGCTTTACCGAAATAACCCACGCCACCAACGGCAAAAAAATCTGTATCAAAGCAAGTAAATAATTTTTTTTAGAATATTTATGGAAAAACCCTTTTTTTCGACAAAAAAGGGTTTTTCCATACCTTTTCCCAAAAAAACTTAATTAAATAAATATCAAAGAATAAGTTTTATATCAACAACAATAATCAAAATAACGACTATGATGCTTGTGAGTGTTGGTAAGTTTGTAAAGTCACCGACTTTTCAACTTATCAATACGCGTAATGTGGTAAAGTCCGAAAAATATCAATATTTTTAACGTTGATTGTTTTCGATAGACTTTTCCATATTTCCACAAGTAAAAGGTGTCGTACACAAAATAAAGAGAAGTCGTATAATATATTTTATCCATAATGAATCACAAAGTGATTCAATTCATGACGATAGTTAATTCATTAATAATATAGAGATATTATACTTTAATTAAAAAATTGTTGTATTTTGGATAAATAAAAAAACGGGTGACAATACTAAATTGTCGCTCGTTTTTTAAGCATATTTCAAGATAAAAATCGTCGTTATTTTGTAAAAATGTCAAAAAATGACGCATTTTGTCGATAATCATTATTCACTATTGACAAATATTACCATATACACTACACTGTAATTAAGAACAAGTAACTTTTTGACCATTCCCCAACCACTCAACGAAAAATTAGCATAATATATTAAAAAATAAGGATATAAATTATGAAACCCAAAATAATATCAATATTACTCTTACTGATAATCGCTTTTTCAACAGTCACGTTAAGTGGGTGTTGGTTACTTAATAATGACTCGAACAGTGATGGTGATAGTTCATTAGACACGGACGGCTCGTCAAGTTCAAAACCTGCGAGAATATTTTTAATGTCGTCTCATTTTGAAGATAAGTTGTATAGAGAGAATGAAGAAATAGTGCTTGAAGTTAAATTAGGAATATTGGCGAGCAAGAAGCAGATAAATGATGTATATGAAAGCCTAGACGAACCGATAAATAAAGAACCATATACCAAGTTATACATTGCAGCATATAATGATAATTCTAATTTTCCCAAAAGTGAATACGAATTCCTGCAAAGAATGGAAGATTCTCAATTAACAGTGGTACATACTATAGAA
>JAZSMH010000060.1:0-140231 GCA_045535785.1 Clostridia bacterium
AATACTCGTTAAAAACAAGAAAAATCTTGCAATGCTACGGTGACCACGATAGTAAACCTGATGCAAGAGTTATGAACTACGTCAACAAAGTATGGTTACCATACGCAAATAGACACTTAAAACAAATCGCTGCATAACAGCAAAAGGAGAAATTATTATGTCAAATTATTTTAGAATTACTGCATATCACCCTGAACACGATATTTCCGTAATAATGGACTGTAACGGAATGTTTGAAAAGTTATGGCAGTTCTCGTCTTATATGGTGCAAAAAGGCTTTAAGATAATTGAAGTCGGCAATGAGGATAAATTCATAGACGGAGATATTGTCAAAATTGACGAATACGACAAAGACCACATATACTGTCGTGCAAGCGGAGATGGAAAACCAACTGTAATCGGTGATACCATTGAAGTAAACGGAATAAAGTATCAAGTCATACACTAATAAAAGGCCCGTTGCGAAGTTTGCAACGGGCTTTTTTTATGCTATTGACAGTTTTTAAGACATTTTTCTTTTGTTGATTATTGCGTTTTGAGTAATTTATTCGTAAGATTACTCATTTATAGTTGCGTTTAAAGAAAACAATCAATGAAGCAATATATGCGATGATAGTTGTCAAAGTAATCAATAAAATATAGTTTGTTATCACAGCAATATCCATTGTCTTCATCATCAGTGATTCAATCATAGTTGATGCCACAATTTTATCTGCAATTCGCCAATCAATCGTAGCTTGCATGAAGAAATTAATGAAGAAAAGAACCATTCCTGAAATTATTGTGATTATTGGATCTTTAAATACTATACTTATTAAAAGCAAAAGCGTTGACAGCATAACGCAATAAGACAAACCTATTGATATGCATCTAAAGCAATATACTACTGAATTTTCATTATCAATGATTTGGATGTGTAAACCTTTTGCATTGAATAATGTAAGCAATAATACGTAAAATAAACAAACAAAAATTACGGTAAAATAGTAAATAATAGTTTTTGAAAAAAATACTTTGATTCTATTTTGTCCACAAAGTAATGATGTTTTTATTAGTCCCTTTTTTTGTTCTCTTGCAATAAACAAAGCTGGAACTACAATCACAAGCATTTGGGGAACAAAAAACTCAAAAGCCATACCATAAATCGCAGGTGATTGTGGGTTGCCTGCAATCACAAGTTGAGAGATTATTGCCAATGGAAAACAAAATAGTATCGCATACAACAATGTGTAAGAGTACCATAGCCGATATGTTTCATATTTTAGAAGATTTTTCATATTGTTCGATACTCTCCTTAAAAAATGATTCTATACTTTTTGGGTTCTCTTCCAATTCTGTTCGCTTAACTGTTTTAATTATTCTTCCGTCATATAAGATAGCAAAACCATCAGCAATACTTTCTACCATGGAAAAGTTATGTTCAGTTATTAAAACAGTGCCTTTTTTTTCTTTATAATTTTTAATCACACTAATAATAAGTTCTATCCCAAGTACATCTAATCCACTAAATGGCTCGTCAAGGATTAGCATTTTTGGTGAACCTATCAATGCATAAGCTAATTCAAGTCTTTTTTTCATACCTGTAGAAAAATTTTTCACAAGTTTGTTATCTTTCTTTAACCCTACTTGTTCAAGCAATTTTGGGATTATCTTTAATGGTTCACCAATAGCTATGCAACGTAATTTCAAATTTTGATAGGCGGTTAACATATTATCCAGTGGTGATGGCTCAAACATAAACGATATATCACTAATACTGTTGCCTCGTTTCATTGTTTGAGAAAAAATGGAAAAACTACCTTCTGTGGGACTGGTTAACCCAGACAAAATTCTTAACAAAGTTGTTTTCCCGGAGCCATTTGGGCCTACTAGGACACACACATCACCTTGCGGTATAGATAAATCTATACCGCATAGGACGTTCTTTTTATAATATGACTTGGTTAAGTTATTGATTTCAATTGCGTTCATTAGTTTTCCTCATTGGTTCACAAAATAAAAAATAATTTTATTATCATCTAACCTAATTTCGAATTGCTCTACAACATCATCAAAAGAAGTCATATCTCCATAAAATCTACCTGTTGGATCAGTAACAACTAGACTGTCATTGGTTTCTTCAACTTGGAATCCATATTCAATATAAAAATTTTTAAGGTCTTCTTTTGTTGCAGAAAAAATGTATTCTACTCCTTCAATTATTGTACCACTATCAAACGAAACATCCAGCATATGCAATGGTACAAGTATCTGTTTATACAATTCCTTTCCCTCAACCGTATTAGCTAAAAAGGCCATATTTGTTATAAGATAGTTATACTTGTCTTTTTCCGAAGGAGCAATTATACAATATCCGTGCTCTTCATGGTGTATCAAAATATATCCGTCATATTCTGTCGCAGTGTATTTGCCATCTTCGTTGATGTTTACACAAATTTCCGTCAATGATTCCTTGCTTTTGAAATATTTAATCCCATCTGGCGGATTTGTTTTTTTTGATACATTTATAGGTAATTGAAATTGATAGTTGCCACGATATGAATCAATAGTAACTATTTTGCTGCGTCCGCCTGAACTATCGCATGCACTTAAACACAGTAGAGATAGGATTATGAAGATTATTATAGAAACAGATAGTACTAGTGCACTAATTTTTTTTGTAGTTTTTGTCATAATACAAATCTCCTTTTTATGGTTTTCTATAATAAACTACAAAAATTTAATTTCTTTTTTCGGTTAATTTAGAAATTTTTCTAAAATTGTTATCCAAGTATCATCGTTTTTATCATTTAATAAAGATATGTAATACCTATATGAGTCTTTTGTAAATGACATAAAGACAATTTTAGAAGTTTTTGACACATATACCATAGTGCCAGAAATTATATATTCGTTTGTATATTTTAATAATTCAACATATTCTGTTTCTTTTTCGAACGATATATCGTTACAATTATTGTTCACTTTTACGAGTAACATTACATTCAATCCATCGACGACACACTTTTCTTCAACAAAAATATCAATACCTTGGTATGCGTATACCATGACTTGTTCGCTGGTTTCAAAGTAAAGAATATTCAAGTCGTTTGCCTTATTGAAATCTTCTATTGATTCTATGAATTTTATAGACAGTTCACTATTCGGGATGATTTTATTCCCATTATTTGCAGGCAACATAAATGGGATGCAGACTATCATTACAATAATTATTACCAATGAAGTGGATAGAGCCGTTATTTGTCTAGCGTTAATATTCCAACGAACTTTTTTTTCTGGCATAATTGACTTAGCCTTTTCAAGAACATCCTTATTAGGCTTATCAAGATTGTTATTTGTCATAATTTCTTTGTCGATTTTATACATTTTTATTTCTCTCATATTTAACTACATTCTTTTAATTGGTTTTTTCGGGTTAGCAATTATATTTATTTGAGTAATTTTTTTAATTTTTTCAAAATTTTATTTATGTAATCATATGTTGTCGTTAGTGGTTTATTGATTCTTTTTGCTACTTCTTGATAATTTAGTCCTTCCCAATAACGCAAATATATCACTAGCCGTTCTTCTGCTGATAATTGATTTAATGCATCCTTAATCAAAATTTTATCCAACCAATCATCAACACAATCATCAATAATGGATGCTTCGTCAGTTAACTCACAATTATATAAGGAATAATCTCTTCGATTATAATTCACTGCCTCATTATGTATTATTTTATATAACCAATTCAAACCATTTTGAGCAGGATTAAATTTGCTTGCATTTTTTACCAATTTGAAATAAGTCTCGCTTACAAGGTCTTCTGCATAGGATTTATCGAATAAATATTTTCTAGCCATAGTAAGAAGCATGCGACTTGTCAATTCAAACAATTCGTCAAGAGCATGATTATCTCCCTTTGATATACGGTATATAAGTTTGTTTATCTTAAGTACAAGTTTATCCATAACTAATATTAATGTGTTTATGCAAATTTTTTTGTCATATTTTTTTACCTATATTATTGTACTTACCATAAAATGTAAGTGCTTTAATTATACAAGAAAACCAATCTATTGTAAACAGTTATGTGTTTCATATTTTTGTATCATGCTTTTATTATAAAAAATCCGAATTGCAACCGTGGCGTGTGCTTGTCTTGATACGAGAGGGCTCGCTGCGCTCGCCCAGACAAGCACACGCCACTCAACTATTTTCAACCACTGTAATTCGAAAAACGAAAGCACCGATGGAGCGGAGTTTCGCGCTAAACCGCTTGCGAAATCTTCCGCATTACCATTCGTGCAATTTTTTCGTTTTTAAGCCTTTTACAACGTTCCCTTGACAATTAGTTTGCCTTACGCATTTGTGCGATTACGTCCTTGCTTACTTTTCCCATGAGGTAGCCTTCATCCCAACAGTTAAAATCGTCATATAGGAGTAGTTTTCTATCTTCTTGTCCTATTCTACAAACAATATCTTCGTCCATAATATCCGATATGAAAAATTGTGGTAGTCCTTTCGAGTAGACAATCTTCTCGCCGGTCTTTTCCATCTGCACATAGATATTCCCAAAATCAAAGGACACGGCAAAGTAGAAGTAGAAGGCAAAGAAAGCCAAAATCACACTTGCCAAGTTAAAGTGGAACACAAGAATTGCTACCCATAATTTCCATATCCAGTCGTGTTCTCTGACGAAACAAATATACTGCGCCATAAACTGTTTTACGGGCTGATATGTAACGCTCGAAACACCCTTAAAAATTCGCAGTGGAACGGTGTCAATATTGTGCTTTGAGTTGGTGCTTGAATATAGTCTTTTTATGACTAAAAGCAAGACCAAAAGACAGGGTAAAATGATGCACAAAATCTTTGTAAAATCACCGACTTTAACACCAAATTCAGTAAGCCAAGATAGGAAGTTATCCTTGTCAACCAAGAGCCTGAAAAACTCTGTTGCGCCACTTTTGAAGGCTTCGAAATCTTCTGGCAAGACCGTATCCCATACAATAATTTTTGAGTAGTCTACTATAGTTGCTTGCGTTGGATTTTCTATCTCGAATAAAGTGCAAAAGTAATACTTTACGGATACACCAAAGTCAATAATAGTTTCCCAAAATCGCAAATATGATGAACTGAATACAAATAGCCCAACGGCAGCAAGACCGAGAAAAACAAGTACAGTAAAGCTAATATTTAATGCTCGTTGCAATCTCATAAACTACCTCCGTTATGGCTGGTTCTTCTTGAATTTCAGTCAATCGGCTACCGGTATAAACCA
The DNA here is from genome assembly GCA_045535785.1 of Clostridia bacterium. GTDB lineage: Bacteria > Bacillota > Clostridia > Christensenellales > DTU072 > CAG-1782. Next base: position 5,267 of record JAZSMH010000060.1, read on the forward strand.
AATAGCCGACAACCAAAATTGTTATGATTAGAAGAAGAACCGCAATTATTCTTCTAACCGTTTTCATTTGCTCCTCCTGTGTCTTTTTTCTTTTTCTTTTTGATACTCTCAACGATTGCTTTTACAGCCTTGAACGGCAACATAATTATCCATACGATTGCCTTCAAAATATAAGGCAAAACAGGAGCCAAAACGATAAGCAGTAGGATTATCAAAACGACGGCAAGAAGTATCTTCCACCACTCCAATTCTTGAGGTGGCGCGGTAAATCCGTTTACAATGTCCGTAGGACTGGACACAACGGGAATAACCCTATAAACGCCATCCTTATTGAACGTCAAATCAATGATACCATTCAGTTTTGAACCTATTAAGAAGTGACTTGTCAAAAGTTGAAAAATCAATTTCAAACTTGCTTGACTGTATGGAACAAGGTATTTCCACTTCATCGACTAAAACCCGATTGGAAGAGTTGGAAGAAAAGCGTTCCATACTGAAAGAAAAAATTGTGATGGAACAATACAAGGAACGGCAACTTTTAACAAAAGACGAAATCATCAAATATATAAGTACAGCCATACGAAAATATCCTAAACAACTGATTGATTTATTGGTAAAAGAAATACGCCTGTATAATGATGAAATAGAAATCGACCTTCACTTCATAGACAAGAAAAGTTCCGACGATAACAATCGTTGGGGCTTTTGCTTTTATAATACTGAAAAGAGTTATATCGTAGATACTCACGTTTTCAAGTCGAAACCAACGGAGCATCACGTCAAAATCAAGTTAAAAGTATAAAAAGCACCCAACTAAACCTTTTTACGGGTTCAGTTGGGTACCGCTTGGCGGAGAGAGTGGGATTTGCTCCGTTTCGCTTCGCTTCACTATCACGCCGGGGTGGCAAACAGTGGGTATCCACTGTTTGTAAGCGACATATTACGTAGTATTGGGGTGTGTCACTTATCCCCACCCGTTCAAATACCACAATGCACTTTTCTTTACAAAATATATGACGGGTGGTGATAAATACCATCCGTCATTTATTTGGCGGAGTGTGTGCTTCACTCATTGAACTTTTAATTGAGTTTTGATAAGTATTAATATCGCAATCTCTATAATAAGTTATTATTCTTTAATACAATAAAAACAATACTTATAATTCTAGAAAAACTTACCAATTATGTACTACAAACTCTTCTGCATTTTCACGTATTGCAGTATTATATCGTTGCACGGCATTATCTTTTATATGACTTATATAATAATGATTTTCATTAGTGGTATTTTTTCCTTGTGCTAATAATATTCTTGGAGTTATTGGAAGTAGCCCTACATGCGTGCCGTCTACGCGTTTATGAATAAAGGCAGGAGTATCGCTGGTAATGAACAATGTTGGTCCGTCAGCAATTAAAAAATGAAAAGAGGTGTGCTTCAAATTTTTTAGTGCATTTTGAAAAATTATCCCTGTGTCATTTAAATACTGTCTATAGTATCGCAATAATAAGTTATGCCGCATTTCTTCTGCTGCCGTATCAAGAAAAGGCAATAGTCGTTCTTCTTCCGGAATCGATATTTCACTAAGAGGAATTACATCATAACATAACCATGTTAGCAATTCTTCAAATTGAGCATTTGAATTGAATCCACGCCAATCCAATGCCGTAAAAAATTTCATAATATATTCGCGGTTAAATTCTGCAACCAAATTACCTGTTGCATTTAATATTTGTTCTTCGATAATTAATACTTGTTTGGACCATGCGTTTTCATACTTTTTCGACCAGTTTGCCTCAATATCTTTTATTTTTACTTTTTCAATCTCTCTACGAATGTTCTGTTTACTAACTAGAGAACCATCAGACCGTTTAATAATCCACTTATCAAAGTCATAAAAATATTTGTTCATTTCTAGAGTATTTATAATACTATTACCTTCATATTCGACAGTGTACGATTTTAGACAAGCAAATATCAAATCTGTATCTGCTTGTGTGCAAAATGGCATCCCTGCTTTAATAGAGTGGAAATCTGTAATACCTGCAATTTTTTCTTTATTCCTTTCTTTGATAACTCCTGGTTCATTTATAAACTCTACCTTAAGTGTACCGCTAGCGTTTGCCCATGATGACATATATGTTTGCGGAATTAGATGGTGATATTTTGCTTTGGTTTGATTTAACATAAACTCTCTCCTAATTCTTTTATAAAAGATAAAAAAGTATTTGCCTATAAAATGTCATCGTTTATTAGTTTTTCTTCCTTATCCATTGCGGCTTCGTGCCTAGATGAACTAGCCATCATTCTTAAAATATGCGCTGCCGCAGGATACATTATTTCACACGTTTTTGCTTCTTCCTCAAGTTTCAGCGCCCTTGCAATTTCTGGCGAGCCGTCGGTTACTGTTCTAACTCCACGATTGTTTTGGTAACCAATATACACTCCCTTGTTAACTTCTTCATCGTCAACTTCTTCTAACAAAATCTTTAATTCGCTAGGTATATATTCTTCTTTTGTGTGCTTAAATGAGTTGGCAAGAATTTCTCCAAGGTGTTGTTTTTTAGCCCTATCTTCCACAGAATCACTTGGGGCATTTTCCATTATTGTAGATATGAAGTTTGAAACCTGCGCTTGGGTATAGTCTTTAGGAAGTCTCATTCTACCCATAATTTCATATTTTGTTTTAGCAGGAAGGCTTTTGTTTTCTCGACTAATAATAGCACAATATTCCTTAGGGTTTTCCAAAAAATATCTAAGAATTCCATTTGGTGTATCTCTTCTGTCAAAAAGTGGTAAGAAAGCAAATTCTAGGCGAATAATATCTTCAGCATAATACTTATCATCTAATTTGGATAAAATTTGTTCTATATAGTAATGCTTTGAAGGGTGAAAATTATCTTTATTAATGTTATTCATTGTAGAAATAATTTCCGTTATATCCCAATCTTCTTCTTTCTGATGATATAATAGCCATTGAAAATATCCCGCGGGATTGTATTTTTTTATCAATTGAATTTCTATATTATTTGCGTGATTATCCATATGCCTGTGTTCAAAAAACTTTTGTGTTAGGCTCTCATCTTCTAAGATTCTTGTAGGAATAAAATAATAATTTTGAATAAACGGAATTAGCTCAGTTAGAACTTCAATATCCAAACAATTAATGAAACCATTTTTTTCTTCTTCACCATCTTTTGCTATAAATGAAGCGAGTGTACAAAATTTTTTAAGGTTTATTAATTGACTCCTTACAAAAAGTTTATCTTCTTCAAGTATATTTGCATCTGCTAAAAAAGTGCCGTCTGCACCATTGCTGGGTAAAACTTGCAACATTTTATTCAAAACGTCTCTATGATTGAATTCGTTTAGCAGTTCTTGAAGTAGCTCGTTTTGAAATTTCCTAGTTGCACGTTCTTCCTTCTCGAAATCTTCATCAATTGTTTCTGGAATAGGGCAATCATTATACCCAAAACCTTTGAAGTAAATTAATGAAGCTTCTATCTTGTCTGTCGGTTTCAAATGTGCGATGACTTTCTCAATAATTTTAATGAATTGTTGAGAATCCTTTTTATGGTATTTTATAACATCATATCTCTTTTTTAATAAATATTCGTATAAAGACGTCGCTTCTGAAGTGTTTGGTTGATAGGTTTCAACAATGTAATTTGTAATCTTCTCAAAGGTCTTGGGAGGTATTTGATGATAATTTTTAATAAGTGTTTTTAGTGTTTTTGTGTCAGAAAAAACAATTGTATTTATTGTTGCAATAATAACCCTATCAATAGCGTTAAATAAAACTCCGTACGTTAAATCTTCATTTTTTAAGTCAGGGTCTCTCCATTTCAAAGTTGAATCGGTTAAACAAGCAGAAGTCTTAAATACTATTTTAATTGCGTAGGGAATAAACTTATTTCCATATTTTGCAATACTTTGCTCCATAAATAGTATCTTATCTTCAAAAGACATAGCGTTTTTATTATTATGCAACCACAAAATGTTTTCTAATGTTTCGCTAGGTGAGTTGGAAATTTTATAAGTAAATCCTTTTTGAATTAGTTTGAAAAGAATTTTACAAACTCTAATTTTATAATTGTCTATTCCGCTTAAAGATTCTAATGCCCATAAAAGAGTGCAATAATTATGCCCACCGCCGAAAAGGAAGTCTGCATCATTATTACTGAATAGTTCCCAAATTAGACTAGTGTCTTTTTTAATTTCAGCCTCAATAAAGGATAAGAATCTTTCAGGAGAACTCTCTGCTAAAGTTTTCATATAATCCGAAATAGTAAATATCATCTCTTTTGAAGATATTGATTTTAATATTTCGTCAATTACCGAATCAACCTCAAGTTGCATTTCGTTGTATATTGACAATAAAATGCAAGAATCTAATAACCCTTCGATTAAATAACCACTGTATTGCCACACTTTATTATAAAGTTGATGGGCAAACTGCTTATCTCTTGGTAAGTCATATTTTGGATTAGGAGCGGAAAAAATAGTTTTAACACTTTCTAATAGTTTTTCTATTGTTTCGCTTGTTATGCTTTTAGAAATTGCACTCCACAATTCCTCTTTTAGGCTAACTTTAATAAAGTCCCCGTAACTTAATAACGGACTATTGTCTATGTTTTCCCAACGGCTAATTTTACTGAGATATTGGTCCACCGTTTCTCCGTTCGGTAAAAAAACGGATAAAGCATTTCTATCAGATTGACTTTTTTTGTTGATTTTTCCAACCATTAGTAATGGTATTAGTGATGGTAAGTCCTCTTTTGTTCGCCATAAATTCGACGAATGGCAAGTTTCATTTTCAAGTTCGCGAACGGTTAAAAAAACATTGTTTTTCGCTAAATGTGACAACTTTCTAAGCTGTGTAGTTGAAACACTCATTTCATTTTTTAAAATGTCGGATAGCACGGATTGTGGTCTATGCCAAAGTTGGATGTCTATTTTATTATCGCTTATATCCTTACCATAAATAAATATAGTTGTATTTTTTGAATCGCTTAAATTATAGTTTGAAACATTGCTGTCTAATATCAATATTTTATCGCTAGTTAATGTATTAATCTTTTGCAAAGAAGCATAATCTCGACAAATAACTGTTCTTAAATTGTTTTCATCCAAAGCAGTTTCTATCATTGCAGAAATTACAAAACCGTATGCTTCATAAAAAGAAGGTCCCGCAACCTTAATAACCTTTTTGTCTTTAATACTTTCTATTAATGCTTCAACTTCTTTTTCTCTAGAAGCAGTAAAAATCTTGGTTGATAGTTGTGGGGTTGTTGCGTTTATTAGTTTTTTATGTGCTAAAGCAAGTGTATCAAGAGATAGTTCTTGTCCGCATATATTTTTGTACATCCAAACGCTTGTTGCAAGATTATGCGATAGCCATTCTTCTAATTCAACTGACGTGTATACTCTTACTTCCTTCCAAGAACTACCTAAAATATTCTTTTTGATTTCTTCAATAGATTTTGTTTTAAGAGGTGCTGGCGTAACTAACACAAATGTGGTTTGTTTCTTTTGGTTAACACCGATTTGAGCGTCGCGCTTTTCAAAATCAGCGAGTATTTTAGTTTTAGAAGTTTTTACTGTTGCTCCTAACTCCCAAAAACTTTCACCTTCGGGAATATATAAAGATTTGGGAGAAACTACATTTAAGAATCCGTCAACACCATCTAAAGAGATTTTATCACCTTGAGGAAAACGAAATTCTTTAGGAAAAGTAGTGAGACTTTCCTTTAAAAGTCGTCCAATTAATTCAGGAAACTTTCCTTGAGAATCCCTTTGATTATCAGCAAACCAATTTTCTATTTGAGTTGCCGTTATCAGTTTGTAGCCCAATTGATAGGGGTTGCTTTTGTAAAATTCAACACCGTTCTCTTTGCAAAAATCATATAATTTTTTTTCAGTACTAGCATGTGGCGTCGTCAATCCCTGCTCCCAACGATTAATTGTAGCAAAAGCAACGCCTAATTTTTTAGCCAATTCTTCTTGTGTAATACCTAATTCTTCTCGCACAAAGCGTATTTTTTCTGAAAATTCCATTTTTGTCCCCATATAACATTTATAACTTTTATAACATTATACCTCAACATTTAAATTTTGTCAATAATTTATGTCATTTATTAAAAACCACTACCTTTCCACTTGACATTTAATTCTAATTATTGTACTATATAAACACTTGGATGTTATAGGATGTGAAAAATATGAGATTTATTGGAAGCAAGACAAATTTACTGAACAACATAAAGCAAGTTATAGATGATAATTGCACTGACAATAATGAAATCTTCTGTGATATTTTTTCTGGGACGGGAGCAGTATCGAGATTTTTTAAGCAAGATTATCAAATTATAAGTAATGACTTGCTATATTTCTCCCATATTTTAACTGCTGCAACTATTGAAAACAATACTATACCATCATTTGAAAAATTAAAAGCAAAAGGAATTTTAGACCCTTTTGCTTATTTAGAATCCAACGACCTTCCTCTTTCTTTAGTAAACGGCTTTGTTACAGAAGAATATTCGCCTAAAGGAAGAGCAGGACGTATGTATATAACCGAAAACAATGCAGAAAGAATTGATTTTATTAGGACTACTATTGAAGAATGGAAAACTAAAAAATGGATAGATTCTTACGAGTATAAATATCTTTTAGCTTGTCTTATAGAAGGAGTACCTTTCGTGTCTAACACCACAGGGACTTATGGTGCTTATTTAAAAAAGTGGGACAAACGTGCATTTAAGCGCTTTGAACTATTCAAATTAGCCGTTATTGATAATAAGCGTAGAAATATTTGTTATAACGAAGATGCCAATGAATTAATAAAAAAAATTAGTGGCGATATTTTATATATTGACCCTCCTTACAACGATAGACAATATCTTCCTAATTACCACGTTTTGGAAACCATTGCTAAATATGATTCGCCTTGCGTAAAAGGAGTAACAGGCGTTCGTCCATATACAAATGAAAAATCAAGTTATTGTATAAAATCAAAGGTTAAGGAAGCTTTTGACGATTTAATCAAAAACGCCGATTTCAAACACATTGTTATAAGTTATAGCGACGATGGGCTACTCTCTGTAGAGGAAATAATTGAGATTTTAACTAAACACTGTATGCTTGATAGCATTAAAAAGTACGATATACCGTATGCTCGTTATAAAGGCAAATTAGAACAAGCAAAAAAAGAACATAACGAATATATATTCTACGCAAAGAAAGACATTATTCGTTCAAGTGTAGTCGAAAAGAAGGTTAAAGCGACTCGTAAACCAACCGATAGCATAGACAAAAAACGCTTTATAAAAAGTCCTATGAATTATATAGGTGGTAAATACAAATTGTTGCCTCAATTAATGCCCCTTTTCCCACAAAACATTAACACCTTTGTTGATTTGTTTGCAGGAGGATTTAATGTTGCCGTAAACGTTAAGTCAAACAAAACCATTTGCAATGATTTAAACTATCTTGTTGTTGAGATGGTAAGAACATTAGCCTATGCTGATATAGATATTGTTTTGAAACGTATTGATGAGAAAATTGCAGAATATGGGTTATCTAAAGAAAATGAAGAAGGGTTTAAGGCTTTTAGAAACTTTTATAATGCCAATCACAACCCAATTGATTTGCTAACACTATCTAGTTTTTCTTTTAATTATCAATTCCGTTTTAACAGCAACTTAGAATATAATAATCCATTTGGAAGAAATCGAAGTCAATTTTCAGAAACTATGAGACAAAATTTAATTTTGTTTATGTCGGAAATGAAAAAGAAAAATTTGGAATTTTATTCGAGAGATTTTAGAGAAATATCTTTAGATGGATTATCAGATAATGACTTTATTTATTGCGACCCTCCGTATTTAATTACGAATGGCTCTTATAATGATGGAAATAGAGGTTTTCACGATTGGGGTACTGACGAAGAAAAAGCTCTTTACGAATACCTTGATGAGGCAAACAAGCGCAATATTAAGTTCGCTCTTTCTAATGTTTTATTCCACAAAGGAATTGAAAATAAAATATTGATAGACTGGTCAAAAAAATATAAAATTCATTACATTAATAGCGACTATTCAAATTGTAATTATCAATATAAAAATAAAGAAACAACGTCTGTTGAAGTATTAATCACTAATTATTAAGGTATTTATGGATAAAGAAATAAAAACAATCCCTGCTAAAAACATTAAAAAAGAAGATATAGCAAGATTGCCTCTATGGGTACAAGAAAACCTTGACTCTGCCATTCTAATTGGTAGTTCTTATAGAACAATCCAATTGTTAGATGGGAGAAAATATTCATTAGATAATGAAATAAATGATTTAGATGGCGCAGAATGGACAAAAAACATTTGCTCGGTTATTAATACTCATTATTCAACCAAAGGGGAAGATAGCTTTGCTCACGACATCAGAAAGGTCCACCCAACCCCAAAACCTCCTCAACTAATGAGAGATTTAATAAAGTTTTTTACAAAAGAAAACGATATTGTATTTGATTATTTTATGGGTGTTGGTGGTTCCCTTCTCGGAGCAGCACTTTGTAATCGACGAGGTGCCGGAATTGATTTAAATGAAAAATATGTCGATTCTTATAAAAAAGCAGCATCTAAGTTGAATTTACCTGTTTTCCCGTGCATAGTTGGAGATAGTAATGACATTTTAGATAATGACTCCAAAGTTACTAGCTTATTGAATAATGAAAAAGCAAGTTTAATACTTATAGACCCACCGTACGCTAATATGATGTCAAAACCTAAAACAGGTGCCGATATTGCAGTATATGGGAATATTGCAACCCCTTTTACTGATTTCGATAATGATATAGGTAATTGTAGCTACCATGAATTCCTAAATAAGCTGAAAAACATTGTATCAAAATCATTGCAATATCTTAAGAATAAAGGGTATCTAATAGTTTTTTGTAAGGACATGCAACCCAAAAAGAAAGAACCTCATTTGTTGCATTCAGACATAGTAAATGCGTTAAACGAGATTCCTTCGTTATATTTTCGTGGATTAAAAATTTGGGCAGACCAAACGGTCAAATTATTCCCTTATGGTTATCCATTTGATTTTGTTTCAAATCAAATTCATCAATATATTTTAATTTTTAGAAAATACTAGTCTATTCCGATGTTCTTAAAAGCATCTTTTACCGCCTGTGGCGCAGCATCGTTGATTATAACTTTTCCTTGATTATTACAATATATTAGAACCGATTCATGTGGAAGAGTTGTTCCTTCTCCACCAAATAAAGTAATCCATCTAGTTATTGTATAACCAGGGTAACTAGGTTTAATATGCTCATTTTCTATCGCATCATACCCTCTAATATCATGCAATCCTTCAGCGAGTTTATTGTACATTTTACCTTCTACAAGATAAATTTCTCTAGTTGAATCATTACGTAATACCACGTCGGGTAAAAGAAGATTATCTTCTCCACCAGCATCTTTTTTATGGAGTGTGGTAAAACTTCCGTTTGCTTCTCTAAAATAACTTCTTTCGCAACCTGCGTGATTTTCATAGATACCATGTATTCCCGCATATTGACAAGTCAAGTGCAATAAGATAGATGCTACTTTTTCGGAAGACATGGCATATTGCCAATAATGTTCAGGAAGTTCAATATTAGCAGGCAATGTAATCCCATCTAACTGTACATTTAAAATTTTACAAATTCTGATGAATTTATTTCCACTGTTCCTTGATGCATACGATTGAGAAACCCCATGTTGTGTAATAATTATTTTTCCTGCCCAACCAAGTTTCCTCAAAGTGCTTGCTATACAAGTTAAAGTTCCTATATTAGGGTCGTGTCCAATATTTCCTTTATCTTTTGGTTTGGAAAGCATACCTGAAACAGTTATAGTTTCATCACTTAACTTGTTTATCAATATAGGAGTATTTGTTTTATTTGGTAACCGCATATTCCCCTTAAACTCTATCATTTCGTCAACGGAAGTAAAAGCGCAAAATGGGGTCATAGTCTTGCCTAAGAATCTAACGTCTTGAGCTAAAAGCATATTTGTACCAAATATGTTTGTTTGGGTCGGTGTTCTGTCACTATCAGGCGTTGCTTCTTCATTATACAACATATACTTTGGCGTATCTGGACAATAATAGTTTGCATACGTAAACTTAGAGGCTCTCTGACCAATACCTGTATTTCTTGATTCAGCATCACTTGTTTTAGTTTCTTCCAATAAAAATACTATATTGTTTAGCGAGTGATTTGCAGGAACTTCTTCTTGTTCTACAAGCATATAGTCCATAAAGCTTGAATAACCACTAATAATTTTTATATTTATTTCTGAGATGTTACCAATATTTGCGCTTTCAACCACATACTCAAACGAGAACAAACCGTGTTGTGTTTTAGGTTTGATTTTAATATCACCACAAGTCAAAGTTTCATTTTTTAATTTGCAGTATTCTTGAAGAATTGTTAACACTACCGAATTTTTAGGGCGTTCCTCTGTAAGAATCCATAAGTTGTTCATAAAAATTTTTCTCCCGTATAATAACTGAGCTTATATTATAACATGTTTTCGGTAAAATATCAATTCATTTACTCAGTTCATAGCTAAACAGCCTAAAAGTGGGTTTCCCACTTGTTTTAGAGTCGAAATTGCAATTTGGTGCAATTTCCTTAACCTGCTTAGGCGTTGAAATCTGCATCATTTTTTCGGGAAAAACGCACCGCTAAAAATCTTCTAAAAAGTTTATAAATATGACACACTTTGTCATCTTTACTTTGGTATAATAGGACTATGGATAAATTAGCATATCACTACAACAAGAAAAAACTACCCGCTAAAACTGAGGGTAAATATCTATACTATTATCCTTGCGATGATATTGAAAACGCCACCGTTCAAATGGGTGGGCGTGGTTTTGTCACGATTGAAGTAAGCGAGAAAGAATGGGAAGCGTTAATTGAGTTAGATAGGATTGAGTATAATAACGAGCATAAATACGTACGCCATACTGCTGAACTTCTCGATGAAGAAGATGAAACTTTAACTGCAAAGCAACTAGAAAACTTCCACGTTAAGGATACCCCTATAGATACAAAAGTGGCAAACTATTACTACAAAAAAGACCTATATAACCAACTTACCGAAGATGAAGAAAAAGTTCTTAAAATGCTTGAAAACGGCGCTACTCAAAAAAATATAGCTAAAGCATTAAACGTTACACAAGGCTACGTTTCAATGATTAAAGCCAAAGCACAATACAACTACGATTATGCAGAACAAACTACAGCTATAAAAACTAATTGTCCCGAATACCTTTGGAAGTGTTGGAACTTGTTTGCTAAAAAGTTAGAAATGCCGATGTTCTTAGACGTAGAAATGGAATATGTATTAAGACATCTCCATCCTAACGATATAGCCCACTTCCTTTATTGGTATTATAGTTTGGGCGAATTTGTCCGTTTTTCTATTAGATACTATCTATATAACGAGGAAGCGCTTGAAAAAGAAAAGTCGGAGTATCTATCTAAGGCAAGCGACCAAGAGCTTGCTTGGTATTTACAAAACTATGCCGATGCAGTTCCTTTGGTACAAATCGTATATATCCGTTTAATTACCGAAGTTGAATGTCGTAGAGAACGTGGATTGCACGGTAATAATAAAGCGGCAGACGGCTTATATACCGCTGTGGAGAAGCTTGCAAAGCGTGTAAATATATCACCCGAAGAATATTACGAAAAGCGTATTTATCCTATCATAGTTAATATTCGTACTAGACGAATAAAGCAGTTTTACCGCTTCTATTCAGGCAAGACACTAAAAAAATTAAATTATTTTTAAAAAGTTTTCAATTTTACTAATATTTTCCTTCTTCTCGTGGCTTATAAGTGGAGGGAGCAATTCTGAACGATGACCTAATGAACAGGTTGTCGTTCTTTTTTATCCCTTAAAAAACAAAAAGGAGGTGAAAAATGACTAATTGGAATTACGAATATTATGAAAACCCTATAAGGGACAAGCACGCTACTATTTCCGTTCTCACGTTTAAGAAAGATGAATTGTCTGAACAAGACGATTATCTTAAAGAAGTTGAACAAACTTATAAAACGGAGTGGTTAAAACCTATGTTATCTAATTTTGAACAAGAATGGATACGAATTAAAACCAAACACAACGCAAGATTTTTTAATCGCGGTAAGAACATCGCATTAGAATGTTTGCAGTTCGGTGGTAATCACGAGTTTTGGGACGATTTCCCCGATGAATACGAAATATTAGCGTATTTCAAAAGATGTTATGCTTTTGCAATCGAAACTATTGGCTACAAGCAAACTGATACGAACATCATTTGCGCCATTATCGTTACCGAGCCAAACCGAAGAAACCTTTTCGTGTATTACTTGCCACTAACGAACAGTTGGCAACGAAAGGTTTGCGGAAACGAATTTTCTCAATGTGGAAGTAGATTGCAATTAAGAAATGATGACGGCAAACCCGTTTATCGTACAATACATAGCGACGTAAAGCCATTACTTTGCCACTCTGAATTTTGGAAGCAACGTGGCGGTTTAACGTCTTACTCTGACCTACAAGAGAGATTTTACAACGAAATATCTTATAGGTACGGAGCTGAACGTGGCGAAAGCTTGTCAAGATTAAAGTACACGTCTAAAGAACAGATTAAACGTTTTAATCGTAAAGAAGGCGATGACTACGACGTTATCCCTATAACTTCGGACATTTGGATTTAACTGATGCCAAGTGTCTATTTATTTTATCAGTACATAACCAAAAAAATCAAGGAGGAAAATTGTGGTTTATGGTTAAAGATTTACTAACAAACACAACGCATCTGTTGAGATGTAGTTTATTGGTGTTCTGCCATCAGGAAAGAGGACATTGTATCCGCACAAATAAAAAATTAAGGAGATTTGAAAAGACATTATTTAGACGAATTTAACAAGGTGGAAATTAACCTTTCCACCAACGAAGTGGCAACTTCACCACTTGAATTAGATGATGAAACACTAACAGCAAGCGCTTCGGTGCTTGCAAATATGTTGTTAGACTTTGTACGAGATAACAACTCGTATGAAAATCTAACACCTAAGAACGTTTTTAGAAAGGAGAACAAACAATGAAAAAAGCAGTAATCTACGCAAGATTTAGTTCGCACTCTCAAACCGAACAATCTATTGAAGGTCAACTACGTGAGTGCTACGATTTTGCAAAGCGAAGCGACATTACAATCGTTGGCGAGTACATAGATAGGGCTTTAACGGGAACGTCAGATAAACGTCCACAGTTTCTTAAAATGATTGAAGATAGCAAGAAAAAGAGCTTTGAGTACGTTTTGGTTTACCAATTAGACCGTTTTGCCCGTAATCGTTACGACAGCGCCAACTACAAAGCAAAATTAAAGAAAAACGGCGTAAGAGTTTTGTCTGCAAAAGAAAACATTACCGACGATGCAAGCGGAATACTTGTAGAAGGTATGCTAGAGAGTATGGCGGAGTACTACTCCGCCGAACTTTCTCAAAAAGTTAAGCGTGGCATTAAAGAAAGCCTTATAAAAGGCAATTTTATAGGCGGTCACGGACTTTTGGGCTACGACACCGTTGATAAAAAGTGGACGATTAACCCACTTGAAGCAACAGTAGTTAGAGATATTTTTACAAGATACCGAAACGGAGAGAAAGCAAAAGATATTATAGCTCGCCTAAACGCATCGAGTATTAAAACTAAGTCAGGCAAAAAGTTTTCTATGAGCCAACTTGCCCGTATTATACGAAATGAAAAGTATATGGGCATTGTTAACGTGGACGGAAAAGTCTATACAAACGTAATTCCACCTATCGTGGATGAAAAATTATTTAGGGAGTGTAATTTAATTATGGATTTACATAAGCATAAACAAAGAAAGAACTATGACGAACAACCGTATATTTTAAGCGGTAAACTCTTTTGTGGGTATTGTGAATCGGCAATTACCGCAGAAACAGGCACGAGTAAAACGGGACGTGTTTACCATTACTACAAGTGTTACGGAAAGAAATTAAACCCAAATGACTGCCACAAGAAAAACGTGAGCCAAGATTTTATTGAAACACTTGTATTTGAAGCGACTATAAAATACGTGCTACGCCCAAAAGTTATTGATAAAATCGCTAAACTTGTTGCAGATAAGTTTAACGCAGAACTATCTATGCCAACCGTTTTATTATCGCTACAAAAAGAACTTAAAGAAGTCAATAAGTCAATTAAGAGCATTATGACGGCAATAGAAAACGGTATCTTTACAAAGACAACAAAAGACCGCTTGCTAAATCTTGAAGCAAGTCAATCCGACCTTGAAAACAAGATAGCCGTTGAAGAAGCAAGACAAGTTAAACCTTTACAACCTAACGAAGTTAAGAAATTTTTAACCTATTTTGCCTATATGAAATACGAAAAAGGCGAAGAAAAAAACGAGTTCTTTAACTCGTTTATAAATCGTGTTATTTTGTATGATGATAAAGTTATTATTCTCTACAACTCAAACGATAGAGAAACTAAACGCCTTAATAAAAAGCAGTTAAAGGAAATTGAAAATGGGAAAAACCTTGAAGAAATAAAAGAAAACTCGTCTGAACATAAAAAGTTCAAACGAGTTGCTCTTGGCGGAGAGAGTGGGATTTGAACCCACGGTACCCTTTTGGGGTACACACGATTTCCAATCGTGCTCCTTCGGCCCCTCGGACATCTCTCCATGGTTTATTAAGTTTTACAAAAAAACGGGTACGTTTGTTTTTGCGTACCCATTATACTATATTATTTTTTATTTTGCAACAGTTTTATTATGTTTAGTCAATTATTTCGCCAGTTGATAATTGATAGCCGTAGCAGTCGAAGTTTCCGTCCGTTCCTACTTCGATAATCGTGCAACCTCTTTGTGCGGTTTCTTTTGCAATTCCGAAATATGCTAAGTAGTCGATGCTTAGGCCGTAGGTAAGTCTGATATACTTGTCGCCTTCGCCACCGTTGTACATAAGTGAGAAGTTATTGTAGTGGTCGTGGCCACAGAAGATGCCTTGAGTGGAGCCTAGTTCTAGCATTTTTTCGAACATTCCGTCGGGGCTTACGCCACAATAGATCCATTCGCCGCTGGGGTCTTCACCCATGATACCGAATTTCATATCTACGTTGTCTGTGTTTTTCTTGCCGTTATCGTACCATTCCATATATGCGTCTTTGTATTCTGCAAGCGGGATATGGAAGAAAGCAAGGGATTTTACTACGGTACCGTCGTTAAGTGCGGTAAGTTTGTTTATTTCACCTTCGTACCAGTCGATTTGGCATTCGTGGATATGGTCGTAATCTTGGAAGAAGCCTTGTTCGTAAGCATGAGAATCAAGCATAATTACGCTTTGGGTGATTTCGCCAGCGGTATTCTTAACTAAAATCATGGTGTTGCCGAATCCTGCGTTAGCTTCGATGCCTTCGTAGCCTTCGATATTCTCACCATGGAAACCGCTTTGGTACAAGCAATACTTTAGATCGCCATTTGCAATATGCTCGTTGTAATACTTATCGATATCCGCTCTATCGTAGTAGCTATATGCTTCGGTGTCGTGGTTACCATAGGTAAAAGTCCAATATACTTGAAGAGATTCCATTAGCGCGGTGAACTCTTTGATGGGAGTCATGTTGTTGAAGGTACCTGCTTGGAAAGGTACGGGGTAAGCAATATCACCGGTAACTACTACTAGGTCGGGTTTATGCTTGGTAATCATGTCTGCAATCGCAGTCATCGCCCAATTATCCTTTTGGATAGACAAGAAACCTCCGCCGATATGAACGTCGGTAAGTTGAAGAATTTTGAACTCTCTATCGGTTGTAAACGTCCAATAGCCCGTTTCTTCATCGATAACGGGAGCGTCTAGCGCGTCTTCTTTTGCTACCGCTTGCATACTCTTTGCGTATTCGATATTACTTTCGCTACTTACGTAGTTAATTAGCGCACCAATACCGAACAATGCAACTAGTACGAATATACAACCTAAGAATGCAAGGCCTATTCTTTTGCCCATGCCCTTTTTCTTGGTCTTAACTTTGCCTTCTTGCTTACTCTTCTTTGCCATATGGTCACCTCGTGGAAACAGTAATTCTTACGTCGTAGCCGAATTTTTCGGAAACGGACGCGGTTAGTTCTTCTACTACTTTATAAAGTATATCATAAGTGATGTCTTTTGTAAATATCACTTCTAAAATTAAAATCTTATTATTTACGCCATAATCGTGTAACTCTAGGCTCGTTACTTCTTCTATTTCCGTCCTTTCAAGCACGAATTCTTTTATCTTATCTACGGTTTCTTCATTTAGTTTTTTGCCTAGGATACTTTTTATTCCATCGATAAAGAGTTTTATTCCGCCAACTAGCATAATAACGGAAACGATAATACCAAACACTGCGTCTAGCCTTAACTGGATATATTTTGTAAGCAACGTGCCGATTATCGTCATTGCGGTAACCGCCGAATCGAGTATACTATCGTAAAATGCGCACTTTATTACGTCGGAATTGAGTTTTTTGTTGCATTGGTAGTAAAACACGCCTAAACCCGCTTTCAACACCATCGCACCTATCAAAATTCCGAAATACGTCCATCTAAAAACGATCAACGATGCAAGCACTAATCTATCTACTGCCGAAGTAAGGAAGGTAATACCTACTACGCAGACAACTAGCGCCATTAGCATCGACGCAACGTATTCTAATCTACCATAACCGCGCGTGACGTCTTTATTCGTCTTGTTTTTTATGAAATAAAAACAAAAAATGGCGATAGCGCAGGTAAGCACGTCGCCTAAATTATTAATTCCGTCGCTAAAAATACTGATACTGCCGCTTGCCGTGCCTACGTAGAGTTTTACACTAAACAAAACAACGTTGACGATTACGCCAACGAGCAAGGTGAGCATAGATTTTTTGTTGCGATCGGTGTTATTTATACTCATTTTACTTCGAAATTCTATCTAAAAATGCCGAGAACTTCTCTTCGAAGCTTTCTTTCGTCCTTGCAATATTTTCTTCTATCGTTAGTCCTTCTTTATTCAAGGGGTTAACGCTCTCTATAGGGTTAGCGTTTAACGTACTTTCGCTTGCTTTACATTCTCCGCAAAATACGGTTATCTTCTTATTGAGCGGTCTAGATCTACCTACGATACCGCCTACTACTTTACCCATAAAACTAGTATTATCTAGTCTACCTTCGCCCGTGACGATATAGTCCGCGTCAAACGCTAATTTTTCAAACTCGATAGCGTTAAGGAACCACTCGATACCGCTAATAAGATTACCTTTGCAAAACGCTAAAATAGCATAACCTAATCCGCCTGCAGCTCCGCAACCTGGGGTGTCGGGAGAAAGACCTTGCCTTGCCGTAAGGTCGGCAAAATACTTGACGTTATCTTCTAATATCTCGATATCCTTATCCTTAGCGCCCTTTTGGCGAGCATAAATCTTCGAACAACCGAATTCACCGTACAAGGGGTTAGTTACGTCGCAAAGTGCGGTGAAAGTAACGCCTTTTATATTGCTTTCAAACTCGGTAGTATCGTACGAAACTATATCCTTAAGCGTGCCGCCCGTAGGGACGAAAGTATTGCCGTCTTTATCAAAAAACTTAACGCCCATAGCTGCTAGCATACCAGCTCCGCAGTCGTTAGTCGAGCTACCGCCTAGGCATAGCACGATATGCTTTTTCTTAAGGTTAAGCGCTTGCATGATTTGTTCTCCCATACCATACGTAGTGGTGAATATGGGGTTCTTAATTAGAGTATTCGGTAACCCAGAACTATTGGCTACGGCTACGTAAGCGGTATCGCCTTGAACACCGTAAAGAGCGTTTACAGTGAAGTTATTACCATCGTGGACTTTGCCACCGAGCATCTTGCCGTCGAATATTTCTACGATATTCTCTACCGTACCTTCGCCACCATCGGCAATCGGGTATGCAATAACGTCACCAAGACCTCTTTTGTCAATAAGAGATTTTGCCATAAAGCAAAACTCTTTACTCGTCATGCTGCCCTTAAAACTATCGGGGATAATTAAAAATTTCATACTCTACTCCCTAAAGAAAGATTGTTACATTGCATTGACACATTTTGTCAACTATATTATAATATAGTTTATAAATTTATGCAAGGGTGAAAGGTAATTTACCTTCAAGAAGGTGCAATATGTATAAAAAGATAGCTTTAATAAAAGGTGACGGAATTGGTCCGGAAATCGTAGAATCAGCAGTGAGAGTGCTTAACGCTATTGCCGTTAAATACGGACATGAGTTTAGTTACGTAGACGCACCTATGGGTGGCAACGCGTACGACACTTATGGTGAACCTTTACCGCAAAGCAGTATCGATACTTGCCTAAAGAGTGACGCTGTTCTTCTCGGTGCAGTCGGCGGTAAAAAGTGGGATACTCTCCCCGGCAACAAGCGTCCCGAAGCGGGTTTACTCGGAATAAGAAAAGCGTTGAAACTTTATGCTAACATTCGTCCTGCAAAACTTTATCCCGCGTTAAAAAATAGAAGTCCGTTGCGTGACGAAGTAATAAAAGACGGCTTTGATATCGTAATCGTAAGAGAACTTACGGGCGGAATTTATTTTGGCGAAAAAGGTACTCGCAGGGGTGAACTTGGCCGTGAATCTTACGATACCGAATGTTATTCTGAGATAGAAATTGAAAGAATTGCAAGAGTTGCTTTTGAAATGGCGCAAAGAAGAAAGCATAAATTAGTAAGCATCGACAAAGCTAACGTTATGGAAAGTTCTCGCCTATGGAGATACGTTATTCACGAAGTAGCGCAAGACTATCCCGACGTAAGTGTAGAAGATATGCTCGTAGATAACGCTGCTATGCAGTTAGCAAAGAACCCTGCACAGTTCGACGTAATAGTAACTAGCAACATATTCGGTGATATCCTTAGCGATCTTGCTAGCGCGTTAACGGGAAGTATCGGTCTACTACCCTCTTCTTCTAACAACGATACTTTACTCGGTCTATACGAACCTATTCACGGTTCTGCCCCCGATCTAGCACGCAACGTTGCTAACCCTATCGCTACTATTTTGTCCGCTACTATGCTACTAGAAAATAGTTTTTGTCTATACGATGAAGCTAACGATATTCGTGAAGCGGTAGAAAAAGCCCTTAACGATAACTTCCGTACCGCGGATATTTATCAAGAAGGCTCAACTTTATGCTCTACTAGCGAAATGACTGATAAAATAATAAGTTACATTTTATAAAAATAAGGGAAAATTATGGAAAATTATGAAAAAACAACTGAAAACGTGACGGAAAACGTTGAAATGGAAAATGCAGAAGCCGTCACCGACGTTAAAAAAACCAAGAAAGAAAATGCTTTCGTAAGTTTTTTATTGTCCGATTGGCGACAATACCGTAAGTCGCAAATAATAGCGATTAATGCCCTACTTTGCGCATTGGTATTGTTGTTCGTGCTAGTGCCTTTGAAACTAGGCGTATTAGATTTAGCGGTAATTCCAATCATTGCAATAATAATAAGTGCGGAAGTGCTAGGTGTATTCAACGGCGTATTAACAGGACTTTTCTTTGCGTTCGTATCATTCTTCAACCACTTGGCAAGGCCCGGTGTATTGAGTCCCGTGTTTATACAAAATCCGTTAGTTACCTTCTTACCGAGAATATTGATGCCGATAATGGTTTTCCTTGCAATAAAACTACTCGACTACTTGTTCTCTAAAATCAAGTACAATTCGGAAAAGAGCAAAAAAATAACACCGAAAATCCTTGATACTATCAAATATTCCGTTGGTGCGTGCTTTGGTGTAATTACTAATACCGCAGGTGTACTTGGATTTATGTTCGCATTTTATGGTGGTAACACCCTTGACACTGGCATTGCTATTACCGCAGAATTCATATCTGGAATAATTGCAACTAACGCGGTGCTTGAGCTTATCGTATGTGCTCTAGTTACACCTGCCGTTACTATCGCGGTGAAGAAAACTCTTTCTCTCACCATGAAAAAGCGCGTAAAGAATTAATCTAAATCGCTATTTTTAGTTAAATTGCCGTTGCTCTTTGCAGCGGCTTTTTTGTTACTAACAAAGATTTTTATAACAAGTGAAACTAACGATATTATAACAAAAACGGTCAACGCAAGTAAAATATACGGTGCGTAAGCACCTAGTGCAAGGTTAAGTAACGTTATTATAAGTCCTGCCGTAAAATTACCTAGTGTTACCGCTATAATACTATAACGGTGTTTTATATCTAAAAATGCGCTAATTGCACTACCCGTCCATACTCCAGTCATTGGAAGGGGTATTGCAACGAATAGGTATATACCTACTATTTTTTTGATAAGCGTATTATTTGGGCGCCTACTATCGTCTTTTACGTCAGTGATTTTTTTAGCCTTTGATAAGAATAAATTTTCCATTCCTTCTGCAAGACGAAGAAAAATTTTCGTTCTTTTTAACGCGTTTAATAACGGTCTTAATATGATCAACAAAATTGGACAAACGATAATTGCACTCACTGAAGAAAGAAGCCATGCTTCTATCGGATTTAGGCCTAGGCTGATACCTACGGTGACGGCTCCGCGTACTTCTATCAACGGTACAACGGATATAATTGCCGTAACTAAGTATGGGTTAATGGTAAAAGTTGATTTTATAAATTCTAAAATAATTTCGGTCATACAATAATTTATTATGACCGAATACAAAATTATTCTTCGTTATTTTTCGGGATTAACTAGACAATTAGTTATTATCACTCTATGTGTATCGGCAGAGTCGATGACAATTTCGCCTCTTTCGTAAGTGAAATTGTTGCCATAATATAAGCTGTCGTGGAATAGTCCCAATACGGGTTTGTTTTGCGAAAGATAACCTTTGGATAAGAATTCTAACGTAATTCTTATATCGCTTACTAAACCACAAAAACCACTTAATTCTAGTCCACCCTCTCTATTAACGTAGGTAATATTTTGTTCTTCAGTAACAACGTCGCTATCATTAAGAACAATAGTATAAAAACCGTTGCTGTCCGTCAAAAATTCAGTTTTTTGCACAATAACAGGACCGTTGACGATTTCTACCATAGCAAACACACGTGCATTGTCGATACCCGAATATATTCCATCGTTAATATAATCGTCACAGTTCTTATCTTCGTAAATATATCCACAAACGAGCGTTCTTCCTTCAAAAGAACAATATTGATAATTTTCACTTCTGAACGTCGGTAAAACGTAGTCTTGATAATTAAAGACAATCGTGCCGTTAACGTCGGTGTCCTTGGTGGGAATTGTTTTTCTCTTTTGTGTAAATTGCATACCCTCGAGCGCTTTTACGTACACGGTAGGCGTCCATGCGCCTATCCCAAAACTGAATCCGCGCGTCGCGCCTGCGCTCGCGTTGTAATCATTGGATACCGCTCTATCGTTGAGGATAGGGCGAGTATGATTCTTGCCCCAATTCGTGGTGTCATAATAATTATAATCAAGATGCTCTTTGTACGAATGTGGATAACCTACTGCGTATTCGTCTGTGGTATTCGATCTATCGAAAGAATCGTCGCTACCTATAACACTATAAATATAAAAATCAAGCGCCACTCTACCTTTTGATAAATAGTTACTAAACGATTGATTAGTCGTGTAACTTTGTGAAAGCGTCAAATATGCGCTGTTCTTCTTTATGTTTTTAAAAATATCGCTATCGGTAGGTCTATCAGCTAAATATCTTTTTTGCGTGCCGTTAACCTCTTCCGTATCAATCATTTCTACCACAATAGGGGTAGAATCTAATCTGTCTACAAACTCACTTACCACTCCTAATGTGCCGTTATGGGTATCTATTTCACTATTAAACGGTATACTAAAATTGAGATTATCGCTACTTAAATACGCATCGCATAACGTAAGGCGCGATGGCATCAAAAAGTCGGCGTTATTAATTTCAGCGCTGTTAGAATATAGATAGCCTGCTACTGCCGTTGCTAGAATTGAGCCTACACTACTAGATATAAATCTTATCTCGCTAGCTATGGGATACTTGGACAATTCTTCTACGAGCATAGCGGAAACAACCTCGGTAAGTGAATAGTTAAAATCTATTTGTTTTACGCTACCATTATTAAGATATCTAGACTTATAGGTAGAGAGAATTTTCGTCACTATATCGTCGTTAGTTTCGCCTAAATAGAATTTCTCCGTATGGATAATAGCAACGTTGTACTCGCCTACTTTTAACCAATAATTGGTCATATCGTAGAATTTTGTATCTTGCGTATCTATAAGTCCTTTTGCTCGCCATCCTATGGTGCTAGCATTAACAATTTCGTCATAGTCGGTAACGCTTGAATTATAGACGGCTTTATCCAAATTAATGGTAAAATTCTCTTCATTCTCACCATGAAAAAATATTGCCGTAGGTTTGTTACCGTCGAATTCTTCATTGAGCCATTCTATAGAAAGTGCACCGTCGTTAATAGCTTCGCTATAGCCTTTTATATTAGATGTAGATAAGAATTTATCTTTATCTTGACAGGAAACTAGCAAAACTAGCATAAGTACTAATATTGCTAAAATTATCGTTACTATGGAAAGTTTTGCCGTTCCTTTTTTCATGCGTTATACCTCGAATAAGTGTTTCGTTGCGTTAATACCGCCTACTGCTTGTTCGCAGGGTTTACCTTTACTTTTTGCTACTCTTGATATTACTATATCTTCAGTGTTAACGACGTTAACGCTACCGCTCTTGTCGGTAATCGCTATATCGTAAGCATTAGTTACTACGCCTGCATATAATAGGTCGCCTGCCTTGACGTCTATTAATTGAACACCTTTACGCGCACGCTTCATACTCTCTGCAGTCATTGCTAGCACGCGCTTAGCTAAGCCACTCTTCGTTATAAATATTACTTCGCCTACGGCGACTCCGTCGGTAGGATCGGTTTCTAGTTGTCCAGCAAAGCTTACTTTGACCTTATCGGTTAGATTAATACCGATTACACCACCGGACTTCCTCCCCGTAACGCTGAATTCTTCGTGAGGTACGTTAACTACGTAGCCGTCTTCGGATATAATAAATACCGCGCTATTGTCGTCGAGAATCTCAACGTTAATGATTTCGTCATCGTCTTTAAGTACTGCCGCTTGATAGTAATTCTTGTTGACGATATATTCTCTTACGGGCGTTCTCTTAACCATACCGTTCTTGGTGAAGAAGTATAGATCTTTTTCTAAATCGCTTTCTTCAAACGCAAATACTTTGATAAATCTTTCGTCCATAGTAGCGTCGGGACAAAGGTCGAATACGTTGTAACCGTCACTAGTAGATCTACCTTCTTCGAGCATATCGGTGTTAATTCTTACGCAGTTACCTCTATTGGTAAAGCCGTATGCTTGTTTGCCTTGCTCTACGTATACTTGACCTACTATTACTTCGGCTATTTCACTTGGATGCGCTCTACCCGATGCGTTAAGGAATTGAACCTTACTTGCAAATCTTATTTTGCCGTCCATTCCGCAAACTACGTAGCCGCGCTTGCCGCCACCAGCTTTGCCTGCTTCGAAAGGTTTGTGTTCGATTTCTTCAAGGTCTTTAACGATAGTGGTAAGACGTTTTGAACGGAATTTGTTCCTGATCTCCAACAATTCTTGTCTTACAACCTTTAATTGTTCAGCTTTTGAGCCCGTTATCTTAACGAGGCGTTCTATCGTCTTCTTAAGAGCGGCAAGCTCGTTTTCTATTTTGTTAACTTCTAGTCTTGTTAAATTAACTAGACGTAAATCTAATATAGCGTCCGCTTGCTTTTCGGTAATTGCGTATTTTGCTCTTAATTTATCTTTTGCTTCGGTACGAGAACCGCTTGCTTTGATAATCGCTACTACTCCGTCAATGTCAGGTAAAATAATTGCGTATCCGTCTAAAATATGTTCGCGCTTACGTGCGTTGTTTAAGTCGAATTGGCTACGCTTATAAATAACGTCTCTTTGGTGAGCGATATAATACTTAAGAATTTGGATAAGACCTAGTTGTTGCGGTCTACCATCCGCTATCATCGTCATATTGACGTTGAAGTTACATTGAAGTTGCGTCTTCTTATAGAGAATATCAAGAACTTTGGTCGCGTCTTCCCCTTTCTTTATCTTGATAGCAACTCTTATACCCGTTCTATCCGATTCATCAGCTATTTCTTGAATAGCGGTAAGGGGCGCGAGTTTTGGATCCTTGCTTGCAACAGCTTGTTCACGCAATTCTTTTATTTTAATTTGTAACGCGCTCTTATTTACCTTGTAGGGGATTTCGTGAATGATAATCTTTTGTCTACCGCTCTCGTTTTCGATATCGACCTTTGCACGCATAATAACCTTACCGCGTCCGGTAGTATAAATATCCTTAAAAGTGTCGCCTTCTGCTACGAAACCGCCCGTAGGAAAGTCGGGGCCTTTTATGATAGTAAGTAGTTCGTCAATGCTAATCTTGGGGTTATCGATAACCGCCACCGTACCGTCAATGACTTCCGTAAGGTTGTGTGGCGGGATATCGGTAGCAAGACCTATTGCTATACCGTAGGAACCGTTAACTAAGATATTGGGAAAACGTCCCGGTAGAAGGTCGGGTTCTTTTAAACTATCGTCGAAGTTCTTAACGAATCTAACGGTGTCCTTGTCTAAATCGCGCAATAATTCGCAAGCGAGTGCTTCTAGTTTTACTTCGGTATAACGCATTGCAGCAGCGCCGTCACCGTCGATAGAACCGAAGTTTCCGTTACCGTCGACAAGGGGTTCTCTCATGTTGAAGTCTTGGGCTAAATTAACCATTGCTTGGTATACCGAGCTATCACCGTGGGGATGGTATTTACCTAGACAGTCACCGACTACTCTTGCCGACTTCTTGTAAGGGCCGTCGGGTTTCATGTTGAGTTCGTGCATGGTAAAGAGTATTCTTCTTTGAACGGGCTTCAAGCCGTCTTCTACTCTAGGTAATGCACGCTCTAATATTACGCTCTCGGCGTAAGGCATCATATAGTCGTGAATTGCTTTTTCTAATGGGCAATTGACAATTTTCTCTTCAAAAACAGCTTCTACTGCTTCTTTTTTTCTAGCACACATTAGTTCTTTCCTCCATATTTAGCATCAAATTCATCGACTTTGTTGAATTTTGCATAGTGGAATATATAATTCTTTCTCTTCTCCGCACCTTCGGTCATGAAGGTGTCTATCATTGTATCCGCTTCGAGTGCATCTTCTACGGTAACGCGAGTTAATACTCTAGTACGCGGATTAAGGGTAGTATCCCAAAGTTGTTCTTTGTTCATTTCACCTAAACCTTTGTAGCGTTGTATGCGAAGTTCGCCCGAAAAACTCTTGAATTCTTCTACTACTTTGTCGAGTTCTACGTCATCGTAGGCATATTTTATTTTATCCTTCTTCTCAACCTTGTATAGGGGTGGCATACCTACGTAGACTTTGCCTGCCGTGATAAGTTCGGGCATAAGTCTATAGAAAAACGATAGAAGTAGCGTACGAATATGGTATCCGTCGTAGTCTGCGTCCGATAGAATGATTATCTTATGGAATTTTAGATCGTCAAGCTTAAAACTTGCACCGATACCCGTGCCGAGCGCGGCAATAATGGTACGAATTTCTTCATTTTCGTAAATTTTGTCCTTTTTGCTAACTTTAAGAACGTTAAGCGGTTTTCCTCTTAACGGAAGTACTGCTTGAGTCTTTCTATCTCTACCTTGCTTTGCGCTACCGCCTGCCGAGTCACCTTCTACGATAAATAATTCGTTTTGCTCGGCAACTTTACCGGTACATGCTGCAAATTTACCTATAAGCGCGGTACCGCTAATAGCGTTCTTCGATCTTTCTATTTGAGCAGCTTTTCTACTTGCTTCTCTAACTGATGCAACGTCTATTGCTTTCTTGATAATGTAGTCGCCTATGCCTTTATTCTTGGGATTGGTGAAAAATTCTCCGATTTTTTCGTATAAAAGACCTTCTACTATGGACTTAATTTCTTGATTGCCTAGTTTGGTCTTGGTTTGTCCTTCGAACTGCGGATTGCGCATTTTGATTGCAAGAACTGCCGTTAGACCTTCTCTAAAGTCGTCGCCTATTAGGTTGTTTTCTTTATTCTTGAAGGAATTATTGTTCTTAGCAAACTCGTTCATGCTACGTGTAAGCGCGGATCTAAAGCCCGTAACGTGAGTACCGCCTTCGGTGGTCTTAACGTTGTTTACGAAGCTATAAAATCTTTCGGAAATGCTAGCGGTGTGTTGAAGAGCAAGTTGTACCTTGACGCCTTCTTTTTCGCCTTCTACGTAAAGCATCTTATTTATGCCGTCGGTGTAACCGTCGTTAAGGTGCGAAACGAATGCTTCTAGACCTTTTTCGTAATAAAATTCTTGATAGTCGGGTTCTCTATCTTCGGTGACGAAACGCATATCGGTAAAGGTGAGCTTAATACCCTTTACTAAAAACGCGTATTCTCTTAATCTTGAACAAACGTCTTCTGCGCTATAGACTACCGAGTCGAAAACTCTTGCATCGGGCTTAAAGGTAACGGTGGTACCGTGCTTCTTTGATTTGCCTACGACGTAAAGGGGGTTCTTAACGATACCACTACTTACTTTGCCGTCTATGCAGGGTGAGTGGAAGTCGATTCTATGTTCTTGTCCGCCTCTAAAAACTTGTACGGTAGTCCATTCGCTAAGTGCGTTGGTTACGCTCGCGCCTACACCGTGCAAACCTGCTGAATATCCGTAGTTCTCGGAATCAAATTTGCCACCTGCGTGAAGTACGGTAAAAATAACTTCTACCGCGGGCTTGTTATCATCTTTCATTTTGTCAACGGGGATACCGCGGCCATCGTCCGCTACGGTAACCGAACCATCGTCGTTAAGAATAACGTCTATTTGTGAAGCGTAGCCATTCTCTGCTTCGTCTATCGCGTTATCTACTATTTCCCACAAAATATGGTGAAGACCTTTTACGTCCGTCGTACCTATGTACATACCTGGACGCTCTCTGACCGGCTCTAAACCTTTAAGGACTTTAATATCGTCGGCGGTGTACTTATTCTTTGCCATATTTCCTCCTTAATTCTTTTGTAATTTGTTCTATCAATTAATAATTGCACATCAAAAAACATGCTATATATTAATATAATAGCAACTTATCATAACATATAAAGCCGATGTTGTCAAATACATTGTGTGGCGTAAAAATGCCACCATTATTCACCTAAACCAGTGATAAAATCTAAAAATTCTTGGCTAAAACCGCTTATATCGGGAATTACTATTCTATCGGGGCGGTTGAGAAATAAATTAAAAGCTAAGTTCTTCTCTCTATCAAAAATAAAGTCAATAATATGAATTCTTTCATCATTATCTTCGTAAAAAAGGCCGTCGTCAACCACTATCGTCCTACGTCCTATATTCTCTATGCTAAAAAAGTAAACGTTGAGCGCGTAGACGTCTTCTTTACATAGACATTGTTCGTACAATTTTTTGGTAACTTCCGCTAAAGATATCCATACTTTTTGTAAGTCGGTTAGGCAAAAATTGTAAAAACCTTCTAGTGATAAAACGTCGGGTAAACTGTGATTAATGATAAGGTCTTTTTCTTCTTCGTTATCTAATGAAACAACCGTGCCTAAATATGAATAAAACTTGACGTCTTCTTCCCCCGTAAGTTTGCAAAACTTACTTATCTCTTCAAACTTGAAGAATTTCACAATCGCATTGCTCACGATTTGACCATATTTATCATCGTCTGCGTTGAAAATAAAAGCAAGTTCTTTTTCGCTTTCTTCAGTGGTAAAATCTATACCGTATTTGCCGAAAAGGTAAGTTAAATAGTCGACAAAATTGGGTTTCTTTTTTATCATCAAAGTTCTCTTCATACGCAATTAGTATATGTAATGGTGAAATTAATAATTAAGGATAATTTTCTCATTTTTTGTAGAAAAAGGCTCGCCAAAAGTGGCGAGCCAAAAACTATTTAGCAAAATTTGTCTTATTGTCTATCACAACGAAATCGTGATTTTTATTTAATTTGCTTACGGCTATTTACACCGGTAAGAACGTTGTAGGTAAGTACCCATACGGATCCGTCCGCTTCTTGATAAGTTAGGTCAACGGTATCGGAAGAAACGTACTCTGCATCGATTACTTTGCGGTCGGTCTTCTTGAAGAACTTCTTAACTAGTTCTATTTCTTTGTCGCCGTAACCGCCTACGTTGTCGCTAACGAATAGCACGTCTCCACAGGTGTTGTTAACTTCGGCAAGTAATAATTTTTGCTCTTCGGTAAATTGTAGGATACCGCACTTATGGAAGTACTTATCTTTTGCGGTAAGGTCGTTTTCTCTTAGGTAGAATACGTCGGGATCGTTACCGAATGCTCTACCGTTAAGGTGACGACGGAATACGGTGTTGTTCATAGCGTTGCGCGCGCTAGGAAGTTCTTGATTAAGGAACTTGGAATAGAAAGGATCTGCAAAGGTAACCGCTACGTCACAGCTAATTCTACAGAAGTCTACTCTACCAAAAGCGGGGAATAGCGGAACGCCACAACCTAAAATAATCTTGTCGCCTACGCAGTCGCGTAAGAAGTCCATAGCGTCGCACATGATTTCGCCACGGCTCTTGCCTCTGCGAGGTTCTCTACAAACGCTATACAAGAAGTCGAGCTTAACCATATCGAAATCCCATTCGTTAAGAACTCTATTAAAACATTCTCTGATGTGATTAGCAGCGCCTTCGTTGTAGAAATCAAGCGTCCAACCGCAACCCCAAGAGATAACGCCCATTTGACGCTTGGGGAAATTACGACATCTAATGAACCAATCGGGATGTTCTTTGCCTACTACCGAATTAAACGTAGCGTTAAAAGGTGCCATCCAAAGACCTGCTTTGTAGCCTTTTGCGTGGATTTTGTCAACTAAATTACGCATTCCACCGGGGAATTTGTCGTTAAGTACCCAGTCACCTACTTCCGTTTGGTAACCGTCGTCGATTTGGAAAATGTCGGCAGAGTCGCCTACTCTAGTTAGTCCGTCGATATCGCGGTCGATTTGTTCTTCGCTGATGTTACCAAAGTAGTTATACCAAGAAGTGTAACCGGACATATGGTCGAATCTCAACTTGGGAAGAGCGAGTTTTGCAAAGTATGCATCGAATACTTCGTCATAAGTACCCGTGGTGCTATAAAGTTCGAACAAAACGTAGTCCTTGTCGGTAGTTACGCCGTCAACGTCTTTTTGAACCTTGATAATGCCAGCTTGCATATCGAAATGGAATACGGTGAAGCCCGTTCTTTCGTTAGTGGTACCGAATAGTACCAACTTACCATCGGTATTAACGTAGGTGTATGAATAACTGTGGAATACGCCTTTACGCTTGGAATATTTTTGGAATTCGTAGTCACCGAACATGGTTACGAAAGCACGAACGGGTTGGAAGTGGCTGATATTCTTCAAGCCAACTTGAACGTCGTCTTTTTTGAACTCTCTACTGGTAGTCCAAGATTGGTAACCGTTGACGTAAATTCTGTCGGTATCGGTATAGGTGTATTTGTCTACTAAATATGCGTTAATTAGCGATATGCTTTTTTTAGGATGAAGGGTAACTTTTAGCGTGTCTTCTCCTTGCTCTATCGATACGCTATAATCGGTAGTGTCAAGTCCTTCTTTGCGGAATTTTTTCCCGTTTAGTTTGTATTCCAAAATAAATTTTGCCTTATCGAACATATAGTCCTCCCACGTGGTTTTAATTTTTTGATATTATACCATAAAATACCAATTTTGACAATAGCGATTTTTTTATTTTTTACATTATTAATGAAATTATTGCGTTTTTTTGACAAGCATAGTATAATGGATAAAAAACTTGGAGCAAAAATGGTACTATTATTAGACGTCGGTAACACGAATATAAAGATCGGATTGAGCAACGGAGATAAGACTGTATTTACCTGGCGTGTAGCTACGGATACTAGTCGTACCGCCGACGAATTCGGTATGGTGTTGTTTGATTTGCTTAAACAAAGCGGTTACAGTTTTGGCGATATCGATGGAATAATAATTAGTAGCGTGTCGCCGTCGGTCAACTATACTCTCGAACATATGTGCTCGTATTACATGCACAAAAAGCCCATTATGGTGTCTCATAAGCTCAATCTTGGGAGTATAAACTTAGATTATGCGCAGCACGAACTTGGTGCAGATCGTATCGTAAACGCGGCGGCTGCATACACTCTATACGGTGGTCCGGTAATTTTCGTTGACTTCGGTAGCGCAACGACTTTTGGCGTGGTTGACGAAAAAGGAACGTTCTTAGGTGGACTGATTGCGCCCGGTATAAAGTCAAGTGCCGAGAGCCTAACTAACACCGCCGCTAAGCTCCCTAGAATAGAACTTGTTCGCCCCGATAGAGTGGTGGGCAAGAACACTATCGAGAATATGCAAGCGGGAATTATATTAGGATTCACCGGACTTGTTGAATACATCGTGGCAAAAATAAAGGAAGAAACGGGCTATACTAATGCAAAAGTTATCGCAACGGGCGGTATGAGTCAATTGGTTACGAGCGGTTCTTCTTGTATAGATATAGTAGATAGAGCACTTTCACTTAAGGGCTTGCAAATACTTTACGACTTAAACAAAAACCTTAAATAAGGAGAGACTTATGAAAAAAATAGGCGTAGCATTATTAGGATTAGGAACGGTTGGTGGTGGCACTTATCGTATCCTAAAGAACAATTACGAAAGTATAAAAAAGAACGACGGAATCGACGTAGAAATCCGTCATATCTTAGAACGCGACGTATCTAAAGCGGAAGCACTCGGTGCGGACCTTAGTATCGTTGGTACCGACATTGAAAAGGTAGTTAACGACAAAGATACGCAAATCGTAGCGGAATTTTTCGGTGGAATCGAACCTGCAAAAACTTTCCTTATTAAGTGTCTACTCGCAGGTAAGAGCATAGTAACCGCTAACAAAGAGTTGTTCAGTAAGCATTGGCCCGAACTTGAAGAAGCTGCTAAAAAAGGTAAAGCGGGACTTTATTTTGAAGCAAGTTGCGTTGGTGGCGTACCGATTATCCGTACCCTAACTCAATCGATGCAAGGCAACAACATTCTTTCTCTAATGGGAATAGTAAACGGTACTACTAACTATATCCTATCTAAAATGGCGGACGAAGGTCTTGAATATGCGGACGTACTCAAAGAAGCACAACGCCTTGGCTATGCCGAAGCAAATCCTTCTGCAGACGTTGACGGATTCGACAGTATGTATAAACTAAGTATTCTATCAAGCCTTGCTTTCCAAAAGAAAGTGCCTATTACCGAAATCTATCGCGAAGGTATCTCTAACGTAAATAAGATTGATATCGAATACGGTAAAAAACTTGGCTTCACGCTAAAACTTCTTGCAATCGCTAAGAAGGTGGACGGCAAAATCGAAGCGCGCGTACACCCTGCTTTTATTCCTAACGATCATCCCCTATCGTCCGTTAAAGGAAGCTTTAACGCAGTATTTATTAACGGTGACAACGTTGGTGATATTATGTTATATGGTAAAGGCGCGGGCGACCTACCTACGGGTAGCGCAATCGTAAGCGATATAGTGTTTGCTGCTAAACAAAACAAGCATCAATACACCGCGTTCAAGAATAGTAACACCGTGAAATCTTCCGACTTTAGCAAAAATTTCCGTTGCAAATACTATATTAGAATGAACGTAAAAGACGAAGCGGGCGTACTTGCAAAGATATCTACCGCTTTTGCTAAAAACAACGTAAGCATCAATACTATGGAGCAACTCGCAAACGATAATAGCGCGGATATCATATTCATGATTCACGAAACCTGCGAAAACAATATCAACAAAGCTCTCGCTACCCTTAATAATCTCGACTGCGTAAACGCTATCAACGCAGTAATAAGAGTTGAATAGCAAGTTACTAATCTTTGGAAAACCCCCTTTTTGCAGGGAGTGTCCCTGCACGCAAATTGGTCAGTTGCATTTTTGTTTACAATATAATTAAATCATGCGTATCTAGTAATTTAGGACACGACTTATTGCGCTCCGACTGCCGTCGGGGCGTTTTTTCAAACCTTTCCACCAAAAATTTTAAAAGTTTATATATTCTAATATTGTTTCCACATTATAGATATTGATAATACTTTTAAAAAAAGTCTTCAAATAAAAAGAAGCCACTAACTATTAATGATAAAAATGTAATAGCGGGGGCTACAAGTGACGCTAACGCAACAACAATGATTATTGTTGCAATCGTTCCAATTAAGTCTCCACCAGTATCTTTGGCTATTTCGCCCATAGATGTAATAAAATATCCCATACCTTCATCTTGCGTAAAAGCAAAATGTAGCAACGTTATAACGATAGTTAAAAATCCCGCTCCCCAAAAGCCATATACAACGACTCTCGCAAAATTATCTGTGCCTAATTTAGCGTAATATTTTAAACGTGATTCGTATATTTTTATAAATTTATCTGGATTGTTTTTCCAAATTCTTTCTGCATTTTTTTTAGAATACCAATTTGAAAATTTAGCAACCCACCTAAATATACTATCTTCTATTTCAGAATTAATTATTTCTTTCGCCGTCAACCCTGTGTATTGTTTAGCAATTCTATTGATATCTGTATTCGCTGCAATTTCTTCATTTTTTAGCGGTGACATTATGAAGCCATAACTATCCACTACTATACACCCAAGAATAGCGCCTACTGAAAAAATTAAACATAAAATAAAAATAACAGCTCTCATCTCGTGCCTCCATTTTACAAGTTTTCTTGTTTCATATAGATAATTGTAATACAAGAATACTTGTATGTCAACAATCAATACAATTATTATTGTATTATTTACGTATGAATATCGCACAAAATATAAAAATATTACGAAAAGAAATGAAACTAACACAAAAGGAATTAGCCGTTCAAGTTGGCGTTACTCAACAATGTGTTAGCGATTGGGAAAACGGTAAAATAGAGCCAACTATTTCTTACGTAGCGAAGATGGCAAAAATATTCAAGGTAACTATAGATAACCTCGTTTTCGACTAAATTAACAGTAAAAAACGGCGAAAATTCGCCGTTTTTTAATTACCAAACCAAATCTTAAAAAACACATGAACAAAATACAACATATGGGTAGTATTTATATTATAGCATATTACACGACATTTGGGATAAGTACGCATTGACTTTATCAATATTTAGGTAAATATTTACACATTAGGTATACTCACCGCCAGATTTCTCTGCGAGAAATTTGCGCACCCGATGGGGTGCGCTCCCCCAAATTTCAGTGAATATCTTGTTTGCTTTTATACGTAAGGTGACTCCTAGGGGATAGCGGCATTTTGAATAAGTACGCATTAACTTTATCGGTATTTATGTAAATATTCACGCATTAAGTAAATTCACCGCCAGATTTCTCTGCGAGAAATTTGCGCACCCGATGGGGTGCGCTCCCCCTTAGGAGTCACAAAAAAAGCAAGCCACCTACATAAACGTAGTGGCTTGCTTTTTGGTGACTCCTAGGGGATTCGAACCCCTGTAGCCGCCGTGAGAGGGCGGAGTCTTGACCGCTTGACCAAGGAGCCTTTTGCCTTGATATAGTAGCATAAAAAATGCTTCTTTGCAAGTGTTTTTGAACAGTTAAGATATATTTCGTTCTATTTTGCGTTTTGATATGCGGTAGCGGCTGCCTATTACTGTGTAAACTATGGTAAAAATCACGATACACATTGCAATAATGACAAGCACCTCTACTGGGAACGGTGTGAGTGAGATATATCTATCGATAAGGCGGGCGAAATTCGGGACGAGTAGATTGATTATCATTGACAAAATAAAGCCGATTACACCGCCGACGAGGGATATGATAAGTCCTTCGCCTAAAAGCATGATAACAAACGATTTATCGTCCATTCCTACCGCTCTATATATTCCGAATTCTCTATCGCGCTTTATAAATAACGTAAGTATCATGTTGACGATACCTATCATACCGACTGCAATAATAAGAATTTCTAGTGCGCGTAAAAGCGTGCCTAGTCCTTTTATACCTACGCTACTAGCATACGCCCAGTCTTGGTAAGAAAGAATATAACAGCCCTTACTTTCGAGTGTTCCGCGCAAGTCTAGATACAAGTCGGAGTTAGATACGTTCTTGCTAGTTCCTATCAAAATAAGACTTTCTTTTAGCTCCAAGTTGAGCCCATCTGTATTGACGTAGATAATTCTATCAGTACTTGTGCGCGTATCGTCCATAGCGCAAACTACAAAATCTCGCTCCACGCTACCTAGCGTAAGCGTCACTTTATCCCCTACCCGTAAGCCTAATCTGTTGAGCATATCGTAGGTAAACACCGCGCTGCGCTCGTCGTTGTTGAACAATTCTTTTTCTTTATCCGTAAGAGGCGTGGTCGCGCAAGATAGCGCGTCGGCATTGTCTACGGCATATACGGTTACGTCCTTAATTTCGCCGTTTAGATCAACGTCAAACGTGTCGTACCTAAACAAATACGAATACTCCACTCCGTAGGTGTTACTTACTATTTCGTTAACTTCGTCAAAGTTTACGTCGGTCGCTATCGCTTCTATTGCGTAATCGGAAGAAAATCTTGCGTTGTAGGGATTGGACGCTTCTATAATGACGTTGACGATACTTACCGCTATAAAAGTAAACGCAACTATCGCTCCTAGCATTGACGAAAGCGTGATAGCGTCACCGTTTCTTTTTACGTTACTTGAAGGTAGTTTAGTATTAATTCCGCCATTAAATAGTTTGCTTATTCCCATCGTTAAGTATGGTGCGCCCACTATAATAATCGCTACTGCGGATACTAGCATTAGTATGGTGAATAACAATTCGTATCCCGGTACGAATATAGTCAACACTACGCATACGATAATTCCGATAACTCCTGGGATAAGAAGGTATGGACTCAACTTCTTAAGTTCTCTCACGCTACCGCTATTAAGGTTGCGAACAGTGTCGCGAGTTAGTTTGAGTATAGGAAATAGTGCGCTAATTAACGACATTAGGATACCTAAAACTAATGATAAGATATAATCGGAAAATTCGTAATCGACTGCCTGTGCGAAATTAGGAATTACGCTAACTACAATAGCTTGCATAATAAATCTACCGATAATTACGCCGATGAGGGCGCCTACTATTCCGTAAAAGGCACCTTCGAAAAGCAATATCATTACCGTCTGCATGGGCGTTGCACCTGCCGACTTAAAGACGGTCATTTCTTGAGCACGCGAGCGCATTACGACTTGGTACGCGCTAAACAGTATGAATATAACGAGTGCTAATATAAATACTAGTGCAACGTTAAGAAGCGACTGGTTGTCCTTAACTAAATTGTTAACGTAATCGTAGTCGACGGAATAATCGACGTTTAGTCCGTCTAGCGACATAAATGCGTCTAAATCACTTATGAAGCTTTCTGCATCGACACCGTCTTTTAACTTAAAGTAAGCGGTGGTGTACAGACCTTTTTCGCCTAATTCAGTCATATCGGCAAATACGTTATATATAGTTGAATTAGCGAAAACGCCTTTATCCTCGAATATATAAGTGACGGTAAACTTTTGATATCTATTGAAAAAGCTTACGAATATATCTACCTCTTGACCTACTTCGTAGCCGTTTTTCTTCGCTAGTCCTTCGCTTATCCATATTGCCGGATATACGTAGCTATCGGTGCTTTTTATACCGTCGCTGTAAGAAAGCTTATCCTTGTGACGTGATAGGAATTCTGCAAAATCGGTAACTTCTATCAAAATAGCGGTACTCTTGGCTACGTCGTCCTCACTTTCGGTATTGAGCAATCCCGTCATTCTCAAATATCTATCTACGTATTCTACTTTTTCGCCGTTTTCGCTCAAAAACTCGTTGAGCTTTTCTCCCGAAAAAATTGCTCCGTCCATAGAAATCTCGGCATCGCCACTAAGGCGCGAAAAGCCTGCAACTTGAAAATTGTAGAACAAGTCTCCCACTGTAAGGGCCGCAAAAAATAGCATGGTTACTACAGCTACGGTGATAATTATAACCGCTAGCTGTCCCTTGCTTGCTCTTATGCTCCTTAAAGTGTGGTTAAAAATGACTTTCATGCCGTTCTTACTTCTATGCTTGTTCTTCGTTGTTTATTTCGTCCGAGGTGTTGGCTTCTTCTATAATCGAGGCTTCTACTTGTTCTTCTTGCATTCTCTCTATAACGACGTCCTCTACTACTCTACCATCGTTGATCCTTATTATGCGGTTACCGTAAGACGCGTTATCCTCGCTATGGGTAACCTGCAAAATTGTGGTCTTCATTTCTTCATTAATCTTCTTCAACAAATTCATAATTTCGGTAGAATTCTTGCTATCGAGATTGCCGGTAGGCTCGTCTAAAAATATGATTTTTGGCTCGTAAATAAGTGCTCTTGCTATTGCTACTCTTTGTTGCTCACCGCCCGAAAGCTTGGTAGGCATGACGTTAAGAAGGTCTTTAATTTTTAGATAATCAACGAGCTCGTTGAGCTTTTGTTCGTACTTTTTTGGTGACTTGCCATCCAAAATTAAGGGCAAAAGTATGTTTTCTTTTACCGTAAGATATGGTGCAAGATTAAAGAATTGGAATACGAAACCTGACTTGGTTCTTCTTAACTTAGCAAGGTCTTTTTCTTTGAGCAACGCTAAGTTCTTATCTTCGAAGATAACTTCGCCCGTTGTCGGTACGTCCATTCCACCTAAAATGCTAATAAGCGTGCTTTTGCCACTGCCCGACGCGCCCAAAATGCTGATAAAGTCGCCTTTGTATACACGTAGACTTACGCCTGCTAAGACGCTAGCTCTATTGTCGAAAGATTTAGTTACGCTATTAGCGCTCAAAATTAGTTCAGGCATCGTTCTCCTCCGAAAGACTGTCAATTTTGTTAGTAACCATGACGTAGAAGATTTGTGTAAGCAAGTGTGCCGATTGCTCCTCCACGTTATTAATGAAAGTGGACGCATCTTTTAATTCTAGATACTCTTGGCTGCTCGCATCCATATCGAGCAATTCTTCAAGGGTATAATCCCTACTCAAAAGTAGCGTCATTTGGTTCTTGGTATTCTCGTATAACTTGGCAAGGTCGACGAGAGATTGTTCGTACTCACTATCCTTCTCTCCCTCGCCTATTACGTACGCAAGATCGGATAGCGTGTTGCTAACCTGCATATATTCATCAAAAAATTCTACGTAAGAATCATAGCTCTTTGTCAAAAGATTATTCGAAGCGTTAATTGCTGAGTTGAGAGCTTTTGCCGTTTTTATAGAGGTGATAATTTTGTTACATTCCTCCGTTCTTTCGTCATTCGCGCTCTTACTGTTCACCAAAAACTCTATATCTTCGGTGGTGGCGCATTTTAACAAATTACCAATAACAAGGAACAGGTCGCCGACTTTACCACGCACGCTGTCGCTGAGTGCCTGGGCTTTTGCGCCCTTTTCGCTAGTCGTATCGTAATCCCAAGTCCACCAAAGTACTCTTTCTAGCGTAGCAGTACCGCCCGAAAGTTTGGCAATATTAACGTAGGTGCCACCTAACTGGTAACATACTTGTTGCAGTGCTGTTGCCGTCGCGGTACTCATATAAGGCGTATCGGACATTTCGTCCACTCTAGAAATTACGTAGAGAGTGTTAGAAAAAAGCTTCAAAAAGTACTCCTCGCCTAAAATAGCAAGAAAACCCTGATAACTAGCGTCGGTGTTATCGGCGAGGAATTCGTAGATAAACGTAGCAAACTCGTCTTCGGTTAAAGTGCTCTGTCTAAGTAACGACGATATTCCGCTAAATATTGCTGTAAATAAGCCAACGGGCTTTTGTGCCTTGAGATAATTCTCTAATTCTTCAAAACTGTCGAACTGCTCCAAAAATTCTTGCGCATCCTTGAACGGTCCCGTCAAATTATTGACGTCAAGTTGGTCGGCAATCAACTTTAATTTGCGTGCGGGGATACGCGCTCTACTCATAGCACGTACCACCTTCTCGCTGAACGGTTCTATCAAAGAGGACACGTTAAAATACTTATTGAGCGAAGAGCCAAAATAATTAGTAATGGCGTATTTGAGAGAGGTTGCGTACTGAAAATCGTTACCACTGCCTTGCGCGTAGTAGTCAATGTCGCTATCGTCGGTATGATATTCCCAATCTTGATTAACTTGACCTTCTAGCAAGAAGGTGCCCGTTATTGCAAGCGCAAGAATAAGTAAAATACATACCGCGGTTATTATTTCTAATAATAAAGATTTATCTCTAAATTGACGTTTCATTTCAACTTATTATACGATAATAAGTTGTCGTTGTCAATAATAAGAACGAGCTAGCAGGTGTTTTAATTATTGAATCGATTTTATAATTTTTGATGTTGATATGCTTGTTTGGGGTATAGATAATGCTAGTTAGGTATCCTAAAATATGATTTTTGCGCACGGTAAGATTTATATTCTAATCGACCGAAAAAATTAACGGACAAAATTCATAGTTTTGATTTTGGTACTTACTTAAAAGGGTTTACCTTATTAATAAGGTAATATTAAAAAATAAAGCGGATAAGCACTTGACTTTTTTATGATAAAATTATAATATTAATGGTATGAAATGTGAATTTTGTGTAAAAGATTTGGAAGTAGTTTTTGAAGATAATCATATTATAGTCGTGCAAAAACCGCAGAACATACCTACTTGTCCCGACGAAACCGGCGACAAAGATTTACTCACCGTTGTGAAGGAATACTTGATTGAAAAATACAACAAGCCGGGTGACGCGTACGTTGGTCTTGTGCATAGACTAGATAGACCTACGGGTGGCGTAATGGTTTTTGCGAAGACGTCGAAAGCGGCGGCTAGACTTTGTGAAAGCATCAAAAATGGTGAACTCGAAAAGAAATATTACGCTGTAGTCATTGGTACTCCGAGAGAGAAATCTGTAATTGGGCTTACCCATTATTTGGCTAAAAATCCTGCAAAAAATATAGTCAACGTAGTGCCTATGACTTCGGAAAACGCAAAGAAAGCGGTGCTTGATTATAAGGTGCTTGATTCTAACAACAATACCTCTTTGCTCGGTATAAGACTACATACGGGTAGAGCGCATCAAATAAGGGTGCAAATGCAGACCATTGGTAATCCCCTATTCGGCGATCAAAAATACGGACAAGGCAAGAGTCCCGTTGGATATAATCTTGCGCTATGGGCGGTTGAACTTAAATTCGTACACCCTACTACCAAAGAAACTATGGTATTCAGAGTTTATCCCCCTACCGATGATACGCCGTGGAATTTTTACGACGTAACGAGATTCTTATCTATATCAATTAAAAACAACTATTAATACAACGGACGCAAGTCCGTTATTTGTTATATAAAAATGGAAAAAAAGAAAGTACTAATAATCTATACTGGTGGCACGATAGGAATGACGCGTACAGAAACGGGGTATGCACCTAAAAAGGGGTATTTGTTCGACGAACTTATGAAAATACCCGATCTTGACGCGCCCGAAGTGCCCGATTGGGATATGCTTGAGTTGTCGCCCCTTCTTGATTCGTCTAATATAACGGTGCATGAATGGAACAAGATTGCTACGGAAATTGAAAAAAGGTACGATAAATACGCCGGATTCGTAATTTTGCATGGTACGGATACTATGGCGTACACCGCGTCCGCGCTTTCTTTCATGCTAGAAAATTTATCCAAACCCGTAATACTTACAGGATCACAAATACCGCTATGCGAAATACGAAGTGATGCGCGCGATAACTTAGTGACTTCTCTCGTTATTGCGGGAAGCGGGCTAATTAACGAAGTGTGCTTGTATTTTGGCGATAAACTTATGCGCGGTAACCGCGTTACGAAATTCTCGGCGGACGGATTGTTTGCCTTCAAATCGGCTAATTATCCCCCTCTAGCAGAAGCTGGTATTGGTATAAATTACAACCTGCATCTTACCTAAACCTACGGAGCCTTTTTTTGTAACGAAGTTACAACCTATTCCGATAGGGGTAATAAAGGTTTTCCCTGGTATACAATTCGAATTATTCGAATCTATAATGACGGAAAAATTGCGCGGAATCGTAATAGAAACTTTTGGTGCAGGCAATATCCCCGGTGACGGCAAGGCGTTGCTACCTATAATAAAGAAAGCCCTTAATCACGGCACGGTAATCACCGTGTGCTCGCAATGTATAAAGGGTACCGTGAGTTTGGGCACTTATCAAACGAGTAACGCGCTCAAAGAAGCTGGTGCTGTAAGTGGATATGATATTACTACCGAAGCATCGGTTGCAAAACTCTATTATTTATTCAGTAAAAACTATGAAATAAGCGAAATAAAACGCCTAATGGAAGTAAATTTACGTGGCGAAATCAGTATTAAATAAGGGAGGTACGTATGCTAAACGTAACGATGGAAGAATTTAACAAGCTTGACTTTACTCTATATGAAAACAATCCCGTTATACGCTGTTTTGGCGGTTCTGCAGTAGTGGCGGATCCGTCGGTATTGTCACCCGAAAATTCACACGATAACAAGTGGCACCTTGCTTGTCACACCTATTACGGCGTATATCACTTCGAAAGTGACGACGGAATTAATTTCGTTAAAAAAGGTAAAATCGTAAATAGAGCAATGCGCCCCGACCTTAAATATATAGACGGTACGTACTATATGTATTACGAGCGCGTACAAATTTTGCCCGCGAGAGCTTTATCCGCTATATGCGTTATCAAATGGAAGTCGGAAATCTATCTAATCAAGAGTAAAGACCTTGTTAATTGGTCTAAGCCTACCCCTATTATTGAATATAGTATGCCCTATCAAAAGGGAAAAATGGGTACGTCTATCTCTAATCCCTTCTTAGTTAAAGAAGATAGCGAATATAGACTTTACTATTCCGCTAACCTATCATACCTATCGGACTGCAAATTCTGCGAGCCTACCTACATTGCGCTTGCGCGTGCAACTTCGCCCGACGGACCTTTCGTATCGGACGAAAAGCCCATAATGTCACCGTCTAACGAAGATAAATACAACAATAAAGGTTGCGGCTGTATAAAGGTATATAAGGTAAAGGACGGCTATATTGCCCTCCAAAACGGTATTTATATGGAAGGAAAAGACAGTCACTCTATGATAATGTTATTGAATAGTGACGACGGAATTAATTTCCGCTACGTAAAACCCCTTGTCGTGCCGCAAATGGTGGGTAATAACCCTTGGATGGCGCAATACGTCTATGCAAGCAACCTAACCTATTATAATGGTAAATATTACGTTCACTTCAATGCACGCAACGTGGCAAATCCGTTGAAAGGAAAAGAGCACATTGGTATTGCGCTAGGCACAATACCAATGTGAATAAGGATACAAATATATAAAGAAAATAGTCATTTTATAGACAACACTTGATTTTTCAATAGCTACAGCAGGTCGCTACAGTTGCGTTGCAGGTCGCTCACCTGCCGCTGGCGCAATACCAATGTGAATAAGGATATAAATATATAGAGAATAATTATTTTTTTAGACAACACTTAATTCTCCAACTGCGCTGCGGTCGCCACCGCTCACTGCGCTCAATCGGTAATTTAGCTAAAAAAAAGAGAACCATAACGGTTCTCTTTCTTTATTATAATGATACGCTTATTCGATAGGCGTTGCTGCAGCTTCGTTAAGAGCGTTAAGCAATACGTCGGGATCAATTTCGTGTACCATAGCTGCTTGACCGATAGTTTCGCCATGGCTTAGCATGCAACCTAAGCATCCTAGCTGAAAGCTTTGTAGCGTTCTTGCCATTGCTTCAAGATTAACGCCTTCGGTGTAAAAAGCATCAATTAATAGCGTGTCTTTTGTGAACATTTTATATTTACCTCCAAGTTCTTGCGTGTTTGTTTTAATTTAGTATGTAAAAAATATCGTTTATTCTTCAACGGGCGGAGCAATGCTCTCTTCGTATGCAGAAAGTATGCTCGTTACGTCGGTGATTATCTTATTGTCTTCTTCTACTACCGATAAGAAGGGTTCGCCATAGACAAGAGTGAATATAGCGACGTTGGTTCTTAAAAATTCTACGAATGCCATCGCGTCTTCGTTCTTGCTTAGTGCGCCGTCACCTTCGTTATCAATAAACGTAATTACGTCGCTAAAGTTGTACCATACGTCGGTGAAGATTGTTTCGTTAATCTCTAATCTTAACTCTTCTTCGGTGATTGTCATATATTTTAGGACGTAGGATATTACTGTGAAGATATCCATTCTTGACGTTCCGCCTAAATCGTTAGAAACAACTCTATTGGCTAAATCGGTAAGGTCGAGCACTTGTCTATGGATAATCTCACCATTCATATAGATATACATTATATCGCCGTAGATATATAGCGCTCTTTCTACCACGTTGGTTTTGTTATTGCTGTATTCTAGGAATACAAAGTTCTCGACGGTGTCTTCTTGGAATACACGAGTTGTAAGGTCAAAGGTATAACCGCTATCAACTACGCTATCGTTTGAATATTTTTTCATAGGTAGCGTTGCTCTATAGATAGCTTCTCTATAACTATAATAACTTTCTCTTTCCTTTCTATCGTTAACGAAGTCGATTTTTACACCGTTAGCGTAGTCGTTAGTTACTGCAACGTTAAGTAATTCTACCGTCAAATCTAGGTCGTCACCATCGATAAGGTTACTTTCGCTTTCGCTTAAATCAAGATTAGCGGTTGCTTTGAGCTCTGCAATCTTATTTGCGGAAGTCATGAATTCTAGCACTACGTCGCTTTGCGGAACGTCACCCGACATTAATTCATCTCTAGTTACGCCAAATAGCGAAGCTACGAATTCGGTAATAGATTCTATTCCTTGCGGATCGTCTTTGATAAGGTCACCTAGGCTCTTGCATAAAATACCGAGCGTGCTATCAAGGTCTATATCTATAACGTACTTGAATTCTTCTTTGTTACTATTACGTCTAGTTTTACCCGTGATATCCTTATTGGTCTTAACGTTAGATGCGAGTATACCTGCAATGTTGGATAGGTCGTTACCAGCGTATTCTTTCATTTCGTAAGGATAGATATCCGTCCAATTGCTGTTAGCAAGAGAGAATTTAACTTTGTTACCGCCGATATTTACGTACAATTCGTCTTTGTATAGATACACTCCGACTAATCTATTCTCTTCGGTAACGGTGCTTTCGGTAGCAAGTTCTATTGCAACGATAGCTTTGTCCTTCGGATTGTCGTAGTTGTATTTACCTTTTACGAATAAATAAAAGTTATTGCCGTTAAGAATAATCTTCGCACCTGCATCACCGGTAACGTCTTTAGCTTTCTTTACCTTTGCTTCAGAAAACTCGTACGCTACGTTGGTAAAACCTGCCAAAAACTTGATATATACGTCCTTGGGATCGGGTTTAGAGATGCTTTCCCAACCATCCGTCTTGTCTGTGGTATTACCGCCCGTAGGGGGATTGTTGCCACCGTTGTTACCGTTAGACGTGTCGTCGCCTTGAAGAAAATTGCACGAGCATAACAGCGTCGCTACTACTAAGCATAGTAACACCACCATAAATAATACTTTCTTCTTCATAGTTGCCTCCTTTAATTGCTAGTAAGATTGCAATTGTCGATAGCAGTTTTTTTTTCGTTATGCGTTAATAAGGTCTATTTGTTCTTGGATAATTTTCTTTAAGGTTGCCGTAACTTCATTGTAAGGAACGGCTATATTTAGGCTCTTGTCTCTCGATTGAATCTCGATAGAGTCGTTAGCGAGCGCTCTGGGGCTAACCACAACGCGCAAAGGAATACCCATAAGGTCGCAGTCGGAGAATTTTACACCGGCGGAAGTATCTCTATCGTCGAAAATAACTTCTACGCCTGCGCTCTTCAATTCTTCGTACAACGCATATGCTTTTTCTTTGACGTTCGCGTCGTCTAGACGTAAACCGCATAGGTATACGTGCCAAGGTGCAATGGTCATGGGCCAAATAAGACCTTTTTCGTCGTGGCTTTCTTCCGCTACGCTAGCAAGTGCTCTGCCTACGCCTATTCCGTAGCAACCCATAATGGGGTTGATTGCTTTACCATCACGGTTAAGCACGGTCATATTCATAGCCTTGGTATATTTCGTGCCGAGTTGGAAGATATTGCCTACTTCGATACCATTCTCGATAGTAAGGGGCTTGTTGCATACGGGGCAACTTTCGCCACTCTTAACTTTTGCAATATCAACGAATTCTTTTACGCATAAATCTCTACTTACGTCTACGCCCGTGATATGGTATTCTTCTTTGTTCGCACCAGTAACCATATTGTTAGCGCCCTCAAGAGATTTATCGAAAATAACGGTGCCTTTTACGTCTAAACCTATGCAACCGATATTGCCTGCAACCAAACTTGCGGTATCGCC
Organism: Clostridia bacterium; assembly: GCA_045535785.1. Lineage (GTDB taxonomy): Bacteria > Bacillota > Clostridia > Christensenellales > DTU072 > CAG-1782. The sequence continues at coordinate 49,806 of JAZSMH010000060.1, forward strand.
TAACGATGCGGGTACGATTTGTTTACCTATAATCTTGGTAAGTTTTGATTCGTTAACTTCTAGGTCGCCACGTATGAAGCAAAGCACGATATTCTCGGTGCCTTTTTCGTAATAGCAAACCGCCTTAATGGTCTTGTCGCTAGTTACGTTAAGGAATTTACAAACTTCGTCGATATCCTTCTTGTCTGCGGTGAATACTTCTTTTAATTCTTCGCTAACTTCCTCTCTTACGGTAACGCGGTTGCTTACTGCAACTTCCATATTGGCTTTGTAGCCACAGTGGGGACAAATAACGATAGTATCTTCACCGATATCGGTAAGTAGCATATATTCGTGTGCTACGCTACCACCCATCATACCGCTATCCGACTTAACCGCCACCACGCGCTTCATACCGATACGCTTGAATATTCTCGTATAAGCATCGTAAACTCTATCGTAGTACTTAACTAAATCTTCTTGGTCAACGTGGAAGGAATACGCGTCTTTCATTGTGAACTCTTTTACTCTAATTAAGCCACCGCGCGCACGCGCTTCGTCGCGGAATTTGGTTTGAATTTGGTAAATCATATAAGGTAGCTGTTGGTAACTGCTTACCGTATCGCGAGAAAATTGTACGGCTGCCTCTTCGTGAGTCATGCCGAGCACCATATCTCTACCCGATCTATCCTTAAAGCGAACCATTTCTTCACCGATACTAAAGTATCTTCCACTCTCCGCCCACATTTCTTTGGGCATAACTACGGGGAACATAACTTCTTGTCCGTCTACCTTATCCATCTCTTGACGGATGATATCCTCTATCTTCTTGGTAATTCTTTTTGCCGGCATAGCGAGCGTCCAAATACCGTTGCTGACGAGCTTCATATAACCTGCTCTAAGTAGCAAGATATGGCTAGCTGCGGTAGCATCGGACGGACTTGTCTTCGTTCTCTCTCCGACTAACTTCGATATTAACATAATTCCCTTCTTCTTCTAATTAACTAATTAATCTCTTACCTCAATCGTCCATTTGCCGATAAAGTAATCTTCTCTCTCTTCTAGTGCGTAAACTTTTACTTCGTAGGTGCCTGCCTTGGTAAACTTGCCGTCTTCAAGGTCAAGACTTTCTGCATCTTCGCCAACGAAAACTAAGTTCTTGGTGATATGACGAGTGGTGCCGTCTTTTAGGTTAGCTACGATATGAGCATCTGTATTCTTGTAGGTGTCGCCTACTGCATAAATAGTGTTATCGATATCTTGATAGCTATCGATAACGGCTTCTTCTTCTCCGCAAGCTGCAAAAACGCATAGTACGGATACTAGTAAAACAGAGATGAGTAAAACTGTAAGTACTTTTTTCATTAAACAAAACTCCTTTTATGTACGCGCACAAGGGCGCAATATTCTATTATTTATATTATTATATACTCGCGCGCAAGGTTTGTCAAGGTTAAAATCTCACATACGCGTGCGTACGCAAGGAAAAACAGCAAAAAAAACACTAAATTAGCGTTCAACTAAGTTAGTGCGATTGATTTTTCAAATTACTTAATTTGACTATTTAATTTTCTACTTTTTTGGGCGTGCGCTTTTGCTTAGGCTTTTCGTATACGTTAATTACCCTTTTATTTTTGCTTACGGCGTAGTTATAGGCGATACGAACGGGATCGTCTTCGCTTGCTTCATCTTCGAGGTAAAAAACACAAACGTCACAGGTATCGATAAGTAAATAATTGCGGTATTCTTCCGCTATATCTGATTCTTCAAATTCATGCTCCCATTCTAAAATTTCGTCATACACCTTTCTTAATACAAAAGGTATATCCCAATTATTGAGGAATTGTCTACATTCTAAGCTGTTGTCGTCGAGCACGAGATTCTGCCCTACAACGGGAACTAATATTCTTTTTACCGGTGGGTGCGTATGGCTTACCTTCAAATCGGTAGCCGAATGATAGGATGCGTTACTGAACGAGCCATCGTTGCCGAAATAATAGGTGACTATACCTTCGTCGAAGGCAAGCTTAAAGATAAGGCGCTTGACGATGGCAAATACTCCTCTACCGCGTTCTCGCGTCGTAGGTCCAATAAAACAACAGCTCTTATCGTTAATTATCTCTTCCCAATTGACCATCTTGCACCCCTTTGTTTATAAAAAAATGCCGACCACGCTAGGTACGGCACGAAATATAGTCATACCCACCCGTAGGTCGCCAAACCATACTGCACATTTGTAAGACAAAATTAGCACGTATCGGATGGGTATTACTACCCACTGATGTACTAATTTTGTCCTTTAGATTTAACTTTAAACGTGCGCCACATAAGTAGTGGCAATATGATTTGGCACTATCATTGTATCCTACTTTTTGGTAAAAGTCAAGGTATTATTTTTTTATAAAAAAAATGCGCCCTACGTTAAGGGCGCAAAGTTTTTGTAATTACAATCTAACTATTCTTGAACTGCGGGTTTTGTAGACTTATAGAATTCTCCGCCTAGGTGCAATAATTCGTTGATAAGAATTACTCTTTCCGTGCCGTCGGAATCTTTTTTCATAGTCATGATTACGTAAGGCTCGCTACCCTCTTTGTAATCGCCTACGTATACCGCCTTCATGGGCTCTTCGCTGTCGAGAGAGTGGATTTCTACAATCTCGTAATTATAATCGAAACTAAAATAAACTTCGTCGGGAAGAACGACTTTTTTGGGTAAGGTGCCGTTCTCACGAAGAGATTCTACGATATCAGACATATTGTCGCTTTCAAAATCTACACCGCCTAAGCTTACGCCGAGGGTTCTTTTGATCGCGTCGAGAGTATCGATGATTTCTCTCATGGTGTTGCCGGGGAAAAGCTCGGTTACGTAGCATTGTAGCCCGCCTACGTCAATGGTGGATGCGTCTAGTTGTGCTAGAGCTGCTTTGGCTGCAACGTAAATTGCAGGCTTCACACGAAGTTCTAAGTGCATTTTGCCGTCTTTAGTCAAAGATAAGAAAGAAGTATCGGTATCAACGATTGCGTCAAGGTCGATGCCACCGCCCGTGCCGCCACCACCACGCAAGCCTGCTAGACTGATATAGTCGAGCGCGTAGTACGTGTCTTCTGCTAAAAATACCTTTTGTCTAGGCTTATCTTCTTCCTTGCCGTCTTGCGTACAAGCTACCGTAGCGAATACTAGCGTCAAAATAACTACTGCAAATATTAGGGAAATTAAAACTTTTTTTGCTTTCATACTACACCCCCAATTAATATATCGGATCTACACCGTAGACGCCGTCGAAGTATGCTTCGGTGACTTCGTCGATGGTGTATGCGCTTTTTATTTTGTCTTCTACTTCACTCACCTTAACTTCGGTATTGTCGTATAAGCGATGAAGCTGTGCTATCTTGACGTTCTTGTAATTAACTAGTGCGTTGTAGGGATCGCAAAGACCTAGATCTTCGAGAATGCTTTGAACGGTGGACATTATTATTGCGTGACCTTCGTTAGACGGGTGAATGTAGTCCTCGTAGATAAAGCGGTCTAGTCTTTCGGGACGAGCTTTGTAGATAGCGTCGAACTTTGCATTAACGTCGGCAATTCTAAAAGAATCGGGGTTGTTTTTGAGATATTCGAACAATACGTTGTTTAGACGGTTAATAAGTTTAGACGCAATATGGTGAAGGTCTTCTTTTTCTACGTCGTAATCGTTAAGTAGGGTTTCTAGCGCCCAAGGTTCCATGATAAGACTCTCGGGGAACATGGGGTTATAGACTGTTTGGATAATCAATTCTACGTCGGGATTAAGGGTGCGGATACGCTTTACGATGCCGTCGATATTGACGTAGGAGTTAGCTAGAATTGTATCCGCTCTCGTGTAATCGTCGTTCATTGCAGAGATGATATTCTCGTTAAAGCCGTTAAGAAGGAAGTCGTTACCTAAAATGGAAATAACGATAACGTCCGCTTCTTTTATTTTGGTAATGTGTGCGTAAGCGGAATCGTCCTTTTCTCTACTAATGTATTCGAGAAGGTGTTTGGTTTCGTATCCCGACACCGCTCTATTGTGATAGGTAAAGCCGTTGATTTGACCTAATAGGCTACAATAGCTGTAATCTTCTCTTTCGCTAATGGGCGACGGGCCTAGAACTGCTTCGGCAATGCTATCGCCTAGTACCACTAACTTTATATCGGAATTGTCATCGGGAACAAAATCGTCTTTGGATGAAGAAACGAGCAGTGTTGTCAAAACTACGAGAGCTATAACGATAACCGCTAGAATAATACCACCCAAAGCAAGGGAAAACTTTCTTTTCATAATCCACCTCGCAATGTTATCAATACTACTATGATACAACCTTTTACTTCTTTTGTAAATACAAAAAATAGTTTTTTTCAAGTAATTTTTAAGGTGTTTTTTTCGTTATCTCTGTGCGGAAGCAGGGAAAGTAAAAAAGGTTGATTTTTGGGTATTGAAATAAGTGTGGAATTGGGTTATAATAAAAGAAAAACCTCGGAGAAAAATATGCAAGAACAACGCGAAATTATCAACAAAATCGACTTACTAAAAAGTGACGGCACTCTAAACGCCGTTGGCTGGGCGCGCAAGTGCGACGTCATCAACTACAACAAAGAAAATATCCCGAAAAAATTGCGTTGGCGCAAAAAAGAATGGGATTTTTATCAAACATCTGACGGCGAATGGGTAGTACAGCTTAATTTTGCTAACATATCCGTTGGTGCTGCCGGTACTTGTACCGTACTCAACATAAAGACGGGTGAAAAGTACGACTTCGGTACGCTAGACGTATTTACAAAAAATCGCCTAGCTCTCGCTAGCAAAACGGCGGACGACGTGTCGTGCTTCGAGTATTCTCAAGGTAAGACGAAGTTCAAATTCGACATACAAGAAGACAAAAGAGTATTGACCTACTCTTCTGAAAAAAAGGGAATGGTGTTAGACGTAAACTTAACGATGTATCACCTACCTAACAACGAATCTATCAGTATAATTACGCCTTTTGACAACCTACCTCATAGATTCTTCTACACTACGAAGTATAACTGTATGCCTACCGTTGGTACGGTAAAAATCGGTGACAAAGTAATCACATTCGATAAGGAAAAAACGTATTCCGTAATCGACTGGGGACGCGGTGTATGGCCACATAAGAACTATTGGTATTGGGGTAACGGCTCTACAAAAATCGATGGCAAATATTTTGGCTTTGAGATAACTTGGGGTATCGGAAACACTAGTTTGGCAACCGAAACTTGCCTTTTTTATGACGGTAAGGCACACAAGATAGGTGCGGTAGACGTCGAAGTACACCCTAAAATAAACGGCTATCTAAACGACTGGGTATTTAAGTCGGACGACGGTAGATTCAACCTAACTATGACGCCTTTTTTTGATAACGCAACGGGTATGCTTTTCCTCAATCTACTCGGCATGAGGACGCATCAAGTGCACGGCTATTTTAACGGGGACGTAACGCTTGACGACGGTACGAAGTTAAAGATCGAGAATATGTACGCCTTCTGTGAATTCGTAGAAAACCGCTGGTAATTCTTAGGTAAATAACGACTAATAGCATTTTTTGCAAACGCTTAACCGAACCTTAACCTATTGACTTAGGTTAAGGTTTCGTTTATACTTATATAAGTAATATTATTTTTTTGAGGACGCGCGCATATGAGAACAAGACGTAGTTATTTATTTTTTGTCATAACGGTACTGATTATTTCGGTTGTTTTTTTGTGCGCCCGAGGTAGCGACGGCTATGCGCGTGCCGATGAAGGCTTCTTGGGAAGTGGTACGGAAGGCGATCCGTATCTTATTCAAAACGCTAGTGATTTAACTCTACTAGCAACCCTTTGTAATAACGCTACCACTGATGAAAACGGTGATTTTTATTCAACCAAGCACTACAAACTTACCGATGATATAGATTTAGGCGGTACTCAAGTAACCATAGGTGACAGTGATTCTTATATCGAGTTAGGATACGTAGATATCACCGCTTTTCTTGCGAGCAATTCCGACCTGCACGCTGCGTGGGCGGTTTATAAATACAATTTTTATGAAAGTGACGGCGAAAATTATTTTGTAACGGACGATGAAACTTTTAATAATTCTTCCATCTACTTCTACCATTCACAGGAAAGCGACAAGATAGTTAACAAAGCGTTCTTCGGGACTTTTGATGGGGATGGAAAAACTATTTCTAACGGAAGTGGGGTTTTGTTCGGTTGTCTGCGTAATGCGGAGATAAAAAATCTCGTATTAGATAGTTTCGTTGTCGACGGCAATTCTCTATTTATAAATTCTGCAGTCAATTCTCAAATAATAAGCTGTGCTGTAACGAACGGCGTCCTAACGGGTACTAACAACGTTGGTGGAGTGGTTGGTGAACTTTCTCACGCAAGTGGCTACGAGATATCTCTACCTTACGCTAGCGCTAACGGGCATAAAGTTACGCTAAACGACGAAATGTTGGTTCCTTACCTAAACGCGGAAAGACAAAGCGAAGTAAAACTTTGTACCTCTATCGGCAATACGATAAACGGTAGCGACAGCGTGGGCGGTATCGTGGGACATTCTTATGCGGATACCCTCATAGAGGACTGTTTCAATTCTTCCTCTATCAACGCCCTTGGAGGTGATAACGGTGGTATCGCCGGATCGGTAGAGGGCTCGATAAATAAGGTAATGGGTGTTTTTTCTACAAACAACGTTTTTGCAACCGTAGGAAGCCTTCAATTAGGTAGCGTAGACACTCTTTATTATCCGTCCGATTTTTGCATAGACGCATACGCTACTTCCTCTTATCGCGCAATTCAACTGCTTAATCAAGATTTCGTTAATACCTATCTTCCTAATTGGACGTTGCTATCCGCACAAGGAAATAAGGTATTCTACCCTACGCCTAACCCCTTGAGTTCTTACAGTGAAAATCTTTATTCCATAACGATAGACGGTGGTCTTGTAGATTACGTTAGGGCAAGCTCGCCTACTTACGTTGTTTCCGAACCTAGTCAGGGCGCGGGATACTGTTATGAAATGGGCGGTAACACCTATTATCAAAACGACGTCGTAGAAGTAAGCAGTGATACGCACCTACGTACGGCGCTCATCACTCCTACCTTAACGATAAATGGAAAATCAACGATAACTTACGATGGTACACTACAAGAGGTGGGTACGGCTACTTATACGCACGAGCTTAGTTTGGAGGCTGAATACTCTTGGTTATACAGTCAAAATAATGACGTATACTCCTTCAAAAGTGACAATCAATCGCTAGCAGTAAAGGACGTAAGCGAAAGTGGATATTACAAGTGCTCTATAACGGTAAGTGACGGAATACGTACTAAGACGGTGGAAAGCGAAGCTATCTTAATAACCGTTGACAAAAGGACGTTAAAGGCGCGTTCTTATTCAAACGTGACTAGCGTTGATTACGATGGCAACGAGCATAGTGTGACTTATCAATATCAATACGAAGGTTTGGTCAGTGGTGACGAGGTAATACCTATCGTGGATGTTCAAGAGATAGTTAACGCCGGTGAATATCAACTTCTATTCTCTATCAACGCAGATAATTATAACGTTGAATACAGCTATGGAATTTTTGTAGTAAATAAGGCGGATATTAGTTATGACGTAAGTTCATACGATGGTATATACGACGGACAAGAGCATGGAGTGAGAATTGGTTCTATCGACACCGTGGACGGCTGTCCTTACGTAATAAGCTATTCGCTAAACGGCGTTGATTTCGTAGATAAAATCGTACGTAAAGACGTAAGTTCTACCTCCGTTACCGTAAAAATCAGTGCGCCTAATCATAATGACGTAGTCGTCGAAGAAAGGATAAGTATAAGCGCTTCTACGGTAAAAATAGAGGTTACGCAAAGCGACTACCCTGATATAACGAAAGTATACGACGGCACCTACGTATGTGACGTTAGTTTAATAAAGCCCGAATATATAAGTATAACCTATGACGGTGAATATCAAGGGGTTGCGCCAATAGTAATAACGCATGCTAGTTTCTTAAAGAGCACTACAACTTCAAGAACGAACGTAATTGCGTATTTTGCTCTTACTGATACCAAAAACTTCTTATTGGATACCCAATCTATTACTTTCACAGGATGTTCTATAACGCCTGCGGAAATAAAAATCGTGCCTAAGGGCGCACTACCTAGCGTGTCTAAGATATATGACGGAAGCGCCGATTATCCTATTAATCAATTACCTGACGATACGTATGAAGTGGTAACCGATTGTCCCATAAAGCCTTCGGTCGGCATATATAGTGCCGTATTTAATTCAGCTAACGTGGGCGAAGCGAATACTTTACGCATAACCTTCTTCGTGTACTCTGCTTGCTATCAATTCGAAAGCGGATACAACGGCTTCGTTTTAGATGCAGAGATAACGCCTAAAACTATCACGGTAAGCTCTATCACTATTGAGGATCGTCCTTATGACGGCACTAAAAACGTAAGCGTAAGTGATTACGTCTTGTCTGGAGTGGTTGCTGGCGATAGTGTAAACATGACTTACGAACAAGCTTTGAGTGAAAGTGAAAACGCTAGCGAAGATATGCATTCGGTTACGGTAAGCGGTCTACAGCTTGATAACGACAACTACGTGCTTGCTTACAGCGAAGGATATTCTTACGTGTTAATTTTTAAGGCGGAGCCTACCATCAACCCGATAGTAGAAAATATTCCCCTATTCACTAGTAGTACGGTTTTGCCTAGAATTTCTCTCTCTAATAACGATACTGACGGCGTAATCGCTTGGGCGGAATACACGATAGACGAAAGCGGTGATATCCCTTATCAATGGAATTTTTATTCTTCCTCCCCTAACTATAATGATAAGAGTGGCTTTATCACGTTCAATATAAGCGACGTACTACCTGTGGGCATAACTGCGGTAAGCAACGGTGGGATTAACGAATACGTCGCTTTGAGTCCTTTTAAGGCAAATACGATAGAAGTTAATCTCTTATATAACGACGGCTCGGCTATCCTACTCGACGTAATGATAGACGGACACAGTGGCTACGTAATTGAGTACGAAAACGGTGGCAATAGAATAATTTTTGGCGATACCCACGTTACCGTCAGATACGGTGAATTCTCTGATATAGTAGATATCAGCGTGAAGAAAATAGAGGTCGCTAAACCTACCGCATATGGGAACTATATCTACAACGGTAACGAACAAACTCTAGCGATGTCTAACTTCGATACCGCCCTCGTCCTAGCTGAAAATAACAAGCGTACTTCGGCAGGTGTAACGGAAGTTACCATTAGACTTAAAGACGACGTTAATTACTGCTTCGACGATGGTAGTAGTAGCTTCGTTTATCTATGGACAATCAATCCTAAGAGCGTAAGCGAGCCGTATTTGCGCGATGCTAATTCTGAATACGACGGTGAGGTAAAGGATATAGAGGTCGTTAATCCTACGCAAAAAACTTATTACACTACAAGCGGAGCTACTAGTGCGCTCAATCAAGGTCAGTACCCTATCACTATAAGCCTTATTGATAAAGTTAATTACGTGTGGTATTCAACGAATAGCGCAGATGATATCGTCCTAACTTATACCGTAAGTTCGAAGCAGGTTGTTAAACCGCTTATTTACAATCTACCTTACGTATATGACGGAAGAGAAAAATCTGCCGTCTTCGACACTTCTAGTGCATACGAAGTAAGCGGTGACCTAACTTACGTAAACGCAGGCACCTACACTATAACCGCAACTCTCAACAATATATTCGAAGGTGAAGATCTTTTACATAAAAACTACGTTTGGGAAGACGGAACAAGCGATTCGGTTACCTTAATTTATCAAGTAGAAAGAATAGTTGTAAGCGTTCCTAACATAAATACGCGATTCGAATACAGTGGAAAAACGCATAGATTGCCGCTAGAAAATAACTTCTATTATAAGGTTAGCGGAAGCGTTGCTGAAATAAACGCAGGTACTTATCAAGCAATTCTTACTTTAAGCGACGATATCAATTTTGTATGGGCTGACGGTACTATCGAAGATAAAGTGATAACTTATCGTATCTTGAAAAAAACGGTACAAATACCCTCTGTGTTAGGAAACAACGTGTATAGCGGATACGAGATGACGGCGCTCATTCCTCAATCGCAATACTATACCCTCATTGGTAATACTGCAACCGAGGTGGGTAAACACACAGCAAAGGCTAGCCTAAATAACAAGCTTAATTATCAATGGTCGGACGGTACGACTAATGATATAAATTTGGTTTATGAAATAGTAAAACGCGTAATTGATATCCCCTCCGCGCCCGAAAGTTTATGGTACAACGGTTTCCCTCAAGTTGCGCATATAAATAGTGACGATGCGTACGTGGTAAACGGTAATACGGCAACTGATCCCGGAACTTATACCGCGACGATTAGCCTAAAAGATAAAGATAACTATCTATGGAAGGACGGCACTAGTGAGGACGTAAAATACACCTATTACGTGTATTCGATATCGTTTAGCGAAGAGTCGACTCCTATATTAAACAACAGTTTTTCGACAAATAGCGAGCTATATACCCCCGTAAAGGAAGGCTTCAACTTCGCAGGTTGGTATGATAATCCTTATTATGAAGGTGAAAAGATTACCGCAATAACTAACCCTCAACCTAACCTTATATTATATGCAAAGTGGGAACTTATCGAATACAAAGAGCCTATCAATATGGACGATGGCAAAAAAGGTGGACTTGGTACTAATGCAATACTCGGTCTATCTATCGCGGGCGGTGCGTTAGTAATTGCATTACTTATAATTGGCGTAGGTTTTGTATTAAAGCGCAGATAGTACTATTACAGTGATATTCGGTTGCACCAAATTATATTCACCTATGGTAAGTATTGCCTTACGGCAGTGATATTCGCTACGCGAGTTATGTTTTTTAGTCTCTAGCTAAAAGTTATTGGTTTAATTAATATAAGAACGTCCGCTACAAAAAAACTCGGCATCAAGCCGAGTTTTTTGTTGTTGTAGAGTAAGTTCCTTATTATTTTTTTGCAATTTCCGTAATATAAGGAATGATTTTTTCGAACTTGACACCGTACCAATGGGTTTCGTCCTCTACCGTTTCTTTTATCGCTTTTACCGTAATATTAGCGGCGTGCTTAGCAGAATCTTTAAGGTCGTAACCCGATAAAAGTGCGCCGGTAAAGCAAGATGCGTATACGTCGCCCGTGCCGTGTGAATTCTTTTTGATTCTTTCGTGCAAGTAGTATTCTACCTTATTGCCGTCGTACGTTGCTACGCCCAAAGTGTCTTCGTCAAAGCTTACGCCCTTAAGTACCACTTTTTTTGCACCGAGATTGTATAGTCCTACGCAAAGTTTTTCTATATACTCTTTGGTATGATTCTTCTCGATATATTCTTCGCCTAGCAAAAACGCGCTTTCGGTAATGTTAGGAAGGACGTAATCGGCATTCTTTACAAGTTTCTTCATTTCTTCCACAAATGCAAGGTCGAAGCCGTAATAGAGTTTGCCATAGTCCGCCATAGCCGGATCGACTATCAAAAGGGAATTCTTTGTAGACAGTTTCTCATTCATTTCTAGAATGTAGTCGATTTGCTTTTTGTTGCCGATGTAACCCGTGTAGATAGCATCGAAAGAGATATTTTCTTTTTGCCAATGTTTAATTATCGCGGGGATATCGTCGGTGAGATCGCGGAAGGTGTAACCTGAGAAGCCGTAGGTGTGCGTACTGAGTACCGCGCTAGGCAAAATGCAGGTTTCTACACCAAAGGCCGATATTATAGGCAATGCCACGGTGAGTGAACATTGTCCTACGCAAGATATGTCTTGTACTGTAAGTATTTTCATAATTTCCTCCTATTTTTATGCTACTACAACGTTGGTAACGGTTGAATATTGATTCCAAGATGCGTTAAGTCCGTTGTTCATTGAAGCAGCGGTATCGAATATAACTTCTAGTTTGTTGTCGGGTGATCTTCCGTAGAAGACGTCTTGACCTAACATGATAGCGTTGGTTGCGCTCTTTATAGTTAAGGTAGTGAGTGATGCGCAACTTGCGAATGCGCCGTTACCTATGATCACTAATTCGGAGGCATCGTTTATATAAACTTTTTGCACGGTGCTACCGTTGAAGGCGTCAGCGAGAATGAATTTTACCTTTGTATTAATAACGATATTGACGAGTTTACCTTGCTTGTCTACGATTAGCATGCTGTCGTAAGCCTTAACCGCATAGTAATCGCCTTCTGTCACTACATTACCTAATTCATCGTAAAGCACTGCCTTCCCGTCTTCTTTCTTATCATAATTAGCGGAGCTATAGGTGCCTACGCCTAGGATGATGCTTACGTTATTACCGTTGTTATCGGTATATTGCGTAGCAATAACTCCATAGTGCTCTGCCATATAATAAAAACTTTCTTTTAGCACGTCTTTGCCGATTGCGTTCAATACGCTACCACTTTCTATTCTAAAATCTTTCAACAACGTACAGCCGAAGAAGGCTTTTTCACCCAGAGTAGCAACACTCTTGGGTACGGTGAACACGCCTATTTCGCTCCCCATAGTGCTGATTGCTGATTGATAGAACGCGTAGTCGCCTATGCTAGTCAATGCTTCTACACCGCTGATTTGTGTTAAATAAGTGCTCGCAAAGAATGCATCTTGACCTATTGCGGTCGTGCCCTCTAGTAGTTGGTAAGACGTAAGGGCTGTATCTTGCTTGGAAAAACCTATTATGGTCTTACTGCCACTTGCGTTATACGTAACGCTAGAATATCTACCTACTACGCTAGCATAAGGGGAAGCATCCCATTGATAAAGCGCTTTATCTCCGTCCAAAATTACGTAGTCGAGTGCGCTTTCACCCGTCTTAGGCGCGGTACGCTCGAAGGTGTCGATATAGCAATTCTTGAACGCGCCTTCTTCAACAAAATAGAGATTAAGCGGTATTATTACTTTGCTTATTTTTGCACTATATCTACTGAAAGCGTTTTGTTTGATACCTATTACGGGGTGCGTTTCTTTTTGGTAATACGTAGTATATTCGTCAAAAATGCCACCTGCTTGAACGTACGCCTTGCCTGAAAGAACGAAGAACTGTGTAAACGCGGTATCCCATTGTCCTAGGTTGAATTTTTCTTTAGCCAAACTAGTGCGGTCAACGTACTTATCGATAGTCCCGGGAATTTGTATTTCTATATTGCCGTCGCCACCGATAATCGTAGGAATGTCACCGTTATCGTTACGCGTAACGTAATAGTAATCACTGCTAGCATAGCCGGCGTTTTGATACTCAGCTGCAGAGGTTAAGTCTACTAGCACGTATGCAGTAGTACCGTCAGCGTCGACCTCTTCGTACACTAAACCTTCGGTACCCTTGGTTATGTCCGTCCATTTTGCATATAACTTGACGTCACTACCTACGATAATCTCGCCGAAATCAAAGTTCATGCTATAGAGATTGACGTAAGCTGAATCGGTGTACCATCCGCTAAAGCTGAACTTTTGTTCGCCGATAGTGATATTGTATTCGTACGCAATATTTAAGTAATATTCCGACGTCTCGTACTTGGGCGTATATTCGGGAGCGGAGTATATATCTTCGTTATTTTCTCTCAAATTGAAGAAATTAACGTAATTCTCTAACGCGAATGCGGATATAGCAACGCTCAAATAGTCGCTACTGGATACGTATGCTGAATCTACGTGTTGACTTACTCCGCTGAATCCTGTGATTGCGGACGTTACGTGATTCTTGTCGTATAGTGACGACGTAAGAAGGACGTAATCGGATATAAATTCGTCCACACCACCCAAAAGCTCTTGTACGGAGTTCGTGTAGCCTGCGTCTACTAATGCCGAATAAATATTGGGATAAATATTCTTGTTATCTTCGATAAACGCGGTAAAATCGGTGATAGAAAGGGATGAGCCGTATCCGCCGAAGAACTTATTGTTGAGCATATAGTCGTACTCTGCGTCGGTGTAGGTGTAGTTATGGTCGTAGACGGTTTGTTTTACGTCTTCGTAAACTTTAAGCATAGCGAGAAGAACTTTTCTTACCGCCACCATGTTATCTACCGTGCCGAATTTGTTGAGTAAGTATCCGTACGTGCCTGTAACTTCACCACCGCTAACGTTATAACTGCCTAAATATTGGTCTTGGTAGAATTGGTTACCTAAGAATCTATTGTAATAGGTTTGACCACTCAAAATGCTACCGTCGGCGTTTTGTTTGCCCTTGTATACCATATCCATATCGAATATGGAGCCTGCCGGCAATACGTAAGAGATGGTCTCCGGCTGTACTGCGTGAGCGGAATACTCTTCTTTGCCTATATACGCGGTGCTTTGGGTATTGTCGTAAAGTTTTATCGTGTACGTAGTGTTACATTCGTAATGCGCGTAGTAATAGACGGAGGACGTGCGCTTGGAGAAGTTAGAAAGCGCCGTACCGCGATAACCTGTTTTTAGATATACCGAATAAGGTACGTCGAACCAACCTGTGAAGGCGTAAGGAAGCTCTTTTCCGTTAAGGGTGGTGGATATAGAAGGAATCTTACCACTTAAAGGCTCTACAACACTTTCGTTCTCTTTAACCACGTTGTAAGAAATTCCGTTATAGCTAAAGGTGTTGAAATCGAAATTGTAATAGAAATAGACGTCGTAAATTCTGTTGTCGGTGTTTTGACAATAGACGTTCTTGCTTTCCTTTACTTCAACGGTACCGCCGTTAGAAAAATCTACGTTGGTTTCTTCCGTGAGTGCGCTACTTGTGTACCACTTAATCGTCCAGTCGTCTTTGTTGTCGATAGTGGAATAGTAACCGCCTGCGTATTCTTTGTAGGTGGCGTTCGTGTTCTCGATAAGGTAGAACTGTTCTAGCTCTGCTCTATCACCGTTCTTGACGTCGTAGATAGCGGTCTTGTCGTTAAGCGAAGCATTGACCACCTCGTAGCCTGTTACGTCCTTGGTGGGAAGTGGATTGTAGCTATAATTGTCATACGGGTTAAAGTCGGTGTAATACTTAACCTCGAAATTGACTAATCTCGTCTGTTGTCCACTCATGATGCGGAAAAGACTTACAGTATATTTACGCTTGACGTATTTTGCTTTGACGGTGATTTCACCCTTTATCTCGGTGAGAATCTTGTTCCTTACGCGCGCGACGTAATTGCCTTCGCCGTCGTAAAGCGTCCAGTTGCTCGTGCCTTCGTTCTCTTTCCACTCTTGCTCAATAAAAGATTCGGTCTCGTCGTTCCAGATATAGCCTGCGGAGTTGTACCAAATCTCGGTGCCGTCTTCTAGCGTGACGATGAAGCACCATTGAGAGGTGTAACCGTTGATGCCGTCGCTGTCATAAAGTCTAGCAGGCTCGCTAAGGTTAGGATCTTGGGTGTATTCGTTAAAGTCGAAGCCCGTATTCCACTCTACCGAGAAGTTACGTGCAACGTCGGGATTCTCGTAAATGCGCTCTAGGCTAATATTGCCACTCTTGAGATCTGCCTCCGTCTGGTTAACTCTACCGTTGTAGATAATGATATCGTAAGTAACGATAGTAAAGTATGCGCAAATGGTGGTATAGTCTTCGGTAAGAATGACTTTGCGGTCGGTGGGAATCTCGTTGAAGGTGGTTTCGTCCTCGTCTTCGCTATGGTTAACGTAATATACCCAACGCGACAAATAGCCTTCTTTGGTAGGAAGGGTGTATTCGTCGAGGTTAACTATCTCGCCATAGTCATAGGTACGTTCTACGTCCACTACGGCACCGCTGGTGTTCAAGTAAGAAATCTTGACAGTACACTTATCTACAACGAAGCTTGCTTTTACGATAAGGTCTACGGTGACTTCATTGGGATCGCCGTTAGTAACGTTCCAACCGACGAAGGTCTTGCCTACGGGGGTAAGAGGATAACTAAACGCGTTGACGTCTATGCTTTCGCCATAGTGCACGTCTTGTGTATAGAGAATAGTGTTGTCCTCGTCGTAGAAGTTGACTTTACAAATACGGTTATCTATCCACTTAGCGTAAAAAGAGGTGTTGGCAGTAAGTGTGTAAGGCTCTACCGCCTTGTCGCCATTGTACGCCATATCGGTATACCAACCGTCGAAGGTGTATCCTTCTCTATGCGGTACGCCGAAAGCGGTGATAACCGAAGTGGTTACGCTAGGTACGGCTGAACCGCCGAGTGAATAGAACTGTGCTAGATATTCGGTCTTGGGCGCAACTGCAACTACCTCGATTTGTAAAGGTAATTGCTTGCCTAAATAGTTAATAACGACAGTGTGCGTACCCACGGTGAAGAATTTGTATGCGTCTTCGTCCGATAGCATGGTGTCGTTAAGAGTGACGATCTTGGAAGTGTCGTCCGAATAGTTGACCGAAAAAGTGATTTCCGCAAGGTTAATATTCTCACCGAGAACGTACGCTCCGTCATGCGTGGTAACCAAAGTAAGAGATTCTAGAACGGTCTCTTCTTCTGCTTGGTTACAAGCCACGATAGATATGGCGATGCAAACTGCCATGAGCGATATTATTAGTATAAGCGGAATACGTTTTTTCATCGGAAAACCTCACAATAATCGGTATATGTTATTAGAATAACATATAGAACCCATTGTGTCAAGTACAATAAAAAATCGCGGGTGAATTATTCTCTTCCGCGATTAGATTTTTTTGCTAAACTATTAGACGTTCGTCTAAAATTGCCTATTCTTTCGTCTAAAATATTATTCGATGGGGATATCCCAAACTGCGTAAAGCGTGACGTGGTCGGTGATAATATATGGGAAAGTTATCCTTTCGCCCGTGCCTTGGGTATTAAGATACCAACCTACGAATATAAAGCCGTCTTTTTCGGTATAAGGCTCTCTTTCTACCAAAACACCGTGAATAGAGTTGCTCTCGAAAATCAAATTGTGATCCTTTAGGTCTTCTCCGCCTTGCAAATCAAAAGTAACGGTAAAGGTAGTGCTTGCTTTACCTGTAGCGGAAAAAATACTGCTACTTTCTTTCCAAAAGTGCTTGTAGATAGCGAGGGTGTTATCGGGAATAACTACTTTTGCTAAAGCACTGCCGTAAAACACGTATTCACCTAAAACGGGGGGAACTTTGTTGACTAACTCAACGCTTTCTAGCTTCTTACAAGAGGAAAATGCGCCGTCACCGATAGAAACTAGATTGCTGTCTTCTTTTTGCGTAACCTTGGTAAGTCTATCGGCATAGCTAAACGCGTAACTCGATATACTCTCTATCGTCTTAGGTAAAATTATTTCGTTAAGAGTCTTGTTGGCATAAAAAGAAAACGCGCCTAAATTAGTAACGCCTTCGGGTATGGTAAAAATACCGCCCTCTACCGTTTTGCTTGCAGGGAAAAAGTAAAGTTCTGTCTTATCAACGTTATACAAAATGCCGTCTTTAGTTGAAAAAATATCGCTACTATTAATCGTTATCTTCTCTAAATTGCTCGCATCTAAAAGGGCGTCTACAAAGTCTGTTGCGGTAAAATTATCGCCTAGAATTATCTCTTGTAGATTGTAGGCAACGGATAGCGCGTCCTTACTTACGCTGGTGACGTTATCTACTATTCTTAAGGTGCTATTCGTTGACGAAACGGGGCGAGATAATAATTTAATTCCGTTGTCAATTCTCAAATAAAGGTTACCATTATCGCTAAAAAGGTTCCCTAAACCTTGTTTTACTTCAAATTCTTGCAAACTTGTGATAACTGAAAAATCTTCGTCGCCCGTAATACTAACTCCGCTATCAAGTATCAATTTTTTTAGGTTAAGGGTGTTGCCAAAAGCGGTATCGGAAAAGGGCTTAGATAACGTGAATGCTTCTTCTTTCTTTGCATTGGGATAAAGGATAAGTTTTTCACTGTTATAAAGCACGCCGTCTTCTACCAAAAAATTGTCGTTATCACTACTTACCATTACTTCTTCAAGGTCAAGGCAGGTGTGGAAGTCTTGATTAATATAGGTAACGTTCTTACCTATATACAAGAATTTTAAATTGCGGTAAGCGTTAATTAAACTACGCTCTTTTATGCCTATAACGGGTTTATTGTTATAGGTGTCGGGAATGACGATAGATATACTTTCTTTATCAAGTTTGGTTACTTCGTAGCCGTTGTCGGTTAAAGCGTACTCGGTGTTGTCGTTACCCTTTGATAGTGACGTCCATTTTGCGTAAAGGGTGCAAGTTGAGCCCGCTAAAAAGGGAAATTCTACCCTATCTTCATACTTTGTATCAAAATACCAACCTTCGAGAAGATATCCCGCCTTTTTGCTAATAGGGGCGGTAGAGATGGTTTTGTCTGTAACTGAAGAAACGTTACTACCACCGTCGGTATTAAAGGTGACGGTTATCTCCGCAAGGGGCGCGCGCTCGCTACACGCGCATAGAAGCATACTTAGTATAAAAACTATACTGATAAAAATAAGAGCTCTTCTATTCTTCAAGGTGTATTATCTCCGGGGGGAATTTTTTTAGTCCGCGTCTTAATTCGTCACCCGATATTACGGGGAAAAGCTTGCGCGGTTTTATATTCGTGCCTTTTGTCAACTTAATTAAATAATTACTCGAAAGAATTTCGCGTAAAAAACGGATATCTTCGTCGGCAGGCTCGATATCGGCGTTCTTGCACATCTTAGCAAACTTCTTGACACTATTAGCTAGGTATGACGGATTGAGCGGTAAAAAGTCGGCATCGACTATGGTCGCTGATAGAATAGAGTTGTAAATTTCTTTCCAAATACTAGAACCGCGTAATTTTAGTCTAACGATACTCGTGTATACGCCTGCTTTTTCGAAACTGACGGCAAGTTTACCTTCGTACCCCGTTTCTATTAAAGCTATAATGATAACGGACTTCACTCTATCGGATACTAGGGGTGAAATTAGGCATGAATGGATAACTTCTAGCGCGTCAAGGTCGTTTTCGTAATCAACCTTTTTTATTACGCTAATACACCTATCGGCATCGGTGACAACGTGAAGTACACCGTTTAGTTTTTCTAAAAACTCTTGTCTTTCTATAAATATTCCGTCTTCAAAATATCTAAGGTCGTCTTTTATCCAAAATTCTGATACGTAGGGAAAGTCGGGCACAACGTGCTCGCTAAACATTCTCTCATAGATATAGTAAGGGGGCTTGAATTCTTGCGAGCAAGCTTTGAATTGGTACCAAAACTTATCGCCTTTTTCTTTGTCGCCTAAGATATAGTTACATGCGGATAGGTAGAAAAGCAAGGTAAGGTTAACTTCGTTATCCTTGTAACAACCTTCAAAGCACATTCTTGCGCAATCGTATTCTTGCTCGTCAAAATAAGCCTTGGCTATGCCGAAAAGGATACGCGTATCTTCTACGTCTTTGGCAACGAATTCTGCACCCGCCACCATGACGGTACGCGTTTGTTCCGAACCTTGCAACAAAAGTCTTACAAAATCGGGGCTTTTGGCTGCGTAGATACCCGAAAGAAGGATCATTCTGTACGTATGCTTGGTTAGATCTATCTTTTCGCCTGCATTGATGGCTTTAATTAATATCTCCATAGCGGCGTCAAGTCCTGCAATATCGGGCGGAAGGTCGCAAAGAATGTCTAGTCCTTGCTCGTAATTACCGACAAGCAAATTATTGCACGCATCGTTGTAACCTAGGACGGTTTCGCTGTCGGCAAGGGGTATCTCTTCTTCTATCTCGATAATGGGTTCTTCGGTAGGGAAAAACTTATCGTAATCTAGTCTATAATATCCTTTTTTTGCGCAACACAAACACCCCCTAAATAGCATATTCCTTGCTAAAATAGGGTTACCGCAATTTGCGTACATGTCGGCAAAACACTTATAGACCGCCATTTTTTCTTCACCTTCGTTAGCAAGAGAAAGTGCTTCGTAAAGGTTCTGCACGCACATTAAATAATTGTCGTCGGTGATTGCTTTGCCTGCAAACTTTATTAAATCTTTTAACGACGGGTTAAATTCAATTACTCCCAAAGTTTGTCCGCCTCCTCACGTCCGTATACGTATCTCGTTTCGCAAAAGTGGCATACTATTTCTATTTTGCCCACTTCTTCTATGATTTCGTCACATTCTTTTTTGCCTAAACTACGCAAAGTGCTCTCTATTCTCTCTCTACTACAATTACACTTCAACGTAATCTCTTCTTCTTCGTAGCTTTCGCTATTAAGGTGTGCAAAATAAAAATCAAATATTTCGCTCGCGCTCATGTTAGCAAGTATTTCGCTAACGTTAGTAAAATTACTCATGACGTCTTCTATCATAAATAGTTCTTCTTCTAATAATCCGGGTAGTGCTTCTACGATAACACCGCCTGCGCCTATGCAACCGCTAGCGTCTACTCTAACGCCTAGCGCAACGGCACTATGGATACCTTCGCTACTGAATAGATATTGGGTAAAGTCTTCGGCAATTTCGCCCGTTACTAGTTTACATCTGCCAACGTATGGTTCTTTTAGACCGAAATCTTTGATAACGGTGATAAAACCCTCCGTTCCTACCCCTTTACCTACGTCTAGATGTCCGTTTTCTTTCAAGGGAAGTTCTAGATCGGGATTGGTTACGTAGCCTCTAATACAGTTACCGCCGTTACCTGCGACTACTATGCTACCTAATTCTCCGCCACCGTTTATCGTCATACTAAAAGTAGCGTTCTCGCTCTTTAAGTTATTGCTAATATACGCGCCTGCGGTCATTGCTCTACCTAGCGCAGCCGTTGATAGCGGTGAAAGATTATGAATTTTTATTTCTTCATTGACTATATCTTTGAGGTCTATAACGGCGACTCTTGCTTTGCCGTCGAAAATAAGACCTTTTTTTATCACGTTCATTTTTACCTCGTAAATTATAACTAAGTTATAACGCTCTTATTTTTTGCTCTAGTATAGATAGGTTATCCGCTCTAAAGAGTATATCGTATTTAGCTAGTTCTTCTTCTATACCGAAGCCGTAATTGACGATGCATACGGGGATATGGGCTAAAAGTGCGCCTTCTGCATCGTAATGGGTATCCCCTATAAGGATACAATCATCTTTATCAATGCCGTAAGTATTGATTAATTCTTCCAAAACTTGGACTTTGTGCAATCTATTAAGATCGTGTCTTGAACCGAAAGCACCGGTAAAATACTGCGATATATTGAATATATCGAGAATTTTTTTCGCGGTAAATTCGTTCTTGGTGGTCGCTAGATATAACTTGTAGTCCTTGCTTAGACTTTTTAATAAAGGTTCCACTCCGTCGTAGAGTGAATTTACTTTGCCTAAATCAAAGGTCTTGTACACTTCGCGAAAATGCGTACAAGTTGCCTTGATATCTTCTTCTTTTACGTAATCTTTGATA
This sequence comes from Clostridia bacterium, assembly GCA_045535785.1. Classification (GTDB taxonomy): domain Bacteria; phylum Bacillota; class Clostridia; order Christensenellales; family DTU072; genus CAG-1782. The sequence continues at coordinate 71,189 of JAZSMH010000060.1, forward strand.
ACGTGTTCTATCGGTGGGCCTATAAAGGAACGCAACACACTTATATCGGGAGTGGGCAAATTTAGCTCTTGAAAGAGTTTTTTGTACACTCCCATTATGCACTCGCTACTATTAAGCAAAGTGCCGTCTAAATCGAATATAAGGTGTAACATTATTTATTGCAAGTCCTTAATTTGCTTTTCTATCTTCTCAAGAAGTTGCTTGTTAAGAACTAGCTTTTCTTTTTCTTTGTCGATAAGCGCTTGAGGTGCTTTAGCAACGAAGCCTGCGTTGTTGAGCATACCTTCGCTACGCTTAATTTCGCCAATAACCTTTGCTTTTTCTTTATTAAGACGAGCGGTTTCTTTCTCGGTGTCAACCAATTCGCCTAGCGGGATAAATAATTCTGCGCCTACGGTTACCGCTTGGCAGAGTTTTTCGCCTGCTTGTGCTTTGTCGCTAACGAAAGTTATTTCGGTAACGCCTGCGAGCTTTTCTATGTAGGTTGACGCGCGTGCGTATACGTCTTGCTTGTCGGTAAGTAGGAATAAATGTACGCGTTTAGATACGGGTACGTCCATTTCTGCTCTTATATTACGGATTTTACCTATTACTTCTTTGACAAGTTCGAAGTTCTCGTATGCTTCGCTAAAATCGAGACTCTCAACGTATTCGGGGTATTTTTCGAGCATTACGGTATCGCTAATATTTAGATAAGTCCAAATTTCTTCGGTAATGAAGGGCACGAAGGGGTGCATTAGCTTGATAATATCGGTCAATACGTATTTTAGTACCGAAAGTGCGCTTAGTTTCTTTTGTTCGTCGGTGCTATAAAGCATGGGCTTGGTAAGTTCTATATACCAATCGCAGTAGTCGCTCCAAACGAAGTCGTATAATTTTGCTAAAGCTAGGCCTATTTCGTACTTATCAAGGTTCTTTCTTACGTCTTTAACTACGTTTTGAAGTTTGGTAAGTATCCACTTGTCGGCGTCGGTTAACGTTACGTCTTCTAATTTTAACGTTTGTTTGCCTTCAAGGTTCATGATAACGTAACGAGAAGCGTTCCAAACCTTGTTCATAAAGTTACGGCTTGATTCCATTCTGTCGTCGCTAAATCTTATGTCACCACCGGGTGCAACGCCCGTGCATAGTGAATAACGAAGGCTGTCTGCACCGAATTTGTCGATAAGAAGTAAGGGATCAACACCGTTACCTAAACTCTTACTCATCTTCCTACCTTGCGAGTCGCGGACGATACCGTGGATAAGCACTTCGGGGAAGGGTGTTTCGCCCATGTGTTCTATACCAGAGAAAATCATTCTTGCTACCCAGAAGAATATAATATCGTAAGCGGTAACTAACAAATTAGTGGGATAGAAATATTCTAGATCTTCCGTTTTTTCGGGGAAGCCTAGCGTGCTAAACGGCCAAAGTGCGGACGAGAACCAAGTATCGAGTACGTCTTCTTCTTGTCTTAGGTGCGACTTACCGCATTTAGGGCAAACGGTGGGATCGGTTTTGCTTACTATCATTTCGCCACAGTCGTCACAGTACCAACAAGGAATACGATGTCCCCACCAAAGTTGACGAGAGATACACCAGTCTTTTATATTTTCCATCCAATTAAAGTAGATTTTATCGAAACGCTTGGGAATAAATTGCGTTTTGTCGCTTCTTACTACGTCGATAGCGGGTTTTGCTAGTTCTTCCATTTTTAGATACCATTGTTCGCAAACTCTAGGTTCGATTGCGCTATGGCAACGGTAGCAAACGCCTACGTTGTGGTTATAAGGTTCGATTTTTTCTACCAAATCAAGGGCTTTTAGGTCTTCTACGATGGCTTTGCGCGCTTCTTCTCTAGTCATGCCTTGGTATTTGCCTGCTAGTTCGTTCATGAATCCCCTATCGTCTATAACGGTGATAACTTCTAAATTGTGGCGTTTGCCTACTTCAAAGTCGTTGGGATCGTGTGCGGGGGTGATCTTAACCGCACCTGTGCCGAAGCCTAGTTCTACGTAATCGTCGGCAATAACGGGGATAAGTCTATCTACTAGGGGTAGCTTCATGGTTTTACCGATGACGTCTTTATATTGTTCATCATTGGGGTTAACCGCCACCGCGGTGTCGCCTAGCATGGTTTCGGGACGGGTGGTAGCTACTACCATATATCCGCTACCGTCTGTATAGGGATAGCGAAGGTGCCATAGGTAAGATGCTTGTTCTTCGTATTCTATCTCCGCATCGCTAATTGCGGTACCACAACCTGGGCACCAGTGAGTCATACGATTGCCGCGGTAGATAAGGCCTTTGTTATAAAGGTTAACGAAAACTTCTCTAACTGCTTTGCTACACTTTTTGTCCATAGTGAACGCTTCTCTAGTCCAGTCGCAGCTTGAGCCTAGACGTTTGAGTTGTTCTACTATTCTTCCACCGTATTGGTCTTTCCACTTATACGCGCGTTCTAAAAACGCTTCTCTACCGATACTTTCTTTAGATAGACCTTCTTTTTGTATTTGCTCAACGATTTTTAACTCGGTAGCAATACTTGCGTGGTCGGTACCCGGTACCCATAGGGTGCAGTAGCCATCCATACGTTTATATCTTACGATGATATCTTGTAAGGTGTTGTTAAGTGCGTGTCCCATGTGAAGTTGTCCCGTGATATTGGGTGGTGGGATAACTATACTGAAGGGTTTTTTCGTCTTGTCGATTTTCGGTGTAAAATAACCTTCTTTACACCATTTAGCATAAATACGCTGTTCAAATTCTTGAGGCGTAAAAGTCTTGTTCATAATAATTTTCCTTTATTTCTGTATTTATTTTTCCACTACGCGTGGTGCGGCAGGTGGCGACCTGCAACGCAGTTGGTCGGTTAAGTATTATCTAAATAATTAACTTACTATGCGTAATAAGTCTTCTCATTATTAATTATCTTAATTAGGTGGCGACCTGCAACGCAGTTGGTCGGTTAAGTATTATCTAAATAATTAACTTACTATGCGTAATAAGTCTTCTCATTATTAGTGAGTGTCCTTGCAAGCATGTTGGCTCTTAAGTGTTGATTGCTAAAATTAGTTTATTTTTAGCAATCAACATTACGCAATATTTTTTAGTCGTTGTTTTCTTCGGTTTCTGCTACTTCTTCGGTTGCTACTTCTTCGGTTGTTTCTTCGGTTGCTACTTCGCCTGCTGCTTTCTTTGCCTTGTTTTCTTTAAGTTGCTTGAAAGTGCCGATAGCGTAGTTAACTGCGGCGGACCAGTTGAGTACTAGACCGATGGTAACTACTATCCAGTCGATACCGTAGTCGCCCCAAAGCTTAGAAATGTGTTCGTGGAAGAAGCACAAAATGATACCGCAACTGATGATAGCGGAAGCAACTTTACCGAGCATATTAGCTTGAACGTTAACTGCATTGATAACGAATGCGCCTACTACTATCATAGCGAGCTCTCTCATAACGAGTGCGATGATGAATGCCCAATGTAGATAGGGGCTGCCGTTTGACGTGGTAGCGATAGCAAGTGCTACTAGTGCGCCGATGTGCATAGCTTTGTCTGCAACGGGATCGATTGCTTGACCTAAATACGTACCTTGGTCGTGCTTAACGGTGTATTTACCGATTTTGGTACCAGCCTTATACTTACGAGCGATTTTGCCATCGAATACGTCGGTGCATGCTGCAAAAATCATGATGCCTAGTGCTAGGTATACCCACCAACTTGCGTATGCGTTAGCTTCGCTTGCTCTACTACCTAAAATAAGTAGCGTCATGTACACGGGTACGCAAAGTATTCTGATAAGAACTAGTAAGTTAGGGATCGTACATACCGTGTGACGGTTAATAATTAATCTTTTTTCTGCCATGATTAATCTCCTTTTTTATCTTCTTTTTTTATTTTTCGTATTTTTACCCTTGTGGGGATTTTTTTCTTCGGTTGCGTTAGTATTAGCTATATTTTGTTCGTTTTCGCTATTATTTTGAGCGGTTTCGCTATTATTTTGAGCGGTTTCGTTCTTGCTAGCGCTATCTTTCTTTATTTTGTTTATCTTACGGAAAGCGTAGATAAGTAGCACGCCACCTATAATTAGCGGAACGGCAGTCAAGCTAAATAGCCAATAGAGATTGCTACTATCTTTTTCTACAAAGATATTGACTACTCCGTACGTAAGGGGTGCGGTGACTTTAATCGTGCCGTCAACGTACTTGACGATATTGCTTTCGTGATATTCAATCTTGCCATTGACGTCGTAAGCAACTTGAACGGCTTTTATATTCTCGTAATCTTCTAGCTTGAAGCTGAAAGTAAGGGGGGTAGAGAACTTAGCCTTTACCTTGCCGTCATCTTCGGACTCAACGGATAGTGTAATGCAGTACACGTCGTCGGCTTTACAGTCTAGATACTCTACTATTGGGCGCTTCTCTTGCTCTACGTCCTTATAATTGAACTTCGCGAGAGTAACGGTAAAATCTGCGTAGTCGCCTATATCTAAAAATGCTAGCGTGCTACCCATACCTTCGACGTTAAAGTCGGTTAAATATTCGCCGTTAATAACGGATAGCTCGTAATTACGGACGCCGTTGGCGTTATCTTGATTGGCATTTAGGTACAAGGTGTATGCTTTTCTTAATTCTGCGAGAGCGTTTTCTTTATCAGTTGCGCTCGAATTGCTGTCGGATATTACGGTGACGTAGTCGGCGTAGGCTGAGCTAATCTTGTCATACAGTATATCGGAATAGCCACCTTCTTGCATTTTTACGATAGCATCGTTGATTTGCGTTTCTATCTCTACGTTATAAGACGACTCGGAAAGGGACTTGAGTAGCTGTTTTCCCGTAGTGTTGCCTACGTTGTCCTTAACCTCTATATAATAGTCGTAGTTGCCGTAATCGACGACTACCGAATAGGTCTTGTTGTAACCGCTTATCTCTTGCTCGTCCACCTTTTTGTATTCGCTACCACCGCGAAGAAGGGCGTATAAAGTAACTTGGTCAAGACCGCTGTATGCCGAGCCCTCCATAACTTCGGTGAGCACTGCCGTAAGGCGACATCTACCGCTACTCCAATAGGACTGCGTAAGGCGGAATTTTGGGGCGGCAGTGTCTACGTTGGTGCAATAGACTATATCGCCGTAGTACGCTTCTTCGGGATCTTCGGGGGTTATGCTATAATAGACTGTGGGTACTATTGCGCAAATGGTATTTACCTTGATATCAAAGTAATAAGCTAGCCTTTCGGTGCCGTTATCGGTAGAAGTAAGGTCGCTTTTTTTCACCTCTACGTTATCTAAAAGTAGTTTGTAGCCCGTCTGAGTGATTGCACCGCCGTTAGACGTCAATCCACCTGCGTCGGTCACGTTGTTGAGTTGAACGACGTCGTAGGTGATGCGTGTTATTGCGTTGTAGCCCGTTGAATTAACGTAGACTCTATACGTTACGCCCGTGTCGGGGCTAACGAAGGTTTCGTAATTGGGTACGAAGGTAAGACGATAGTTGTAATCAGCGTGCGCTACTACCGTACTTATTCCGCATAGTGCAAGTATCGTTATTACCGCTAAAAATAGCGTAACTGTTATTAAAGTATATGTTTTTTTCAATATAACCTTCTTTTATTTGCTGTTCTTTATTTCTCTTATTGCCGATCTCTCGGTTTCTCTAGCCGTAACTTTACGTCTATGTTGTAGGGGGTTAAGGATAAGTACGACTACTATTGCTATCAATATAATAGCTAGTGAAGCGAGGATAATTACGTAAGTGTAGTTAAACTCTGCTAGTCCGAATACAACCGTACCCGTTGAACTTGACGCGTAGAAGGTAAGGTAATTGCCTTCTCTTACGTAGGATATATTCTGTCCTTTTAGCGCGCCGTCGAATTCTACCGTGAACTCTTTGTCAAGATATTTTTTAGGAATCTCGATACAAATCTTGTATTGGTCGGAATTGATGGTAGGATTGTCGTTAACTAAAATGCTATACGCTACTGCTCTTGCTTCTACGCCTAGCATCTTGGTCCAAATGCTAGTTTTGTTGCTCTCTAGCTTGACGGAATTGAATTCTACCGTTGTTCCGCTTACAAAACCGTTCTTGGTGCTGAGAATATAGGATGCGCTTTGTTTATCCTGAACCTTGTTGTTATAGATAGTAACCTGCTTTTCACAAACGGGTTCTTCTACAGCGTAGTTAGTCGCTTGTAAGCCTGATACGACGTAATTGGTGATGGTTACGTAGTGCTTGCCGACGTTGGTTTTGTTCTCAAAGGTGGTTGCTTCCATGCGTAGCAATACTTCGTCGCCGTATAGTGTGCCGTTAAGTCTACCGCTTATTTCTACCGTCGACGTGCCGTCGTAGACTTTGTCTTTAACCTCGATATCGCTTACGGTAAGAGCTTTTGGCTTAATCATAAATACCGCGCTTATTTGGTCAGCTTCGTAATTCTCGTCGTCGATATATACGGTGATGTTGTAGGTGCCTGCATCGGTGGGCATCGTGGTATTGAAACCTTGGTATACGATATAGTAGCTTACTCCTGCAGGCGTGGTGGTGATGATGGGTGCTACTACGCTACCGTAAGTTTGTCCCATGAGCGTATCTTGATGGAATTCTATATTCTCTACCGTGCCCTTGGTTACCTTGTATATAATGGTGCGCGTTGCTACGTAGTTATCGTGTACGAGAGTAACGGTTAAATCGTAGGTTTCTATATCGCTAGGCGCTACGAATGAATCGTAATGGGGGCCTGTACGCGACGTGTATCTATAAATAATAGTCTTGTACATGCTGTCGGCGTCACGCATTAGATAGGTGCGTTTGTCACCTACGTGATTAGCGTCGTACATCTTTACTTTGACGTCTACGGCTTTGCCGTACGTGGTGGTATAGGTGGTTACTTCTTGGTTATCTGCGCCGACAAATTCGATATCGATAACCTTTTTGTTAACTACGTAACTAAATTCGTAAACCTCCGAGGTGTAGTTATCGTCCTCTATCCAACAGGTGAAGTAATACGTGCCTGCGTTAATTATATCGCCGTTAGAATACTTCTTGCCTTCGTAGGTGGTGTCGTAAACTACCTTATTGCTCAAATGTGATGGTGCCGTTACGAATACTAATTGCGTAAAGTCGGCAGGGGTGCCGTATTCTACGTTATTGGAAGTAACGAGTACCGTTGCTATACCCTTATTAATCATAATATCAACGTAACCTACGTAAGTAGCGAAGTTGACGCTGTCGGTGGGTATGAACTTGTATTGAACGGTCTTAATGCCCGATTCGGTAAATACCATAGCGGACTGTACAAAGTCAAATGTGCCTTGTACGACGTTATTGAAACCTTCGTAATATACCTCACCGCCACCGAGAGCAGATTTGCCTAAGCTTTCGCCTACCGAGATACTTACGGCGCTAGGATCGGTGACTTTCTTCGGGACAGCCTTATAAATAACGAATATAGGTGCGGTGCCGTTAGCCGTTGCACTTACCTTTACGTCATAGTTACTGTCAATAGAGGTTACTCTCAATTCGTAGTTGCCTGCAGCAACGGGATCGGATACGTAATTACCCGTAGTGCCCTTATATTCTATCTTCAAGGGTACGTTAGCTGGGGTGACGACGTAGCTTATATCGCTAGCCTTGGACGCACCGTTATATTTTGCGGAAAGCGTTGTAAACGTAACGGTTGCGGTAGCTTTGGCTACTACTACGGTGATTTCGCAATTTACCGACGAATAGTTAGCATTGTTGGGAATGAATACTAACGTTACTTTTTTGCTACCTGCGTCGGGAATAACGTCAGCGTATTCTTCCGTTACTTGGAATTTACCCTGTACGTCTATATCGCTACTCGTTACCTTGCCACTGTCGTCAAATCTAAGTTCGCCGAGCTTTTGACCGTATTTTAGGTTATAAGAACCCGTTTCGTCAGTAGTAAATAGCGCGCTAGGTGCGTTAATTAAGGTAACTGACTTAGGATTAATGATAAACGCAAATTCTTTGTTGGTGAGTGCGTAGTTGTCGTCGGCAAGGACTACCGTAACGACGTAGTTACCGGCGCTTTCTGGTAAGACGGTGCTTTGGGTAACGCTCGACGAATGATAGTAGAGCTGGTAGTCAAGAGCAATACTCATCTTGGTATCGCTGTCTATAAATCCTACCTCGGGCGCGGATATGGTTGTGCCGTAAACGTATACGTAGGAGCTTTGACCTGTGACGAGAGTTACACTCTTGGGACTTACCTTATATTCTAGCACCGCTACACCGCTCATATATTCGGTGTCAACGGTTACTTTGACGTGATAAACGCCTGCGTTAAAGACGATATTAGAGAGATATTCGCCGTCGGGTGCGGATGCCTTCTTGAATTCTAGCGAGTATTGATACGAACTAAGTACCGTGTCGAGCCACTTGATGCTAACCACGTTGACGGTGGCTGAATCGTATACGTCACTATCCTTAACTAACGATAATTCTTTGCTTACGTCGCGCTTGGTGATGGTAAAATCAATCGTCTTGACGCCGTAGTATTGATTTATTTCGTCCTTTAAGTAGATTACTACGCTGTAGGTGCCTATTTCTACACCTTGACTTTCGTTGCCTAACGCATCGTAGATTTTTACACTAAACGCGCTGTCGGCTATCTCTAATTGCGAGTTGCGTACCGTTATATCTAAATTTTCGGGTGAAATTGCTTCGCCATCGTATGATTTGAAGGTTTTACCTACTATAATATCGCTTTCGCTTACCGATACGTAACGGTTTGATTTTACGGTATTTTCAAAATAATAGTTCTTGGTAGATACTACTATAAATATATCACCATTACCCGCGTTATCGGGCATAAACATTATTCCTACGGTAGAAACGTCGTCGGTGTATATAATCGAGCCGTCTAAGCTCAACTCGCCACCCTTATTAATTATGCCGACTAGCATATTTCCTTTTTTATCGTAAATATTGAATATATAATCGGATGCAAGTGTGGGCACCTCTTCAAATACGATTGCTTCTGCGGTATAGTTACTTATATCTACCTTGTTAACGATACCGTCGAAAGAAATGAAGCCGGTCATTACGTTATAGATATCAAAATCGGTAACTTTGCCACTAATTAACTTGTAAACTACTTCTATTTTTTCGCCAACACAAGGAACGTAGTTAGAGCCTTGCTTAAACTCTAACGTACCGCAAGCGTTGAGAGATTTTACCATATCGTTACAGGTGCTGCAACTTGCATCAACGGGTACGAACGATACGGTGAATTCGTCTAGCGTTGCGCCGTAGTCGAGGCTATCTCCACCCGACGTAGGTCTTACTACTATATTAACTGCGCAATCGTGCGAATCAACGGTAGATACTCCGCTGAAAGTGGGAATTATTGCATAGCTCGTTGCGTCTTCTGCTGAATAATCCGTCCAATCGCTACCGCTTGCCGTATTGCCACTTGCTAGAACGTTACCGTTAATTGCTAGCGAATCTTTGCCGATTACGTTAACGGTGATTGTGAACGTAACGGTCTTGTATAGAAGGGTGTCGGTAGGTGTGAAGGTGACGTTGATTTTCGTAGCGTTTGCTTTGGCAAACGTCACGTTCTCTACTTGGAAGGTACCCGCTATGTAAGAACCTGTGGACTTAATAACGGCTCTACCGCCCGATACGTCTGCGGTGGTGATTTCGTCGCCGATCTTGAATACCTTATCCGTGGTGGGTAATACCTCGATATAAGGTGTACATTCGGTTACTTCAAGTTCGTAATCCCACGTTCTTTGACAAATATAGTTCTTACTAGATACAACGGCGCTTACGATATACGAGCCCTTTGCTCTAGGACGGTTAGCAGAAGAATTGTAACTTACGCTAACGGTGAAGTCGTTGTTACTTACCGCGTAGTCGTATAATAGGCTATTGTCGTAGCTTACTTCTACGTAGTGATAGGTGTTGTCGTATTCGATAGCGAAAACTTCGCTCTCTAATATCTTGGAGCCTTGGTTAACTCCGTCTATCGTGTATATATACAAAAAGTCTGCTTCGAGAACACGTTTGTCGATAACGATGTTCGTGATGCTTGAAGTACCTAGATAGTTGCTTGAAGTGGGCTCGAAACGATATTCTACTTCGTGCGAGCCTACGTTAAGGGTGTTGATACGGTCGAGCTCAATAAAGAAGGTACCCTCTACTTCCTTATCGTCGTATCTACAATATACTCTACCGTCTTCTTTTACGGTAGGTGCGTCCGTCGTATTGTAGACGTAGTTATTGAATTGAGGTGCAACGGTGATATTAACGCTTGCTTTTTGTACAGTTAGCGTAATTATCTCCGAACCCTTATAGTTGTTATCGTTAACGGTGATCATGACTTGGTATACGTTAGCGTCTAGTGCGCCTAGTCCTGCTAGGGTGCTAGGAGTATACTCTTGACCATCTAATTTGTACGCATATTCTAGTCCTAATCCGTAGGGCGAGGTGTATGCATCGAAGGGAATATTGTCCTGTCCCGTATAAACTACGCTAACGGAATCGCTGACGGTGATATCCGCTTGATATTTGTTAATCGTCAATACGTAGCTAGGGTTGAGAGTGCTAGCCTTGATAACCTCGTAATAACCGTTGTTATCCTCTGCGTGGAAGTTAAGGTAAACTTCGTACGTACCTGCATTAACGGGAAGGGTATCGTACCTAACTCCGTTAGAATCTTCGTAAGTAAGGGTACATTCTGCAATATTCTTACCTAGATCGACGTTAACGATTCTTTGAACGGTATACGTTTGGTTAAGGTTAACGAATTTTACGTCGTTAGAGTCGATGGATATCATCAAGAAACCTCTAGTGTCCTTAACGGGATTGCAATCAACGGCGTTATCTACTAGCATATAGTTCATACTAGCGGTAAAGCTCATTACGCATTCGTAGTAGCCTATTTCGCCCGGTGTATAACCTAGAGAAGAATTGTTAACGCGATAGTCGATGGTTATAGATTCGTTAATAGGCGTATCTAAATCGTCTACTGCGTACGCTTTTACACCGACGTTAAGAGATTTGCCTGCATACGGCTTCTTGACACCCTCTACTCCGTCTATCGTGTAGATTTGATCTCTACTGTCTGTAGAAACGACTTTGATTACCGCCAATTTTTTGTTAATGGTAAATTCTACGCTTACAGAGCCTTTATACTCGCTATAATCGTCTTCTTCTAATAACGTTGCCGTAAAGATATAGTTACCGGCGGTAAGAACGCCTTCGGGCATAATTTCACCGTCTTTTCTACTCAAAGTAAGCGCCCAAGGTAAATCTCCTGCCTCCGCTAGGGATAAAGCGTAAGTGACTACACCCGTTTCGTAAAAATCTTCTTTTTCTTTATTTATTTTGTACGAAAGGTCGCCGTATTCGTAAGTACCGTCAACGGATAATGACATAAGGTCGCTTACGTCTAATCTGTTAACCTTCTTATTCATATAACCCTCATTGGAATATTCTCCGTAGAATCTCTCGTAGTTGTGAGCATCATTGGGAATAAAGTCAAAGAAGATATTCGTTCCATAATGTGTTATATAGAAAATTTCGCCGGCATGACGTTCGGAAACGACAAATCTACCGCTAATTGTTTCGCCACCTTCCGCTACTACCGTACCGTTATAGAAAGTAACTGCCGATATGGGCTTACTGTAACAAACGACGCTACTCTCGTTGGCAATTTCGGGTTGTTGCGTAACGGTAAGCTGTGACTTCTTAATAATTATTGGGAACGTAACGGTACCTGCGTAGTTATCGTCGGCAACGGAATAAGTAACGGTATATTCGCCCGCGATAAGATTATCGAAAATAACGTCTTCGCCCTTTTCATTCTTGTAAGCAAACGTACCTCTTAATCTCGATAAGTCACCGTCGCCATATTTGCTACCGGAATAGCTCAATAAGGCGTAGAGTTCGTTCTCTTGATATACTTTGTACGCTTCGTTATACGTTCCTTCACTGTTAAAGAACACGTTAAGACGTTTTTTGTCGACGGTAAGTAGACAGCTGTTAGCGTAGACGTCTTTGTAGTTATTCTCATCCTGATGTGTGAGGTGAATCTCTACGTTGGTTATACCTGCAACAACGATAACGTTGGTGCTAAGTGAATACTCGTATTGGCTCGGTTCAACGTATAAATATACGTTGTTACCTCTCTTGTAGTATTCTATACTATCGTCGCTAGGCAAGGTATTGTCCGTTGAATATAGGATACCTACCGTCTTGGATACGGTGAGGTCGTCGATGCTTTCTACCGTGGACTCGTACTCGATATTATCTATCGTTACTTTGGTCCAATCGAGATTAGCCTTGCCTACGAAAATATCTTTTGGGGTATAAATAAAGTCGTAATTAACTCTATCGTCGGCTACGAAGCATATATACCACGAATACGGGGATATCTTATATTGAGCGTCTTTATACTCTTGCATATATGCGATATAGTCGTCTTCCGATAGATTCTCATTGTCGGGATTATTCGCTTTTTGCTCTTCTTTCCATTCTTCATACTTGCAGTATACGATCATCATTTTACCCGTAACGTTAACGATAGACGAGGTCTTACGGGTGGGAGTGATATATACCTGTGCAGCGTATTTTACCGTATAGGTATCGCTAATACGTATTGACTTGAAGGGTTGACCGTAGCTTATATTGTATTCGTTACTTAACGCGCTGTTGTATACGTTGGGCCAAACTACGTTGACGTGTGAGCTTTCGCTGCCCGCTCTTTTGATAGTATATAGTGCGTAGGTACTACCCTCGTGGTTAGGATCGTTTACGTCGATTTTTACAACGTATTCGCCTGCGCTTTCGGGAAGATTGACCAAATTACGCATGTCTTTTTTGTCTACTATATTGCTATCCGTCATCATGTCGACGATTTCTTTTCCGTCTACATAATAGTAGAAGGTGTAGTCGAACTTTATACTTGCAGTAACGTCTACACCGTTCTTGAGTGCGGTGGGGTTAGGCGTTGCTTCGTACTGATATTCAAACTCTTCTTTGTCGCATTTTACGTTAAGCAAGACTTTGTTTATCTTCATAACGTAGTAGTGAGTGCCAGTGTAGTTACATTTGCTCTCGTTAATAACCACCTTGATGACGTAGAGTCCCGATTGGTTAGGAGCGTTAACGGTATATTTTAAATCCTCGAAATCGTCTTCTATACTATCAGCTTCGGCATAGGTGACGATACAATCCTCGGTAAGGTCGAGATTGGTTTCGCCCTCTTTGGTGCTCTTTACCTTGAAGTTAACCGTTTTGTACTCGCCACTGTACGTGTGCTCTACTATACCGTTGACGATTTTGCCACTTCCTTGGTCATTCTCTAACGAAAAGGCAACGGAGTCGTCGTGTCTTACGTAAAGGGTGATAGTTCTCGTAGCGGGTTCGTAATTGGGGTTGGGGATAAACTCGCCGTTAGCGTCGTATTCAAACTGAACGCTCGCTCTACCCATAGTATCGGTAGTCACCGTTCCGCGTACCGCGTGGAATACTACGTCTACTTGATATTCGCCTGCGTTAGGACGAGCGTAGTCGGCGCTCGCTCTTATTCCGTCCGATAGTTCGTAATAGCCGGGGATACCGTCGGAGGATAATTCGGAAACGAATTCGCTTTGGTAATAAGCGGATATTCTGTCGTTAACACGTCTTTTTCCCTCGCCGTCTTTGCCTGCATCTGACCAATCCATATCGATTGACGACATGCTTTCGCCGTAGGTAATGGATAAGTCGGCACCCTGCATTAGCGTGTTTATTTTGGGTGTGGACTTGAGAATGGTGAATTTACCCGACGTGTTGCCGTAGTACGTGCTATTGTTGGCAATCTCCGCGTAGAAGTAATACGTACCTGCGCTTATGGGGTAATTGCTGTTATTTTCATTTACCTTTTGCGTCATTTCGGCATCGGTATAGTAAGTAACCGCCACCCTTATCGAGCCTGCAGACACGCCTTCTACTACTGCCTGTGCCGGAACAGTTTTGCTATTGCCATCGTAAGGTTGAGGATTGGTTACCGTCTTTATCTCTACTCTTAATTTGAATCTAAACACTAGAACTCTTATACTATCCTCTTCAACGAAGGAATCGCCTACAATGAAGGTATAAGGAACTTCTTTGGTCACTCCGTTGATAATGAACGGATCGCTGAGATGCTCTAGCGTGGTGGTGTTGTTGGAATACGAACAATTACGGCAATCCATACTAACGCCGGTGGTGCTGAATTGGGTAAGGATATAGGTTTTGTACGCAGTACTGTTACGGAATTTTAATCTCAAAGAAATTCTTGCACCGCGTCTTAAAATGATTTCTCTTTGTTCAATTACTTGATATTTTGAAAGCTTGCCCGAATCGTTAACGGTGGCATAGCTAACCTCCAACTGATTCTCGTTGACGGTTTCGTCTTCTCCTTCGCCTATTAGATATTTTATTTCAAAAACGTAGTCGGTAACGTCAATTTGAATGAAATATTTGTTAGCGTTATATTGCGAATTGCCTACGTAGTCGCAGGATACGAGCTCGATGGACCACACGCCGTTAACGGTGTTGACTTTGCTCGAATTGAAAAGCTCAATAAAGAAGCCTTCGCCGTACTCGACGTCACCGCCCTCGTCTATGGTACAAAAAACACCGATATAAGAGCCGTCGTTGGAGGGAGCGGTAAGAGAATCGGGATCGGTTATTTCGAAGCCCGTGCTTTTTTTGTCTATGTTAGTAGTAGGTATCTCGTCACCTACGTAGGTGGTCTTGTAGTAAATTACGGTAGGGCTACCGTCTCTAACCTGGAGACTATCATTGCTCATATTGGGAATGGTCGCACTAGTTGCTTCGAGCAAATCGTAGAGTAAATTTAGCTTAATGGGCTTGTTGGTGATGGGATCTAGCTCTTGTCCTTCGGAGTCGGTATAGAACGTATAGTCACCGCTTAAATACTTCTCGTAAAAGCTATTTTTGTCCATTTCGGGACGGTTGGGGAGCTTGTTATCTACGAGAACGGTAAAACTCAAAGACGTATTGGTACCGTTGACCGATTTTTTCGTCGTCCCGTCTCTATATTCTAGATGTGCCGTAACAATAAGCTCGGTTGTTTCGTGATGACCTGCTACTATTTCGAAACTTATTTTTTGTCCCGACTTATCGGTGCTCGTTAATGCTTTTGCACTGCCCTTATCAATCGACCAATTGATTATATACTCGTCTTCTTCCGTGGCGTCTTGTAAATTGACGTCGAGGAATAATTCTCTAAACGCCGTGCCGGTGCCGCCGACTTCGCTTTCACCGTAAGCAGCGGTATCGAGCTTGATGATAGTGTTATCCTTCCTGATGCCTAGGTCGATGGTGAGCGTGTCGCCCTTGGTTGCGAATTGGTTGTCAAGCGCTGGGTGACGATTGTCGCCCGTGATGCTAACTTGCGAACCACCAGCGTTAAAGCTTACGTTGGTGCTGGGCGTAACGTCAAATTGTATGCCTACCTCTTTTATTCTTGCAGAAAGGTAGCTGTTGGGCTCCCAGCCTGCTAGCGTTACTTGAAAGAAAGAATCAGCATCAAAGGTGTTGGTGACGAGCTCGGTGCCGAACTCGGTGAAAACCATGCTGTTGTCGGACATAATGAGATTCTTCGGTTCGTTAACGCCGTGGTATACCTTGCTACTGTTGTAATGAGCGAAGGCTATACGGACGCTATCCGAGCCAGTGGTATCACTGAGGCCTGACGGGCTACCCATACGGACGTAGGGCTTAGCAACGACTTTGACTAAATCGTCCTTCAAGGCGCGTTTCAAATCGTCGGAAATACCAAAAGTAAAGTATAACGGTGCAAGTCCAGCGGTGTTGGGTGCCATACCTGAGCTTACGTTAATGGTGAGGCAACTGTTCTCAATTTTGAAGTTAGTTGCGGCTTGGGTGACGCCTGCTTTACCGATGACGGCGGAGCCTATTTTGTTAAAGGTAGAGCTATCGTTATACGTGCCCAAATTCTGGCCGTCGGCGCCGTACTCTACGTGAGGCATGTTAGAAATAGAGCCGGTAGTCGCGCCTTCGAAGTTAGTTCTTACGTAAAAATATTTGTGAAGAGCCGAAGAAGGTATATATCCCGAGCCTGTGACGACGTTAGAACTGCCTATACCAGCGTTGACACCCGTGCTCGTAGTCACCGCTAGCGCACTCTGGTCGCTAACTCCTATCGACATATACAGCGTGAATAGCGTTATTACAGCTATAACCCCCGCAATAATTAATCTCATAAGCTTGCTCTTATTAAGATTATTGGTATTCTTCATCTGGACCTCCACCCGTAAAAAGCGCATAATACGCCCTTATTATTGTCTACATAAAATATACAATACTTTTTTTCACTTGTCAACACGTATGCGCGCTTTTATTAATATAATTAATACGTAAAAATCTTGCGTTCGACTTTTGATGGCGAAAAAAATTTGTTATTGTGTCGTAAAGTGCACGATTTTCGTTAGGAAATGGATAAAACACAGTCGTATTCTCTATCGGCAATCAAGCATTCGACAAAATAAACGTTAATTTTTCAAAACTTGTGCTTTTCACTTGATTATTGGAAAAATATGGTGTTATAATTAACACGTTAGCAGTCGAAACTATAGATTGCTAAAAAAGTACAGTCATTTACTTACAAGGAGGTAATAGAGAATGATTCTTAAACCGTTGTTTGACAAAGTAGTCATCAAGCAAGAAGAATTGAAGGAAGTATCTTCCGGAGGTATTATCCTAACGGGAAGTGCAAAAGAAAAGCCCGTCCTAGCAACCGTAGTGGCAGTTGGCCCCGGTGGAATGGTAGACGGAAAAGAGATAAAGATGGAAGTAAAGGTGGGTGACACCATACTTTACTCGAAATATGCGGGTACGGAATTCAAGCTACCCGACGGCACGGTAACCATTATCCGTCAAAGCGATATACTCGCAATAGTCGTTAAGGAGGAAAAATAATGGCAAAACAATTTAAGTACGCAGAAGACGCGCGTAAAGCATTAGAAGCAGGTGTTGACGCACTCGCTAACACCGTAAAACTTACCCTTGGACCTAAAGGAAGAAACGTTGTACTCGAAAAGAAATTCGGTAGTCCCCTAATCACTAACGACGGCGTTACTATCGCAAAAGAAATCGAGCTAAAAGACGTTTTTGAAAACATGGGTGCACAACTTATCAAAGAAGTAAGCACTAAGACTAACGACGTAGCCGGCGACGGTACTACTACCGCATCGGTACTTGCTCAAGCAATCATTAAGGAAGGCTTGAAGAATATCGCTGCAGGCGCAAATCCTATGGATATCCGCAAAGGTATACTTAAGACTTCGGAAATCGTTGTTGCTTGTCTAAAAGAAATAAGCAAAGAAGTAAGCGAAAAGTCGGAAATTGCTAGCGTAGCAAGTATTTCTGCAGGCGATCAAACTATCGGTGAACTTATTAGCGAAGCTATGGCAAAGGTAGGCAAAGACGGCGTAATCACCGTAGCGGAAAGCAAGACTATGAATACCGAACTAAACGTTGTAGAAGGTATGCAATTCGATAGAGGTTATGCAAGCCCCTACATGGTAACTAACTCCGACAAAATGGAAGCGGAAATGGATAATCCCGTAATCTTAATTACCGACAAGAAGATAAGTTCTATTCAAGAAATCTTACCTATCCTAGAACAAGTAATGAAGAACGGTCTTAAACTTCTTATCATTGCAGAAGACTACGAAGCGGAAGCTCTTGCAACTTTGGTTGTAAACAAAATTAAAGGCGTAATCAACTGCGTAGCGGTAAAGGCTCCCGGATTCGGTGACAGAAGAAAAGCTATGCTAGAAGATATCGCTATCCTTACCGGTGGCGTGCTAGTAAGTGAAGAAATGGGACTAGAACTTTCTTCCGCTAACCTAGGTCACCTTGGTAGAGCAAAAATGGTAAAAGTAAACAAAGACTATACCACCATTATCGACGGCTGTGGCGACGTAAATAGCATCAACGCTAGACTACAACAAATCAAATCCGAATACGCCGTAAGCACCTCTTCTTACGACAAAGAAAAGCTAAACGAACGTATCGCAAAACTATCGGGTGGCGTTGCCGTAATCAACGTTGGCGCTGCTACGGAAGTAGAAATGAAGGATACCAAACTCCGCATTGAGGATGCCCTTTCTGCAACTAAAGCTGCTGTAGAAGAAGGCGTTGTTCCCGGCGGTGGAATCGCGTTACTATCGGTACAAAGTAAAGTTAAGGAAGCTATAAGCGACCTTGACGGAGATATCCTAACCGGTGCAAAAATCGTATTGAAGGCACTAGAAGCACCCATAAGACAAATCGCTCTTAACGCAGGTGTAGACGGTGGCGTGGTAGTAAACACTATCATAAAATCTAACTCCCCTACTTATGGTTACGATGCATCTAAGGACGTATACTGCGACATGCTAGAAGCAGGAATCTTGGATCCTACGAAAGTTACAAGAAGTGCACTTCAAAACGCTGCAAGCGTAGCTGCAACTTTGCTTACTACCGAAGCACTCGTAGCGGATATTCCCGAACCGCCCGCACCTCAAATGCCCGGTGGAATGGACGGAATGTATTAAGATTAAATGAGAAAATCTAAAAGCACGGTACTGAGTGTACCGTGCTTTTATTATCTGCATTAATCGTGACGTTTTGATAAATTTTTTATTTCTATTTCCGACAAATTTATCGTAGTTTTTCCTGTGTAATCGTATTCGTAAATCAAGTATTCTAATTTATCAACCGCTTCATCGTTAAATTCAAATTCAAAAAAATCTTTTTTTATTACGTTCCTTAACCAACATAGACGAAAAATATGACAAACTTGTGGTTTTTCTTTTTCTAGTGCAAGTAAATATAAAGATCCATCTACATAATTCAAATCTACCCTGTATGGAATGAGTGAATAATTCTCACCATTAAATGAACAAGTAATTGAACGTTTGTCATCTATCGCATGACATAATACGGAATATTCTTTATTAAAACAAATACATTCTCGCTTGTCTTTTCTCATATTTGCATATTCATTGAAAAGGTTGCGCAAATAACTAGTTTTGTTTCTTTGTTGAGATTCTAATTCTTCAAAAAAACCTTGTAATTTGATTATGTTCGCCTTATTTAATCGAAAATGGAAGGTTTCCCTATGGTAATGCTCGTCGCCATCGTCAAAATAAGAGTAATCAAACAAATCATCCATAAAGTCAAGAAGTTTTTCTTGATAGTTTTCTTTTATGCAATGGATAATATTATTCTCCAAATACGCCCTTAAATTCTTCCGCTTATTCAGTCTATAAAGAATAAGATTGGGAAGTAACTGATTAAAAAAAGAGTTGGGGTTTTCGCTACCGTCAGACTTCTTAAACTCAAAATCGCTAATATCTGCAAGAAGCTGATAAAAAACACCTTCGCTTACTCTAACACTTAATTTCCCTTGATCTAAATCAAAAGGTGCCATTTTCTCTCCCCTCAATCATAAATTACTTTTTTAAACGTTTCTTTGCCGTTTCTATTTTTTTGCACAAATGACGATTATTTATCGTTAATAAACGTATCTATCTCTTCTTGATAAGCATTTTCTGTTAGTTCATTCACTATCAAATCACTTACAACGTTAAAATGCAACCAATCTCCAACACCGCCTATCATATAACTTCCGTCTTCTTTTTTATCAATAGATGCTACATGTATATAAATATCGTTATCTTCTTCAATTTGTTTTTCAATTACTTCAAATGAACCGATTATTTCTAGATAATGGTTCACCATAAATTGTTTATTTACATTATGTTGGTGACAGTAAGCGTAAATCACTGTTTTTTCACCCTGATGTTTAACAAAATCAATATCTAATTCATGTGTGCCATACTTTGCTATAATTTCGTCAAGTGTCATAATTACTCTCCCTGTATGTGACTTCTTCAACATTCCATCTATGCTTTTGTAATACAAATATTACAATGATATATGCAGCATTCTCTTGATAGCTTCAATCCTTAATTGTTTTTTTAGACGTTTTCTTGCGGTTTCTATTTTTTTGGTACAAATAGCTCTAACAATTTCTATTTCTGTACAAGAAAAAATTATTAAATCGTCAAGAAAAACCGTATTATCTTCAAGACATCGAATGGTATTTATGCCTAAACCATTACCACTTAAGAATTCTGCGGTGTCATTATTAAACCACTCTCTCTTAACTAGCAAATAATCGGTTATGGGTTTGTCTTGTATATATTCCCAACTCTCCCACTCTTCATCAGGGCAAGGATATTTAATAAGCGTAGTGCTTCTTATCCATTCGACACCATGAAATTTGATCTCAAGATCATTGGGTGTATTGTCGTCTACGTAATATCGAAAAAACGTTATTGTTAGTACGTCGTTTTCCCATTTAGCTCTTAAAATTGCACTATCTCCTAATTCATAAGGAAAAATATAATCTTTTTTAATCATTTTCAGCTCCATATAAATGATGATCGGGATCACCCCTGTGTGTCAGTTCACCATATTTATTATAATAAACATTTTGACCGCTATACTCTTTACTTTTAAATCGTCTATGTTTCGAATTCGTAAAAGGTTTTTCCCAAAAATCCAACCAATGGTAGTGATGCTTTTTTCCATGCTCTTCACTTCTAATGGTTTGTCCTGTAGACTTTCTTTGAATAACCCTTCCACCATTTTTAAAAATTCTTTTTTCTTCCCAACCTTTTTGTATGAGTTTTCTATCGTCTTTCGGCAAATAAGAACCCGAATACACGTGGCGCGCGCGACTCCAACTATTGTATTGATCCTGTCTAGCATCTTGCGGACGTGATAATTTTTCTATTGCCGTTACCGGTGGATTACGTACTTCTTTGTAATACTCTGGTTTTTGTGATAATTTATATACGATTCTATCTATCAAACTTCTTGCCATTAATTATAATACCTCCTTTTGTTGAAAGTCAAGTTTATGCTTATATCTATATTCTAGCACGTCAAGATTGTAAATAATAGCCTACATTTACAAATGTGTTTTGTATGACAAAATTAATACCTATATTGCTATTTTTTTGATAAATATTGTATTGTTTAATATAAATTACGATAGTTATGTATGACAATTTTGTCCTACAAAAATCAAATTTAATAAAAAAACAAAATAAATTCAGCGCGTATATCCATACAAAATAATAAAACAAAATAATTGCAATAATGATAAAATAAGTGTATAATAGATACGTTGCTGGAGTATGGTGTAATGGCAGCACAGAGGCCTCTGACTCCTCTGGCGTAAGTTCGATTCTTACTACTCCTGCCAAAAAAATAACACTCTCGTGAGTGTTATTTTTTTACGTCAAATTCGTAAGAAATTGACTATCATGTCACGAAGTGACTATCATTCGAGCAAGGCGAGTCTAAAAATAACGAATTTGAATGATAGCGTATTGCATACGCATGATAATTCGCTACACTCACATTATGACTCACTGCGTTCGAATTATATATATAGCGGATAATCGTATAGCAAAAATTTGCGTTCTTTTTTACGTCAAATTCGTAAGAAATTGACTATCATGTCACGAAGTGACTATCATGCGAGCAACGGCGGTGGCGACCGCAGCGCAGTTGAATAGCAAAGTGTAAAAAAATGAAATATTTTGCTGATTGTTGCGCATATTATCTTTGATACCTTTTCACTATTCACTATTACCTATTACTTGCCAAAAATCGACAAGTTTCGAGAGAAGAGTGAAAAGTGAAGAGTGAAGAGTGAAGAGTGAAGAGTGAAGAGTGAAGAGTGAAGAAGTAAAAATCGACAAGCTTCTGTCGAAACTTGTCGATTTTTGGTACACCCGAGTGGAGTCGAACCACCGGCAACCAGCGTCGGAGGCTGGCACTCTATCCAACTGAGTTACGGGTGCGTATTGGTGTATTTTGTATTTTTTTCGTAAAAATTATACGATTGATTTTTTGTTTTTTGCGAAATTATATTGTTATTTTTTCGCGGTTTTTGGCGAAATCGTATTAATTATTTTTTTGTGATTTATGGGCGTATCGTGATTTTTTTACGCAAAGAAAATTGGTTGATTTGCGTAAAATTATCTTCATCGTAAAGCAGATTATAGGTCGGGGTTTACGTCTAGAGTTAGGTCACTTGCGTCCGCGCCGTCCTTAATTGCGTAGTATGCGCCTATTGCTATCATTGCGGCGTTATCGGTGCATAGAATTTTGGGCGGAAGTAAAACTTCTACATTATTTTTTGCGCCCATTTCGGAAAGTTTTTCTCTTAATCTTCCGTTCGCGCCTACTCCACCTGCTAGTGCAACGCGAGTGGCTTTATGTTGTTTTAGGGCTACCAAAGTGTTCTCTACGAGCATCCCAACTGCTCTTTCTTGGAATGAGCATGCTAGATCGGCTTTGTTTATCTCGATACCTTTTTGTTGGGCGTTATGGGCGTAGTTAATGACTGCGGTTTTTATACCCGAATAGGAAAAGTTGAGGTGTTTTTCTCCCTTATACGGTCTAGGCATAGGGATAGTATCTTGACCTTCTTTGGCTAGTTTTTCTATTTGGGGACCGCCCGGGTAAGGAAGTTCTAACACTCTTGCTACCTTGTCAAAAGCTTCGCCTGCGGCATCGTCTTGGGTGCTACCTAATACCGTCATATCGTTGTAACTTTTTACGTTAAGTATTTCGGTATGGCCACCGCTAGCAAGTAAGCAAATGAAGGGAAATTCTAGATTTTCGTGAACTAAAAAATTGGCGAGAACGTGACCTTTTACGTGGTCAACTGCAATTAGCGGAAGGTTAAGTGCGTACGAAAGTGCCTTTGCATACGACACGCCTACGAGTAGTGCACCTTGAAGTCCTGCACCGTAGGTAACCGCCATAACTTCGATATCTTCTAGTTTTAACTCAGCTCTATCTAATGCAGATTGAACGAGATTATCGATAGCGAGTATATGGTTACGCGAAGCAATCTCCGGCACGACTCCACCGAAGCGCTTGTGAATTTCTATTTGTGAACTGATTTCGTTAGCGAGAACTTCTTTGCCGTAAATGATACTGACGGCAGTTTCGTCACAACTGCTCTCTATCGCTAAAATATAAAATTTTTCTTTATCTCTAACTAGGTTTAATTTTTCTCTAGCAATATCTATATAAGCCATATTTCTCTTCTCAAAAATCATTAACTCTTCTTCAAATATTCGATAATGAAGTCTTGTAAATCTCCGTCCATAACCGCGCTTACGTTAGCATTCTCAAAATTGGTGCGGTGATCCTTAACTAGGGTGTAGGGGCAAAATACGTAACTTCTTATTTGGCTACCCCACTCGATTTTTTTCATTTCGCCCTTAATCGACTGCGCTTCTTCCATTCTTTCACGCTCTTTAAGTTCGGTCAATTTACCTATAAGCATCTTCATAGCGGTTTCTCTATTTTGAATTTGGCTCCGCTCGTTTTGGCACTGAACGACTATGCCCGTAGGGATATGGGTTATTCTTACCGCGCTATCAGTTTTGTTGACGTGTTGTCCGCCCGCGCCGCCGCTTCGATACGTGTCAACTTTGATTTCTTCGGGGGCAACCTTAATATCCGCTTCGTCGGTAATCTCGGGCATAACTTCTAAGCTTGCAAAAGAGGTGTGTCTACGCTTGTTAGCATCAAACGGGCTTATTCTTACAAGTCTATGTACGCCCATCTCGGACTTGAGATAGCCGTAGGCATTCTCCCCTTCTACGGTGAAAGTTACGCTTTTTATCCCTGCATCGTCACCGTCTAATTTGTCCAATACTCTTACCTTGTAACCGCTTCTTTCGGCATACCTAGTATACATTCTAAAGAGCATTTCTACCCAGTCTTGGGCTTCGGTGCCGCCTGCGCCTGCGTGTAGAGTTAAAATTGCGTTGTTGTTGTCGTATTTGCCTTTTAGCAATGCTTGTATGCTTAATTCGGCTACTAAATCGGAAAGTTTGGTTACCGAAAGCTTCGCTTCTTCTACTTCGCTCTCTTCGTCCATTTCTTCAATTAAATCAAGAAGACCTACTGTATCGTCGTATTTTAACTTGAGATTGTCAAAAGATTTTATCTTGCGAGTAAGAATGGTGATTTCTCTATTTACCTTTTGTGCGTTGTCTATATCCTGCCAAAAATCTTCGCTATTACTTAGCTCGGTAAGACGAGCAAGCGTATCCCTTGCTTCGTCAATGCCTAAGGCATCTTTTAGGGTGTTAACTTGCTCGTTAATCTTATCTAATTGTTGGCGTTGAATATAAAAATCGATCATAAACTATTATGCCTTTTTGCCGCAGCAGTCCTTGAACTTCCTACCGCTTCCGCAAGGACAAGGGCCGTTACTGTACACGCCTTGGCGTCTTAAATTGATTTGATTTTCTCTTTCTTCTAGTATGCTTTTACGTTCGATAACGGCGTCGACGTCGAGTTTACATAGCATGATAGCAACGCTATTTTGGATACTCTCGATCATTTCGTCGAACATATCCATACCTTCTCTACGGTATTCTATGACGGGGTTACGTTGGCCTAGACCGCGCAAGCCTATGCTACGGCGAAGGGTTTCCATATTGTCGATATGATCCGTCCAATGTTTGTCAACTTGGTTGAGAAGTGCGTTACGTTCGCTCGTTCTAAAGTCAATACCATTTTCTTCGGCGAGTTTTAATTTTGCTTCGTATTGCTCTTTTGCTTCGTCAACGATAGCATCAACGATACGTTGATAATTCCTGTGGCCGACTAATTCTTTGGTGATAAGGTTGGTGTCTTTTTTGAGCAATCTTTGTTCTACCGCTCTATTGAACGCTACGTAGTCAACGGTGGTTTCGTCTCCGCCTTCGAAGTTAACGAAACTCATAACTAGACTTTGAGCAATGGGTTCGATATATTTTAAGATTTGTTCGTGAACGTCCGCGCCGTCAAGAACTTCGTTACGTTGTGAATAAATAAGTTGTCTTTGTTTATTCATAACGTCGTCGTAGTTAAGGACGTATTTTCTTCTCTCGAAGTTAGCGTCTTCACAACGTTTTTGAGCGGTGCTAATTTGTTTAGAAAGCATGGGTAATTGGATAGAAGTGCTTTCGTCACCACCGCTTAGACTGCTCATGATACTGCTTAGTCTATCACCACCGAATTTACGCATAAGGTCGTCTTCAAAAGATACGTAGAAGCAGCTGCTACCTTGGTCGCCTTGACGTCCACTACGACCGCGAAGCTGATTGTCGATACGACGCGACTCGTGACGTTCGGTACCGATAACGCGTAGACCACCGAGAAGTTTTACTTCTTCTTTTTCTGCATCGGTAACCTTCTTATATTTAGATACGAGCGCGTTAAAGTGGTTACGAGCAGAGATTAAGTCTTGGTCGCTAAGTGCGTTGAACGCGCTTGCTACGCTAATAACGTCTTCGCTATAACCTTCCTTAGTCATCTCTTCTTTTGCCATATATTCGGGATTACCACCGAGCAAAATGTCGGTACCTCTACCTGCCATGTTGGTTGCAATGGTAACGGAGCCTAGTTTGCCCGCTTGTGCGATGATGCCTGCTTCTAGCTCGTTGCTCTTTGCATTAAGCACTCTATGTGGGATGCCTTTTTTCGACAACTTCTTACTGATAAATTCGCTAGTTTCTACGTCGATAGTACCTACTAGAACGGGTTGCTTAGTGTTGTAAATCTCGATAATTTCTTCAATAACCGCTTCGAACTTGGCGTCTTTGGTCGCAAAAACTTTGTCGGGTTCGTCGTCTCTTATCATTTCGCTATTGGTAGGAATTTCTACAACGTCTAAATTATAGATACCCTTAAATTCCGCTTCTTCCGTCATAGCGGTACCCGTCATACCCGATAATTTATCATACAATCTAAAGAAGTTCTGGAAAGTGATGGTAGCAACGGTTTTGTTTTCTTTGCGCACTCTTACGTTTTCTTTTGCTTCGATTGCTTGGTGTAAGCCGTCGGAGTAACGTCTACCTGCCATTTTTCTACCCGTGAATTCGTCTACGATAACTACTTCGCCATTCTCAACGATGTAGTCAACGTCGCAAGCCATTAGGAAGTTAGCTCTTAACGCGCTATTAATTCTCGTGTTTAGTTCGGCATTCTTGCCGTCGCTTAGATCCACTCTAAAGAATCTTTCCGCCTTATCAAGTCCGCTTTCGCTTAAGTAAATACGCGTTTCTTTCTCGTCCTTTACGTAGTCGTCTTCTCTTAACGTCTTAATGAATCTTTGGCACGTTGCGTAGATTTCGCCCGATTTATTCGCAGGAGCGGAAATAATTAGCGGGGTACGCGCTTCGTCGATAAGGATACTATCAACTTCGTCCACGATTGCAAAGTAGTGGTGGCGTTGCATAATTCTATCCTTACGAATTGCCATATTATCTCTTAGGTAGTCGAAGCCTAATTCGTTGTTGGTGCAGTACGTTACGTCCGATGCGTAAGCAACGCGCTTGTCGGCATAACTCATACCGGGTAAAATGCAACCTACGGTAAGACCTAGAAATTTGTAAACTTTGCCCATCCACTCAGCGTCACGCTTAGCTAGGTAATCGTTGACGGTGACGATGTGTACGCCTTTGCCTGCAAGTGAATTTAGATATGCGGGAAGGGTTGCAACGAGCGTCTTACCTTCACCCGTTTTCATTTCGGCAATTCTGCCTTGGTGAAGTACGATACCGCCTATAACTTGCACGTCGTAGTGGCGCATATTGAGTACGCGCTTGGACGCTTCGCGCATTACGGCAAAGGCATCGGGTAGTAATTCGTCAAGGGTTGCGCCTTGGCTGAATCTATCTTTTAAAACTTTAGTTTGCGAAGAAAGCTCTTCGTCGGTGAGCGCGGAATACTTCTCTTCTAGCGCGTTAACCTTGTTGACTATAACTTTTAACTTCTTTATAGTTTTTTCTCTATCCTTTCTTTGAAAAAAACTTACTAATCCCATAAATAACCTCAAATTTTATTTTACGGTGCAAAACACCATAATTACAGTCATTATATCATAAAACGCGCTATATAACAACATTTTTATCGTCAAAAAGAAAAATCCCTTTTCTTTTTATAAGAAAAGGGGGTGATTTCCGTTAAAATAGTGCGGTTTTTGGCGAATTCGTCGTGCCAAATTAATTTTATAGAATATTAATTCCGTCGATTTTAAGATCAAAATAAGGTGCGGAGCGGAATTTGCTCTCTTCAAACGTACCGCCCGATATAACCTCGGTGTCTCTCACTCCATCGCAATCGAGGTCGACTAGGTAGGAAGAAATACTTTCACCGCTTACGGTAAAATTATCTACGTCGAATACGTCGAGGGTGTTGTTTTGTAAATCCTCTTTTACTTTTTTTATTACGTCCAAAGCGTTGTCGGGTAGAATGGATGAATTGCCGTTACTTAAAACAACGGAGCCTTCATTAAGCCCACCGCACCAGTCGGTGGCAATAGCCTTGCCTTCCAATATCTGACCTATTGCGTAGCGGTAATAGGGTGACCAGTCGACTTTGCAGGATACTAAATACGTGTTGGGGCAGGTGGCTAGCGTGCTATCGTTGTAGCAGACGTTGTAGACACTGTTTGCTTCGCAAACGGTAGGTACACTCATAGAATCTGCATGCTGGCTGATTATTAAGGCACCTCTATCAATAAGCGTACGTGCACAGGCGCTTTCTCTGGCTGAATCATACCATGAATCGGTAAAAATGACGTCCATGGTAGCGCTAGGACATACCGACTTAGCACCTAAATAAAAAGCGGTGTAGCCTGATATTACCTCGGCGTAAGGGTAAGCACCGACGTAGCCTAGACGGGCATTAGAGGCATCAATATCCCCTGCTGATATCATTTGGTTAAACTTCAATCCGGCAACGATACCGGTAAGGTATCTACCTTGGTAAATGGAAGCAAACGCGTTGTGGTAATTACGTAAATCTTCTAATTCTGCTCTCACTCCCGTTGCTTGACAAAATTCTACGTCGGGAAAACTCCTTGCACACTTAATTATCTCGCTTTCATGCTCGAAGCTGTTGGCAAAAATGACGTCACAACCGCTATTCACTAAGTCTTCTACAATAGAAAAGCAGTTGTCCACGTTTACGTTAGTTTTGACGAGGGCTTCTACACCTAATTCGTTACATACCGACGTAAACGAAGTAATAAAATTGTTATCGTACGCGCTAAGGTTATCGTTAAGGCAAATGAGTCCTACCTTAAAGCTCTCTTCACTCTCTGTTTCGCACGCAACGAAAAATACGCATGCCGTAACTATCAAGACAAGTATTAAAAAGTAAGTAAGTAGTCTTTTAGGTTTCATTATTGGCTCCATTGGTTACTCTTTGTCGTTATTTACGTTGTTTACAAATATAAGACAATCGCCGTCGGTTACTGTAAAGCTGACGCTATTATTTATGCTGATATTACTTATGCCCACGGTGTCGCACCTTGTTAAAGTGAGGTTGTCGTAAGGGTATTTTAGTCCGCTAGAATTGGATACTACGACATAGCTAGAATAAGGTAAAACGCTAATGGTGGTGTCTACTTCTACCTTCAAATCTACCCTGCCCGTCTTCCTATAAATAACGTAGCCGTCACTTAATATAAGCCTTGCATTCAAGTTAAGGTCATCGGCAATTTTTAATAAAGACAAATTGGCGTAGACGTGGTCTAGTCTACCGCCTTCCGCTCCATATATATTGACGGAAGTATAGCCTTTGTCGCGCGCTACTCTTAATGCAAACTCGCCGTCGGTGAAGTCTTTTTCTACAGGAACGGTGATCAATTCTAGATTGTCTTTATATTGATTAAGGTCGATGCTATCAAGGTCGCCTACTACGGTAACTGTAAAAGTGCCGTCGACGAATTTTTTTCCGCCGTCGGCACAAATAACGTGTTTTTCTTCTATTTTCGTCCTTAAATAGGGCGCGTTAAGCACGATTGCTACGCTTTCTGCGTTTTGCATTGCTAATAACTTTACCTAATAATCCTACTACGATAACTACCGCTAGCGTTGCTAGTATTGCTACGAGTGCAACGAATAAGATATCGTCGCTACCTAAAATCAAGGGTTGTCCGGGTACAATGGTGATACCTAACGTCGTATCTACGCTAACGTCGTTGGTTTCGCCGACTTCCATACCGTTGGTAAAATACTTAACGGTGTATTTAGCCGTAGCGTCTTCAACTTCAAATGCGTAACGCTTCATGCCGTCAACCTTACATTCTGCTATTTCTTTGCCCTCTTCGCTATACAACTTGGCAACGACTTCTTTATTTCTATCGGGCTCGATGGTACCTACTAGACGATAGGTTTTTTTCTCGTTAAATTCTTTAAAGTCGGCTCTATAATAGCTTCCGCTGGTTTGGTACAAACTATTCTCGCTCTTCGAGCAAGTTTGAACGTAGGTCGTGCCGATATAGTTGGTTAACGTAGCCGTAGGCATTTTTATAGAAGGAACGGTCATGCCGTCGGTAGCGGTAACGGGGTCGAGGTAAAGGGTGGTGAAGTAATAGTCTACCGCCATTACGTGCGAGGGTGAGAAAGCACCGAATTTGGACTTGGACATGCCTTGTAGATATACCCATGCGCAGTTGTTTTCTAGCTTTTCGGTGATTTCTTCTACCTTTTCTTGGTCGCTAATACCTAGTGCAGGTATACCGTAAAAACGGAATACCATATCTAGATTAACGCCGTAAGCTTCGATGGGAATACCGTGTTCTCTTATCGTGTCGGTTGCTCTTGCTGCAAGCTCTGCACAAGGGATATTTTCTACCTCTTCGCCTGTGTGGGTGATCGTGCCCGTAACGGGGGTGGAACTCATGAACGGATCGATGAGGGTTACACGCTCGGGAAGAAGGTTAGCTTCGATTTTTTCATCGTCGTATTCGTAGCAGAGGTATTCGGTAACCGCGGTGGTAAGTTGTCCGCCTACCGAGTGGCCTACTAGGTGGAGCTTGCCGTTATAGTCGCTACCTAAACTCTCTTTGATAGCTTTGCCGTAAAGGACTGCTACTGATTCGGTGGGGTTGGAGGGATCATCGGCAGAAGTAATGGTGCCTTTGCTCTTGCCCTCTTCGTAGGTGACGTATTGCATACCCATAGAGGTGTTGTGTGACCAAACTTTCATATCAATAGAGGGCTTCAATGCAGGAATGTTCTCATCGGCGAATTGTTGCCAATAAAAAACGCCTACGTTATAGCCTAATTTGCGAAGTTCTTGATAATACTTCTTGTTATATGGATATGCGGAATAGCCGTGATCCGATAAAGCTTTGTCGGTGTTAGATTTTACCGAAAGGTCTTCTCTAATACCGCTTTCGCCATAGGGCTTCCAGCCGTGGGTGTATATAATGGTGGGAGCGTCTTTATTTATCTGATAGTCTTTGGTGGGAATGATGCTGTCGCTACCGTCGTACCAATAGATACCGTAGTTAAGCTCAGAGAACATCTCCGCGCCCCAATCTTCGGGTGTAGTATCGTAAGCAAGTGCGGATATACTGCTAACCGATACCGCCATAGACGTTGCTATAATGACGCCTAGTAATAAAATTGATAGTTTTTTTAATTTCATAAGTTTCTCCTAGTGGTGAAAATCAGTAATTATTAGAATAGTAGTGACTTGTCTTCGCCTATACCGTGCATGCCGTCAAGGATATACTTCTTGCCGTCAAGGTCGGTTACGTAACCGCTTATATCGCCGAAAGTTACGTAATAATCAATATTAATTATACCCGCGTGTAGAATTCTTGCATAGGTATCACCGATGTCGAAAACAACGTCTACCATGCCGTATTCATCGGTAACGCGCCAACGAGTTTCCGTTTCGTGAACGAATTTAACGGGAGGAAGCAAACTTTGACTTCCTTCAAACCAAATAAGATTTTCGTTATACTTATCTTGGTCGATACTTTGGTTGCGGGTAAGGTTAAACGCAATATATTTTCTTTCGCCGTCGTTATCGTTAACACCCATGGTGGTTACCCAGTCATAGTGCGCTTTTCTTGGATAGTATCCTCTATGGTCGTCAATAATCGCGGTGGTGTCTTCGTCGCTCGTATAAGTAACACCGTTAACGGTAACCGATCCTACCGCCTTAAAGAAATCTTTTTGTGAATACAAAGGTCTATTCTCGCCGAAAGGTATACTTACTACGCAAGGAGTAGAAACTCTAGTTAGTTCAAAGTTATATTCTATCTCGCCACCGTGGCCTTTACCTTTGCCGATAACCGTTGCTTTGCCTTCGCCGAAGTTATTGATAACTTTTACGTTAAGGTTCTTACTCTTACCTACGCTTTCGTCACCATTAAGAAGAGTCTTCGATATACTAACGTTCTTAGGTGAAGTGTTAGCTTCCCACTTGTAGACTTTCTTTGCCTTCTTATCATAGAAAAGCACAAGTATGGTACCGAAAACACCCATATCGCAAGGTGCGGCGAGCAAAATGCCGTCTTTTAAATTAACTTCTACCGCTTCCCAAAGAGTAAGCTTGAGTTTCTTAAAACAGTCGGGTAATCTCGGTACGGGCTTGTTGATATCTAAAAAATTCATATTCTCGAATTCTTTGTCAAACGTACCGAAAACTGCCTTGCCGTCGATATGAACGTCCTTGGGCGTGGGTTCTACTTTTCTCTTAATGATGCTTGTGTAATCCATAAAATTCTCCCCAAAAAATAATATATAATTAGTATATCATTACGCGCGAGAAAAATCAATATAAAATTTGGGGGATAAGTTTGTGGAAAACCCCCTTTTTATAAAAAGGTGCGTTTTCCACACCTTTCCGCCAAAAATTTTTAGTTATTATGAGATTACGTCATTTGCCGTAAGGCATACGTCATAAAAAGGTGTAACGTGGACAAAGCCAATTACACCTTTTTTATTTATTTCGTAGATAACACCTGACTTTATAACTGCCACAGCGGCTCGCTGCGACCAATTTGCGTGCAGGGACACTCCCTGCTAGTACGCGATATATTTTTCTACGTAAGCAGGAAGTTCTTCGATAGAGATTCTTACTTGTTCCATAGTATCTCTATCTCTAACGGTGACGGAGTTATCTTCTAGAGTATCGAAGTCAACGGTTACGCACAAGGGGGTGCCGATTTCGTCTTGACGACGGTAGCGTTTGCCGATAGAGCCCGTTTCGTCATAGGTGCAGGGGAATTTTTTGCTTAGTGCACGATAGATTTCCATAGACTTGTCGCCAAGTGCTTTCTTTTGTAAAGGAAGTACTGCAACCTTGATAGGTGCGATAGCGGGATGGAAGTGCATTACTACTCTGCTGTCGCCGTTGCCTAAATCTTGTTCTTCGTACGCGTTGCAAAGAAGAGCGAGTACCATTCTTTCTACACCGAGTGACGGTTCGATAACGTAAGGAACGTATTTTTCTTGAGTAACGGGATCGGTGTACTCTAAATTCTTACCACTTACCTTGGTGTGTGCTTTTAGGTCGTAGTCCGTTCTGTCGGCTATGCCCCAAAGTTCACCCCAACCGAAGGGGAATTTGTATTCAAAGTCGGTGGTTGCGTTGCTGTAGAAGCATAGTTCTTCGGGATCGTGGTCGCGAAGCTTGAGTCTATCTTCTTTGATGCCTAGACCTAGTAGCCAATTCTTGCAGAATTCTTTCCAATACGCAAACCATTCTAGGTCGGTGCCGGGTTTGCAGAAAAATTCTAGTTCCATTTGTTCGAACTCTCTTACGCGGAAAATGAAGTTACCGGGGGTGATTTCGTTACGGAAGGATTTACCGATTTGACCGATTCCGAAAGGAACTTTTGCACGAGAAGAACGTTGAACGTTAAGGAAGTTAACGAAAATACCTTGTGCGGTTTCGGGACGTAAATAAAGGGTGCTAACGCTATCTTCGGTTACGCCTTGGAAGGTCTTGAACATAAGGTTGAATTGTCTTACGCCCGTGAAGTCCATATTTCCGCAAATGGGGCACTTGATACCGTTGTCGGCAATGTATTTTTCCATAGTTGCGTTATCCCAAGAAGCGATATTCTCTTCGATACCCTTCTTCTTCATGTAGTCTTCGATAAGGTTATCCGCTCTATGGCGCGACTTACAGCTCTTGCAGTCCATAAGGGGATCGCTAAAACCGCCTACGTGTCCGCTTGCTACCCAAACGTTGGGGTTCATTAAAATAGCGCAGTCAAGACCTACGTTGTATTCGCTCTCTTGAATGAACTTCTTCCACCATGCTTTCTTTACGTTGTTCTTAAGTTCTACGCCCAAAGGACCGTAATCCCACGTGTTAGCGAGACCACCGTAAATTTCGCTACCGCTAAATATAAAGCCCCTGCCTTTGCATAGTGCGACCAATTTTTCCATAGTTAGTTCTGCCATAAACTCTCCTTATATCACCTAGTTGTGTTATTAACGTTTTTTTGTAGGCCGTCACGAAAAACACTTACAAAATGCTAAATTAACGTGACGAAGCCGTTTGATTAATAATAATCAAAATTTTTGTTAAAGTCAACTACATAAAGCACTTTTGAATTGAATAACCTATAGTATGAAGAAAAAATACGTAGTTAGTATAATAAGTAACGTGATAATCATAACTTTGCTTGGCGTGCTCTTCTGTGTAACGCATATAAATAGCGGTAACTATAGCGACGCGCTCGCGCCTATCTATCGTGGCACCCCCGATAAAAAACAGGTGGGAATAATGATTAACGTGTACGAAGGGAGCGAGTACGTAGATAAAATATTAAAAATCCTTGATAAGTATAGCGTAAGTTGTACTTTTTTCGTAGGGGGAATTTGGGCGCAGAAAAATAACGCCCTGCTTAAAGAAATGTCCTATCGTGCGGAAATCGGTAATCACGGGTATTTGCACTTAAACCATTCAAAACTAAGCGAAGAAAAAAACTATGAAGAAATAATGCTATGCCATAACCTTGTAAAAGCGGTAACTAGTATAGAAATGAACCTTTTTGCTCCCCCGTCCGGTGACTACGGGAAAGAAACGTTGAAGGTATGTCAAGACAATAATTACAAGGTGATAATGTGGAGCAAGGATACTATCGATTGGAGAGATAAAAACCCTGATACGGTAACCGCGCGCGCGACTACGGATATCCAAAACGGTGATTTGATATTAATGCACCCTACTGAACATACGGTGAGTGCGTTACCTACTATAATAGAATTTTATTTAGACAACGGTTTTAATATAGTGACGGTAAGCGAGATACTAAAATAGGCTTACTTTTATTTTGATACTTAACTAAGTAAATAAGCACTTGCAAGGAAGAAGAATTTATAGTATAATATTATACGTATTTTGTACTAATAATAAAAGTAGGTGTGAATTTATGAAAAATTCTAAAATATCCAAAAAGACGGCAATTATTATTATCTGTGCGCTTGTACTCGTCGTTATTGGCGGCGTGCTAGGTGCGGTGCTTGGACATCAGGCGTATTTAGGCAACAAGAAGGCGGAGATAGTTAACTACGCTAGCACTTCTAGCAGTGATTTTTATATGAAAGACAGCGGTATGCTTTTTTACAAATACGATGCTGAAGATACCGTTGTTAAGGTAAAAGAATTCGTAGAAGTAAGCGAAGGTGCTACCCTTAATATTCTTAACGTACTAACCTATGCTAACGGCGAATTAAAAACCACTTCTAACCTAAGCGGTGAACTTAGCGTTGCAAGCGGCGAGAGATATTTCGTTATTACCGAAGTAATATCGATGGGTGGTAACAAGAAAAACGGATACGTAATTGAAGTAGCGTCTATTGACAACAACGACAACGTCTTCCCTATGATTGAAGACTTATACAAAGATTTTATAACTATTGAATAAAGGAGTAACGTTATGGCAAAATTTAACGGATACGGTGGATACGGCGGTGGTGGTGCTAATATGCAACAACTTATGCGCCAAGCTCAAAAAATGCAAGCGGATTTAGCTGCGGCACAAGAAGAATTAGCTGATACCGAAGTAGTCGCTACTAGTGGTGGTGGTATGGTAGAAGTAGTAATGTCGTGTGATAGAAAGATATCTTCTATTACTATTAATCCCGCAGTAGTTGATCCTGACGACGTAGAAATGCTAGAAGATATGATAATGGCGGGTATCAACGAAGCAATGGCACTCGTTGAAGAAGAACACGAACGTATTATGGGACCGCTTACCGGTGGTCTTGGCGGACTTGGGGGCTTGATGTAATGCAATCGGAAAGCCTAGATAAGTTGGTGGCGAGCTTTCGTAAACTCCCCGGTGTCGGTGCAAAAACCGCGCTTAGGTATGCGTATAGTGTGATAGAGAATTCCGATGAATATGCGGAAACTTTTGCGCAGAACATTCTTGACGTTAAGCAAAATATAAAGTTTTGTACCGTTTGCGGTAACTATACCGAGGACGAGGTGTGTTCTATCTGTAAAAACCGCAGTCACAAAACGATATGCGTAGTTGCGCAACCCAAAGACGTCGATAGTTTTGAAAAAATGGGTTGTTACGACGGCGTATATCACGTGCTACACGGCGTACTTGATTTTCAAAACGGCATAGACGCGGATAAGATAAGGATAAAAGAGCTTATTTCTCGTCTATCGGGTGTGGAAGAAATAATAGTCGCTACTAACCCTGACGTATGCGGTGAACTTACGGGGGCGTACTTAGCTAACACGATAAAACCGCTTGGAATTAAGGTATCTCGCCTTGCGTACGGAATTAGCATAGGAAGTGAGATTGAATACGCGGACGAAATAACCTTGCAACGCGCGTTAAACGATAGAAAAGCTTTGTAAATCGGCATAAACTACCGACAAGAATACGAAAAACATAAATAGATACCAAAAAAAGTTAGGAAGCACGCACACCCATAGGTGATGCGTGTTTTTTAACGTCACGATTAATACTACTATCATAGTTATTATAATCGCGCAAAAGACAATAGACGAGATAACAAAAGAGTGCAACCTAAAAAAGGTGAAACAAAATACCACGTTGAGAATAACGAATATTATCAATAAAAAAGAGTACCTTGTGAGTTTTGAATTGACAACGAACTCCCCTATCGTGATAGCGGTGCAAATATAGCTAAAAAGCCAAAAGAAGGTGTAGAATTTCTCTCCAAAATCGGGTTTAATTAGGTTGTCGTACCAATAACTATGGGTGGTCATAAAGAGAGCGTTGAAGCTAGAAAGCATCACAACAACCGATAATCCTAGAGTTAGCCCCAACGCGCGTAAATAACTTCTCATATTCTAATTCTTGAGTCCGCTTCCAACGGATGGCTCTGGAAGAGTGCCGAAAGGCACTCTTAGCTTGCGGAGAAAGTGGTGGCGATACCGCCGCCGCAGAGCCATCCGTTAATAAGTCCAGTAACGTCCGAACCGAGTTTTTTCTCCGCACATTTTTTCATATCTTCTAAACTTGCAACTTTACCATTAAACTCATCGAAGTAATACTTTAAGAATGCGTTGAATTTATCTTCGCCGTAGATACGGTATAGATTATCGAACATCATTGCGCCCTTATTATAGATAACCATATAATATTGATATTCAACGTAGTCGTAGATGGGGTTATCCATACTTAAATCAAGTTTATCTTTGCGCATACTTTGAAGTTTTTCATACCTTGTATACGCTCTTGATATTGCTTTCATCTCTTCATTGAATTTATCTTCGTTACCGATAAGCTTTTTGTAATAAGCGGTACAAAAAGTGACTAGACCTTCGTCAAGGACGCTCTCTTTTATGCTGTCGCTACCTACCATTCCGTACCACCATTGATGGGCTGTTTCGTGAATTACCGTAGTAGGGACGTCTTTACTAAGAGTGCTTACGTAAACTAGTCCGCTATACTCCATACCTTCGTAATCAAAGGGCGTACGCACTACGCTATACGTAGGATATTGATATTTACCAAAAGTATCGGAAAAAGTCTTCAACGCGCTAACTGCTAAATTAAGGGTATCTTGCGCATTCTCGTCTTCTTCATAAAAGTAGTAAACGTTCGTTTCCCCTACTTTATCGCTAAGCACTTGAAAATCGCTATTAAGCACCATACAGTAGTCGCGCATACCTACGCCTGACGTACTTATCGTTTGTTTATCGTTTGTATCGGTTGTAGAATTAATTTTACCACTAGACGCTACCACCATATTTTTGTTACAAGTAAGGTTAACGGTGTAGTCGGCAATTTCGCTTACGAAGGGATCGCCTACGGTAGAATAGTCGTCTAATCTAAACGCGCCCTCCTCTACGTATGC
Source organism: Clostridia bacterium (assembly GCA_045535785.1). Classification (GTDB taxonomy): domain Bacteria; phylum Bacillota; class Clostridia; order Christensenellales; family DTU072; genus CAG-1782. The sequence goes on from JAZSMH010000060.1 coordinate 108,393, forward strand.
TAGTTGTGGATAAAAATTGCTTAAATTGTAATAACCGTCGTAGTAACCTAATCTTAAACCGCATTCAGCTAACGTAACGGTATATTCAAAGGTGATATCGATTTCTTCACCTTTTTTTAATTCTTTATGGTTGACGATAACGTATTCTTTATTCTCGGAATACTCTATATTGGCGTTATTCCCATCTACGGTAACGCTCTTAACGTCTATACCACCGTAGGTAGATAGGGGGACTTTGTATGCAGGATTAACCGCGTCTTCACGATAGCAGTTAGGATAAAGGTGAAAAACGCTCGCACATAAATTATCGCCTAGATAATTATCGTAGCTGACCGTCTGCTTGGCTGTCATTACGTTATCTTCTAATACTAAATCTATAACGTATTCGATATCGGGCTCGATTTCTTTTTTGCCATTACACGCAAATAGGCAAAATACTAACAAAACAACTAACGTAAAAAATAAAAATTTTCGCATAATACCTCAAATTGTTATACAATATTCGTGCGAAAGTAGAAATATTACAATTTACTTTTTTTTTACTTTTTCAATATTGGATAAACCTCCCCATTTTACGTTGACTTTATTATTTTTTTAAGTTATTATATAGGTACGAAACAGCTCATAATTTTCCCCCTTATCATAAAAAAGAAACGGAGTTCTCACCAATAAGAGCTCCGTTTCTTTTTGTATTCTTTTTTTATAACTACGTCACGAAAAATGGTCGAATTGTAGCGTTTTTTACTTCCTAAAATTAACCTGTCCGTTGAATGATTCCATTATTTTTGCCTTGGACTCGGGATTCATGCCTTTTTTTTCGGGTGGTAGACAGGTAAACGTGTAATCGATGCCCGACACCTCTTTTATAAGCTTGGTTAATATTCCACGCCTATAGTTATCTATAAGCATCTCGTACGTTGCTTCATCGTTACATCTAAGAATAAACTCTTTATCTCTAAGCGTAACTCCGCTGTCGATGGTTTCGCAAACTATCTTGAGAGTCATTTCGCTACTTGCTTCTAGCTTTTGCTTAACTCGCTCCCATATTTCCATTGCTCTACCTACGCTCTCGCTGTCTGCTTGTACTTCTTCTTCCTTGAATACGAGCTTATCTGCGTTGGTTTCTTCCTTAAGTCCCATTTTTTTCAACAAATCGGTAGCTTTGTTGGCTACGGGGGTGGGTTGGGCGGGCGCTTCCTCGACGACAACCGTTTTTACGCTACTCACCTTTACACCTTCACTTTTTAGCTGATCGAGCTCGTGCTCTAATTCTTTGACTCTATTAATTACTCCGTCGACGTTAACTTCGGTGGTAAGGCTACACGCCTTGACAACGTTGGCTTCGAACAAAATTCTCGGTTGAGATGCAAAGCGAAGTTGGCTTTCTAGACTAGCCATTATTTCCATAGCGCGAGAAATTTTGTAATTAGTGTAATCACCTGCTCTTGCTTTCAAAATTTTGCGTTCGTTGTCGGTGATACTACTTAATTTACAATTAGGCACGTTTTTTATAGTGATAAGAGAATTGTAGTAAGAAGCAAGCTCTCTAGCGACGTTATTCCTACCGCTTTTTTGTAATTGCTCGGACAGGGTGAGCGCGTTACCTACGTCACCGTCCAAAATTGCGGTAGCTAGTCTATCTAAAGTGGAAAAATCGGTTGCACACAAGATATCAAGGGTGTCTTCGTAGGTTACGTTGCCGTTACAGTACGACATACAGGTGTCGGCAATGCTTAGCGTATCACGCACGCTTCCTTCACCTTGAATAGCTATTTTCGTCAAGGCACGTTCGTCATAGCCTACTTTTAGCTCGGCAAATACCTCTTTTAGAAGATTGACAAGTTCTTCTACTTCTACCAATCTAAAATCAAATCTTATACAGCGGGAAAGAATGGTTTGGGGAAGTTTTTGCACTTCGGTAGTTGCTAAAATGAACACTACGTGCTTGGGCGGTTCTTCCAAAGTTTTTAACAAAGCGTTGAAAGCGGATCCCGTCAACATATGAACTTCGTCTATAATGTAAACTTTGTATTTACCCATAGTGGGTAAGAACATCGCGTTCTCTCTAAGTTGTCTAATTTCGTCAACACCGTTGTTGCTAGCTGCGTCCATTTCTATTATATCAATGGTACCGCTCTCGAGCGCTAGACAGTTAGCGCACTTACCGCAAGGTGAACCGTTAACGGGAGTGAGGCAATTTACCGCGCGCGCAAAAATCTTGGCGCAGGAGGTTTTACCCGTACCGCGCGTGCCTGTAAAGAGATAAGCGTGCCCTATATTGCCGCTTTTTATCTGATTAGTAAGCGTCCTAACGACGTGTTTTTGTCCGATAACCTTATCAAAAGTCGTCGGTCTAAATCTTCTGTATATTGATGCGTATTCCATAACTTAAGTATACCCCAAAAAAACCTTAATTGCAACGCATAATTATTAAAAATAAGGCAAAAATACCTTAAAAAGGAGAATTGATTATGGATATGAGAACTGAAAGCACACCCGTAGATAAAAAGCAGGCGGAAAAGCCCGCGGTATACCGCTGTACGAGCTGTGGCGTTACTATGCAAAGCAACGGCACGCCTAAAGTTTGTCCTAAATGTGACAACGCGCACTTTTTTAAGGTGGATAATACGAAAAAGAATTAGCCTTCCTTAAAGACGCAGATGAACTCGGTGTACTTAGCAACTTCGCTATCTACACCGATTCTACCGTCCATAGAATCTACTATTGCTTTGGCTATGGCTAGACCTAGCCCAAAACTTCCGCCCCCCGAGTGCGATTCGTCCGCTCTATAGAATCTATCGAAAAGTTTTGGCAATTTTTCTTTTTCTATACCCTCGCCTTCATTGTAGACTCTTAGTATAACTTTACGCTTCTCTATCGATAATTTTAGCCTTATTTCTTTGCCAAAAGGCGTGTATTTGATAGCGTTATCTAGTAGTATGTAGACTAATTTTTCTAAATCTTGCTTTCTACCCTTGACGAAAACGTCTTCTTGTACGTTAGACGTAAGCATTGCGCCCTTTTCAAAGGCAACGGTTTCCGTCTCAAGCACTACGCTTTCTACAATGGTAGAAAAGTTAATTCGCTCTAAACTTTGCTTTTCTTTCATACCTTCAACCCTGGCTAAAACGAGCATTTCGTTAATCATTTCGCTCATTCTTTGCGTCTGGGTAGCAATACCTGAAAGCCATTTTTTTTGTTCTTCCGTCAAATTATCGTAGGAATTAATAATAGAAAGGTTGGTGTTGATTATGGTGAGAGGTGTTTTTAATTCGTGCGAAGCGTTAGCGACAAGCTCTTTTTGCTTAAAAAACGCGTCCTCGACGGTGGCAAAGCTTTTTCCGTTAAAACGTATTACCAATATAGAAACGACCAAAATAACGGCAAATGCGGTCATTAAAATGGTGATTACGTTAACCGTGTACGTGGTGTAGTCGTGAGTATAGTCATAGCAACAGACTATTGCGGTATATGCGCCCGAGCCTACGTTGTCGACCACCTTATAGGCGATATTCTTATCGTCGATTTTTACCTTATCTTCTTGCCTATTCTTGATTACTTCTATTAGTTGTACGAGAGTTTCTTCACTATAAAACTCCTTATCCGATACTTTGTATCCGCCGTCTTCTCTTAGTGCGATAATAAGTGAGTTACGGTATACTGAATCGTATTTATCGTCGGGATTGGGCACTCCTTGGTTTTGGAAAAAATCTCTATATGATTCTTCTAGAATTGCTATTTTTTTGTCTACTTCGGTGATCATTCTACTGTAAATAAACAAGCCGACGAACGTAAAAACTACCGCCATTACCAAAGCAACGACGGCAATCTGATACAATGCGGCACGTTTTTTTACACGAGAAAGCATTATCCCTCCAATTTATACCCTACGCCTCTAACGGTGGCTATGGATACCTTTGATTGTAAGAAGGTCAGTTTTTTGCGCAAAAACGAGATATAGACTTCGATATTGTTATACTCTACGTCTGCTTCGTAGCCCCATAGCTTGATGATCAACTCGTCTTTGGTTACTATAAAATTAGGTCTATCTAAAAAATACTTCAAGATTTCGCTCTCTTTAAGGGATATTTTTATCCTCTTATCCTTACAAACGAGCTCGAAGTTACTTAAATTAAGGGTTATATCGCCGAAAGTTTTTTCATTGGTGACTATCGTCTCCGTCTTCCTACGAAGAAGGGCGCGCATACGCGCGAGCAGTTCGCTAGTAGAAAAGGGCTTCGCCATATAGTCGTCTGCGCCTAGATCGAGTCCACGCACTTTATCGCTAGTTTGGTTACGGGCGGTTAGCATTAATATAGGTGTTGCTACCCCTGCTTCTCTAACCTCTTTTAGCACTTCAAAGCCATTTTTACCCGGAAGCATAATATCGAGCAAAATTATATCGTATCTACCCGTAAGTGCTTGGTCAAGTCCGCTGTTACCATCGTAACATGCGTCGACTGAATATTTTTCTTTCTTCAATATATGACTTAATGCGTCGGATAGGCTCTTTTCGTCTTCTACTAACAAAACGTTCATTTATTTACCTCTTCTTTTAGTATGTTTATACTTAAATGCTATAATACTTTGCTTAATATAATCTAAATTGCGCGCTAAAAAACAAACTAATAGGGCTTAACGTAATCGGTAAGCCCTATCGTTCATATTTAGCTAGTTGTGCTATTTGATAAATTCTACTCCGTAGAAGTTATCTTCAATAGGATCACCGTTCTCATCGACCTTCGGGATAGCGACTCCGTCGACGGTAATGGTGTAGGTATAGTCGATAGAAGCAGCTTCGCCTAGTACCCATTCACATTCGCCGTAGGAAGCACCCGCGAATAAGCCTGCGTATACCGTTTGTACGTCGGTAATCGTAATGGTACCCGTTGCTAGACCGTAGCTGAACTTGGGTTGTCCTTGTTCTATTACGCCTGCGTATCCGCCTACGTAAGCGGTACCGCCACCGTTAACGGTTATGTCGAGTGCACTTATCGAGTTTTGAATCTTACTGATTTCTTCACCGCTACCGTCTAGTATGATGTCGCCACCGTAGTTAATACCTACAAAGCCCGATACGTAAAGCGTGGTGTCGTTAGCTTCAGAAGTGATGTCTACCGAGCCTGCTACGGTTACGTTCTTGATAGTACCACTGTTGTATATAGCTATTGCACCGAAGTAGAAGGTTTCGCCAGATTTTACGGTATTTTCGTAGACGATATTCAAGCTGATGTTAGAGATGTTACCGATGTTGTTATAAACAAGAGGTGCATCTAGTCCGCTCAAGCTTGCGATACTGCTTTCTTCTGCGCTAATGTTGTCGCCACCGCTACCGTTAATGCTACCGCTAAATACTAGTCCTTCGCCTATCGTGGTGAATTCTGTAAAGGTGATAGACTTGGTAATCGAGTAGTTAGCGTATAGTGCAATGTTGACGTAATTGAAGTCTTCTGCGCTCTCAACAATGAAAGGTGCATCTGCAGTACCGCTACCTCTTAACGGATAGTAGCCACCGAATACTATGCCGAATGCGTTATCGCCCGAAGCAAAGCTACTACCTCTCATACCATCATCAGTGAATTCTACCATCTTGATGCCGTAGCTGTTGGTAGTCGAACCAATGGGCTTAGATTCTAGCACTGCACCATTGTTGTAGGTGTTGTTCTTGATTGCGTAAACGTTGATTGTCTCAGCTCCAAGCGCACCGCTACCGATAGCAGCGCCTACTACTAAGCTACTTGCGTTACCTTCAACTCTACCTAGTAAGTAGATAGCGCCGTCGGTTGCCTCGTTGTAGAGATACAAGTCGTTAGCTATACCTACGATACCGCCTGCTACTACTTGGGTACCGTTTACGCTGATGTTATTCATACTGAATACGTCGTAAATTCTACCACCGCTTGCAGAGCCTACGATACCGCCTGCATAAACCGCACCGCTAGTTGAAGTAATCTTTTGAGTACCGATAAGTACGATATTATTGATAACAGCGTTGTTGTAAATCTTACCTGCGACTAGACCTGCATACAATGCGTTGTCGCCTTCGTAAGTGAAGTCTACTGCAATATCGCTGAATACTAGATTGTTTACTTTACCGTTGAGCTGTCCGAACAAGCCGAAGTAGTTACCGTCGAAGGTGTCAACGCTACCTGCGAAGTTACTGAGGACTGCGAAGCTGCCGTCTTGAGTATCGAGGCTTCCGTTAAATACCTTATGGATAGCAACGGTTGCATCGTAATCACTCATATCTAGCGTTGTATTAGCGTTATTTTGTGACGTAGCGATTACGAAGTGGAGGTTCATATAACCGTCGATAGCCATTAGATGTTCTACCTTGTCGATGATTAGCGGTGAAGCCTCTGTACCTATACCGTACGCCGTGTCGGTGCCGTTGTATTGATATCCGAAGTCGCTATACAATCTACCTATGATCACGTCTTCGATAGTGTTGCCTGCTACGGTAGCGTCGTTACCTACCATGGATGCGTAGTTAACTGCTACTAGACCGTTGATGGTTACTGCTCTGCTTGACGAGGACGCGCCACTTACGGTGTAATCGTTAAGGAACGCATTGTTAGCGAAGTAGTTAATGGTAGCGCCGTCGTAGCTAGCTTCATCTGCGTTGCCGTATACGGTACCGATATTTACGCTGTTGTTAACGCCGTAGACGGTTACTTCACCGAATACTTGAACGTTGTTGAATTTAGCGCCCTTCTTAACGTAGCCTGCTAGGGTACTTACGTTAGCGTTATTGACGAGCTTGCCGTTATTGGTGATTCTTACGTCTACGTATACTAGATCGGAATTTTGACCGAGGACTGCTTTTTCGCCGAGCGTACCTGCTAGACCGCCTACGTTGACTTCGTCTACGGTGGTGCTAACTCCGTCGAGGACGATATCGCCCGTTACGCTTACGTTATGGACTAAGCCGTTGAGGGTGCCTGCAAGTAGACCTACGTTGGTGTTAGCACTTGCGCTTAGGCTGATCGTCATGACGTCGCTTAACGTTATTGCAAGGTTCTTAACGGTGCCGTCTACTCTCTCGAATACGCTGTGCTTGCCGTTAGTAATTCCGTTAGCTTCGATAGTAATCGTATGAATTGCTTCACTATAGCCTGTTACGGTAGTGGTTTTTTCTCCATTTTCCGTATTAGTGTTAGTAACTTTGGTGTAGCCCTCGTTGTCTGCACCGTTTGCGTTGAACGTACCTGTATAGATACCTTCTAGACGCTTATTGATCGTTAGGTCAGCGTTAAGAATGAAGTTACTGTCTAGGTAGGTGCTAGGCGTGGGTACTACCATACCGCTAATATCATTACCTTCACCATCCTTCGAGCCTTCGGGATATAAATTGTAGTAATTGTTATCTACGTAGTAGAAGTCGGTTTCGTTATTGATTAGGTAGTAAGTGGTTATTTCTTTCTTATCGCTTGATTTTAGTTGTCCGTTTTCTCTTTCTTCGGTTAATTGAACGGGTTTAGCAAAGTACTTGATTACGAAGTCTTTGTAGTCCGTTGCGCCATTAACTGAATCTTTACCCGTGATTCTGAAACTACCGTAGGTGCCCTTATCGTCTGCCGTTGCGTACGTGTATACGTAGTATGCGCCTACTTCGCTAGGAGTATCAATGCCTACCGAGTTGTCACGGTTTAGGTTGGTGTTCTCGTTATATCTATGGTATTCGTAACTTAAAGCAACGTTTACGCTCTTAACGGTAGTGCCGTCAGTGTATACGTACGAAGCAATACCAGTGGTAGCCATGCTACCTTGTGCCGTTTGCTTATAGAATACGTCTTGACCGTCGACGTTGGTGCCACCGTAGTCTACTCTTACTTCTGCAATGAAGTAACCTACCAAGTTGATATGGTCGTCTATGAATTGTACCTTGAATTTGCCAGTCTTTTCTTCGCCTGCGCAATAAGGCTCATCTGAACCGTCGGGCGAGCCTACGGTGTAACTATGGAAGTAGTTATAACCGCTGCCGTAGTAACTATGGTCAGTGATAACGTCGTGTTTTGCTACGTAGGTGAGTTCTAATACGTCACCACGGTGGAATTGCGTATCGAACGTATCACTAAATTCACCGTTTGCGTCACTTTCTCTAGTTGTATAACTCATAAAGTTATTGGTGTTGATGTCGTAACCGTAATCTTTACCTAGGTATACCTTACCGTTGTAGGTGTAGCTATATCTGTTAGCGTCAACGAACATTTGATATTCGGACTTTACGTTGTGATAATCTAATACTTCGCTACCTATTTCGCCCTTAACAACGTGTGATTGAACGGGTGCACTGCCTGTAACGTTCTCAATCGTATTGACGATATTTTGACCGTGGAAGGTGACTGCCGTGTTGGTATTCTTGTGGTTATCGATGATTTCTGTACCAATGTAGTAATACAAGCCTGCACCAGAGGTGATTCTGAACTTATAGGTATTGCCGTTAATTACGTTCTCGCCGATACCGCTGAATCTCAATACGTCGCCTGCTACGGGTAGCCATTCGCCTTCGCCGTTAACTTGATATTCGATTTCGTATCCGCTGTAAGGCTCGCTATCAACAAACGCGTTGTTCTCAACGATACCTACGCCAAGGTTGATTTCCGTTTCGCTAACGTACCAATATTCGATACTGTCGCTGTATAGGTTATCTTCTGCCGACCAGCCCCAGTTGGTTGCTTTGGTACCGTCGATGCTATTGACGTATACGATAGGCGTGGTGTTGTCTATCCTTGCATATACCGTGGTGCCTGAGCCCTCGGTGCCTGCGAACGTGTCGATTGCAACGTCCTTTCTCGTTTCGCCATTGTTACCTACGTAGTAGTAACGATAGATGCTCGAACTACCGCTTTGAGTAGCGTTCTTGTAATCTTCGTAGGTGATTACGTCGAATACTTCTCCGCCGATCTTCAACGTAACGCCACTATAGCCTACGTTACTGATAGTGAAGTTCATTACTACCGAGTTGTAGTACGTCCAAACTGCGTTAGCGGTAACTACGTAAGAAACGTTGTTCACGTTGTTGTAAGCAGCCTTTAGTTGCTCTTGAATGTCGATAGCCGATTCATCGAATACGCTATAGGTAGCTTTACCTGAAGCGATTACGTTAGGCGTGTTGGTGTCTATCTTGATACCGTATATTAGGTCGTCGTTAACGCTTGCGGTACCTCTATCGTCTATTCTACCTACCGTGCGGTGTTCACTCTCTATACCTGCGCCCGTCATGGTGAAGTATTCGTAAACTACGTTGTTCGTACTGTCCTCTAATTTGTAATTCAACGCGCTTGCGTAGTTAGAGATCATTACGGTTTGGTCATTGGATATACCGTCGTTATAGTAACGTATCTTTCCTTCGATGCTGATGCTAGAGGATGATCCTGACTGTTGCGTCCACTTACCGCCTTGTTTTACGTATACTCTACCGGTAGGCAATACCATAGTCCATTCGGACCATACGTAGTCACCGTCAAGATTCTTCGCATACGTACGATAGAAGAACGCGTTACCGCTGATATATGCCGATGGAGAGTCTAGCGTTACCGTCATGGTTACGCTATTGTTAACCCACTCGCCATCGGGGATTTCCCAAACGCCGTCAGCGTTGTAATAGCCGTAGAAGTCCTTGTTCGAATCTTTTGCTACGACGTCTAGGGTAGGCTTCGTCTTATCTATTGCTATTAGGCTGGATATAACGCGTTTACCAATAGATATTTCTGCATATTGTGCGCCACCTTGATCTGCTGATTCGTAGCTTTCTAGCTCGATTCTTAACTTGTAATTGATGCTGTCAGGGGATGAGTCGCCTATTTCCGTAGCTCTAGGTATAGAGCTATTCTTGTAACTCTTATATACGTTGAGCTCGGTGTTTTGTGCGTTAGAGAGCGCTCTAAACATATAGTACTTATATAGGTAAGAAACGCCCTTGCCTACGTAATACTTGATTGTATCGGTATAAAGACCTGTGCTTGCATTATATACAGGATCACCTATACGCTCGTAATGTCCTAGGTCGAGGTCAAGCTCTGTCCAAGTTCCGTCCAAGCCACCGTTTACGTTCTTCTTGTAATTCTCGCTAACGTAGAGGGTATATCCGCTCTTACCGTAGGTTATATCCATGGTTACGTAAGCGTAATCTTGCATCCAATTGATGGTGGATATTCCCGTATCTTTCAACCAATCGACGGAAGGTGTGCCTTGTGCGTACTTGTTGCCTTCTTTATCGTAAGCAATGATATTGCTTACATTAGCTGATGCGGTATCAACCTTGGGAATGAACTCCTTCTCGGTGACGTTACCTGCTCTATCGGTTATCTTTATGGTATATTTAATATTCTTATCGAAGTAATATAGCTCTTTGTTACCGTTGTACGCTCTATACAAGCCGTCGTCACACTTAACGAGCCATAACGTTACTGTAGATTCGCCGTCTTCACCGGTTATATAAGCATCCTCGTAGTTGATTTGTACATTGTCGATTGTTTCTTTTTCTTTTCCACTATCGCCTATGCCTGACGTGCCGTCGTAAATGCTGATTCTCAACGATTTTGCGAGAGCGTGCCATATATCTTCGCTAGTAGCAAGCTCTGCAAAGTTACCGCTGTCAAGGTTAATGACGGGTGCGGTTATATCTATGCTAACGATGCTTGACGCATATTCGGATACAGGACGGTTGAACGCCTTCTCGGGTTGATTGTTAGCGGCCTTGATGATATAGGTAAGGTGGGCGTTGGTTTTGGAAACGGGCATCGTAAGTTGTACGGTGCTGCTGGCAAAATCGTAATCCCAAATCGTACCGACCAATAGGTTGTGATAGATATCGGTTAGGTTAATGCCGGTAGTGACGTTATCGATATACCACGTGCGTGCGCCACCGTTTACCTTCGCGGTTAGCGTAAACGTATTGTCGCTCGGCCAATCAATGCTGGTAATCTTCGACTCAGTTGTGCCCGTGTTGGTTAGGTAGGTTATTCTTACCTTGTTGTTATCGTTCGTGAACGTGGGCACGCGCATGCGTACGCTCGCGTTAACAATATTATCTACGATGCTGTAGTTAGACGAGCTGATAGCATTCCACGTCCATTCTACGTCGTAGAAGTTAGTGGGATAGCTACTATGTACGGGTATATCCATATCTTCGCCGTTGATATGGAATTTGTATACTCCGTCAACTTCTCTAGTGGTTAACGTTACCATTCCGTTAGTGCCCGTGTATTGTTTGCTCTTGGTGACAGCGCCTACGGTTAAGCTTACGGTATTAGATGCGATAGTAACCTTTAATACTTCGTTAAGCATAGTATTAAAGACGTTATGTGCAAGTCCTGTCGCTGACGAATCGCTTAACGTAATCGTGTTCGCCTTGAAATCATATATCCACGTGGGAGTTAGGTGTGCGCTATATTTGGTATAGCTTACGGGAATGGTAACAGTCTTTTCGTTGTCCTCTACCGAAACTACGCAATAAGCACCGCTACTGGGGTTGGTTATCGCAAGGGTAACCTTGTTGCCTATAGCGTATACGCCCGTGTCGTAAATTTGTAACTTATCATTGCTATCGTAGTATTCTAGTACTACGGTGTTAGTTTCACTAAACGAAACAACGGGGAATAGTAATTCCTTGTTAGTGAAGAGGTTGCCTTTATCGTCGATAACCTCGTAGTCCACGTAGCCTACTGCATCCGCGCCGTAGCTAATATTCCACTTAGCGTTGTATTTTTGTTGTTCGTATTCGCCGTATTCGGATTGTACCGTTCCTTCTGCGGGCTTAGGATAAGTTATGACGATATCTTTTTCTTCAGCGCCCTTAGAAAGTTCTTCTATAACGTTGTTGTATGCGCATATAGTATACGTTACGCTCATATCAGTATTATTGCCTACAATAAATTCACAAACTATGTAATTTTTGTCGGGGCATACTACCCAAGTCTTATCCTCAACCTTGGTGCTGTAATAAGCGTAATTAACGGGAGCTGTGATTAGCTTCTTGCCTTGTACAGCCCAACAGCCGTCTATTACCGTAACGTTCACTAATGCGTCTGCTTTAGGATCGGTAACCACAGGCTTGTTTACGCCCGTAAACACATCCACGAATCTAGTTCCGTTGTAGAAATTAATTATTATCTCGTTATTATCTGCATATCTAATGCTAGGCGCACGTAGTTCTGCGTACGTTTCTTCATACTTATCGATAAGCGTGATGATAGCGTTAGCGCCTACTCCGTTGATTTCCCACGTTACGTCGTGGATAGAATTGGGATAGATAGGTGCAGCGGCAACTCTTGCAGTGGTGATCTTGCCATCGATTGCCCAATAATAAGCATTCTTCTCCGTTCCTTTTTCGCCTGTTCCTAGCTTGGTATTGAGTTTGACTATATCGCTAGTTCTCTTATATCCTGTATCAATTTGAATGAAGTCACCCTTATAGTCAAGGTATGACATTATGATATAGCCGTTACCGTCGACGTCAATGATAGGAATATCGAGATTGTTGTAGATAATACGTGCGGGACCGGTTTTGCTAGAATCGGTTATTTTTGCCTTATTGCTAGCATAGTCGATGGTGTACGTTGCCGTACCGAAGCTACTGTAATATTTGGTTGCCACGTTAACTGCGGTGTCTTGACCGTTTATTTGCCATACACCAGCGTTCGCTCTGACGTTAACTTCGTTGGTCTTTTCTACGTAGGTATCGTATTTTTGAGCGTTACCTAAACTATCTAGATATTCAAGGACGAAGGTGCCGTTCTTACTTATGCTGACTTTAGGTACGTTAACGCCGTTGACAGTCGAATATTGGTCGATAATACCTTGGAAGTTATTGGTGCGAGTATACGCGATATAGCCGAAGCCACTCGAACCGTACTCTACTCTCCAAGACATCTTGACGCTGTCGTTGGTATACGCTACCATACTACCGTAGTAGGTCTTGTCAGTGCTTACGTACTTGGTCGTGCTAGATACCTTTACGGGCGCCGTGTCTATCTTTATGGAATATAAAGTATTCTTAGCACCTATACCCGTTGTTTCGTTCCAAACGTTACCGGAAATATCCCTTGCGTCGATAACGACGTCCTTGGTAGCGGTAGGAATGAGTAAGCGATAATATACTTCGTCAATATAGCCCTTATAGACGTTCTTCGCCGTCACTTTGGAATATAACAATTTGGTGGTTAAGCCGTTTAGTCTTACGTAATTGCCATCTTTCTCAACCGTCGGCTCAGCTTCGTTAGAGGTATACACTCTTACGTTGGTGGCGTATCCGTCTACGAACCATACGGGAATGCCAGTAACTAGTATCTTTTCTAATTTCGTGCCGTTGTAATCTCCGCCTGAACAAACAACGGTGCTATCGTCAATACCGCTTGCTCCGTCGGAAAGTTGATAGTAAATATAAACCTTGCCGTTGGTGTAAGCGTCGCCTACGACGTTAGTCCAAATTGTCTGCATATTAGCGTAAGCAATTTCGCCATGGGTTTCGTCCTCGGTCATAGACGCGCTAGACTCTACCGCAAAGATGGTCATGTTGGAATCAAACTGTACGGGCTCGGAGTCGATGAATATACTTCCTAGATCTATGAGGTAATATCTACCTACGCCCGATACTGCAAGAAGATATAATCTCTTCTTAAGAGAGGTCATGCTAATTCTTATAGACGCAATGCTTTCTGTATCGTTAATACTGTTAGCATTGCTACTTTGGTATGCGATAGCGCCCGGTACAAATACTTTGTTGACGTAATATCCCCAGCCGTTAGCTGCGTAATCAAAGTTATTTTCAACAAATTTGCCCATAACGAAGTCGTCAAAAGGACTGCAAAGCCCGATCACAGACTTATCTTTGTTCGCTTCATCCCAATCGACTTCTTTTAGATACATCTTCACACCGGATATACCAGTGGTGAAATTAATGGTTAAATCGATATCCGTCTTTGTTGTCGCCTCACCCTTCATGACGTTGACGTTCTTACCGTACTTACTCACGGTGGTAGGCGTAGTATACGTTTTGGTAGCACTACCTTCTGTCCACGTTATGGGTTGTAGCTTACTCTCTACGTCAACGGTGTCTACCACGGGGAATAGCTTGAAGCCGTTCTTGTCTACATCTACGTAGGATCCGTCGGTTGCGTTATCCATATTGTCTTTTACCGTGAAGTTAAAGCTTGCCTGGCCAGTCTTAGCAGTAAGTCCCCACGATTTACCGTCGTAGACGTACATTCTCTCGCTCTTATCCTTCTCAGAATGGACGTAATCTTCTACTAGCCTACATACGCTGTCGTTAACCTTGAAGCCCTCGGTTACGTGTGCGCCTGAGCCCATGGTGTAACCTTCTAATTGCTTTACGTATTCACCATCACTGCCTACTATGTAATTGCCGTTTTCGTCGGTTACGTATCTATAATATGCCTGCCTGTCCGAAACGATGAAGTAAGCGTATAGGTTCTGCGTAGCCCAAACGAAGGGATCCGTTTGTCCCGTTACGAACGAACTGCTGTTATTCTTATCCAAAGTAAACGTGTAGTTATCGCCGTTTAATTTTGCGTCGAATGCAAGTTGTGAATTGTTTATCGTCGTTTCGTTAGGATTGTCGGCGAAGAACACCTTGGTCAATTCGGGTGCGGTAGTATCCTGTTTTAGTATGAAATAATAGTCGTTCGATCCCGTCGTCTTCGATAATACGGTATCAACGCTAGCGCCTGCTTTGTTGGTTATCTGAACGCCAAGTTTTATATCTTTTGACTCTTTCGCATAAAAAACTACCCAGCCTATGCTCTTGTTATCTCTAAAGTCGGATACCGTCCAATCAAAATTAACCGTACCGTTAGGAACGCTAGGATAGTCTACTCTATTACCTTGTCCCCAAGTAATAACAGGTTCACTCAACGATTGTTTAACTTCAATCTCCATAATTACGTTGCTCATAGTCCACTCGGCGGTATGTACGAAGCCGTCATCATAAACGCCCCACGACTGGTCTTGCGTAAGACCGGGTAGCGTGGACGAATGTAGGAAGGGCTGAACGCCGTAACTTCCCATAGTGGATGCCGAACCAGATCCCGGTAACGAAGATGTGGTCATATCAGAAGGGAACGTATAGAAAGAGAGATCTGCATACGTCGGGAAAGGATCTACGTAGTAACGTAGTACGTAACTTGAACTGAACGTCGTACCACTCGAATTGGTAGTATAAATAGCATTATCGCTATTATCTAAGCCTTTTCTTAGGTTAGCGTCTTTGTTAGCTGCAAAGGCTACGTTCGTGGAGCCATACGTTCTCGTATTGCCTAAGAAGTCTCTTATTGCTACCGAATAGTCTAGGAAGGTGCCGGTACTTACGTCCCAAATATTTCTCTTCTTGCCCTCTGTTTCCGTAGTTTTGAAGCCAGAGCAATTACCTTCGGTCTCTAGTCTGTTTCTATCGAATAGGCGAACTACTACGTAGTAGTAATTACCTAATTTTTGCACGTATCCGTGTTCATAATAGGTATAGGTACCTTTAGCACCAACGTATCTAAACGCGAACACGAAGCTACTTTCTCTAAATACCTCTACTTTGTCAGGATCATCTGCGAATACCTCGGTGAGAATACCTTTTGAATACGTCTTGGGATTACCTAATTCGTCTAGAATTTCTGCATCTGCACTTTGGGTAAGTTCTTCACCCGCTTTGTCGTACTTTCCGTCGATGCCGTAATATTTTTCGTGAGCGCCAGTCTTGTCGTTAGCTGAACCGGGGGTTAAATCATTACCGTCTACCGCTATACCGGAATAGTTGTCTGCGACTTTGAATAAAGCCCAGTATTCTTTGCTATTCTCAATATTATACCACGTTCCATCCGTTAATACGGTCTCTTGAGTGAGCTTACTGGTAGCATTTCCTGAAGAATCAACGTACGTATTGATATTATCCTTCGTTACGTTCCCTGGAGCGAAGCCCATCAACGTGAACGTCTCGGGAGCGGAAACGTCAATTTGAGTCGTTATCGTTATTTCTTCCGTTGATACGTTTTCTTTGTTCTTAAAGCTCATCGTGTAAGTGTTGCGCGCGTCTACGCCATCTACATTGATGGTTTCCGTATGTACTTTATACGTAGTGTTGACGTCCAACGTTTGCGTACTTAAACCACTTGATTGTGAGCCGTATATCGAGTCTGAGTCAGTAACGTTGTTTACAGTGGTTGGCTTTATCGTTGTATCCGATGCATTTCTAGCGTACGGATCAATAGTACTCAAAGAAATATTAGTACCATTCATTTTAAGGGTGGGATCACCACCGCTACAGCCGTAAACGTAGTGTATGATGAACTGTTGAGATTCGTGATCGTTCGACCATGGGAATACGTATGATAGAGAGGTACTATCGTACCCGTTGGTTGATGCTATAACCGTCCCATCCTTATCGGTTACGATAACCTGCGGTGTATAATAGTCTTTGATTACGTAGTACTCGAATTTGTAACCGCTTAACGTCTTATCTTGGCTAACGTAGTAGTCATAGCTCTTATCGCTAGCATTGGCACAATTAGCGTCGTTTACCTTCGGATCCGAGAACGTATACGAATTGTCCGCATACGATCTCGTACTGCGTGTAGCGTAACTGTCTGTTGTACCCGAAGCGGTATGCTTGGTGCCGTCGGAAACGTTACCACACTTATCGATAGCTACGATATACAGAGCGTTACTACCCTCTACGTTACTTGCTTTGTCGTACGGTAAAGTAATTCTTATAGACAGTTCGGTACATATCGTCGAGCCCGTTACGTCATAGACGCCTTCACACTTCTTACTACCTACGTAGAAGGTTACTTTTTGAGACGAGGTCTTACCACTGCTCGTATATACAAGTATCTTTTCAATTCCTGAACCGTTGTTGTACTCTCCTTTGTCAACGTAATAATAAGGCTTGGTATCTACTTCTTGTTTATCGTCAGGTTTGAGCCTGTTATTATAGGTAAGATCTCTAACGGTGAGCGTGAATGCAACGTCGTTGTATCTGTTACCCGCTTTGTAACTGTCGTTGGAGGTACTTATACCGTATTCATCGGTAATTTTTACCTCGGGCGCAACGGTATCTATGCTATATGGCATTTTGCTGGGAATACCACTCGCTAAATCGGTAAGGTCTCCACCAAATATGTTAAACACGTTACCTGCATTGTCGGTTACGTCTATAGCTAAGCTGTCTAGAATATCTACGTCGTAAGGAAGATCGAAAGTGTAGGTATTAAGCTTATATATACCTGCGCCATCAGTCTTTTCGGTACCTGCCGAAACGCCTTTGCCTACAGACAAGGTGTGTGTTTTGCCATTATTAGTCATGGTTACGACAAAGCTTTTAACTCCCGCTTTGTAATAACCGTCGGTAACTTTAATAGCGTCGCCTACTTGGTCCTTGATGCTTATTGAAACACGTAGCGGTGCGTCCGTCCACTTGGTAGTATCATCTGCCGTAAAGTCATTACCAGTCCTAGAAACCGTCATTGAGCTTGATAACGTGCCGTTAGCATATTCCGGTATCGAAATATCGGTAAAATAGTAACTTCCTACACTCGTCGTTTTTCCTACGTTACCTGCATAATCGGTAATCTCAACGTCATATTTTCCGTTGAGATAATTTTTCTCGGTTGTTTTTACACTGTAATATGCGTATACATAACCGGTCCCTCTTGAAGAAGCAACATTTGGAGCCGTAAACGAATAGTTTTGCGTAACGTTCTTAATTACTACCTTAGTTACGTAGGTGTAAGTACCGTTATAGGTACTGCTGTCCGGATCGTTACATTTAACTCTAATCGTTACGTCACCGTTATATGCAGCATCTACCGTGTCATTCATGATTTTGCCACTCGCGCTTCTATCTAGAGTTGTATTGCTTTTATCTAACGAGTCCGTTTTTATGAACGCAATTTCCGAATACGCTGGTGGCTGGTTATCTATTTTTAATGCTGTAGCGTTACGCGCCGTTGCGGAATTTGTTCCCGTAAGCGCTGATTTGGCCGTCAACGTTACCCCACCATAGGTTGTATACGCGGATGAGGTGTAAGACACTGCATTAATATTGTTGAAAGGTATATTCACTTGGGCACTTGTTGCCGAAGTATAGTAAGTTCCCGTCATGGAATTCAATCCATAATTTGCAGAGGCATAGTACTTGACGGATCTCGAAGGCTTGTAAGGATCCGATGGATCCACCCAAGTGGAACCGTTAAGATTTCCACACGATACCGTAGAGGGAGTGCCTGATTCGTTAGTCTTAAGTGTAAGTGTCGGGCTACTGATCGATACGGAAGCGGTGGCCGTTTTGTCGCAACCACTCTGAGAAGCTGATGCGCTGGCAGTTATAGTGTAGGTATAGTCTCCGCTAAACGAAAGACTACCACCTCCTGTATGTGTCGCACTGCTTATCAAACCAGCACCTATTAATTTACCCCACGTGCTATCATAGGAAAACTTGAACTTACTGTAGCAAGTGGTCGAAACAGAAGGATCTTTGCCAGTCTGACTAGCCGAATTAGAAGCGGATTTACCGCTAAACGTTCTTTCTTTAGCGCAACCAGTATAGTCCTTGCCAAATTCTTGCGTTTCATCATAGCCAGCATCAGCTGCTTTCATTGCGTTATTTACAGCTTGCTCTTCATTAAGGGGAACTGGTACACTTTCGGTATCATCATTAATTATTACCATGGATATGACAGTACTACTATCGCCGAAAACATCGACCGTGCCGTCTTCGAACCAAACTTTGAGTCTGCCGTCGGGAAGATTGTCGCAAGCGACTGCTTCTTTAGTCGCCATCGCTAAAGTTAAACGCGCATTCTCTACGTTCTCGTCGTTCTTTACGTTATTGACCACCGTTTCAAACGTAGTATCCGTAGCGTCTTGATTTTGCGTTGCTAAACTCTCCTCGTAGCGTAAGTTATCCGAAGTATTCTTATCGGTGATGAGGGTGCAACCTAACATCATAAAGATCGCTACCGCCACAATGAAGATCAGTAAGGGTATATCCCTATAACTGCGCTTCTTGTGCGTAGAAGTGATAGCGTTATTCTCCTTGCTTATTTCGGTAATATTCTTAGTAACGTCGGTCATGGTTCAGTCCGTCCTTTAAAATAATTTCGATATTCGTGTTGTGTGGCGTATTCGTGTACGCTCACGCGCGTGTAGCACGCTAAATGTTATACTTATATAGTATAATATTAACCCACGTACGAGAAGTTGTCAATACCTATTTTGAAAAAAGTTGCGTTATTTGCTAAAAAAAAAGCGCACTCAAAGTGCGCTGAAAAGTCGGCTTAGGCGTTAGTTATTATATCGAAAAATGGCGTCCGACAATAAAATCATATCTTCTATCGATAGTGCTTCTCCCCTAATCATGGGTGAAAAATTGAGAGAAAGTAAGATTTTTTCGCAGTCGGATTTTGTTAAAGAAAATACCGAAATAAGGTTGTTTACGAGCGTCTTACGGCGCATCAAAAATGCGGATTTGGCTACTTTTTTGAAAGTATTATAATCGGCAAAATTATACTTATTCTTATTAACGTCTATCCTTACGATAGCGCTATCAACGTTGGGAACGGGATAGAACAAAAATCTACTAACGCTCCTAACTATTTCTGCATCCGCTATAGAGTTAATGCTAACGGTCAAACTACCGTAGTCTTTTGTGTCGTTTTTTGCTACAATTCTATCGGCAACTTCTTTTTGCATCATAAGTGTAAGGCTCTTAACGTCTAGAGTGCTTTCTATAAAACGCATAATAAGGGGCGTTGTTATATAATACGGCAAATTGGCTACCACTTTGAATGGTTCGGGAACCAAAACTCTAAAATCGTCGTCGGAAAGTTTCAGCACGTCAAGGAAGTGAAGAGTGAGATTATCGCACCCTGAAGTCATCTCTCTAATGATAGGCTCTAGGCTGTTATCTACTTCAAAACTTATAACTCGCTTTGCCTTTTTACATAGTTTTGCCGTTAGCGTACCCCCACCCGTGCCTATCTCGACAACGGTGTCTTCTTCGGTGATCCCCGCATCAAAAACGATGGCGTTAAGAAGATTGCCGTCGGATATAAAGTTCTGACCGAGAGCCTTCTTGAAGCGAAAATTATTCTTAACTAAAACTTCTTTTAATTCCATATTTTTCCTGTTGATTTTTGATATTTTCGTAGTATACTAAAATCGTACGAAAGATAAAATTTTTTTACTGAAGCACAAAAGAAAAAATGATTGTTTTTTATGCCGATACGTTATTTTATTAACTCTCTTATTCTTAGCGGAATATTGAGATTATCGGCAACTTTTTTTGCTTCTTCGATATTTACTTCACCATTGTCTACGATACTAAATACAACGTTCATTCCGTTTACCTTACAGTCGCCTGCAAATTCTAATAGGCTAGCAAAGCCATTCTCTCCAAAAATGCAATTACATAGTTCGTTATAGGCTTTTGCGTTATGCGCGTTGAGTGAGATGCTAACGGTATCCACTCTATTTTTTAATTTCTCCGCAACGCCTTCACCTACTATGAGTGAAGCTTGACCGTTGGTGTTAAGGCGGATATTCTTACCCTTATTTTTTAGAAAATCGGCTACGGTTATTATTTCGTTAAGCCTATACAAAGGCTCGCCGTAACCGCAAAATACGTAGTTGTCGTATTTATCTAGATAAGGATGAAGTGCGGATATAATCTCTTCGCTAGTCGGCTCTTTTTTTAGCCATAGCGAAAATTCTGAATATCTATCGCTAGTATTCCTTACGCAAAAAGTGCAATCGTTACTGCACTTGTTGGTTAGATTGATATAAACGTTGTTATCGATTAGGTATGCTATCATTTTAGTTTGTTAAAAAACGCGTAGGCGTTGCTTGTAGTTATCTCTTCTATTTCTTCCTTGGTTACCGATAGAATTTCCGCGATTCTTTCCGCCACCAAATTAACGTAACGCGGATAATTGGTCGTGCCCCTAAACGGTACGGGCGTCATATACGGACAGTCGGTCTCGAGAAGCAACTTATTAACGTCCATACTTCTTATTATATTGGGTTTTTCGGTGGCATTCTTAAAGGTAACCGCGCCACCGAAAGAGTAGTATGGGTTGAACTCATTATACCTAGCCATCATTTCTTTGCTACCGCTATAACAATGAACGAGTATGCCGTAGGTAAGAAGAGAATCGTTCTCTTTTAATAAATCGTACATATCTTGGTACGCATCGCGCAAGTGAATGACTACGGGGGCTTGAAGAGAGTGCGCGAGTTCTAGTTGTTCTACAAAAACGCGCTTTTGCACTTCTCTTGGGCTTAGATCGTAATAGTAATCAAGCCCTATCTCCCCTATTGCCACCGTCTTTTCGTCTTTATATAACGATTCGAAAAGATAGTAGTCGCTTGTCGTTGCTAACTTTGCATCGTGCGGGTGTATTCCCACCGCGCAATATAGATTATCGTACTTTTTTGCTAATTCAAACGCCGTATTACTGCTTTCTCTATCGTATCCCACGTTAATTATCTTCGACAAATTGTCGTTAAGCATATTGCTTACGATATTGTCGGCGTCATCTATTAGACGCTTGTCGTTCATATGTGCGTGGGTGTCGATAAGCATGTTTTACGATACGGTTGCGCCACCGCCTACTTTTACCGAAGGTTCTACGCTAAATACGCCTTCTTCATTCTCGGCAAACAAGATCATACCTTCGCTTAGTACGCCTGCTAGCGTTGCGGGCTTTAGGTTGCAAACAACTATTACTTCTTTGCCTACCATTTGTTCTGCGGTATAGTACTTAGCTACGCCACTAACAATGCTTCTTACTTTATCCCCCGTGTCTACGGTGAAGCAAAGTAACTTCTTGCTCTTGGGGTGATTCTCTGCGGTGAGAATTTTGCCTACCTTAAGTTGAACTTTGGCAAAGTCGTCAATGGTTATCTCTTGATAAACTTGTTCTTCATGCTTCTTGGGGGCGGGTTGGGCGGGCTTCTCTTCTTTCTTTTCTTCCTTTTTGCCTGCGAGTTTTTCTAATTCTAGGCTTTCTTTGTTTACGTCCACACGCTTAAATAGTGCGGTGCTCTTAATTATCTTCTCGCCACCTTTTAGTACGCCGTATTGAAGCGCATCACCAAATTCGGTGGGAATTTCGCAAGAAAGGTCGTTTAAGATTTTCTTAGCGGTTTCTGGCAAGAAAGGTAATAGTGCTATACCAACTACACGCAAGGTTTCTATCAAGTGGTACATAATAGATTTTAATTCTTCGCGTTTTGCTTCCTCTTTGCTTACCACCCAAGGTTTGGTTTCGTCAATGTACTTGTTTGCGCTACAAACGAGATTAAATATATCGGAAAGCGCTTCGGGAATGAGTAAGCCGTCTACGCTTGCGTCAAGTTTTGCCTTCAACGCGTTGATTTCTTCTTCTAGTGCGCTATCAAAAGGCGTCTTGTAGTCGGTGTATGGTAAATCTCCGCCAAAATATTGGTTAACCATAGCGGTAGACCTACTCAAAAGGTTACCTAGGCTGTTACAAAGGTCGGTGTTGATTCTACTTAGGAAAGTAAGGTTAGTAAACATTCCGTCCGAGCCGAAAGGCACTTCTCTAAGTAAGTAATATCTAACCGCGTCTACTCCGTATCTATCGCTAAGCACCATGGGATCAACAACGTTGCCTTTTGACTTGCTTATTTTGTCGCTACCTAAAAGCAACCAACCGTGGCCGTAGATTTTCTTAGGAATGGGAATATCTAGCGCCATCAATAGTGCCGGCCAAATGATAGAGTGGAATCTTACGATTTCTTTACCCATCATGTGTACGTCCGCGGGCCAGAACTTTTCGAACAAGGTAGTATCGTCACTACCGTATCCTAGCGCGGTGATATAGTTGGTAAGCGCGTCTATCCAAACGTAAACAACGTGTTCGGGATCGAAAGGCACGGGAATACCCCACTTAAAGGAAGTACGAGATACCGCTAAATCTTGCAAACCTGCCTTTAAGAAATTGTTGAGCATTTCGTTACGGCGGGACTTAGGTTGTAAGAATTCGGGATTGTTCTCGATTAGTTCTATAAGTCTATCTTGGTACTTACTGAGTCTGAAGAAGTAACTGCTTTCTTTGGTTAGTTCTACTTCTCTACCGCAGTCGGGGCATTTGCCGTCGACAAGTTGGGTTTTTGTCCAGAAAGATTCGCAAGGGGTGCAGTACCAACCTTCGTATTCGCTCTTATAGATATCGCCTTGGTCGTAGAGTTTCTTAAAAATCTTCTTAACCGCGCTTTCGTGATAATCGTCGGTGGTTCTTATGAACTTATCGTAGCTTATGTCGAGTCTATCCCAAAGTACTTTGAGCGTATCCACTTGTTTGTCTACGAATTCCTTAGGAGAACAACCGTTCTCTTGAGATACTTTTTCTATTTTTTGACCGTGTTCGTCGGTGCCCGTTAGGTAAAAAACGTCGTAGTTAGACATTCTCTTATAACGAGCGATAGCATCGCAAACAACGGTGGTATAGCAAGTGCCGATATGCCACTTACCGCTTGGATAATAAATTGGTGTAGTGATATAAAACTTTTCTTTCATTACGTAGTCCGTCCTTAAAAGTTAATAAAATTATTATATAACTTAAAAGTGCGTTTGTAAACGATTTTATATTGCGTTTTGTATAAAAAAATACCTTCTTGGAAAACATAATATTAACGCGAGTGGCAAATTAAGAATAGATTGTAATAGGGGGAAAAAATGATAAAACGCGGTGAATTATACTATGCCGATCTTAGTCCTGTCGTAGGAAGCGAGCAAGGGGGTGTGCGCCCCGTGCTTGTCGTGCAAAACGATATCGGCAACAAATATTCGCCTACGGTAATTGCCGTCGCTATAACTTCGCAACTGACGAAAGCTAAACTCCCTACTCATATAGAACTAGACACAACGTGCGGACTTCCTAAAGAAAGCGTGATACTAACCGAGCAAGTAAGGACTCTTGATAAACAACGTCTAAAAGACAAAATCGGTGTACTCTCTCCAAAAGCTATGGAAAAAGTAAACACCGCATTAATGGTAAGTTTGGGTTTCTTTAATTAAATTATCGGTATTCTAAATTAAAGAATATCGTATATCTCGCGCCAAGTGTTGACGGTGAAGTCAACGGGTAAATCGGTCTTGGGTAAACGGCGGTAATTGAACCAAATAGTACGCATGGACGCGTTGATACCGCCCATCATATCACTTGAAAGAGAGTCGCCTATTACTACGGTTCTTTCTCGTGAAGCGTTAGCACTATTTACACAAAAATCAAAGTATTTTTTGGTAGGCTTGGGGCTACCTATTACTTCGGAAATATAGATGTCTTTTACTAATTTATCTATGCCTTTTTCTTGCGTCCTTGACCTTTGGGTTGCACCGTAACCGTTGGTGGTTAGGTAGACGTCGTACTTATTAATTAGATATTTTAGTCCGTCTTCTGCGCCGTCAATCCATATCGCTTGCTTACCTAATAAGTCTTGGTATGCTAATTCCGCTTGGTACGCACTACCGTTGATATTAAGCACTTCGAAGAGTTTTTCGAACCTTTCCCAAATAAGTCTTTCTTTGGTGATTTCGCCCCTTTCGAACATTTTCCAATAGCTTTCGTTAAGCACGTCGTAGCTTCTATAAATATCTTCGTTACAGTCGTAACCTAGGCTCTCGAACGCCTTAAAGAATGCCACTTTTTGCCCTGCTTTGAAGTCGAAAAGTGTGTCGTCTATATCCAAAAATATCGTCTTTATATCCTTAAAAGTTGCGTTCATAGTAATTTTTTTCTCCGTCAAAACCCGTCTTTTTCATAAGTTCTTCGTGCATTTTTAGACTGGGGATATTAGCTACGTAGCAGCTAGATTTTATCTTACTCATGCCTAGGTAGTAGAGTGCCCAACGCATGGTGGAAATAAACGCTTCCTTGCCGTAGCCACGTCCGTCGTAGTCGCGTAAAATTCTCACACCAAGTTCGCAGGCACCTTTGCCATCGAAGTTAAAGAGTACGGTTTCGCCTATAAATTCGCCGTTTAATCTTATAGCAAAATTGATGCACGCTCTATTCTTAAAGTCGCGCCTAGCAACCTTAAGAAAATAGTCTACCGTTAATTCTTCGTCTAAATCTTTTTTGTAATCGTATCCCCAATATTCGTTACGCTCTTCGTCTACGCATAGGTCGTAGTATTTTTGTTTCTCGCTATTTTTTATACTGCCGTAGGTAAGTCTTTCGCTCTTAAAGTTGGGGATCCTATCAAGTCTATAACTTTCGTTCTTGACGGTAAAAACGAACTTATCGGCAATAACAAGGGGGTTGTATTGAAGTTTTGACATTCTTAATCCCACACTTGCCGAGTCGTCTTCTCTGTTAATGTACGCGCAAGGGAAGCACTTTGCAAATTCTCTTACCAAAAAGACGTTGACGCCTTCGTAAATGTGCAGGGCTTTTTCTTCGTGAATAACTAAGGTGTCTTTTACCTTTTCCGCCACCGCGAATGCGATAATATCGCCTTTGTAGACTATTCCGCCTACTAGATATTCGTCTAGATTGACGTCTTCTACGAACTTCTTACCTATCTTCCATTCTCTAAGGCTATTTTTACCTTTTTCTTCAAGGAATGCTTCGCCCCATTTATCCATAAAGGATAGAATTTTGTCTCTATCTAAATTAGTTAGACGGTTAAATTGTGCTTCGGGGTATTTGGACAAAAATTTATTGATATGATTCCTTTGCCCTGCGTACTTCTTACCCTTGAACGTACGCATTTTTTCACCATCGTAGATATAGTCGCGCCACAAGCGATTATTTTCACTTTCGTACATGACGTAACGCGAAGATAGAACTTTTATTTGCTCACCGTCCACTCCGCTAAAAACGAGTTTTTGATAATTCTTGACACAGTATTCTTCTATATCTAGAAGAGCCGCGTCTATATTAACGTCGCATCCGTCAGGGTGCGGTAGCGGGAAGTCGAAATTAGGTTCCATCCACGAAGGGCTATTTTTAAGTATAAGGCAACCGTTACTTATAGCGTACTCGGTGTTAAAATGCCACATAACTTTGTAGGCAACGGTGCTATTTGCAAGAGAAATACCTTTGCCACCATAGTACGGCAATAATTCTTGATATGATTGGTAGGTAATGGGTTTAAATTCTAGCATAATTATACCATCTTCTTGTAATCTACTATTTTTTCGTATTCTTCTTCAGTTAAAAACCCTAATTCTAGGCAGGCGTCTTTTAGCGATAACTCGTTATCAAACGCGTATTTAGCGATATAGGCGGATTTTTCATAACCTAACACGGGGCTAAGTGCGGTGACGAGCATAAGAGAATTGTCTAAATTCTTCTTTATTACCTTCTCGTTAACTTCTATACCCACCACCAAATTGTTGGTAAAGGAATTAATAACGTCGGTAAGAAGGCGAATAGATTGCAAGAATGAATACGCGATAAGGGGCATATTGACGTTGAGCTCGCAATTACCACCGCTTGCGCCCATGGTGATACTAAGGTCGTTAGCGATAACTTGGCTAGCTACCATTATCACCGCTTCGCATTGGGTGGGGTTGACTTTACCCGGCATAATCGAGCTACCCGGCTCGTTAGAAGGAATGGTGATTTCGCCTATTCCTGCTCTCGGTCCACACGATAAAAATCTAATATCGGTGGCGATTTTTTGCAAATTGACGGCAAGCGTCTTAAGTGCGCTATGCATAAACAAAACGTCGTCTTTCATCGAAAGCCCTTGGAATTTGTTCTCGTTATTTACAAAATTCCTATTAGTAAGTTCGTTCAAGGTATCCACTACCTTTTGCGAAAAGCCTTGCGGTGCGTTGATACCCGTACCCACTGCGGTACCGCCTATGGGTAGTTTTTTTAGGAAGTTGAGCGCAACTTTTATCATGTCGAGCGCGTTAATTATTCCACCTTTCCACCCGTCTATTTCTTGTGAAAAAAGTATGGGGGTTGCGTCTTGGAAGTGTGTTCTTCCTACTTTGATTACCCCTTTGTATTTTTCTTGCAAAGTATTAAACGCTTCTACAAGAGAAAGGACGCTTGGAATGAGTTTGTCTTCAATATTGATAACGCCTGCAACGTGAATAGCGGTAGGAAAAACGTCGTTAGTAGACTGGCTCATATTGACGTCGTCGTTAGGGTGAAGATTTGCGTTAAATTCTTTATTTGCATAATTAGCAATAACTTCGTTTACGTTCATGTTAGTTTGCGTACCGCTACCCGTTTGCCACACCGACAAAGGAAAATGTTCGTCTAATCGTTTATCCAAAATCTTGTCGCAAGAAATAATAATTGCGTTTAGTTTTTGCTCGGTCATTTTGGTAGAGTTAAGGATACTGCTACTTATTGCGCAAGACTTCTTGATAAGTGCAAGTGCGTAGATAATATCTAGTGGCATTCTTTCTTCGCCTATACGAAAATTGCGTAGACTTCTCTGTGTCTGCGCGCCCCATAGTGCGTTGATAGGAACTTCGATTTTGCCCATAGAATCACTTTCGTAACGGTATTCCATAACTAAAAACTCCCTAATATACGTATAAAAAATATTATCTTTATAATAGCACCCAAAAAATTAATAGTCAATCAAAATAAAAAGAAAGTGCCCTTGCGTTATTTTGTCTATTGTGCTTAACGAAAAAACGCGTTAAAAAATATTAGGTAACCGAAGAATGCTTTTCGGTTACCTATAATATTATATTCGGTGTAATCGTTATATTTATTTATCTTCCGAGTCTGCTAAGAAAAGAGTGGGATCTACTTCTTGACCATTCTCTAAAACCATGAAGTGTAGGTGTGCACCCATAGAGTATTCGCTCGTTGCGGTAGTACCCATAGTGCCTATTACGCCACCTTTGGTTACGCTTTGACCTACGCTAACCACGGGTTCGTTAAGCGAGCTATATTTGGTAGAAAGCGTGTCGCTATGCTTAATTGTTACGGTATGGCCGTTAAGGATATCGTAGGTTATTTCCGTAACTACTCCGTCGTATGCCGAGTACACTTCGTCACCGTCGTTACCGCCAAAATCCATACCGTTATGCACTGCGTAGTGTTTGAGCGTGCTATTCCATACTAGTTGATCCATGCTGTAATTTAGTAAAACGTTCGCGCTGTTTACCGGGCTAGCAAGTACTATGGCGGTGGGTTGTTCGGGTTCGGGGGTTACGTTACCCGTGTTGTCACCATTGTTGTTGTTATTATTATCTCCGTTGCCATCGTCGGGGTTAGGGACGGTGCCGTTATTTAGATCGTCGTCGGGATCTGTTATTGCCGGCGTATCGTCATTATTAATTCCACCGATAGTGCCGTTATTGATTAGTACCGAAACGGTAATCATCGCTGCAATAGCAAGTAGGCAAACTGCCATAATGATATAATAGACGTTCTTCTTAAAAAAAGTTCTTACTTTGTGAGACGATTGTTTTTTATCCATGTATACCTCCAAAATTGCTTACATCGTTTTCGGTAAGATTATGGACGGAAAAATTTTTTATATACGCTAAGTTATCATTTTTTTTCCTTTCAAAAAATATCCTCTACAATGAAGGTTTTTTCTAGAATAAAGCCCAAACTCGTTATCGGCGTGCTTATACTTATCCTAATGATAATATTTATCATTAATAGTGAAATATACTTGCAGTCGATAAAAGACGGGCTCAATCTTTACGTCGTTTGCGTACTACCTTCTATGCTACCATTTTTCTTTTTTTCTAAAATATTGACGGAAATAAATTTTGGTAACACCCTAGCTAAATACAGTTATAAGCCCTTCCAAAAATTATTTAGAGCTCCACCTATAAGTGCGTTTATATTCGTTATGAGTATTCTTTGTGGCTATCCCGTCGGTGCAAAGCTAATTGGCGAATGTTACGAAAATAATTTAATTAGTGATTATCAAGCAAAAAAAATATCCACTTTTTGCTCAACGAGCGGACCGTTATTTATCGTAGGCGCGGTAGGCGTAGCGATGTTTGATAACAAATTATACGGATTTATTTTGCTTTTTGCTCACTATTTGGGCGCGCTTATTAACGGGTTTATTTATCGTCCTAAAAAGAAAAATACCGACGAATTCTTGCCGCTACCTACCATAAATTCTGACGACGTGCTTAATAAAAGTATGCTCAATTCTTTCCTCAGTATCGGCTTGGTCGGTGGATATATAACGATATTCAATATGATGCTCGATTTGTCGGTTAACGTGGGAATAATACCGCTAATTAGCGATATATTCTATTTTCTTAAAGTAGACAGAAGGTTAACGTCGGGTGTGGCGGGTGGGCTTATAGAAATGACGAAAGGTTGTCTTATGCTGTCAAAAAGCGGTTTTTCTCCCCACCTTATTCTACCCCTATGCGAGTTTTTGATAACTTTTGGGGGATTAAGCGTAACTTTTCAGAGTATGAGTTTTTTATCGAAAACAAAAATATCCCCTGCGTTTTATTTACTCGGTAAACTTACGCAAGGGATAATCTCTTCTATTATTTGTTTCGTTCTTTGTATGGTTTTAGTCTAGTTTTACCTCTACTCTTTCTATTGCGCTAGCAAAAGCCTTATCCGCGCTTGTGCAAACGGCGTTGATTTGCTCGTTTGCTTGATTGACGGTCTTCTGGATAGCGGATACCATATCGTAACAGTTTTGCGCTAAATCGTGCTCTATTCTTGCTTTTTGTAACATAGCACGTTGGATAATACGCTCCGCCTTTACTTTAGCTTCGCGAGTGGCGATGTCGCTATCTATGATGGTCGCCTTTCGTTGCTCGGCTATCTCTATAATTTCTCTAGCTTTTTCGGTGGCTTGAAGAATTTTGTCTTCGCCCGTCGCCAAAGGTAGCGCAACTCTTATTCTTTCTATAAGTTTCAAAATCGCTTGACCGTTGACGATAACGCCGTTGCCGATAATGGGCTTCTTGCCCTCGTTGATTTCCGTCTCAATATAGCTTAACAATAATTTGATGTCTTCTTCCATACCTATTTCCTTCCTAAGTATCTTATTGCGTCTTCGTGCATATCGTCGTCTACCGAGATACCCTCGTTATATTTGCGTTTCACTTCGCTACTCGATATACTATCCTTCGCTTCTACTAGTATAGTCTTAACGTTGCCGTGCGTTTCATTCCATTCAGCCATTTCTTTTTCATAAGCAAGGTCACTATCATTCCTATATCCGCGATATATATATTCTATACCATTTTCTTTGCAATAGTCAATAGCAAGTCCTTCAAAAAAGTCGATTTTTATGCGTTTTTTGTACTCGTTTAGGCTGATTTTTATGATATCTTTGCGCGTTTCTACCGAATACGTAGTTTGTTTATTCTCATTGACGAGCATTACTACGTGCACGAAGTCGAATTCTTCGAATGCTTTCTCTACAACGTACGCGTGGCCGTTGGTAAACGGATCGAAAGTGCCCGTAACCGCGCATTTTTTGTAATTCTTGTATACGTCGATACAAGTTTCGCCATATTGCCTTGTAGAAATAAGGGTAAATACGTCTTTTACAAGCGCGTCCGTTTCTTTTCTCTCTACAATGATAATTCCGTCTTCTGCTAACGCGTCGTATTTTTGGATACATTCTAGCGCTTTACGCGGAATGCCCTTATGGTAAGGTGGATCGAGAATAATTACGTCCGCTTTTTCGCCTTTACTTACGAATCGTCTTATACAATCGACGTAGTCGCCTTTGTATAAATCGTACGATTCTCTTTTTACAAAAGAAAGATTTTGCTTGATAAGGTCGAGAGATGCGGGGGTGTTGTCGCACATATAGACTTTTTCCGCGCCCCTACTTATCGCTTCTATCGCTAGCGCGCCCGTGCCCGAAAACAAATCGATGACGGTTGCACCGCGAATCTCCGACTGCACGATGGAAAAAATCGCTTCTTTTACTTTATCAGTGGTCGGTCTAATGGCGTTATTGAGTGGCGAAGCAATTTTTCTTCCCCTATATATTCCGCTAATTACTCGCATTGCGCTCCTTTATTCTTGTTGATTAAACAACCTGCTCTTATAATTTTCTTTTCTTCTTCGGTAAGTGCGTCTACGCGTAAAACTATGGTTTTTACTTGATTGTCACGAACAACGTACGCTTCGATTTTGCCTTCGTCAAGGACTTTAGCTACGTCCTTAATTACGATAATATCGTCAAGGGTAAAGTCGCACTTTCCATCGTAAATAAAGGGTATCATACCCCAGTTGATTAGGTTACTGCGGTAACGCTTGGTTGCGTACTCGTGAGCTATGTTAGCCCAACCGCCGAGAACCTTCTGGCAGGACGCCGCCTGCTCACGCGCAGAACCGTCGCCGGGTTTGTTGGCGTAAACGAGGCTTCCGATTCCTGTGTTCTCGGGAGAGAACGCGGGGTCTATCTTCTTTGCTGCGGCGATAACGGTATCAAAGCCGTCCATAAGAGACACAAATTCCTTACCCTCACGGCGGGCGGATTCAAGCTCTGCGATAGCTTTAGCGCGTCCTACGTATGCAGGGTCTTTTCTTGAAAGCGCAAAGGTGGAGAGCTTATAGGGGTTTGAACGGTAGGACGAGGTCTCGCCCGAGGGAATAAGCTCGTCGGTGGTGGTAACGGGATCGGTTATTCTTGCCGCTACTTTGAGAACGAGATCGTCGGTAAGGGGAGCCATTTCCGGCCAGTCAGCAATAGCGGGGCCGAATTTGAGCTCGGCTGAGCTGTCAGCCTTACCGTAACCGAAGTAAAGTCTGTTTTTATAAACGGTGTCGTCGAAATTGTAGTCACGTGCGGTTTCTTCGTATTCTATCTCGGTTGCCGCAGTAAGGATACCGCCGTTTTTAGCGGTTGCCGCGATGGAACGAGCGTCCATAA